>NZ_JAHHZS010000003.1 GCF_022606295.1 Arthrobacter bambusae
CAATGGCTCCGGCTTTTTTTGCTACTTCTTCCTCATCCTCAAGTGGGCCACCGGATCGGCAGCGGCGTCGGATTCGTGCTTGGCACGCTTCACTGCCCGTTTCTCCTTGATGGACTTCATACTCTTCTTCGCCTCGTGCTGGTGCGGCGCTTTGTCAGGCATGTCATGCTCCCTAACTACGGGTCTTCCGTGAAGATCCTGCAAAGAGGGTCCTGAAGGGCCCTCTCTTTGTAAGCTACGCCTGTTTCAGGCGAAATCAACCGGCCCCCAAACGCCCAGTATTTAGGCTTCGGACGCCGGAACGTCAACGATACCCACGAACCGGGAGCCGATTCCCTCGTACTCGCTCCGGACCTCTCCAGGCAGGATTCCGGGAACCTCGCTGTTCCGGTGGTGGCCACAGAAGACGTAGGTGAACTCGGGCCACCATTTCTTGGGACGCGCGGCCTCGGTGTAGCCGCACACCACGCAGCTGAGGTGCACCCACACGGGACGCTTGCCGGTACGGTTGGCGCGGGATTGGACGAGCCATGGCGGTGGATTGTCTTGCAGCTCCCTCAGCTCGGCTTGTGAAAGCCTGGAGGGGATGCCGTGGCGTTGGGCCATTTCCATCGGGATATCAAGGGCCAGTGCGGCGTCACGTCTGCTAATCACCATTCAACGATACGGGACTTTCGCCGTTGCAGAACTGCGGCAGAACCGCCGCAGGACCGGGCAGGAATCCGGACGGCAAAGGACAAGCAGGCGTAGGCTGTGCTCATGACCGACGCAGCGGCCCTGCTGCCAAGCACCCCGCTTCAAAAGCGGGTCCTTGTTGTGGCTATTGTGGCTTCCTTCATCGCCATTTTGGATGGCTTCGTGGTGAACCTCGCGCTCCCCGCGATCGGCCGCGAACTGGGTGGCGGCCTCGTTATCCAGCAATGGGTGGTGGATGCCTACCTGCTGACCCTGGGCGCGCTGATCCTGGTGGCCGGATCCCTGTCCGACCACTTCGGCCGCGCCCGCATCCTGGAATGGGGACTCGCCGGCTTCACCCTTACCTCCGTCACGTGCGGCCTCGCCTGGAACGGCGAGGTGCTGGTGGTTTCGCGGGCCCTCCAGGGGATTGCCGGGGCCTTGCTCGTCCCGAGTTCGCTTGCCATGATCGTTACGTTCTTCTCCGGGCCCGCGCAGTCCAAGGCAATCGGCCAATGGTCCGGTTGGACCAGCGCGGCCGCCATCGTCGCTCCGCTGATCGGCGGCGCATCGGTCGATCTGCTGTCCTGGCGCGTAATCTTCTTCATCAATGTGATTCCTGCCGTTGCAGTCTGGCCGATCCTCGCCGGGCTGCGGAAGTCCGATGCCGCCGTGGACAGGAGCAAGAAGATCGACTACCTCGGCGCGTTCCTGGCCATGGTGGGCCTGGGCGGTCCGGTCTACGCCTTCATCGAACAGGGGCGCATGGGCTGGAGTAACATGGTCGTCTGGATGCCGCTCGCCCTCGGGGCCGTAGGGTTGGCCCTCTTCCTGGTCCACGAAGCCAGGACCCCGGAACCGATGCTTCCCCTGCGGCTCTTCGGCATCCGCAATTTCGGCTGGGGAAACATCGCCACGCTCGCCATTTACGGTGCCCTGTCATTGGGCTTCTTCGCCGTAGGCATCTACTTGCAGCAAGTGGGAGGGATGAAAGCCACCACCGCGGGCATCGCGTTGCTTCCCGCGACTGTCCTCCTGATGCTCACGGCTTCATTCTTCGGGGGACTGGCGGGCAAGTACGGTCCGCGGTGGTTCATGACGGCCGGTCCGTTCATCTGCGGGGTCGGGTTCCTCATGACCTTGGCCGTCCAGGAGCCCTTGAACTACTGGACCCAAGTGTTGCCCGGGCAGATCGTCTTCGGGATCGGCCTCAGCACCTTGGTGGCGCCCCTGACCGCGGCCATCCTCGGCGCGGTACCGACTCAAGAGGCGGGGATCGGTTCCGCTGTGAACAACGCCGTTGCCCGGATCGCAGGCTTGATCTGCATCGCGTTTGCCGGGCTCATCATCGGTCCTGTCTTCAGCCGCCAAGGCCTCATGAATGCCGTGGTGGTCACCGCCTCGCTGTTCTTCCTCGGCGCGGTGGCATCCGCCGTCGGGATCCGGAACCCGGTGGTGGGCGCGGCGGTAGTGGACTCGTCGCAAGGTCCAGCCCCCGACGACGGCGGGACGGCTGCCCAGCGCGCCTGAACAGTGCGCTCCAAGACGCTGTGACGGTTCCGTCAGCTTTCCGCGAGGACGCAGCCTTCGTGTTCGGCGTCGGTGGCCACCCAGAGCGCGGAAGCGACCTCGTCCGCGAGATCGTAATCGCGGCTTCCCGGGCCCTTCCCGATCCGGACCACCAGCGCACCGCCGAACGGCTTGCGGCCAATCACCTCGATGCTGGCGTCGAGGTCGATTTCCTCGGCTGAAAGGTAGCGCAACAGCTCAGGGTTTTCGTCGCTGATCCGGGTGATCTTGCCGGAATGGCCGTCGTCGAGCTCGATCATCCGGTGCGCGTGCGGCAGGCTCACCGAACCGTCCGCGGCGGGGATGGGGTCACCATGGGGATCGCGTCCCGGGTTGCCCAATTTGGCGGCCATGCGATCGATGAAGGTGTCCGAGACAGCGTGCTCGAGCATTTCGGCCTCGTCATGGACTTCATCCCAGCTGTAGCCCAACTCCCTCACCAGGTAGGTTTCGATCAGGCGGTGCCGGCGGACCATGCCCAGGGCAAGATGCATTCCTTGGGGGGTCAAAGTGATGGCGCTGTACGGCTGGTGGTCCACCAGGCCTTGGTCCTTGAGCTTGCGGACCATCTCCGAGACGGAGGAGTTGGCGACACCGAGCCGCTGCGCGAGCTGTGAGGACGTGATGGGTTTGTCCTGCCACTCCGTAAAGGAGTAGATGACCTTGACGTAGTCCTCGATGGAGGAGGAGGGCGCACTGGTCTTCACGGTTCCAAGCCTATCGTGTGCCGGCGGCATCAGGCTTTGCGCGCCCGCCAGCTCTGCGTGAGATAGGGCAGGGGGATGACCTTGTCCTCTGCATGGCCCAGATGTTCGAAGAGATACCACCGGAGATTGCCCATGACCTTCGCCCGGGTGGCATCGTTCGCCCTGAGATAATAGCTGCGCGACTTCACGAGTTCGAGGATGTCTGCCGGAGCCAAGGGATCCTCCCAGCGCGTGACGTGGTTTTCGAGGCCGGTGAACTCGGGGCCCACCACTGGCCGGAAGTCCGGTTTGTGGACATCGCCGGCATGCATGATGCGGGACAGGCGATGGACCCAGGGCACCGAAGTGTCCAATTGGTTCCAGATCAAGCCGATGACGCCGTGGGGTCGAAGGATCCGGGCGATCTCAGTGCTCGCGGCGAGCGGATCGCACCAGTGCCAGGCTTGGGCAACGCTGACGACGTCGAATGCTGAGTCCGCCAGCCCGGTTGCCTCTGCCGTGCCCTCCAGGGCGATCACCTGTGGATACGCTTTGCGCAGTTGGGTGAGCATGTCCGTGGAGGGGTCCACTGCCGACACCGCCAGCCCCCGCTCGACGAGCAGCGAGGTGAACTTTCCGGTGCCGGCGCCGATGTCTGCCGCGTCCCGAGCCCCCTCCGGCAGCAGCCAGTCGGCTGAATCCGCCGGGTAGCCCGGTCGGACCCGCTCATAGTGTTCTCCGCCGTCCTGGAAACTCCGACCGAGTTCGAGTCGGCGTTCCTCATAAAGCTTGGGGCCGGCTGAGGTGCCTTTGGGTCGCGGGGCCACGCGGGGACTCCTTCGTAGGACAGGAAAAATACCCTACGAATCTATCGCAATCAGTCGGTGCTGCAGGGTGCGGCGCCTGCGGTCCCGGGAGTATTGGGAGCCCACTCCGGGTAGCTGCGGTGATCGTTCGCGGGCACCCAACGGCCGGCATCCACCACGTAGTCCCAGCCGAGGCCGTTGCTTTTGAGGGCCTGGATGCCCGCGATGAGCCGGGTGGCGTCTTCCAAACGCGACCCCACGCCGAAGCTGGCTCGCAGCGATCCGGAGGGAAGGCCAAGGCGCTTGAGCAGGGGGTGGGCGCAAAAGCGTCCGTCCCGCAGGCCGATGCCGTGCTCGGCCGCGAGATAGGCCGCGACGAGTCCGGCGTCGTAGCCCTGGAGCGAGAAGTTCACGACGCCGATCGTGTCCTGGGGATCCGTGTCGCTGAAGATCTGGTGCACGGTCACGCCGTCGATTTGCTTGAGGCCCTCGACCAGGTGCGAGCGGATGGCGGCCTCGTGGGCGTGCCATTCTTCGTGGTCGAGGCTGGCAATGACCTGTGTGGCCCGGGCCAGGGTGGCCGCGCCGAGCACGTTCGGAGAGCCCCCTTCGTGCCTTGCCGGCCCCGTGGCCCAGCTGACGGAATCAAGGCGTGCCTCGCGGACGGCGCCGCCTCCTGCCAGGTGCGGTGTGCCGGCGTCGAGCCAGTCGGGGCGCCCCACCAGGACGCCGGCACCGAACGGTGCATAGAGCTTGTGCCCCGAGAAGACCAGGTAGTCCACCTCCGCGGCGGCGATATCGATCCGGCGATGAGGGGCGAGTTGCGCCGCGTCCACCACGATCCGCGCCCCGAATTCGTGGGCCAAGGCTGCGAGGTCCTTGATGGGCAGGATCTCGCCGGTCACGTTCGACGCGCCGGTGACCGCCAGAAGGCTGACGCCACCCTGGGAGAGTGCCGTGCGGACAGCGGCAACAGTCTCGGACAATGTTCCGGCGGCAACGATGCTGCGATGGGGGACACCTTGCCATGGGAGCAGATTGGCGTGGTGCTCGATGTCCAGGTACAGGACTTCGCCGGTATGCCTTCCGTCCTCAACCGGCAAGCAACCCGCCAGCAGGTTGAGGGAATCGGTGGTGTTGCGCGTGAAAATGACGGAATCGTCCGGCCTGCCGCCAACGAAGTCACGGACGATGTTACGGGCGTTCTCGTAGACCGAGGTGCTGATTTGCGAGGCATAGCCGGCGCCGCGGTGGACGCTCGCATAGTACGGCAGGATTTCGTTGAGGTATGCGGAGACCACGGTCAGTGCAGGCGCGGAAGCGCCGTAGTCGAGGTTTGCGTAGCGGATCTGGCCGCCCTGGATCAAGGGCGCCTGCAGCTCCGCTCCAGTGACGGCGGCCAATGGGCGCGATGCCGGAGTCCGGGACTCACCGTGCCGCTGCGCAGGATCATGGTGCTGCGAAAGAGCCGTGGAAGAAATTGTGGCTGTGCTCATGGGACCTCACTCAAGAGGGACCCCTGCGTGCAGGGGGTCCGCGCTTGCCGCATCCGTTCCGGACCGGCCCGGTCGTCACCCGGGGCACCCCGCCGCGATGGAGGGTTGCCGGCCAGCAAACCGGGGTTTCGCGCTGGCACTCGTGACCTGTAAAGAGATTAGGACACCGGCAAGGCCGGTTCCAATGTGACCGCGATTGTTAAGCGGATTGTTACACCGCCCGAAAAATGTGCCTTCCGCCGAAGAAAAAGCAGCGGACGCCCCGGAAAGGGGGCGTCCGCCGTCGTTTGTTCAGTGAATGGGCGGATTAGAGGAGGTCGTCGAGTTCGGGGTTGAGCCTCTTGAGGACCTCGGAGTGCAGGATCGAGTTAGTGGCGACGGCGTTTCCGCCGAAGGGGCCATCCGCGCCATCCAGGGACGTGAAGCGTCCGCCGGCCTCGGTCACGATCGGCACCAAGGCGGCCATGTCGTAGACCTGGAGTTCCGGTTCGGCGGCGATGTCCACGGCGCCCTCGGCCACGAGGCAGTAGGACCAGAAATCCCCGTACGCACGGCTGCGCCAGACATCGTTCTCGAGGCCCAGGAAGTTGTCCAGCTTCCCGTGCTGCTTCCACTCGGAAAGCTCGGAGTAGGAGAGCGAGGCGTCTTCGAGCCGGGACACGTTGGAAACTTTCAAGCGGGTGGCCGCGGCCAGCGACCGGCCCATGTAGGCGCCCGAGCCCTTGGCCGCCCACCAACGCTTGCCGAGCGCCGGAGCGCTCACGAGCCCCACCACTACCTCGCCCTCGTCCACGAGGGCGATCAGCGTTGCCCAGACGGGTACGCCACGCACGAAGTTCTTGGTCCCGTCGATGGGATCGATGATCCAACGCCTCGAGCCGTGGCCCGTGCTGCCGAATTCCTCCCCGAGGACGGCGTCACGGGGGCGGGAACGGGAAAGCTGCCCGCGGATCGCTTCCTCGGCGGCTTTGTCGGCATCGGTGACTGGGCTCAGGTCGGGTTTGGTCTCCACCTGAAGGTCCAGCGCCTTGAACCGCTCCATTGTCAGGGAATCGACGGAGTCGGCCAGGACATGTGCCAGCCGCAGGTCGTCGTTGTAGCTCGAATCGGGTTGGGTCATGGTTCCAAACTACCGTCTCTTCGCCGGTGAGCCGGGGAGGTAGGACGGCAGCGGCGCAGTTAGTTGACTGTACCCAGTTCCTTGGTTTCCTGTGCTTCCATGCGCGGGTCCGCGCCGAGAAGCCGGCGCAACGATGCCAAGCGGGCCGGGCCCGACTCACCGGCGTGGCCATCGGCGACCCACGAATCCAGCCCGCACCGCACAGCGTTGGCATCGTGCTTGCAGCCCCGCTCGCACATTTCGGTCCCGGGTTCGAGGTCCGGGAAGGCATGCAGGATGCGGTCCGGGTTCACGTGGGCGAGGCCGAAGGAACGGATGCCGGGCGTATCGATGATCCAGCTTCCGCCGGGGGCGTCGCTGAGCTTCAGGGCAAGGGCAGACGACGAGGTGTGCCGTCCGCGCCCCGTCACCGCGTTGACCCCGCCGGTGGCGCGCTCGGCACCGGTCAGGGCATTCACCATGGTGGATTTCCCGACGCCGGAATGGCCCAGGAGCACGGTGACCTTGCCGTCGAGGTAGTCCCGCAGCTGGCCGACGGCGTCACTGTCGAGGCGTGCGGACAGACCGTCGTCCGAACGGGCGTCGATGCCGGAGGCGCCTGCGTCGGCCGTCCGGCTGATGATGATGGGGAAACCCAGGCTCACGTAGTTGGCGAGCAGTTCCGTCGGATCCTTGACATCCGCTTTGGTGACGAGCAGCAGCGGCTCGATCCCGGCGTCGTACGCTGCCACGAGGGCGCGGTCGATGAATCCGGTACGCGGTTCCGGGTTGGCGGCCGCCACCACCACCACGAGCTGATCGGCGTTGGCGACGACGGCGCGTTCGATCGGATCGGTGTCGTCGGCACTTCGCCGCAGGAGGGTCTTCCGCTCCTCGACCCGCACGAGGCGGGCGAGGGTGTCCGGGGCTCCTGAAACATCGCCGACGAGCGCGACGAAGTCCCCCGGAACCACGGGGGAGCGCCTCAGTTCCCGTGCGCGGGCGGCAATGACAATGCGCTCGTTGTCCGAGCTTTCATCCACGATCGCGGTGTAGCGGCCGCGGTCGACGGTGACGATGCGCCCGATCACGGCGTCGTCGTGGCTGGGGCGGTCCTTCGTGCGGGGGCGTGTGCCCTTCTTGTTGGGGCGGATCCGGACGTCGGACTCATCCCAGGAGCGTGCGTCGCGGGCCATCGTCAGTTGCTTGTCTCCGTTGAACCGGCGGCCGCGGCCGCTGGCCCTGCACTGAGCATCGACGTCCAGATCTGCGGGAATTCGGGCATGGTCTTGGACGTCGTCGCGATGTCTTCGACCCGGACACCCTCGACGGCGAGCCCAAGGATGGCGCCCGCCGTAGCCATGCGGTGGTCGGCGTAGCTATGCACGACGCCGGAGTGCAGCGCTGCGGGCCGGATTACCAGGCCGTCGCTGGTTTCCTCGGCGTCGCCGCCAAGCCGGTTGATTTCGGCGACGAGCGCGGCCAGCCTGTCCGTCTCGTGTCCGCGCAGGTGCGCGATGCCGGTGAGCCGGGAAGGGCTGGTTGCCAAGGCGCACAATGCCGCTACCGTGGGGGCGAGTTCGCTCGTTTCGTCGAAGTCCGCGCCCAGGATCTCGGAACCGCCGGTGACTGTCAGGGTCCCGTTGTCCAGCGTGACGGTAGCGCCCATGGTGGCAAGAATGTTCCGCCAGAGATCTCCGACTTGCGTGGTGCTGGCAGGCCAGTTGGGGATCCGCACGGTTCCCTTCGTGGCGAGCGCCGCGGCGAGGAAGGGACCCGCGTTGGAGAGGTCCTGTTCGATTCGCTCGTCGAACGCCTGGATGGCGCCGGGGGAGACTCGCCAATGGTTCGGCACGGAGTCATCTACCTGGACTCCAACCCCGCGCAGGACCGCCACAGTCATGTTGATGTGGTCGAGGCTCGGCACGGGCTTGCCGACATGCTCGAGGTGCAGGCCCTCTTCGAAACGGGCACCGACGAGCAGCAGGGCGGAGACGAACTGCGAGGAAGCGCTCGCGTCGATCACCAAGTGGCCACCGCGCACTGAGCCCGTGCCGGAGACCTTGAACGGCAAGGAGCCCGGCGCCTTCCCGTCCATGGCGCTGACGTCCACTCCGAGGGTCCGGAGGGCTTCGATGATGGTGCCCATGGGACGCTGGCGTGCGTGCGGATCGCCGTCAAACACCGAAGCGCCGTTGCGAAGTGCCGCAAGCGGCGGCACGAAGCGCATGACCGTGCCGGCCAGGCCGCAGTCGATGGCGGTCTCCGATGCCGCCGCCGCAGGGTCGATCGGGGTGACTTCAAGGTCCGGTCCGTACTGTCCATCGCCGGGAACCTCTGTAATGGTGGCGCCAAGCCGGCGCAGGGCCTCGACCATCAGCGCCGAATCGCGCGAATGCAAGGGTGCACGCAACCTGCTGGGGCCGTTGGCCAATGCCGCCAGGACCAGATAGCGGTTGGTCAGCGACTTCGAACCAGGAACCGTGACCGTGGCATCCACAGGGTGGCTGGCGAAGGGTGCGGGCCACAGGGGAAGCGCGGAAGCTGTGCTCGTCCCTGAATCGTCTGTCTGCGTGGCGGGGGTTCCTGGCATGCTTCCTTATGCTCCAACTGCGTTGTCTACGGCCTTGCGGACGGCCCGGTCTGTCTTCTTGAACTGCTTGCCTGTGGCCTTCTTGGCGTCGATGGCGAGGTGTTCGGCGCGCCATGCGAGGCTCGGTTTGCCGGCAGTGTCGACGGCGGCAAGGAGAACCCCGCCGGTCAGGGAAATGTTCTTGAGCAACTGGGCGCGACGGGCGAGCCGGCCTTCCTTCGTGCTGATGTCGGCAGAACGCCACTCAACAAAGGTGTTCAGGACCGAGATCCCCGCAAGCAGCGTTGCCGAGAACCGGGAGCACTTGCCGAGGGCGAGCAGGGCGCCTGCCCCCACCTGGGTGCCGCCAATGAGCCGCGCCAGCATCTTCTCGTTCGCCGGGAAAGGTAGCGACTCGGAAGCGCGGCGGAGCAGCGGAGAGAGCTGCTTGGCTGTGTCATCCGCATTCTTGAGCTTGTCCAGCCCTGCGACGACAAAACTGGAAGCCAACATTGGCCTGGCGAGAAAACGGACGAGGGACATGTCTTTGCCTCCTGGATGGCTTGCCACGGTGTTCAGGTGGTGCTGCGTTGAAGTGGTGCGGTGTTCACGGGGTGCAGTCGGATCTAGTCTTGCATCTTTGCGGAATATTTGCCCGGAGCTTGCCGTTGTCAGAAGAAGGTGCGGTTTGGGCCGGACCTTGGATTGTGGCGTGTGCGTTGTGCCGCGCTTAGTCGTGTCGTTTGAGTGGAGATGGTTTTTTGGCCTTGGTGAAGGACCGCGAAGGACGCTTGGCGCGTGCGCGGGAGCTGCCACTGGACTCCCGGCGGGTGACAGTAGACTTGGATGCAATGAGCACCATGGATCCGGCCGCAGCGGCCATGTACAAAGCAGCGACGGAAGTCACGGACGCAACGTCCGACGGCGACGCAACTGTTGAGGCCGACGTCGAGATGGCAGTGGACTTCGCAAGCGAGACGCCCGAACAGCGGAGGGCCCGCTTCGAACGGGACGCCATGCAATATGTCGACCAGCTCTATTCGGCTGCCATGCGCATGGCCAGGAATCCGTCAGACGCCGAGGACCTGGTCCAGGAGGCCTACACCAAGGCATTCTCGGCCTTCCACCAGTACAAGCCGGGTACCAACCTCAAGGCGTGGCTGTACCGCATCCTGACCAACACGTACATCAACCTGTACCGGAAGCGACAGCGCGAACCGTTGCAGTCGAATTCGGACTCCATCGAAGACTGGCAGCTGGCGCGGGCGGAATCCCATACATCCGCGGGGCTGCGCTCTGCGGAGGCGGAAGCTCTGGATCATTTGCCCGACTCGGACGTGAAGAGCGCGCTGCAGTCCATTCCGGAGGAATTCCGGCTCGCGGTGTACTTCGCTGACGTCGAGGGCTTCGCATACAAAGAAATATCAGACATCATGAATACCCCGATCGGCACGGTCATGTCCCGGCTTCATCGCGGCAGGAAGATGTTGCGCGATCTGCTGGCGGATTACGCCGCAGAACGGGGAATCAGCGCCGGCGCGGAAGAAAAGGCCTTGGCCGTGGGCGCGGCCACAAGCAAAAAACAGGAGAAAAGGAAATGAGCTGCCAAGGATTGGGCGACTGCGACGATGCTCGGATGCAGCGTATCTACGAGTACCTCGATGGTGCGTTGACCCGCGAGGACATCGCGGAGATCAAAGTGCATCTGGAAGACTGCCCGGAGTGCACCGAGCAATACGACCTTGAGTGCGTCATCCGTACTGTGGTGAAGCGCTCCTGTACGGAAGCGGCTCCTGAGAATCTCAAGAACTCGATCCTGGACAGGATCCACGCTATGAAGTCCGTGGACGTCTAAGAGCCTGGAACGGCAAGGGCCCCGGAAACCTGATGGTTTCCGGGGCCCTCCGCATTAAGTCTTACGCTAAGCCGCTGGCTTAGGTGTTGGGACGCTTGCCGTGGTTTGCGCCGCCGCGCTTACGGTCACGACGCTTACGTGCACGCTTGCTCATAGCTGGCCTCCTTAGATTCTTGATACTCAATAAAGCTGCCCTCCAGTCTCCCACATCCGGGGGCCGCCCCGCGAACCGCGGGCTGGGACCCAAGGGAAAGAGGGCTGCCCCAGCAGGAAGCCCGGGCCTAGCCCCGCAGGGAATTCCGGATGGAGATCCTGGCCTGGTCCAGGACCGTCCGCACGGTCTCAAGGGCGATCGGAGTCAAGGCCTTGGAGCCGGCGTGCTGTCGCAACTCCACGCGGATGTCGTCGCGGAAGGACTGGACCATCATTTCGGCTTCCTTCAGGATGCGGTGTCCCTCCGGAGAGTAGCTTCCGGCCCACGACTGGAATTCCGCGGACTTCGCGTTGGCTCTGGCGGCTTCGGCGGTCGCGGCGAGGTCTGCGCGCAGGCCGCGCATGTTGCTGCGGATGTCGTCGCGGAGGTTATCGGCCAACCGTCGCACGGAGGCCGAGATGTTGTCCTCGACGTCGGCGAGTTCCTGCCGCCGGCTGTTGAGTTCCGCCAGTCCCGCCGCGGTGATGGAGTAGTTGGTGCGGCGCCCGTCGCTGCTCGTCGCTACCAGTCCTTCCTCCTCGAGTTTGCCGAGGCGCGGGTAGATGGTTCCGGCGCTGGGGGAGTAGGTCCCCCCGAAGCGTTCGCCGAGGGCCTTGATGAGCTCGTAGCCGTGCTTGGGGCCCGATTCCAGGAGCGCCAGCAGATAGAGCCGCAGGGCTCCGTGGGCGAAGACGGGCGGCATCAGACTTCCTCTTCTCCGGGGACCGAGTGCGTTGTTCCGGGTGTTGGCGCACCGCCATGGATGATGGAGGTCTTTCCGGATACCGAATTGGTGCGCGCCACCATGAGCCGCTGGTCGGGGCCGGCGATGGTCTGGACCTTTCCGCCGGACTGGGCGTACAGCTGGTCGTCGATCATCACAGTGCCGCTCGCCGTTTTGGCGACGATATCCACGCCGACGTCATGCGGGAGGCGGATGGTGAGGTCGCCTGAAACGGAATTGGCTCCGAAATCCTGGGTATAGCCGTGAAGGTCGAAGCTGAGGTCTCCGCTGACAGTATTGGCCCGGATGTTCTTGAAGCGGCCCGACGCCGTGACTTCGCCCGAGACGCTCTTGGCTGTCATGACGCCGTCGTGGTTGCGGGCGATGACTTCGCCGCTGACAGTGTTGACGTGAAGCTCGCCCCGCGTACCGTCCGCGAGGACGGACCCGGACACCGTGTTGAGGCGGATATGGCCGCTGACGCCGGAGACCATGCCGTCACCGCCCACGGTTCCCGCTTCGACATCGACGCCGGCGGGCAGTGCGATGCTGATGGCGATCGTGTTGGTGCTGGTGTTGTTGACGGTCCCCATGAGGTTGCGGAACCAGCCCTGCGGGCCGTGCAATTGGTGGCGGACTTCGAGCCGGTCGTCAACGAGGCTGACGCTCAATGGGTCGCCGGCGATTTCCGAGACTTCGATCCGGGTGATTGCTTCGTCGTGCGCGACGACGTCGAAACGGCCCTTGACGATCCCCAGCTTGAGTGAGCGGACGCCGTCGACGTCGATGGTCTGCGGACCGGTAACGGTCCAATTCTCTTCTGTCATGACCCCTCCAATGGTGCGCCATTAGTTGCGATATATCGCGTATGGAAATCAAGATATATCGCGAATCCCATCGTGGCAATGGGTTCTGCTGGAGGAGAGGTGTTTCTTGGTCCCGGTTATTCCGGCTGGGCGATCCTCAGCCATTGGAACCAGCCGCGGTGCAACACAAGCCATGCCATGAGCCCGTAGCCGGCTTGGCCCGGCGTACCGCCATTCGCGGCGAGGTCGGTGCGCCATTGTTCGTGGTTGATCAACGGCGAGAACGTGTCGACATACTGGTGGTTGCGGCGGGTGGTGACGTCGGCGAAAGCGGCATTGAGTTCCGCGATCCGGCGGTTCTTGGCCGGGTCCAGCGTAGGCGGCGGGCCGACCACGAATACTTCGATGTTGCTTTGGGACGCCCCATCCAGGATGTTGGCCAGATTGAGGCGGCTGCGCGCGGTGGAAAGGCCGAATTCGATGTCGCGGCCGGACAGACCGATCACGAGGCGGTTTTCGTGGACGTTGCTGAATCGCCTTCCGGCTTCGTCGAGCCAGCGCGCCGCAAGGCCTTCCGTTCCCTCCATGGGGCAGGGAAGAGAGTAGCTCTCCACGAGGACGGAGTCCTGGGGAGTCCGCGCGAGAACCCTTCCGAGCCAGCCCAAGGCCCTGGGGTCACCGAGCCCGGCGAGTAGTTCATCACCAACAGCTGCGATGCGCAGCTTCCTGTCTTCCACAGTTACCTCTTCACCAAACGTTGCGGTCCTTGCACTGTGTCCGGCCGGGCGGCTTGATCACCGGACACTTGTTCCATTAAACAGAACTGCCCGGCTGGAAGCGGGTATTGAACCTCCAGCCGGGCAGCCGCCGTCTTACTTGCGTTCGAATGCCTGCTTGAGCAAGGTGGCCTGCTCGGCGCTGTGGCGCTTCATGGAACCGGCCGCCGTGGAGGCCGATGCCGGACGCGAGACGAGCCGGACCGTGCGGTCCAGTGCCTGCGGCAGGTTCAGGCCGATGAACGGCCACGGACCCTGGTTGGCGGGTTCGTCCTGCGCCCAGACGATATCGGCGTTCGGGTACTTGGCCAGTTCCGCCTCGAGCTGGGCCTGGGGCAGCGGGTACAGCTGCTCCAGGCGGATGATCGCCGTCGAGGTGTCGCCGGTCTTCTGGCGGTTGGCCAGAAGATCGTAGTAGAGCCGGCCGGAAACCAGGATCACGCGATCGACGCTCTGGGCTTGAAGGGACTCGTGCTCGCCGATGACCGGCTTGAACCCGCCCGTGGTGAAGTCCTCCACCGCAGAAGCCGCACCCTTGAGGCGCAGAAGCTGTTTCGGGGTGAAGATGATGAGCGGCTTGCGGGGACGGCTGTAGGCCTGCCGGCGCAGCAAGTGGAAGTGCGAGGCAGCGGTGGTCGGGTTCGCCACGATCATGTTGTCTTCGGCACAAAGCTGCAGGAACCGCTCGATGCGTGCGGACGAGTGGTCCGGTCCCTGGCCTTCGTAGCCGTGGGGCAGCATGAGCACGAGCGAGGAACGCTGGCCCCACTTCTGCTCGGCAGAGGAGATGAATTCGTCGATAATGGTCTGCGCACCGTTGACGAAGTCACCGAACTGGGCCTCCCACAACACCAAGGCGTCCGGGCGTTCCACGGAGTATCCGTATTCGAAGCCCATGGCTGCGTATTCCGACAACAAGGAGTCGTAGATCCACAGCTTGGCCTGATCGTTGCTCAGGTTGCCCAGCGGCATCCATTCGCTGCCGTTCGCGCGGTCGTGGAAGACGGCGTGACGCTGCACGAAGGTGCCGCGACGGGAGTCCTGGCCGGCGAGGCGGACGGGGACGCCCTCCATGACGAGCGAACCAAAGGCTGCGATCTCGCCGAAGCCCCAGTCGATGCCGCCTTCGCGGGACATCTGCTCACGCTTCTCAAGGAGCTGCTTGAGCTTGGAGTGGACCGTGAAGCCTTCCGGAATATCGAGGTGTGCCTGGCCGATCCGCTGCAGCATTTCGGCTGAGATGGCGGTGGTGGCAGGCGCGTTGGTGCCGAAGTCCGCCTGCTGGGCGATGGGACGCTCGATGTCCGAGACCGCAGCGGAGTCCGCCGTGATGATCGGGATAGGCGAAGTCTGTGCGGCATGGGTCTCCGCGAAGACGCGCTCGAGGCGTTCCTGGTAGTCGCGCAGCAACTGTTCGGCTTCGTCCTCGGTGATGTCGCCGCGGCCGATGAGGGATTCCGTGTAGAGCTTGCGGACGGAGCGCTTGGCTTCGATGAGGTTGTACATGAGCGGCTGCGTCATCGAGGGGTCGTCGCCCTCGTTGTGTCCACGGCGGCGGTAGCACACCATGTCCACGATGACGTCCTTGTGGAAGCGCTGGCGGAACTCGTAGGCCAGTTGCGCGATGCGCACGACGGCCTCGGGGTCGTCGCCGTTCACATGGAAGATCGGGGCCTGGATCATCTTGGCAACGTCGGTGGAGTACGTCGAGGAACGCGACGACGACGGCGCGGTGGTGAAACCGACCTGGTTGTTCACGATGATGTGGATGGTTCCACCGGTGCGGTAACCACGCAGCTGGGACAGGTTGAGCGTCTCCGCCACAACGCCCTGGCCGGCAAAGGCAGCGTCACCGTGGACCATGATGGGCAGCACGGGGAAGTCCTCGCCCTGGTCCAGCCGGTCCTGCTTGGCCCGGACGATGCCCTCGAGCACGGAGTCCACCGCTTCAAGGTGGGACGGGTTGGCGGCGAGGTAGACCTTGGTCTCATTGCCGTTGTCCGAAGTGAAGGTGCCCTCGGTGCCGAGGTGGTACTTGACGTCGCCCGAACCCTGCACGGAGCGGGGGTCCTGGGTGCCTTCGAATTCGCGGAACACCTGGGCGTACGTCTTGCCCGCGATATTTGTGAGCACGTTGAGGCGGCCGCGGTGGGCCATGCCGATCGCGACCTCGTCGAGTCCGTCGTCGGCGGCGTCGGAGATGATGGTGTCCAGCAACGGAATCAGGGATTCCCCGCCTTCGAGGGAGAAGCGCTTCTGGCCCACGAACTTGGTCTGCAGGAAGGTCTCGAAGGCCTCTGCAGCGTTGAGCTTGGAGACGATGCGCAGCTGCTCTTCGCGGCTCGGCTTGGAGTACGGGTGCTCCACCTGGTCCTGGAACCACTTGCGTTCTTCAGGCTCCTGGATGTGCATGTATTCAATGCCCGTGGTCCGGCAGTAAGCGTCGCGGAGAACGCCCAGGATGTCGCGGAACTTGAGCATCGGCCTGCCGCCGAAGCCGCCGGTGGGCCACTCGCGGTCCAGGTCCCACAGGGTGAGGCCATACGTCAGAACGTCGAGGTCCGGGTGCTTGCGCTGCACGTACTCAAGCGGGTTCGTGTCTGCCATGAGGTGGCCACGGACCCGGTAGGAATGGATCAGCTGCTGGATGCGGGCAACCTTGTTGATCTCGTCAGCCGGGTCGACCTGGAGGTCGGGGCTCCAGCGGACGGGCTCGTAAGGAATGCGCAGCGCTTCGAAGATCTCGTCGTAGAAGTTCTGGGCGCCCAGGAGGAGCTGGTGGACGAGCTTGAGGAACTCGCCGCTTCCGGCGCCCTGGATGACGCGGTGATCGTAGGTGGAAGTCAGCGTGAGGATCTTGCTGATGGCGTTCTGGGCGATGATCTTCTCGCTGGCGCCTTGCCATTCAGCCGGGTAGTCGAGGGCTCCGACGCCGATGATGGCGGCCTGGCCCTTGGAGAGCCGGGGCACGGAGTGCACGGTGCCGATGCCACCCGGGTTTGTGAGGGAAACGGTAGTGCCTGCGTGGTCGTCCGCCGTGAGCTTGCCGTTGCGCGCACGCTTGATGAGGTCTTCGTAGGTGTGCCAGAACTCCGCGAAGTTCATGGTCTCGGCCTTCTTGATGTTGGGAACCATCAGGAGGCGCGTGCCGTCGGGCTTGGGCATGTCAATGGCGATGCCGAAGTTGACGTGTGCGGGCTGCACGGCAACCGGCTTGCCGTCTACTTCGTCGTAGTACACGTTCATCGACGGGAACTGGGACAGGGCGCGGACCACTGCGTAGCCAATGAGGTGGGTGAAGGAGACCTTGCCGCCACGGGCGCGGGCAAGGTTGGAATTGATGACGACGCGGTTGTCGATCAGGAGTTTGGCAGGAACGGCCCGGACGCTCGTGGCGGTGGGAACCTCAAGGCTCATGACCATGTTGGAAGCGATGGCCTTGGCCGGACCGCGGAGGACGGACACGACATCCTCTTCCGGGGGAGTGGGGGCCTTGGTGCTCTTGGGAAGCTGTGCCGGGATCGGCCGGGACTGGCTGCCGTCCGATGGTTTCTGCGCGCCGTCCTTGGCGACAGTGGCCGGAGCCTTCTTGACCGGCACCGCAGGAGCGGCCGGAGCAGGGGCAGCTGCCGGGGCAACCACGGGAGCAACCGGCGTCATTGCCGATGCGGCGGCCTGTGCCACGACAGGAAGTTCGCGAGTGGGAGGGTTTGCAGGGGCTGCGGATGTTCCGTTGGAGGAAGTGCCGTCAGCGGTATCGAAGGACTCGAAAAGCGGCCACCACTTGGCGTCGACCGAATTCTTGTCCTGCTGGTACCGCTCGTACAGTTCGTCAACGAGCCACTCGTTTCCGCCAAATTCCTCGGGTAGACGGTGGCTTGGCTGCTCTGGCACTTGAAATACGCCTCTTCCGTGAGTGTTGATTTCCAGCTGGCCCGGGAAACTGCAAGGGGTGCAAAGGCGAGCCAGGGTCTGGGTCCCGCGAACTCAGACCCTAGCCAGTCTAGTGACGAGCGGCGGCTATCTGCCAATAGTGGTGACCTAAATCATGTTGATCCCGATATGGCTCGGCCTCCGCTCCCTGAGAGGGCTCTTCTTCCCCGGGTTCTTCCAGCCGTTTGATGCCTCGGGAACCTTGCCTCCGCGGGGTGAAGCCGCGTGAAGTCGCGCCGCGGCCGGACTGTAGACTTGAATTCTTATGGACAGTAATTCTAGGTGCCGGCCTGGGAACTGCAGGGGACGCCGTTCGGCAATCTCCGCGCAGCGCACCCGCCGAGCCGGCAATGCCCGTACACATGCCCATCGCACACCGGAGCTCCAGGCCGGCCGGTCGGCGGATCGCCCATCCGCAGCGTCCGACCAACCCCCGCCGGGTCAACCAGCCCATAGCCCTTCCGGTGCCTTGCGCCAGCCGTTCGCACCATCCGGCGGCCTCTGATGGAGTGGCTTTTCCTTCTCGCCGGCGTGCTCCTGATTCTGGGCACCGGCTTCTTTGTCGCCGTCGAGTTCTCCCTCGTGGCGCTCGACCAGTCAACGGTCCAAAGAGCGGTGGACGGCGGCGACCACGCCGCCGCGGCGTTGCTCAAATGCCTGAAATCCCTTTCCACCCAGCTCTCGAGCTGCCAATTGGGTATCACCCTCACGACCTTGCTGACCGGCTTCGTCATGGAGCCGTCCGTCGGTGCCCTCTTGCACGGACCGCTGCTCTGGGCAGGACTGCCTGAGGCTGCCGCGCAGTCCGTGTCGCTCGTCCTGGCCATGACGTTCGCCACCGCCCTGTCGATGCTCATCGGTGAACTCGTCCCCAAGAACATGGCCCTGGCCTTGGCATTTCCGCTCGGCCGCGCGCTGGCGCGTCCGCAACTGGTGTTCACTGCCGTGTTCAAGCCCGCAATCGTGGTGCTCAACGGCTTCTCCAACAAAATGCTCAACCTCGTGGGGCTGGAGGCCAAGGAGGAGATCTCCGGTGCCCGCTCGCCTTCTGAACTGGCGTCCCTGGTGCGCCGTTCCGCGGAGCTGGGAACCCTCGACGCCGGGACGGCCAACTTTGTCGCCCGGACGCTGAACTTCTCCGCGCGTACGGCGGCCGACGTGATGACCCCGCGCATCCGCATGGAGACCATAGATGCCGATCAGCCGGTGTCGGATATCATCGAAGCAGCCCGGCGGACCGGCTATTCGCGCTTCCCGGTCATCGGCGAATCGGCGGACGACATCCGGGGCGTGGTGCACATCAAGAAAGCCGTGTCCGTCCCGTCGGAACGCAGGAGCCGTCTTGAGGCCGGAGCCATCATGTCCGAGGTCCTGAGCGTTCCCGAGACCATCCACCTTGACGCACTGCTTCTGGAACTCCGGGAGGGCAACCTGCAACTCGCCGTCGTGCTTGATGAGTACGGCGGAACCGCGGGGATCGCCACCCTTGAGGACCTCGTGGAGGAGATCGTCGGCGAGGTGGCGGACGAGCACGACAAGGTCCGGCCTGGATTGCTGCAGAGCGCATCGGGGGACTGGTACTTCCCTGGACTGTTGCGTCCGGACGAGGTCAGCGAACAGATCCCGGGCCTCACCGTTCCCGACGACCCCGCCTACGAAACCGTGGGCGGTTACGTCATGAGCCAACTTGGGCGGATCGCGATTGTGGGCGACGTCGTCGAGGCCGGCGGCGGCACCCTGGCCGTCACCCGCATGGACGGCCGCCGGATCGACCGGATTTGCTTCCACCCCGCGGCGCCCGACACACATGATGATGAAGACGATAAAGGCACTGCCGAAAGCGACTCAAGCGGATGGCAAAGCAGGAAGCAGGCCAACAAGCGGCTGAGCAAGGGCTCGGGCGGTTCGGCAGGCGATGCAGTCGGCAACCCCGTGGCCAAAACCAGCCGTAGAGGACGTGCGGCATGAGCGACTGGGCAGGAATCCTGTGGCTCGTGGTGCTGTTGATCGGCAACGCCTTCTTTGTCGGCGCCGAGTTCGCTGTCATGTCTGCGCGCCGCAGCCAGATAGAGCCTTTGGCCCAAAGCGGGTCCAAGCGCGCGCAGACCACCCTGTATGCGATGGAGCACGTCTCGCTGATGCTGGCGTGTGCCCAGCTCGGCATTACCGTGTGTTCCTTGCTGATTCTCCTCGTGGCCGAGCCCGCCATCCACCATTTGCTGGGGGCGCCGCTGGAGTCCGTGGGCATCCCGGTCGAATTGTCGGACGTCATCGCTTTTGCGGTTGCCTTGCTGGCGGTCACGTTCCTGCATGTGACCTTCGGCGAGATGGTGCCCAAGAACATCTCTGTTTCCGTGGCGGACAAGGCGGCCTTGCTGCTGGCGCCGCCGTTGGTCCACGTCGCCCGTTTCGTGAAGCCCGTCATCTGGACGTTGAACTGGCTGGCCAACCGCATCCTGCGCTTGATGAAGATCGAGCCCAAGGATGAGGTCACCTCTTCCTTCACGCTTGAAGAGGTGCAGTCCATCGTCCAGGAATCGACCCGCCACGGGCTGGTGGACGACGACGCCGGCCTGCTGAGCGGCGCGTTGGAGTTTTCCGAGCACACCGCGGCGCACATCATGGTGCCGCTCGGCAAGCTCGTGATGCTCAAGTCCGGTTCCACACCTCGCGAACTGGAGAAGGCGGTCAGTCGCACCGGATACTCCCGGTTCCCTGTGTTGGACGACGACGGCGAGTTGACCGGTTACCTGCACATCAAGGACGTGCTTTCCATCCCGGAGGAAGGACGACGCTATCCGATCGCGGAAAGCCGGATCCGGTCCCTCGTGAACCTCGCACCCGAGGACGAGATCGAGGATGCCATGGCCGTGATGCAGCGGACCGGCTCGCATCTCGGCCGGGTTGTGGGAACGGACGGCGCGACCCTGGGTGTGTTGTTCCTGGAGGATGTTATCGAGCAGCTTGTGGGCGAGATCCGTGACGCCACCCAGGCGCGGGGAATCCGGCGGCTGGGCGGACCCGAATCGGTGTGACCTCTTGCCGGTCCCGCGGGGCCGGCACGAGTCGCCGGGAATTCTAAATAGGAATCATTCCCATTTATGGATACACTCATTGAGTCCCCTGTTGTGCTTGATTCGGTAGATCCGAGGTTTCCCGTGCGTCGTAGTGCCGCCCGTCCTTCCCTGACCGCTTTGCCGGCCGCGTGCGCGGCGTTCGCCGTCCTGCTTGCCGGGTGCGCGGCACCCGCAGCGACGGCGCCGTCGTCGTCCTCCGGGGTGATCGACGTCGTCGCCTCCACCAGCGTGTATGGCGATATCGCCAAGAGCGTCGGCGGTGACAAGGTGTCCGTCACCTCCATCATCAGCAAGACGAACCAGGATCCGCACTCCTACGAGGCAAGCACCCAGGACAAGCTGGCAGTCTCCAAGGCCCAGCTGGTGATCGACAATGGTGCGGGCTACGACGACTTCTTCAACAAACTGGCCGATGACAGCAAGGTTGCCGCGGATAAGACCATCACGGCCGTCAGTGTGTCCGGGCTCCTTCCTGCGGCGACCACCGGTGCATCTCCCTCCGCGGTGCCGGAAGGGTTCAACGAGCATGTTTGGTACAACTTCGGTGCGATGGCGAAAGTGGCCGATGCCGTGGCTGCGAAGCTTGGAAACCTGAACCCTGCCGATGCCAAGACCTTTACGGCCAACGCTGACAAGTTCAAGTCCTCGCTGACCGGGCTCAGCGCCAAAGTGGCCGAAATCAAGGCCTCCAAGGCTTCCGCTCCCGTAGCCATCACGGAGCCCGTCCCTGGCTACCTGCTTGAAGCCGCCGGCCTGGAGAACAAGACCCCCGAGGAATTCAGCCACGCCATTGAGGTCGGCTCGGATGTTCCGCCCGCAGCCGTCAAGGAAACGAGCGATCTGATTACCTCGAAGTCCGTCCGATTCCTCGCCTACAACGAGCAGACCGCGAGCGCCGAGACCGAAAAGCTGAAGTCCGAGGCAACCGCAGCCGGTGTCCCGGTGATCGGGTTCACCGAGACACTTCCCGAGGGCAAGGACTACGTCGCCTGGATGACGGACAACGTAGGCAACGTTTCTGCTGCCCTGAACAAGTAAGCGGACCCAAGCGGCGAAGAACAGGCGGGCCCCGCAATCGTCCTAAGATGTACAGGGCGGCTGCGGGGCCCTCTCCGTTCATCCAAGCGCCGGCCGCCAGCTTCATAGCTTCGCGAACCCCATGGATCGAGGAATCTTTTTGACACCGGTAGTGAGCCTTCGCGGCGCGGGCCTCCAGTTCGGCCAACGGGCCCTCTGGAAGGACCTCGACGTGGACATCCAGGCGGGTGAGTTCTTCGCTGTGCTCGGTCCGAATGGCAGCGGCAAGACCAGCTTCCTCAAAGTCCTCCTTGGACTGCAGCAGCTTCACTCCGGGACGGTGACCGTGGCCGGACATCCCGTGGAACGCGGCAGCCGGAAGATCGGTTACATACCGCAACAGAAGTCCTTTGCCCCGGACACGCCCCTGCGTGCCAGGGACCTGGTTTCCCTCGGCGTCGACGGTCACCGCTGGGGTCTGCGTATCAAGGCGAAAGCCGTCAATGAGCGGGTCGACGCGCTCCTGGACTTAGTGGGGGCGAGTGACTATGCCCGCGTGCCGGTTGGTCAATTGTCCGGCGGAGAGCAACAACGGCTGCGTGTTGCGCAAGCCCTCGCCGCGGAACCTGAACTCCTGCTCTGTGACGAACCGCTGCTGTCCTTGGACCTGCACCACCAGCAGGCCGTGAGCTCCCTCATCAACCGGCAATGCCACGAGCGCAACAGCGCCGTGGTCTTCGTGACCCACGAGATCAACCCGGTCATCGACTACGTCGACCGTGTGCTCTACCTCGCCGGCGGCAGGTTCCGCGTGGGAACACCGGAGGAGGTCATGACCACCGAAGTCCTCTCCGAGCTCTACAACAGCCGCGTTGAGGTCATTCGCGCGAACGGCCGGATCGTCGTCGTCGGGCTTCCGGACGCCACCACCCACTATCACGATGACGCCCACGCCGGTGTGGAAGAAGGCCACTAAATGGATCTCGGCAGCATCCTGCACACCATCTTCAACTTTGAAAACTACGGCGAACTGCTGGCGCTGGTCCAGAATTCCATCTTGGCCGGTGCGGTCCTCGGCCTGCTCGGCGGCCTCATAGGAACCTTTGTCATGAAGCGGGACCTCGCTTTCGCGGTGCACGGCATTTCGGAGTTGTCCTTCGCCGGTGCCTCTTTTGCCCTGCTCATCGGGGCGGACATCATTTTCGGTTCGCTCGCTGGGTCCGTCGCGGCTGCGCTGCTTCTGGGACTCATGGGTGTCCGGGCCCGGGACAAGAACTCGATCATTGGCGTCATCATGCCGTTCGGCCTGGGCCTGGGCATCTTGTTCCTGGCCCTCTACCAGGGCCGGGCGGCCAATAAGTTCGGGTTGCTGACGGGCCAGATCGTTTCGGTGGACACGGTCCAGCTCCAGGTCCTGGCCGGCACGGCCGTGGTGGTCATGCTCGCGCTGGCCGCGATATGGCGCCCGCTCAGCTTCGCCAGCGTGGACCCCGAGATGGCGGAAGCCCGGGGAGTTCCTGTCCGCGGACTGGCGATTGCCTTCATGGTGTTGCTCGGCGTCAGCGTTGCCTTGTCCATCCAGATTGTCGGCGCGCTTCTGGTGCTGGCACTGCTGATCACGCCCGCAGCCGCTGCGCTGCGGGTGACCACTTCGCCGCGGCTCGTGGTCTTGTTGAGCGTGGTCTTCGCGATCACTGCCACGGTGGGCGGGATCCTCCTGGCCCTGGGCAGCAGGATTCCCATCAGCCCGTATGTCACCACGTTGTCGTTCCTGATCTATGTGGTGTGCCGGATCATCGGCAACGTACGCGCCAACCGGGGAATCAACGGCAGGATTGTCCGCCCCGGCGCGGCCATGGGCCAGGCAGCGGAAGACCAGGCGGTAGCCGGCTAGAGCAGGCCCGCTGCCTTCTTTGCGGTGCACTCCGGGCAGAGCCCGAAGATCTCCACGGTGTGCGCCACCTCGGTGTAGCCGTTTTCGGCGGCGACCCGTGCTGCCCACGTCTCCACGGCCGGAGCTTCCACCTCGACGGCCTTCCCGCAATTGCGGCATAGCAAATGGTGGTGGTGGCCCGTGACCGCGCAGCGGCGGTAGACGGCTTCGCCGTCGGCGTTTCGCAGGACATCGATGAGACCGTCGTCGGCAAGCGACTGCAGGATGCGGTAGGCCGTGGCCAGGGACACCGAGACACCTTGGTTCTGGAGGAGCCGGTACAGTTCCTGCGTGCTCACGAAGTCGTCCAGTTCGTCCAGCGCGGCACTGACGGCCAGTCGTTGCTTGGTGACGCGCTGCTCCCTGACGGCGGGATCCTTCGCGGCCGGAACCGGCTCGGCTGCGGGCCCGGACGTGGCGGCATTGGCGCCCTGTGACATTCGTGGACTCATTTCGATATGGATGTTCGCAAACACCAACGTTACCAGCCGGCGGTCCCCGGATGTCGGTTCGTGGACACCATGGGAGGCCCGCCCTAGGCTGGCTGCATGAAGCTCACCAAGTTCACCCATGCTTGTGTCCGCCTGCAAAAGGACAGCCAGGTCCTCGTGATTGATCCCGGGACTTTTTCCGAGTCCGAGGAAGCCCTCGCAGGGGCCCACGCCGTGCTCATCACCCACGAGCACGCGGACCATGTGGACGCCGACGCCGTCGTCGCGGCACTCAAGGGAAACCCCGGACTGCAGGTGCATGCGCCCGCGGGGCTCGCATCCGATCTGGCCGCGAAGGCGGGCGACGACGGCGGGCGGGTACACGCCGTCGAACCCGGCTCGTCCTTTGACGCAGGGGGCTTCGCGATTCGTTCCTTCGGAGGGCAGCATGCCCTCATCCATCCGCAGATTCCGGTCGTGGCCAACATCGGCTACCTCGTGGACGCAAACGTCTTCCACCCTGGCGACTCGTTCGTCGTCCCGGACGGCATCGAGGTGCAAACCCTGCTGGTGCCCATCCACGCGCCCTGGTCGAAGATCGGCGAGGTGGTTGACTTCGTGATCGCGGTCCGCGCACCCAAGGCCTACCCGGTCCACGATGGGCTGTTGAACGAACTCGGGCGCGGTCTGGTGGAAGGCCACGTGACCCGCATCGGCGCGAAGTACGGTACCAGCTATGCGAGGTTGTCGCCGCGGGAATCGGTGGAGGTCTAGCTCAGTCCGCCGCGCCGCCTATATGCTGCCCGGCCACGTGCCTGTCTCGAAGAAGTCGGCCAGGACGGCCTCGTACGGGGCCGGGTCCAGGCCTCGCTCGGCGATCCAGTCCGGGTTGTAGTAGCTCCCCGCGTAGCGATCGCCGGCGTCGCACATGAGCGACACGATGCTGCCGCGCTGTCCCCGGGCCACCATCTCGGCGACCAGCTGGCAAACACCCCAAAGGTTGGTTCCCGTGGAAGGCCCGGCATGCAGCCCGGCCAGCCGGCGCAAGTGCCGCATCGCGGCGACGGAGGCGGCATCGGGAACCTGGATCATGGTGTCGATGACGGCCGGGACGAAGCTGGGCTCCATGCGGGGCCGGCCAATGCCTTCAATCCTGGACGGCATCCCCGTGGAGTAGTCCGGCACGCCGTCGCGCCAGCCGGGATAGAACGCCGAGTTTTCGGGATCGACCACGGCCAAGCGGGTGGAGTGGCAGTGGTACCGCAGGTAACGGCCGATGGTGGCGCTGGTTCCGCCGGTGCCGGCGCCCACCACGATCCACTCGGGCACCGGATGCTCCTCGAGGGCGAGCTGCTCGAAGATCGATTCCGCGATGTTGTTGTTGCCCCGCCAGTCGGTGGCGCGCTCGGCAAAGGTGAATTGGTCCATGTAGTAGCCGCCGGACGTCCGGGCAACTTCCTCCGCCATAGCGTAGACCTCCGAGGCGTGGTCCACGAGAAGGCAGGCGCCGCCGAACTCTTCGATGAGGGCGATCTTCTCAGGGCTGGTGGTCCGGGTCATCACGGCGATGAACGGGAGCCCGATCAACCTGGCGAAGTACGCCTCGGACACTGCGGTGCTCCCGCTGGAGGCCTCCACGATGGTGGTCCCTTCCGTGATCCAGCCATTGACCAGGCCGTAGAGGAAGAGCGAGCGCGCCAGTCGATGCTTGAGGCTGCCGGAGCGGTGCGTGGACTCGTCCTTGAGGTAGAGCTGGACACCCCAGTGTTCGGGGAGCGGCACCGCGTAGAGGTGCGTGTCCGCCGAGCGGTTGTTCTCGGCCTCGATGCGTCGGATTGCCTCGCTGGCCCATGCCCGGTCCTGGTTGCGTAGAGTGCTCACCGATCCAGCCTACCGGCGGCGGCTGCCGCCCAGGGATAGGCTGGTAGCCGGTTGGCAGCTGCACGGCAGCAGCTTCGACGTCGTTTGGTAGAAGCAGTAAAGCGAAGGAGATTCGATGGCCACCCTCATTGACGTAGCCGCGCTCAAGGACCGCATGGATGCGGGCAAGCGGACAGTCTTGCTGGACGTCCGTTGGGTGTTGGGCGACCCGCACGGCCATTCGCACTTCCGCCAGGCCCACATTCCCGGCGCAGTCTATGTGGACCTGCATCACGAACTCGCCGATCCCACGGCCGAGGGCCAAGGCCGGCACCCGTTGCCGCCCACCGCGGCGCTGCAACGGAGCGCCCGAGCGTGGGGCATCAACGACGGCGACACCGTGGTTGCGTACGACGACAGCGGCAGCACCGCAGCGGCGCGGTTGTGGTGGCTGCTCCGTGACGCCGGTTTCCATTCCGTCTTCCTGCTCGACGGCGGATTGGGCGCTTGGCGCGCGGCCGGCTATCCGCTGGCGCAGGACGAACAACCGCCGGTTCCGGGCGACGTCGTGCTTGGACACGGCCACATGGATGCCATCGGCATGGACGAGGCGGCGGACTGGCACAGCCGTGGAATCCTTCTCGATGCCCGGGCGGGGGAGCGCTACCGTGGCGAATTCGAACCCATTGATCCCCGCGCGGGACACATTCCCGGCGCGCTGAGCGCTCCCACTGCCGGAAACCTCGGACCGGACGGCACGTTCCTCCGCGCAGCGCAGCTCCGCGACAGATTCGCTGCCCTGGGCATCGACGAGGGCAGCAAGGTGGCGGTCTATTGTGGCTCCGGGGTCACCGCAGCCCATGAGATCGCCGCCCTGGAGATCGCAGGATTCAGGGCAGCCCTCTTCCCAGGCTCCTTTTCGCAGTGGTCCTCGCTCGAGTCCAATCCCGTCGTCACCGGAGCAGCGCCCCTGGGCATTTCGGACCAATGAGTCTTGGCTTGCCGTGAAGCCAGCGGGCGTGGCGGCGCAGAGTGGCAAAAAATCAGCCCGCAGGGGTAGCGTCGAGGCATGACTCCCGGACGCCCCGTTCCTCCGCCCCTTGGCAAGCCGCTCGTCGTGGATGACGCGACGGCGGATACCTCGCCGTCAACGCCCGCAGCTGCGAAGGGAACGCCGACCCTCGCGGCCGCCTACGGCGCCACGTCGGCCCACAGCGGCCTTGTCCCGCTGACCGTGGCCCGCCGCGTTCCCAAGGAAGACGACGTCGAGATCGAGATCGATTTCTGCGGCCTCTGCCACTCCGACGTCCACGCGACACGGGGCGAATGGGGCGCCCAGAACTATCCGTTGGTCCCGGGCCACGAGATCGTGGGCCGGGTCCGCCGGGTGGGCTCCGCCGTCGACGACTTCGCACCCGGAGACCTCGTGGGCGTCGGCTGCTTGGTGGATTCCTGCCGCGAATGCGGCAGCTGCCTCGAAGGCCTGGAGCAGTACTGCGAACGCGGAAACGTCGGAACTTACGGGGTGAAGGACGCCCGGAACGGCGACTCCATCACGCAGGGCGGGTACTCCACCTCGGTGGTGGTCGATCGCCGCTTCGTGCTGCGCGTGCCCGAGGGCCTCGACCCGGCCGCCGCGGCGCCGCTGCTGTGCGCGGGCATCACCACCTACTCGCCGCTGCGTTACTTCGACGTCAAGGAGGGCGACGTGGTGGGCGTCGTCGGACTCGGCGGACTGGGCCACATGGCGGTCAAGATTGCGAAGGCCATGGGGGCGCGCGTGGTGGTATTCACGACGTCGGACGCCAAGTTTGAGGCGGCAATCGAGCTCGGTGCCGACGAGGTGATCCTCTCGAAGGACCCCGAAGCCATGGAAGGCGCCAACCGTACCATCGACGTCATCATCGACACCGTGGCTGCGCCGCACGACCTGAACCCGTACTTCCGCACCTTGCGGCTGAACGGTGCCCTCTTCCAATTGGGGCTTCCTCCCACCGACATGCCTCCGGTCAGTCCCGGCGCGCTGATCCGGCGCCGGCTCTCCTACGCGGGTTCGTTGATCGGCGGCATCGCCGAAACCCAGGAAATGCTCGACTTTTGTGCCGAGCACGGCGTAGTAAGCGACGTCGAGGTCGTCACCGCCCGGCAACTCAATGAAGCCTACGACCGCATGGTTGCCGGCGACGTCAAATACCGTTTCGTCCTCGATACCAAGACCCTTCAACCCGCGTCGGAAAAGGCAGACATATGAGCACCCTGTTCACCAAGATCATCAACGGCGAGATTCCGGGACGCTTTGTCTGGAAGGACGACGACGTCGTTGCCTTCCTGACCATCGCCCCGCTGACTGATGGCCACACGCTCGTGGTGCCCCGCGAAGAGGTGGACCGCTGGACCGACGTCCCCACTGGGCTCCTCAACAAGGTCATGTCCGTCGCGCAGGCAATCGGCAAGGCGCAAGTGGAGGCGTTTGGCGCGCCACGGGCAGGACTGTCCGTGGTGGGCTTCGAAGTGGAGCACTTCCACGTGCACGTCTTCCCGGCAACCTCGCTGGCCGATTTCGACTTCGGGACCGTAGAGCACAACCCGGACCCTGCCCGGCTCGACGCGAATGCGGCGAAACTCCGGGCAGGCCTCGCCGCCGCAGGACACGGGGAGTTCGTTCCCGCGGATTGAGGGCGCGACGATGTGCAGGAAGGTTTCGGTTTAGATCCCGTCATGAGTGCATGAGGGTCGACAGAATGACCGCTATAAGTGAGCGGGCGTTTGGGGTTGGGGGCAGCTACGCGGGGGCCAGCGCCTGGTTGAGAACCGTCCGGATGCGCTTTTCCGAGACCGAATAGGCCGTGCCGAGCTCGACGGCGAAGAGGCTGACGCGCAGTTCCTCGATCATCCAGCGCACCCGTGTTAACTCGGCTCCTGCCCGTCGGCCGGGCAAGAGCGCGGAGACGGCGTCGTCGTAGTCGTCCTCCAGTGCCTGCACGACCGACATGTTCAGCCCGTCGCGCTGGACATTGTTCGGGAGCTTTTCGAGGCGCTTCTCGATTCCGGCCAGATAGCGCGGCAACTGGCTCAATTGGGCGTAGCCCGTCCGCGCCACAAATCCGGGGAAGACGAGCTGCTCCAGTTGGCTCTTCATGTCATTGAGCGCCCTGATCAGGGCAAGGCTCGTGCTGCCCTTGAGTTGCTTCTCGATCCGCCGGGTGCTCCCCAAAATGCGTTCGACGACGGCGGTCACCGTGAAGACGGTGTCGATCAGTTCCGCGCGGACCAGCTCGTACAGGGCATCGAACGCCGTCTTGTCCCAGGGAAGTTCGGCGGGAGTCAGCTTGTCGATGGCCGCCAGGACGCAGTCCGCGATCAAGGCGCTCACCGAACCATGGGGATTCTGGCTGAACGTCAACTTCTCGGTGTTGTTCAAATGTTCCAGCACGTAGCGGTCCGGCGCGGGAACCCGCAGGGCGAGCAGCCGGATAACACCGCCGCGCATTGCCGACTCCTGCTCCGCCCGGGTCTGGAACACGCGCAACGCAACGGTTTTGCCCTCATCCACGAGAGCTGGATAACCGGTGACATCGTGTCCTTTAACCGTCCGCGTCACGTGGCGCTCGATAGCCCCGAAAGTCCATGCGGTCAGCCCGGTTTGCTCTGAGAGGAAACCGGCTCCCTGAGGGGTCGTCCCGCCGCCGTTTCCCCCGGAGGCTCCGGCACCCGCGGCACGTGGGCCGTCCTTCGAACCTTGGGCGCGTGCGGTCGTCGCGGGTGTTGCGCCCAGGGATTCCGCGATGGCCCGGCGGGTGGCGGGGGCCAGCTGCTCCTGGAGGGCGGCGAGGTCCTTGCCTTCGTCGAGCACCTTGCCGCGGCTGTCCACTACCTTGAAGCTGACGCGCAGGTGCGCCGGAACGGCGTCCCAATTCCAGGATCCCGGAGGAATGATGTGTCCGCGGATACGGCGCAGCACCAGCTCGAGCGAGGCCTCGAGATCGTCCGAGGCGGGGTCGAAGTCGCTTTCCAAGGCAGCAGCAGCCTGCCGGGCCACATCAGGGGCCGGCACGAAGTTCTTGCGGAGATGTTTGGGCAGCGACTTGATCAAGGCCGTGACGAGCTCCACCCGCTGGCCGGGTATCTGCCAACGGAAGGGTGCGTCGTCGAGCTGGTTCAGGAACAGCACGGGTACCTCGGCCGTGACGCCGTCCGAGGGATTGGGCGGCGAGCCGGGCGCCACGGGATGGAACTCGTAGCTCAGGGGCAGCTCAAAGCCCTTGTGAAGCCAGGTCCTCGGGTAGGCGGAATCATCCAGGGCTTCGGCGTCCTCGCTGATGAGCAGCGATTGGTCGAAGTCCAGCAAGGTGGGATCCTGCTGGCGGGCTTCCTTCCACCATTTGTCGAAGTGGCGTTCGGAGACCACGTCCTTGCCGACCCTGGCATCGTAGAACTCGAAAAGCGCGTGGTCGTCCACGAGGATGTCGCGGCGGCGCATCCGTGTCTCGAGTTCCTCGATCTCATGGAGCAAGGCGCGGTTGCGGTGGAAGAATTTGTGGTGGGTTTTCCAGTCGCCCTCTACGAGCGCATGCCGGATGAAGAGTTCGCGGGAGAGTTCGGGATCGATCCTGCCGTAGTTGATGCGGCGGTTCGGGATGATGGGAACTCCGTAGAGCATCACCTTTTCATGGGCCATGACCGAGCCCGTCCGGGTGGACCAGTGGGGCTCGCTGTAGGAGCGCTTCACGAGGTCCGGTGCAACCTGCTCTGCCCACACAGGATCGAACTTCGCGGCCACCCGGGCCCAGAGCCGGCTTGTTTCAACCAGTTCCGCGGCCATCACAAACGCCGGCGACTTCTTGAACAAAGCCGAGCCCGGGAAGATGGCGAAACGGCTGCCTCGTGCTCCGGCGTATTCGCGCTTGCGTTCATCCAGCATGCCGATGTGGCTCAGCAGTCCCGACAGCAGGCTGATGTGGATCCCCTCGTTGTTGCCAACAGGGTCGGCCTCGCGCTTGTTGTCGATCGTGATGCCCAGCGGCTTGGCGAGCTGGCGCAATTGCTGGAAGAGGTCCTGCCATTCCCGGACGCGCAGGTAGTTGATGAACTCGTTCCTGCACAGCCGGCGGAATTGCGTGGAGGAAAGCTCCTGCTGTTTCTCCTGGATGTAGTTCCACAAGTTCAGGAATCCGGTGAAGTCCGAGTTCTCGTCCCGGAAGCGTGCGTGCTTCTCCGCCGCAAGCTGCTGCTTGTCCGTCGGGCGCTCGCGCGGATCCTGGATCGTCAAGGCCGCCGCCAGGATCATGACTTCCTTGACGCAGCCGCGCTTGCCAGCCTCGACAATCATCCTGCCGAGCCGGGGGTCCACTGGGAGCTGCGCCAACTTCTGCCCGACGGCGGTCAGGCCGCCGCGGTTGTCCGCGCCGCCCCCGCGCGTGTTTCGGCCGTCGACGGCTGGGGGAGCGCCGCCGTCGCCCGTGCGGGCAGCGCTCAAGGCGCCGAGTTCGCGCAGCAGCGTGACGCCGTCGTTGATGGCACGGGAGTCCGGCGGCTCAACGAAGGGGAAGTTCTCGACGTCCTTGGGGCCGCGGGCAACGCCCATGGCAGTCATCTGCAGGATGACCGCGGCAAGGTTGGTCCTCAGGATTTCGGGATCAGTGAACGGGGGGCGGGACTCGAAATCCTCCTCGGAATAGAGCCGTATGGCGATACCCTCTGACACGCGCCCGCAACGGCCGGAACGCTGGCTTGCCGATGCCTGCGAGACGCGTTCAATCGGCAGCCGTTGCACCTTGGTGCGGTGCGAGTATCGCGAGATGCGGGCCGTGCCGGTGTCGATGACGTACTTGATCCCGGGCACCGTCAGGGACGTTTCGGCGACGTTGGTGGCGAGGATGATCCGCCGCTTGCCGCCCGGGTTGAAGACCCTGTGCTGCTCCTGCAGGCTCAAACGGGCAAACAACGGCAGGACCTCCGTGCCCGCCAGCCTGCGGTTGGCTTGGATCCGGCCGTTCAGGGCTTCCGCGGCGTCACGGATCTCGCGCTCGCCGGAGAAGAACACCAGGATGTCTCCGGGAGACTCCAGCGCGAGCTCGTCGACGGCGTCGCACACGGCGTCGAGGGGGTCGCGGTCTTCCTCGAGCTCGTCGTCGGAGGCGTCCTCATCCTCGCCGGAAGCGCCGCCGGCCGGCTGGGACAGCGGCCGGTAGCGGATTTCCACCGGGTAGGTCCGGCCCGATACTTCAATGATCGGAGCAGGTTCTTCTTCGCTGCCGAAATGCTTCGCGAAACGCTCGGGGTCGATGGTGGCCGAAGTGATGATGACTTTCAGGTCCGGCCTTTGCGGCAGGATCCGCTTGAGGTAGCCCAGGATGAAGTCGATGTTGAGGCTGCGCTCGTGTGCCTCGTCGATGATGATGGCGCTGTACTTCCGCAGCAGCTTGTCCCGCTGGATCTCGGCCAGCAGGATGCCGTCGGTCATCAGCTTGATCTTGGTAGCCTTGCTGACCTCGCCGGTGAAACGGACCTGGAAGCCCACTTCCTGCCCGATCTCCACGCCCATCTCGAAGGCGATGCGTTCCGCAACGGTGCGCGCGGCAAGGCGACGCGGCTGGGTGTGGCCGATCAGGCCCTTGTCCCCGAGGCCGAGTTCCAGGCACATCTTGGGGATCTGCGTGGTCTTGCCGGAACCTGTTTCGCCGGCGATGATGGTCACCTGGTTTGCGGCGATCGCCGCCATCAAGTCCTCGCGGCGCTCGGAGACGGGCAGCTCTGCGGGGTAGGAAATATGAAATGTCATGGCTGCTGACAGTCTACTGTGGCGGCGCGCCGCCTTGCAGTGCATGGGTCCCTGCGGCTTTTTCCAATCGCCCTGCCAGGGTGCGGGCGTACTCCTTGAATTCCTCGGGAGAAATGATCTCAAAGTCCATGTCCAGCGCTGCGAGGTGTGCCGCCGGCTGCGCCAGGCTGTCCCAACCGGCGCGGAGCAGGGTGGCCTTCCCGCCGTCGTCGCTCAGGCTCGCGAGCTGTGGGCCGACGACGGCGGCCACCTCGCCGATCGGGGCATGGAGGCGCACGACGACGTCGTAACGGTAAGGCGAGCGGGTCACGGAGCGCTGGACATAGTCCGCGAGGTCCTCGGCAGGCAGGGGGCGCGGCACGTACTTCTTCCGTTCCGCCGGAAGCGTGGCGATGCGGTCGGCGCGGAACGTGCGCCAGTCTTCCCGGTCCACATCCCACGCGACGAGGTACCAGCGCCGCCCGGTGTCCACCAGCCGGTATGGCTCCACGAGACGCCGGCTGGCCTCGCCGTCAGCCTTGACATAGTCGAAACTGAGTTGCCGCTTGTCCGTGATCGCCGCGGAGACCACCGTGAGCTGCTGGGGGTCTACCGACGCCGCGTTGCTGGGCAGTGTGGTGACCGCGGCCTTGAGCATCGCGAACTTCGGGCGGAGACGTGAGGGAAGCACCTGTTCGAGCTTGGCAAGCGCGCGAACCGATGCTTCGCCGATACCGGCCACGGGACCCGCCGCCACCGAGTTCAGCCCCAGGGCGACGGCGAGAGCTTCATTGTCGTCCAGCAGCAGCGGCGGGAGCTGCGCCCCGGCGCCCAGTTGGTAACCGCCGGCTATCCCTGGCGAGGCGTGGATGGGGTACCCCAGGTTCCGGAGCTTGTCGATATCGCGGCGGACGGTGCGCTCCGTGACACCCATCCGTGTGGCCAATGCCGGGCCGGTCCATTCACGCCGGACCTGCAGCAAGGACAACAATTGCAGCAGCCTCGCGGACGTCTGGATCATGCCATTGAATCTAGCCCAGGATGCGGACAAAAGTCGTCCGTGTTGAGGGACAGGCTGTCGTTAGTACGAGCGCAATGTCCAGCATGAGTTGTCAGGCAGGTCCCGCGCGGTCCAAGGCTCCGAACGGTCGGGGGGAAGGTGGCCGCGGCCGTCCCGAAGGACCGCTGAGATGGAAGCGGCTGCGGTGATGATGAGGATGATGAACAGCAAGGCTCCGATGAATTCCATGACTCCATCGTGTTCCGGGTTAACCTCAAGAAACAGTGGCAGAAACGACCCATTTAGGCAATTTTCTGCCACACTGGATCTATGTTGAAAACAGTGGCGATCATTGTTGTTCCCAACTTCTCGATCTTCGAATTCGGGACCGCCTGCGAGGTCTTCGGCATTGACCGCGCGGACCGGGGGAGTGGCGTTCCCGCCTTTGACTTCAGGGTCTGCACTCCCCTCCCTGGAGACGTGAAGATGAAATCCGGGCTGTCAATGAACGTTGGCCTGGGCCTTGAAGCCACGGCCGATGCCGACCTGGTCATCATGGCCCCGTACGGACGGGATGAGGACGTGCCGGAGCCCGTGTTGGAAGCTCTGCGGGCGGCGCATGAACGGGGTGCCTGGGTCATGTCGATCTGCTCCGGCGCTTACGCGCTTGCGCGCGCAGGGCTCCTTGACGGGCGCCGCTGCACCACGCACTGGCACTATTCACAGGACCTCGCCAACAGGTATCCGCAGATTCACGTCGACGAAAATGTGCTCTACGTCCAGGACGGAACGATCATTTCAAGTGCCGGCACCGCCGCCGGCATCGACGCCTGCCTGCATCTGATTCGCGTCGAGCTTGGCGCCAACGTTGCCGCAGCCATCGCCCGCGACATGGTGGTTCCTCCGCACCGCGACGGCGGCCAGGCCCAGTTCATCGACCGGCCCATGCCCACGTGCGGCTCCGCGCCCATGGAGGCCTTGCTGCGCTGGATGGTGGAGAACCTTGAGCGGGACCACAGTGTCAACGAATTGGCGGCCCGCCTGCACATGTCTGCCCGGACGTTCGCACGCCGTTTCCGTGCAGAAACCGGGGCCACACCGGCGGCGTGGCTCAACTCGCAACGCGTGCTCCGGGCGCAGGAGCTTCTGGAAACCACCGAGATGAACATTGACGAAATTGCGCGCGAGGCCGGATTCGGACATTCCGTGCTGCTGCGTCACCACTTCGCCAAGGTCCTGGCCACGAGTCCGCAGTCGTACCGGAGGGCTTTCCGCGGCCAGTTGGCGGAGGTTGGCTAGCGGCGGAGGGTCTCGTGTCCCTCTACCTTGGCGTTCTCCACGAGGGTGTGCCACGGCCCGGTGACTTCGGTCTCGGGAAGCGTGGCCCGGTGTTGTCCGGCGCGGATTGAATACATGAACCTGTCGGCTTGCCTGGCTGCTTTCCCGGTTGTCCCCGCAAGCGCTTGTTCGCTGGCGCGACCGCGGGATGGCACCTGGTCCCAAGGACAGGCCTCCACGATTGGCATCCAGCGCTGCTTATCTTCCGAGGTGGCGGCGTCCACGGTCCAGACGCGGGTGATCGCGGCGACGCCACCGCTGCGCTGGACAGTGATTTTCATGTTCTGCGGCTTCCACTGCTCTGGAGGGTATTGCTAGAGCTTTACCTTCACAGTTTCCCATGCCTTACGGACTGCGTCATGCTCGCGTGAACCGGCGCCGAAGAGTTCCTCCGCCGACGCGGCCGTGGCTTTCGCAAAGCGGCCGAACGTGCAGGTGGCGGGCAGTGAGCCGCAGGTCAGCGTGTTGTACCAGATCTGTCCCGGAGCTTCCCAGGCATTGCCACCCAGCTCCAGGGCAAGAAGGGAGAACGCCCGGTTGGGGATGCCCGAATTGATGTGGACACCGCCGTTGTCCGCGGTGGTGCGGACGTATTTGTCCATGGAGTCCGGTTGCGGATCCTTGCCGAGAACGTCGTCGTCATACGCAGTACCGGGTGCTTTCATGGACCGGAGGCCGGTGCCGTGGACGGCGTCGGTGAACAAGCCCTCGCCGATCAACCAGCTGGCCTCGGCAGCAGTCTGCTTCCTGGCATACTGCTCCACGAGTGCCCCGAAAACATCCGACATGGATTCGTTGAGCGCTCCGGCCTGGTTCCGGTAGGCGAGTGCTGCCGTGTACTGGGTGACGCCGTGGGCGAGCTCGTGTCCGATCACGCTGAGCGACTTGGTGAACCTCTGGAAGATCTCGCCGTCGCCGTCACCGAAGACCATTTGGCCGCCGTTCCAGAAGGCATTGTCGTACAGCTCGCCGTAATGGACGGTGGCGTCGAGTTTCAGGCCGGCGCCGTCGATCGAATTCCGGCTGAACGCCTCCGCATAAAGGGCGTGGGTTCCGCCGAGTCCGTCGTAGGCTTCATCGGCGGCGGCGTCGCCCGTCGCCGGGCCTTTCTCCTTGCGGACCGCCTTGCCCGGCAAGGCTTCGGTGGAGCCGGCGTCGTAGATGGTGCGCTTGGGCGGGCCGGGCTTCGCCTGGCGCGCAGTGGGCACCAGGGCCGGCACCGGAAGCGAGCGGACCGCTTGGAGGTTCTTGATGTGGAGCAGGGATTCCTTGGCCGCCCGCGCAATAACGCGCAGGCGGGGCTCATGTTGGGCCGCCAGCCTTCGCAGCATGTACGGCGGAACGATGGAACAGATCACGGCGAACCCTTTCGTACCTCGTGGACGGGTACGAACAGCTTAGGAGCGGCCACCGACTTTTTAGCCGGCCCGCTGCGGCATGTCCCGGATCACGACGGCGGGTGGGCCCCGTGCGGGCACGCCGACTGGTCTGTAACCCAAAACCGGCAACGCGGCCGGGCAAAGAAAAAACCCCGCCGGTTCCTTGAACTGGCGGGGTTTTTCTGTTGTGCCCTCGATAGGATTCGAACCTACGGCCTTCTGCTCCGGAGGCAGACGCTCTATCCCCTGAGCTACGAGGGCATCCGGGGCTCCCGTCCGTTGCCGGAGGGACGTCCATGAGCTTAGCAGGTCACCGCGCCGCAACGGAAAACGGGTGCGGGCGAGCCGTCAGTAGCCCGCGAAAGCGTCCACATGGATTCGTCGGACTCCGGCGTGGCGGGCGGCCGAGCGAAGGGCGTCCACGTTTGCCGGAGACCCGGAGACGTACACGTCCCGTTCGGCCACATCGGGGATGAGCGCCCGCAGGGAGTCGCCATCGATGCGGCTCCGCCCGGCGTCGTGCATGAACGACGGCGGGAGGGAACCGTCCGAAAGCCGGGCGATGACCCGTGCCCCCGAGGCCTCGAGGACATCGCACCCGGCGAGTTCGGCGGCGCTGGGGGCGAGATACAGCACGATGATGTCCCTTCGTGCTGAGTCGCCGGCAGCCAGCTGGGAAAGGAAAGGTGCAATCCCGATTCCCGCCGCGATGAACAGCAAGGGTTTGCCGGCGTCGGGCGGGAGGACGAAGTCGCCGCCCACGGCGGTTCCATGGACGCACTGTCCAGGCTCAAGCGCGAGCAACACGCGCTTGGCTGCCGAGACGGGTTCCGCCGTGCCGACGCCGAATGTCATCTCGGGCGAGTCAGGCGCGCTGGTGATGCTGAACACCCGTCGCCGCCCTTTGCCGTCCGAGCGCGAGTGCGGAAGGTTGAGCTCCATGAACTGCCCCGGAAGGAAGCGGACGGGCCGTCGTGGCTCAAAACGGAACTCGGTGGTGAAGGGGGTCAGGGGACGCGAGCCCTTGAACGTCAGCACGATTCCGCCCCGCTGCCCCACAAGGAACGCGAGGAGGTTTCCAATGAGCAGAGCGAGTTCCGGCGAGTTGGCGACGCCCGCCACGTTGTAAGGCACCGCGAACAACAAGGCCACGACGGCGGCCAGCGCCACCTGCTGCCAACGGCGGGGAGGCAAGGTAAGTGGTTCGGTGAGCATGAAGCCGACGAAAAACAGAAGCGGCTGCTGCGCGATCGGTTGCCACACGGCGGGTCCGAAGGTCATGCCGCCCCGCAGGAGCAAGACGCACACCACCGAGACCGCCACCACCAGGAAAGTGCAGGCCATGAGCACCTTCAGCGTCCGGTACAGCACCAGCAGCACGCCGGGCACCAGGAGCCACAGCATGGCCGGGGTTGCTGCCCACCACGTGGCGATGTTCAAGCCGGTGAGCCCCGCGATGAAGGCGCCCGCGGCGGCGGGATTGAAGATGTGCCGCCCGCGGAAGGCCAATACATACTTCGTTGCCGAGGCCAGGACGCACGCCACGGCGACTCCGGCGAGATCGAGGACCTGGACCGAGGGAACCAGCTCAGTGGGCCAGAACAGGAAGTACAGCAAAAGGCCCGTGATCAGCGAGGACTCCGAATGCGGCCGGACCTGGAAGAGCATGGCCACGAGCCGGTTGGACGCGTACGTCAGGCCCAGGCACAGCACAAGGTGGACCAGCATTTCAGGCAGCCCGAAGGTGAGCCAGCCCAGCGCGTTCAGCACCAGGCTGTACACCGCAAGCACGCCAAGGACCCAAAGAATCAGCCGGTACATCGTGAAATGGCCGAGCCAGGCATCCACGCGCGCTTTGATGGCAATCATGTGAACAGTGTCCCTTCGAAGCCGGCCGAATAGGCGGCATGTCCGTCCGAATAGACCTTGAGCCAGGAGAATTCGAAGTCTGTCTCCAGCACCGGCGGATCAACCATGAAGAGTGCTGTGGCCAGGGCATCGGCTTCCATTGCCGTCGCAGCCGTGGTCCACGTGGCCACGACCGTCTCGATGGGGCGCCCGGTGGCGCCGTCGAGGACATGGTGCAGGCCGTCGCCCCACGTCCGGCGGTTGGCGGCGGAAGCGCACAACGCGCCGTCGCGCAGTTCGACGACGCCGATCGCCTGGGTGGGGTCGTAGGGGTGTTCGAGGGCCACGCGCAATGGTTCCGTGCCGGAATGGAGCATGTCGCCGCTCGCATCGACCAGGAACTCCGCGGTTCCCGCTCCGCGCAGGACCGAGGCCAGAAGGTCCACCAATTGGCCCTTTCCCGCAGCGCCGATGTCCAGGACCACGGGAGCGGAAGCGGAGATCGACGTGCCGCTCCATACGAGGACGTCTTCCCAACGCGGCGCCGGCACCGGATGGCCGAGGGGCCGCAAAGCGTAGTCTGCGCCATAGCCCAGGCGCTCGAGGCTGCTGCCAATGAGCGGAGTCATGGCACCGTTGCTGAGGTGGTATAGCTTTTTGAAAAGCTGTTCCAGCTTGCCGGCCCCGGCCGGAAGGGTGACGGTGCCGGGTTCACGGGCGAGCACTGCAATCAGGGAGTCGTCCCGGAAACGCGAGTAGCTTCGGTCGAAGTCCTCCACGACGCCGAGCAAGCCGGCGCGCACCCGCTCCGGGAGGTCCTCCGGCGTCGAGATTTCCCACGTGGTCCCGATGCCGTCGAAGCTGAAAACGCTCCAGCCCGTGAGCGTCATGCCGCTATTTGGCCTCGGACTTGATGGTTTCCACGGCCTTGTTGAATCCTTCGCTCGTCAGGGAGGAGCCCGCTACTTTCGAGACGTTGATCTCGTCCAGTTTCTTGCCGACAACCTGCGCGGCGATGCCGTTCTTGAACTGTCCCTGGAACTCCTGGGTGTTCGGGTTGTTGGCATGGACGGTGATGTCCACAGCGGAAATGGTGTTGCCGGCCAAGGTCAGTTGAACGCCGACGGTTTCGCCGCCGTTGGGTGAAATGTAGTCACCGTCCGCACTATAGGTTCCGTCCTTGTACGGGCCGGAAATCGAGGAGGTCTTCTGCGGGGTGCTGCCTTGGGCCGAAGGGGCGCAAGCTGCCACCGAACTGGCCAGGGTGAGGCCGGCGGCGCCTACCAGGAGGCCCTTGCGGAGTGGCGTAGTCATGGTTCTGCTCGTTTCAACTGGACTCGAAAAGGGTCAATGCATAGTGCTCCAGGCCGTGGGCCGATCACACGATTGACGTTGATTTCAGCCTATCGGTTCAGTCTGGGAGCTCTACTGGGCGAAGCTGGGCGTCGGCTGGGTGCGCGCTGGTGCCCGCATGTGCGCATTGCCAAGCATAAGAATTCCACCAGTTGCAAGCCCCACCGGTAGGCTAGACGGGTGACTCCCGAAGAACTCTCAGCCGCCATATCCGCCTGCCTGAAAGACGCTGTCGCCGCTGGCGAGCTTGCGCTTTCCGAATCTGCCCTCCCCGAGGACGTGCGCGTGGAGCGACCCAAGAACCGGGAGCACGGCGACTGGGCCACCAACATCGCCTTGCAGCTTGCCAAGCAAGCCGGGACCAACCCGCGGGAATTCGCCACGATCCTGGGCAAGCGGCTCGAAGCGATCGACGGCGTCACCGCCGTGGACATCGCTGGCCCCGGCTTCCTTAACATCACCGTGGACGCGGCCACCGCCGGCGCGCTGGCCAAGGTCATCGTCGAGGCGGGAAGCTCCTACGGAACCAACCAGGCGCTCGCAGGCCATGTAGTCAACATGGAATTCGTCTCGGCCAACCCCACGGGGCCGCTGCACATCGGCCACACGCGATGGGCCGCGCTGGGCGATTCCATCGCCCGCGTCCTCCGCGCCTCCGGTGCGGACGTCACCGCGGAGTACTACATCAACGACGCCGGCTCGCAGATGAACGTTTTTGCGAACTCGGTGCTCTCCCGCCTGCACGGACGCGGCGTTCCGGAGGGCGGCTACCCGGGCGAGTACATCCGGGAACTCGGCGACGAGGTCCTCAAGGCCCACCCGGCAATCCGCGAGCTGACCGACGAGGCAGCGCTGCCGGTCATCCGCGCCGCCGCCTACAAGGCCCAGATGAAGGACATCAAGGACACCCTGGCCGGATTCGGCGTGGCTTTCGATGTCTTCTTCTCCGAGCAGGAACTGCACGACGGCGGCGCGATCGAATCCGCCGTCGCCCGCCTCCGGGAACAGGGCCACGTGTTCGACGACGGCGGGGCAGTCTGGCTGCGCACCACGGACTTCGGCGATGACAAGGACCGCGTGATGATCCGTGCCAACGGGGAACCCACGTATTTCGCCGCCGACGCCGCGTATTACCTGTCGAAGAAGGACCGCGGCTTCACGGAGAAGATCTACCTGCTCGGGGCCGACCATCACGGCTACATCAACCGGCTCAAGGCCATCGCCGCCTGTGCGGGCGACGATCCCGAGGTCAACATCGAGGTCCTGATCGGACAGCTGGTGTCGGTCAACGGCGCCAAGCTGTCCAAGCGCGCCGGCAACATCATCGAGCTCAAGGACCTTATCGAGTGGCTCGGGAAGGACGCTGTGCGTTACTCGCTGGCGCGCTTCCCCGCGGATTCGCCGCTGACACTGGACCCGGAGCTGCTGAAGAAGAACAGCAACGAAAATCCTGTGTTCTACGTGCAGTACGCGCACGCCCGTTCCCGGGGAACGGCACGCAACGCGATCGACGCCGGCGTGGACCACAGCGCGTTCGACGCGTCGCTGCTGGACCACGCGACCGAAAACGAGCTGTTGTCCTACCTCGGCAGCTACCCGTCCATCGTGGCCAAGGCCGCGGAGCTCCGCGAGCCGCACCGTGTGGCCCGCCACCTCGAGGTCATCGCCGGTGCCTACCACCGCTGGTACGACGCCTGCCGCGTTTCGCCGCTGGGCGATGAAGCCGTCCAGGACGTCAACCGCACGCGGCTGTGGCTCAACGACGCCACGAGCCAGGTGCTGGCGAACGGACTTGAACTCCTCGGCGTTTCAGCTCCGGAACGGATGTGATCAGCGTGCAGAACAACGCCCCCGCCTCGCCCCTTGCGCCCGGATGGCTCGCCGTGCCGGAAGACCTGAACGCGCTGCACGCGCCGATGTGGGCCGAAGGTGTCCGGAGGAACGACGACGGCGAACTCGCCATTGATGGCGTTCCCGTCAGCGAACTCAAGGCTCAGTTCGGCACCCCGCTGTTCGTCATGAGCGAAGGCGATTTCCGGGCCCGTGCCCGCTCCTTCAAGCATGCCTTCGACGAAGCTTTCGAGGACATCTGCGGGGGAGTGGATGTCTATTACGCCGGAAAGTCCTTCTTGTGCACTGCCGTGGCCGCCTGGGTGGCGGAAGAAGGCCTGCGCCTGGACACGTGCTCCGGGGGAGAACTCGCCGTCGCGGCGCGCGCCGGCATCGACGGTGCCCATCTGGGACTGCACGGCAACAACAAGTCCGACGCCGAAATCAACCGCGCACTGGACATGAAGCTCGGCCGCATCGTGGTGGACAGCCTCGATGAGCTTGAGCGGGTTGCCAAGGTAGCCTCCGGCCGCGGCGAGACGGCGAAGGTCATGCTGCGGCTGACTCCCGGCGTCCACGCCCACACCCACGAATTCATTGCCACGGCCCACGAGGACCAGAAATTCGGTCTCTCCATGGCCGGGGACACTACCGAGTCGGCCGGCCTTTCGGCCGCCGAAGAAGCCGTCGCGGCGGCCACCTCGTACTCCAACGTGGAACTCCTGGGCCTGCACTGCCACATCGGTTCCCAGATCTTCGAGCCCGACGGCTTCGCCCTGGCAGCCGAGAAGCTGCTGGGATTCCTCGCAGCGATGCAGGCGAAGTACTCCATCGTCCTGCCGGAACTGGACCTGGGCGGCGGCTACGGCATCGCCTACACCCCGGTGGACACCCCCCGCCCGCCTGCCGAGATCGCGCAGGCGATGGCCGCCGTCGTACGCTCCACGTGCGCTGGGCTGGGGATCACCCCGCCGCGCATTTCGATCGAACCGGGCCGCGCGATCGTGGGCACCAGCACGTTCACCTTGTACGAGGTGGGAACGCTGAAAACTGTTCGAGTGGACGCACCCGCGGGTGCCGAGGCCAAAGAAAACGTTACGTTCCCGCGCCGCTATGTGTCGGTGGACGGCGGCATGAGCGACAACGCCCGTCCGGTGCTGTACGACGCGGATTATTCGGCCATTCTCGCCTCGCGGGCCTCGGGTGCCGCCCCGCAGCTGTCCCGAGTAGTGGGCAAACATTGCGAGAGCGGCGACATAGTTGTTAGAGATGTATATCTGCCCGAAGACGTGGCAGCCGGTGATCTGCTCGCTGTACCGGGAACCGGCGCTTACTGCTGGGCCCTCTCAAGCAACTACAACTATCTGGCCAGGCCTGGCGTTGTCGCTGTGCGCAATGGATCCGCCCGGCTGATCGTCCGCGGGGAAACCGAAGAAGATCTCTTGAACCGCGACATGGGAGTGGCGAATGTCTGAAGTGCGAACCCTGAAGGTGGCCCTGCTGGGCTGTGGCAATGTCGGGGCCCAAGTAGCGCGGATTCTCCTTGACGACGCCGACGCCCTTGCGGCCCGCACCGGCGCGCGCTTGCAGTTGTCCGGCATCGCCGTGCGAAACATCGATTCAGAGCGCGACGTCGAACTGCCGCGCGAACTGTTCACCACCGACGCCGATACCCTGGCCAAGGACGCCGACCTGGTGATCGAGCTCATGGGAGGCATCGAACCGGCCCGTTCGCTCATCCTGACTGCCATGCAGAATGGTGCCTGCGTCGTGACCGGGAACAAGGCGCTCCTGGCACAGGATGGCCCGACGCTCTACGAAGAAGCCGACAAGGCCGGCGTCCAGCTCTCGTATGAGGCCGCCGTCGCCGGAGCCATTCCGATCCTGCGCCCCATCCGCGACAGCCTCTCGGGCGACCGCATCACCCGGGTCCTGGGCATCGTCAACGGCACCACCAACTTCATCCTCGACCAGATGGACAGCACCGGTGCGCAGTTCGCCGACGCGCTGGCCGAGGCCCAACGCCTCGGATACGCTGAAGCCGACCCGACTGCCGACGTCGAAGGCCATGACGCCGCGGCCAAGGCCGCCATCCTTGCGTCGTTGTCCTTCCACACGCGCTTCGCGCTCGAAGACGTCTACTGCGAAGGCATCACCAAGGTCAGCGCGGCTGACATTGCCGCCGCGAAGGAAGCGGGCTTCGTCATCAAGCTTCTCGCCATCGCCGAGAAGATCACCAGCGCAAACGGCGACGACGGCATTTCGGTCCGCGTCCACCCCACCCTCCTGCCCCGCGAACACCCGCTCGCAGCAGTCCGTGGTGCGTTCAACGCAGTCTTCATCGAAGCCGAGAATGCCGGCGAGCTGATGTTCTACGGCCAGGGCGCCGGCGGAACCCCCACGGCGTCCGCCGTCCTGGGCGACCTCGTTTCGGCCGCCCGCCGGGTGGTGCTCGGCGGTCCCGGCCGCACCGAGACCACCACCGGCTACGTGCCCGCGCTGCCGATCGACGCCTCCACGACGAGCTACTACATCGGCCTCGACGTCGCCGACCAGGCCGGAGTGCTGGCCCGGATCACCCACATCTTTGCGGAGAACGGCGTGTCGATTGAGATCATGCGCCAGACAATCCACCGCGACGCCGGCTCGAAGGTTGAGTCGGCCGAGCTGAAGATCGTCACCCACCGCGCATCCGAAGCCGCACTCGCGGCAACCGTCGAGGCCGTCAAGGGCCTGGACGTCATCAATTCTGTGACATCCGTCCTGCGGGTAGAAGGGGTCTAAGTGGCTCACCAATGGCGCGGAGTAATCCGCGAATACGCTGATCGTTTGCCTGTGACGGAAGCCACGAAGGTCATTACCCTCGGCGAGGGCGGAACCCCGCTGGTCCACGCGCAGAAGCTCTCCGAACTCACCGGTTCCACGGTCTACCTGAAGGTGGAGGGCATGAACCCCACCGGATCCTTCAAGGACCGCGGCATGACGATGGCCATGACGGCGGCTGTCGAAGCCGGCGCCAAGGCCGTTGTCTGCGCCTCCACGGGCAACACCTCGGCCTCCGCCGCGGCCTACGCCACGGCCGCCGGGCTGAAGTGTGCCGTGCTCGTCCCCGAAGGCAAGATCTCCATGGGCAAGCTCAGCCAGGCCATCGCGCACGGTGCCACGCTCCTGCAGGTGGACGGGAACTTCGACAATTGCCTGGACATCGCCCGGAAGCTCGGCGAGTCCTACCCGGTGTTCCTCGTGAACTCCGTCAACCCGGCGCGCATCCAAGGCCAGAAGACCGGTGCCTTCGAAATCGTCGACGCCCTCGGAGACGCTCCGGACATCCACGTCCTGCCGGTCGGCAACGCGGGCAACATCAGCGCGTATTGGAAGGGCTACAAGGAGTACTCCGCGCCCTTCGAGTCCGCAACGGCCGGCACCCTTCCCGCCGTCTCCACCAAGACTCCGGCCATGTGGGGATTCCAGGCGGCAGGCGCGGCTCCGTTCGTGGCAGGCCACCCCATCACCGAACCGGACACGATCGCCACGGCCATCCGCATCGGCAATCCGGCATCCTGGGACACTGCCATCGCGGCACGCGATGAATCCGGCGGCTTCATCGACGCCGTGACCGACGAGGAAATCCTCGATGCCCACCGCTGGCTCTCCGCCAAGGAAGGCGTCTTCGTGGAACCCGGTTCCGCCGCAGGCGTCGCCGGCCTCATCAAGAAGCACGCGGCCGGCGAGGTTCCCACCGGAAAGACGATCGTCATCACGGTCACCGGTCACGGACTCAAAGACCCGCAGTGGGCCCTCCGCACCGAAGACGGAAGCGACGTCCAGCCGGTCAAGGTACCGAACGACGTCGTGACCGTGGCATCCGAACTGGGACTGGAAGAAAACTAAGAGTGGAAACCACGCAGCCCACCGCGACGGGTCTCAAGCTTGTCGCGGCAGGCCAGCAGCTGACCGTCAGGGTCCCGGGCACCAGCGCCAACCTGGGCCCGGGCTATGACAGCCTCGGCCTGGCATTGTCGATCTACGACACCCTGACTGTCGAAACGCTCAGCACCGGAGAGCTCGAGTTCGAGCTCTCCGGCGAGGGATCCGAGTCCCTCCCTCGCGATGGCAGCCACCTCGTAGTGCGTGCGCTCACCATGGCCCTGGAACGCCTCGGTTTCCGGCACAGCGGCCTCAAGATCACCGCGGACAACGTCAATCCGCACGGCCGTGGACTTGGCTCCTCGGCGTCGGCCGTGGTTGCGGCCGTTACCGCTGCCAACGCCTTGGTCCCCGAATCCGCCCAGCGCGACCGCGAATGGATCCTGCAGCTCACGAGCGAGATGGAAGGGCACCCGGACAACGTCGCACCCGCGATTTTCGGCGGACTGGCCTTGTCGTGGCAGGACAGCGAGCAGTACAGCAGTACCCGTGCGGAGGTGGTCCCGGCGGTCATCCCGATCGTGGCCGTCCCCGACTACGAACTGTCCACGGAAACCGCCCGCGGGCTGCTGCCCGCTTCCGTCGGCCACCACGCGGCAGCGATGAACGCAGGGCGTGCCGCCCTCCTGGTCCACGCCTTGACGTCCGATCCCCGTTTCCTGCTTCCCGGGACCGAGGACTACCTGCACCAGAGCTACCGCGCAGAGGCAATGCGGCCAAGTGCGGCGCTGATCAAGGCATTGCGGTCTGCGGGACATGCGGCTGTCGTTTCGGGAGCGGGTCCCACCGTTCTGGCGCTGGCCAACGGCGCGGACGAAGCCGGGGCGGTTGCCGAATTGATTAAAACGTTCACCGCGGACAACACACCGGACGTTGCGTGGCGCGTGATGACACTGGCAGTGGACGTTGAAGGTGCTAGAGTGGACTTGCACCGGCGGTAGAACCGCGGGCAGTTCCCTGACATTGGATCCCGGCTAGATGCCGTTCCCGTCTCCTACTGTGTCGAAGTCTGCCGGTGTCGTCTCCTTATCGGCCTGTCGCAGGTGCCACAGAACCCTTTCTGTTACCCGGACCGTCAGCCCGCGCCCCGCCCGCCGGAGCATCGAAGACGTATTAGTATCCGGCCCTGCTGAAACTAAACCGGCAAGACCGAAATCACGGCTGCAGATCTGAACTGCAGTCCAGAACAAATCATCGCGTCCAGCTCCAGGTCTGGACGCCGTCGAGGGGGAAGGATCCTTCGTGACAGAAACCACTGAGCTGGCTTCAGCTGTGGACACCACATCTTCTGCAGCTGAATCAACGGCCGCAACCGCTAAGAGCAGCGGCCTTGCAGGCCTCAAGCTCGCGCAGCTCCAGGCTCTCGCCAGTCAGCTGGGCATTTCGGGCGGATCCCGGATGCGCAAGGGGGACTTGGTTTCGGCGATCTCGGCCCACCGCGCCGGTGCAACCACCAGCAAGGCTCCTGCCGCGGCCAAAGCCGTGGCAGCGAAGGCCGCGCCTGCATCCCCGGAAGCCGAGACCCCTGCCGCACCTGCCGCAGCATCCACCGAAGCCGCCGCGCAGGATGGCACCCGGGCACGTGGCCGTGGCCGTAGCCGCCGCGCCACGAGCGACGGCGTTGTTGCCGCTCCCGCCGCCGCGGAAGCCGCGGACGCTCCCGCCGTCGTCGTCGAGGCTCCTGCAGCTCCTGCCGCCGAAGCAAGCGAGGCCGCCGGCGAACGCCGCCAGCCGCGCACGCGGAACCGTCGTCGTGGCGAGGCCGTTGCTCCCGTGGAGGCCGGTGAAGCCGGCGAGACCCGCGCTGCCGAGCAGCCGCAGGCCGAACAGCCCCGCACAGAACAGCGCCAGGCAGAACAGCGCCAGCCCGAGCAGCGCCAGGCCGAGCAGCGTCAGGCACAGCCGCGCCAGGGCGAACAGGCCTCGGCCGACGCCGGGGAATCCGGCCAGCGCGAACGCCGCGACAACACCCGTACGCGTCGCGAAGACACGAACGACGGCGATGACAGCGGCAACCGTCGCAATCGTCGCAATCGTCGCGACCGCAACGACCGTCCGGGTCCGCAGGACAACCGCGACAACCGTGACAACCGCGATGGAAACACCCGCAGCGACCGCTTCCGCGACCGCAACGAGCGTCGCCGGGGCCGCGGCCAGGGCCCGGACGTCGACGACGTCGAGGTCACCGAAGACGACGTCCTGCTGCCGGTTGCCGGCATCCTGGACGTACTGGAGAACTACGCGTTCATCCGCACCTCTGGCTACCTGCCCGGTGCCAACGACGTGTACGTGTCCCTCGCCCAGGTCAAGAAATACAACCTGCGCAAGGGTGACGCCGTCGTCGGCGCCATCCGCGCCCCGCGTGACGGCGAGGACCGCAACCAGCAGTCTGCGCGCCAGAAGTTCAACGCGCTCGTCCGCGTCACGTCGGTCAACGGCAAGACGCCCGAAGAGCTCAAGGACCGTGTCGAATTCGCGAAGCTCGTCCCGCTGTACCCGTCCGAGCGCCTGCGCCTCGAAACGGACCCCAAGAAGATCGGCCCGCGCGTCATCGACCTCGTGGCCCCGATCGGCAAGGGCCAGCGCGGCCTGATCGTCTCCCCGCCGAAGGCCGGTAAGACGCTCATCCTGCAGTCCATCGCGAACGCGATCACCACCAACAACCCTGAGGTCCACCTCATGATGGTGCTGGTTGACGAACGTCCCGAAGAAGTCACGGACATGCAGCGCACCGTCAAGGGCGAGGTCATTGCCTCCACCTTCGACCGTCCCGCCGACGACCACACCACGGTTGCCGAGCTTTCCATCGAGCGCGCCAAGCGACTCGTGGAAATGGGCATGGACGTGGTGGTCCTCCTGGATTCCATGACCCGCCTGGGCCGCGCCTACAACCTGGCAGCGCCGGCCTCTGGCCGTATCCTGTCCGGTGGTGTCGACTCCGCTGCGCTCTACCCGCCGAAGCGTTTCTTCGGTGCTGCGCGCAACATCGAAAACGGTGGCTCGCTCACCATCCTGGCAACCGCGCTCGTGGAGACCGGTTCCAAGATGGACGAGGTCATCTTCGAGGAGTTCAAGGGCACGGGCAACATGGAGCTCCGCCTGTCCCGCCAGCTGGCGGACAAGCGCATCTTCCCGGCCGTGGACGTCAACGCTTCGGGTACCCGTCGCGAAGAGAACCTGCTTTCGGCCGAAGAAGTCAAGATCATGTGGAAGCTGCGCCGCGTCCTGTCCGGACTCGAGACCCAGCAGAGCCTTGAACTCCTGACCAACAAGATCCGGGAGACCGGGAGCAACGTCGAGTTCCTCATGCAGGTACAGAAGACGACTCTTGGAGCCAAGTCGGATAACGACAAGTAGCTGTTTCAGGGGCGGGCGCTGGTTCGTTCGTGCGGTTGATTCCGCGCGGATGTTCAGCTCCCGCCCTTTCCCGTTGCAACGCGGGGTCACTTACGGCCCGTGCCGGGGGTCAAGATGGGCCGGAAGTGACCCCGCGTCGCAGTTATTAGACTTGTAGAAGTCGAAAGAGGTTTGAAAATGTTTGAGTCCGTACAGGGATTGCTTGACGAACATGCCGCCATCCAGGCGCAGTTGAGTGATCCTGCCGTTTATGCCGACCAGGCTTTGGCCCGCAAGTTGGGGCGGCGCTCGGCCCAGTTGCAGGGCATCGTTGAGGCGTACAACCGTTGGCGCGGGCTCATGGACGATCTCGAAGCAGCCAAGGAAATGGCTTCCGAGGACGCCGAATTTGCTGCCGAGGTAGACGAAATCGAGGCGAAGCTTCCGGCAGCGCAAGAGAAACTGCGCAGGCTGCTGATCCCGCGCGATCCCGACGACGCCCGCAACGTCATCCTTGAGGTCAAGGGCGGCGAAGGCGGCGACGAAGCTGCGCTCTTCGCCGGAGACCTGCTGCGCATGTACATGCGCTACGCGGAGTCGCGCGGCTGGAAGACCGAACTCATCTCGGCCACGGAATCAGACCTGGGCGGCTACAAGGACGTCCAGATGGCCGTCAAGGGCAACTCGAACGATCCCGCAGAAGGCGTCTATGCCCGCTTGAAGTTCGAGGGCGGCGTGCACCGCGTCCAGCGGGTTCCCGTCACCGAATCGCAGGGCCGCATCCACACTTCCGCCGCCGGTGTACTCGTGCTCCCCGAAGTGGATGAGCCCGAAGAGCTCGAAATCAACCAGAACGACCTGAAGATCGACGTCTACCGGTCCTCGGGCCCCGGTGGCCAGTCCGTCAACACCACGGACTCGGCAGTCCGCATCACGCACCTCCCTACGGGCATCGTGGTGGCCATGCAGAACGAAAAATCCCAGCTGCAGAACCGCGAAGCCGGCATGCGCGTCCTCCGTGCCCGCATCCTCGCCCACCAGCAGGAGCAGATCGACGCCGAGAACTCGGCCCAGCGCAAATCCCAGATCCGTACCATGGACCGTTCCGAGCGCATCCGGACGTACAACTTCCCGGAAAACCGGATTGCCGACCACCGTACCGGCTACAAGGCCTACAACCTCGACGCCGTCATGAACGGCGACCTGGAACCGGTCATCCAGTCGGCCATCGAAATGGACGAACAGTCGCGCCTGGATGCCCTGGGCGAGTAGCAGCCTGCAAGGATCCTGATGACGCTCTTTCCGGGCCAAAGCCTCGCCGACGCCGTCCGCGAGGCAACAACCATCCTGTCCGACGCCGGAGTCCCCACTCCGCGCGTGGACGCGGAACTTCTAGCGGAACATCTCCTGGGTGTCGGCCTCGGGCGGCTACGCGCCATGTTGCTCGGTGACACCGCAGCTCCGGAAGGGTACGCGGACCTGGTGGCCGAACGGGCACAGCGCGTTCCGCTCCAGCACATCACCGGCGTCGCGCATTTCCGTTACCTCACGCTTGCCGTGGGTCCGGGCGTGTTCATTCCGCGGCCCGAAACGGAATCCGTGGTCCAGCTGGTCATCGACCACCTCCAGGGTCTCCCGCACCCCAAAGTGGTTGATCTTGGCACCGGGTCGGGTGCCATTGCCGGTTCGATTGCCCACGAAGTGCCCGGAGCCGAGGTCCACGCCGTCGAATTCAGCACCTTCGCCCACGCGTGGGCCACCAAGAACCTGAAGCCGCTCGGGGTGAAGCTCGTGCAGGGCGACCTCCGCGATGCCTTGCCCGAACACGACGGAACGTTCGACGTCGTCGTTTCCAATCCGCCCTACATCCCGGCTGAAGCCGTTCCGAACGAACCCGAAGTGGCGCTGCACGATCCGCCCGAGGCGCTGTACGGCGGGGGAGCGGACGGAATGGAGCTCCCGACGGCGGCTGCGGCCTCGGCTGCCCGGCTCCTCAAGGGCGGCGGCTTCTTCGTGATGGAGCACGCAGAGGTGCAGGCGGGGTGGATTTCCGAACACCTGAAGTCGGCCGGCTGCTGGACCCGGGTCACCACCCACCTCGATCTCAACGGCAAGGAACGTGCCACGAGCGCAGTGTTGGCAATCGCTGCCTCCGGGAAATGAAAGAATAACGCTGTGACCACAAGCTACAACTGCACGTCAGAGGAACAACGCGCCGAAGGCCTGGAGCATGCGCAGCGCGCCATCAGCGAGAAAAAGTGTGTCGTCATGCCGACGGACACCGTCTACGGCATTGCCGCCGACGCGTTTTCGCCGCAAGCCGTGACCATGCTGCTTGTCTCAAAGGGCCGCGGCCGCCATATGCCGCCCCCGGTGCTGATCCCGCGGATCAATGCGCTCGACGGGCTGGCGACCGATGTATCGGAAGAAGCCCGGAAACTGGCGGAAGCCTTTTGGCCCGGCGGCCTGACGCTGATCTTCCACGCCCAGCCGTCCTTGGACTGGGACCTGGGGGAGACCCGCGGAACCGTCGCTCTTCGCATGCCGGACGACGCGATTGCGCTTGAACTGCTCAACCGCACCGGGCCGCTGGCCGTGTCCTCGGCCAATCGCACCGGCCAGGCGGCCGCGCAGACAGCAGCCGAGGCAAGGACCCAGCTTGCCGAGTCGGTCGAGGTGTACCTTGAGGGCGGATTCCGGCCGGTCGAAGGAACCGAGTCCGTCCCGTCCACGATCGTCGACGCCACCGCCTTGCCGCTCCGCGTAGTGCGCGATGGTGCCATTTCCCTGGAACGCCTCCGCGAAGTCGTGCCCGGAGTGCTGGCCCTCGGAGAAACCGCGCCGGAATCTGAACCGGAGCCGGAAACCGCGCCTGAGGCCGCCGTGCAGCAGGAAACTGCGGCTGAGACGGCGGCGGATGCGCAAGCAGAGACCCCTGCGCCTGAGACCGCTGTTTCTGGCGAAAATGCTGTCCACACGGAGACCAGGGCCGAATGAGCCTGGTCCGGGATCGTGTTCCCCTTCTGGACGTAGACGTCACCGCCTTGTGCGCCGACGAACTTATCGAGGCCATCAGCGGGTACGTTTCGGACGGCACCACCAAGGTTGTCCTCGGACACAATCTCCACAGCGTCACGTTGTTTCATTCGAGTCCGGACTTCCGTCGTCTGTATGAACGCAGCGATGTGGTGCTCATGGATGGCGCGCCGGTCGCGATGCTTTGGGGACTTGGGCACCGCGGAGGTTCACGTGACGATGCTGCCGGGTTGATGGAATACCGTTTGGGTTCCACTGACTGGGTGCCGGCGCTCGGCCGCGTCGATGGACTGCGCCGGATCGCCGTCGTCGGCGCTGGTCCCGAAGCCAACAGCAAGACAGTGGAACGCCTCCGCGACATCGTGCCCGGCGCCGTGGTATCCGGGCGCCCCGGGGAGAATTGGAACGATGCCGGCGAAGAGGCCGCCGTCGCCTGGTTGGCGGAATTCCGCCCCCAGCTCGTCCTACTTGGCCTGGGAATGCCGCTGCAGGAATCGGTCCTCCACCGGCGCCTGGACGAGCTTCCCCCTGCCGTCTACTGCACAGTCGGCGGCGCTATCGAGCAGCTGGCCGGCCTCCAGAAGCTCGCTCCACGCTGGCTGGGCCGCCTCGGGCTTGAATGGGCATGGCGACTTGCCCTGCACCCGGGACGCGTCGCCTACCGGGTCTTCGGCGAGCCGTGGGTGCTCCTCGGCCTGCTGGTACGCCGTCGGCTTTCCTCCAAGAACCGCGAGGCCGGAACACCACGCCCTTAGAACTTCTGGTCCTCCAGCGGACCGAAGCCTTTGTCCCGCAAACCCGCGGAGAACGCCCGGAACCACTCAGCGAGCCCGCGGAAGTCACCTCGGGGCAGGAAATAGCCCAGGTAGCCCCCGACGTCGGCCACCATCGACTTCCCGCGACGGTAGCGGCGGATCAAGTAACCCCGGTTGCGGTAGTAGAAGTACCGCTTGAACGCTGAATCGGGCACGATCACATGCCAGCGGGCGCCGAAGACGTGCTTTGTCTCGGAAAACGCGTGCGGGTGGGTGATCCATGCCGTAGCGACCGTGCCGAAGCGTATCCCGGCTTTCCTGAGGCGGATCATGAAGTCCACCTCGTCGCCGCGGATGAACAGCCGGATATCCGGCACTCCCACCTTGAAGAAGACGTTCGAACGGATGAGCGCCCCGTTGAAGAAGTGCCCGACGTCGGGCAGGAACCCCGCCTTTTCGACTTCGGCTCGGTCGTGGGTCACCTTGCCGTCAATCCGGAAGAAGAACGAGAGCTTGTCCGGATGCCCGGGAGCGACGACGAGCGGGACAACGGCATCCAGTCCGCGGGCCTCCGCTTCGCGAACGAGGGTTTCGAGGCATGCGGGATCGCCGGGCTCGGCGTCATCGTCCATGATCCAGACCCATTCGGCACCGCTGGCCACCGCCTTGAGGATCGCGAGGGCGAAGCCGCCCGCCCCGCCCAGGTTCGCCTCCGAGCGGACGTAGTCCACCTTCGGATGGCTCGACGCGAGCTCCCGAGAAGGGGTGGTTCCGCTGTCCACGAGGCAAATCGTGTCCACGGGCATGGACTGTTTGTTGATAGCGTCGAGCAGGACTGCTAGCTCTCCGGGGCGGTCAAAAGTCACAGCCGCAACGGCAACGGAGACAGTCATGTAGGGTTCCTTCCGGGCAGTGGCGGGGAGGTCTTCCCGGCTCGCCCTAGGGGCGCGTGAAACGGAGCAAAGCCGCCGTTGCCGCTAGTATCTTGACAGAGTCCAACTGTAGTACAGCAATATTCGGCGGTGCGCAGAGGTGTTGCGGGTGTTGTGCCGGCAGCTAGTCGCCAGGGACAAATTCCACCACCACCGCCAACAGGAGCCGCCACGTGATCATGTATTCGCTCATGATGCTCACGGCTGCCGTCGTGTCGTATCTCGCTACGTGGGTAGCCCGCCAGATGGGTAACAAACTCCGGCTCTTTGCCCCCATCCGCAGCCGGGACATGCATTCAGTCCCGATTTCCAGGCTTGGTGGCCTGGGACTCTTCGCGGGCTTTGCCATCGCCCTCGTGGTGGCCAGCAATTCGTTCTTCGTGAAGGACATCTTCCACGGGAACAGTGCACCGTGGGGGATCCTGGCAGGTGCCCTGGTGATCGTCGCGGTCGGTGTTGCCGACGACGTGATGGACATCCGCTGGTGGGTCAAGCTGATCGGCCAATGCACGGCGGCGACGATCGTTGCGGTCTGGGGCGTGCAGATGTCCGTGGTTCCCTTTGTTCCGGAGCCCATACGGATCGAAGCGGAACCGCTGCGGATCGTCCTGACCGCACTCGCGATTGTGACCACGATGAACGCGGTCAACTTCATCGACGGACTTGACGGCCTGGCTGCCGGAGTTGCAGCCATTGGCGGCGCTGCTTTCTTCCTGACGGCGTACTGGGTCCACCGCAATGCCACGCTTACCGACCGCTCGGACCTGGCCGCGCTGCTGATGGCCATCACGGTGGGTTGTTGCATCGGGTTCCTGCCGCATAACTGGTTCCCGGCCAAAATCTTCATGGGCGACTCCGGCGCCATGCTCCTGGGCCTCGTGATGGCTTCGGCCGGTGTCGTTTCCACGGGCCAGATCAGCTCAGGGCTTTACGACCGCGCCAACGGTATTCCAACCATCGTGCCCATCCTGTTGCCGTTCGCGATCCTGTCGCTACCGTTGCTGGACCTCGGCCTTGCGGTGTTGCGGCGAACGGCACGTGGCCAATCGCCTTGGTCGGCGGACCGGGGACACTTGCACCACAAGCTCATCGAACTCGGCCACACCCACCGCACGGCGGTGCTGATGATGTACGTGTGGACCTGCATTCTGGCGTTTGGAGGCCTTGCCTTTGCCATCTTCCCGTGGCAGATGGTCCTCACGGTCGACATCGTCGCCGCGCTCATCATGGCCGCAGTGACGGCATGGCCGTACTTTGCCCGCAAAGGGCGCGCCGCCCGGTAGACGGTGTGTGACAATGGCGTTAACATCACAGTTCTATCTCATGTAGAATTCTAGGGCGGACAGTCACTCGCCCGCGCACCCACCCTTTTTGAGAATTCGGCATTTTTGCCACGACGATTGGCATCCCCATGACCTCCAACGCCGGCGGACAGCAGTCCGACTCGAGCGGCGTTGCTGCCCCCCGCTCCACGTCCTCGCTGTGGCTGCGGCTTCTTTTCCTCAGCTCGACGACGGCGGTAGCGGCCCTCGCGGCGACGTCCGTTGTCGCGGTGGTCATGAACGGTGGCGTAGGCGTGCTTTCCGCTGTATTCGGCGGGGCGCTGGTGATGGCCTTTTTTGCCATCAGCCTCCTGATCGGCCACTTCGTCGGGCGGGATAACCCTTCCGGCGCGGTCGGCCTCTTCGTTGCCAGCTACTTTGTCAAGGTCGTCGGCTTCGCGGTGGTGCTGTTCGTCTTGGGCGCCCCCGCATGGCTGCACGGACGCTGGTTCGTGATTGGCGCCGTCGTCACGGTTGTCTCGTGGCAAGCCGCCGAAATCTACGGCTTCAGCAAGGCCCGGCTCCAGATCTACAACGACCCCGCAGCAGGCAAAGGGGGCGACGATGTTCACTCCTAGGAACAAGCGACGCTCCACCACACTCAACGCCGCAAAACCCGGCGATTCCGCTGGGCAAGCGAGCGACGGAAACGACGGCGGATACAACGCCGGCATTGCCGTCTTCAGCTACATTGTTGGCGGAATCATAGTCTGGAGTTTGATAGGCTGGGGTCTGGATAATCTGTGGGGGACTCGCTGGATTGTGCTCCTTGGCGCTCTGCTTGGAGCCGCAGGAGGGTTCTATCTTTCCCATATGCACGGCCTCACCAGTCATCGCTCGTCTTCCGGTGAGAGCAAAGCAGACAGTGGTCCGTCCCAGGACGGGAACAGTAATGCCAAATAATTTCACACGGGAAATGGCTGCAGGAAACGCGGCCGGATCCTCAACAACGCCCAATGATGGACACTGCAGAGAGGAAACGCGTTGATCGCGCTTGCGCTCCCGGCCCAGGATTCAGGGACCTTCACTCCTCCCGGAATCGACCAAATGCACCTGCCGGCTATCCTGCCGTGGGGTGCGAGCGATGGCTTCTCCAAGCAGATGTTGCTGGTGATCCTGTCGGTCGTCCTTATCGCTTCATTCTTTATCGCCGCTGCACGCAAGCAGCAGCTGGTTCCCGGCAAGTTGCAGTTCGCAGGCGAGATGGCCTACGGCTTCGTCCGCAACAGCATCGCCAAGGACATCATCGGCGGCCGCGACTTCATGAAGTACGTACCGCTCCTGTTCACCTTGTTCTTCTTCATCCTGGTGAACAACATCTACGGCGCAATTCCCGTGATCCAGCTTCCGAGCTTCTCGCACGTCGGCGGGGCCTATGTGCTGGCCGCGGTCGTATACGTCACCTGGATCGGCATCGGCATCAAGAAGAACGGCCTGAAGTACTTCAAGCTGGCCACCGTTCCTTCGGGCGTCCCGTGGTTCATCCTGCCGATCGTCGTACCGATCGAAATCATCTCCAACTTCCTGGTCCGCCCGGTCACCCACAGCCTCCGTCTCTTCGCGACCATGATGGCAGGGCACCTCATTGTCATGATCGCCGGCTCGGGTATCGAGTTCCTCGTCATGCAGGAAAACGTGCTTCTCAAGGGCGCGTCTGTGCTCGTGCTCGTTGGCGCCGTCGCCATGTACATGCTCGAAGCCCTGATCATGGTGCTGCAGGCATACGTCTTCACCCTTCTGACTGCGATCTACATCGAAGGCGCACTCCACGCCGACAGCCACTAGGCACAACCCTCAATCTTCCCCTCCGGGGGTTGAAGCAAACCAAACAACCTGCCGCGACTGCGGCATCTTGAAAGGAATACAATGAACGGCGACATCAACGGCTCCCTCAACCTCATTGGCTACGGTCTCTCCGCCATCGGCGGTGGTATCGGTGTGGGTCTCGTATTTGCTGCTTACATCAACGGTGTTGCACGTCAGCCGGAAGCCCAGCGCGTGCTCCAGCCGATCGCGTTCCTTGGTCTGGCTCTGACGGAAGCCCTCGCCATCCTCGGCCTGGTCTTCGCTTTCGTTCTCAAGTAAACCGCTAAGAACCAAGCGAACATTCAGAACCGAGTAGATAAGGACGGGTGAAACATGAATCAGCAGATCATCTCAGCCGCCGCTCAAGGTGCCGCCGAGTCGGCTAATCCGCTCGTTCCCAACGTCTGGGAAATGGGCGTCGTCTTCGCCGGCTTCGTGGTCCTCTTGTACATCGTGGTCAAGTTTGTTGTCCCGATGTTCGAGAAGACCTTTGCCGAGCGCGCAGAGGCGATTGAGGGCGGCATTGCCAAGGCTGAAAAGGCCCAGGCTGAAGCTTCTGCAGCTCTCGAAGAGTACAAGCAGCAGCTCCACGACGCCCGCGCCGAGGCCAACCGCATCCGCGAAGAAGCTCGAGCCGAAGGTGCCCAGATCCTCGCGGAGCTGAAGACCAAGGCAGCAGCCGAGTCGGCTCGCATCACCGAGCAGGCATACGCCCAGATCGAATCCGAGCGTCAGGCAGCTGTTGTCTCCCTGCGTTCCGAGGTGGGCACCCTGGCCACGACATTGGCAGAGCGCATCGTTGGCGAATCGCTCAGCGATGACGAGCGTGCCGCCCGCGTGGTGGACCGCTTCCTCGCAGATCTGGAGACCCAGAGCGCAGGTGCAGCTAAGTAATGGCAGGTGTATCGAGCGAATCGCTGACCAAGGCGCTGGAGCAGTTGGAAGCCACGCTTCCGACCGCCTCGCTGCAGTTGGCTAAGGACCTCTTCGGAATCCTGGGAACGGTGGACAGCTCGGCTGGCTTGCGCCGCGCCCTGACTGACCCCTCCCGCAGCGGAGAAGAAAAGTCGGCGCTGGTCAAGCAGCTGGTTGGCGGGAAAGTCTCCGCTGATGCTGCGGAAATCGCGAGTGGACTGGCCAGCTTGCGCTGGGCATCGGCACGCGATATCGGCGATGCACTCGAGACTCTTGCCGCCACGGTGGTCATTGCCGTGGCTGAAAACAAGTCGGCCGTTTCTGCCTCCGGAATCACGGGGCTGGAAGAGCTGGAAAACGATCTGTTTGCTTTCAACCAGATGGTTGCTTCCAGCCACGAGGTACAACGTGCTCTGGGAGAGTCGCAGGCAAGTGCTGCGGCCAAGATCGGTCTGGCGGAGAAGCTGGTTCCTGGTGCAAGCCCGGAAGCCCAGCTCCTCATCGGCCAGGCTGTGTCGCAGCCGCGCGGCGTCAAGCCGAGCAAGCTCATCGACAACTTCGCCAAGCTTGCAGCCAAGCGCCAGCAGCGCTGGATCGCAACTGTCCGCGTTACCCGTCCGTTGACGGATGCGCAGGCCAGCCGTCTGCAGGGCGGGCTTAATGCCCTCTACGGCCGCGAGCTGAAGGTCAACGTCAGCGTTGATCCGACTCTGATCGGTGGAATCCGGGTCCAGGTGGGAGACGAAGTGCTTGATGCTTCCGTTGTAGCCCGCCTGTCCGAGCTCCGCCGGCAACTCGCCGGCTAGCCGGAAAAGCACAACTTAACTGATACAAAACCCGGTCATCGTGAGCAACGATGATCACGAAAACAGGAGAGCAGGGACTGCAGATGGCCGAATTGACCATCAACGCCGACGACGTCCGTAATGCGTTGAACGAGTTCGCGGCGTCCTACGAACCCGGAAACGCAGAGCGCGTAGAGGTCGGCCGCGTGACCGCCGCAAGTGACGGCATCGCCCGTGTTGAGGGCCTTCCCTCGGTCATGGCGAACGAGCTGCTTCGCTTCGAAGACGGCACCCTGGGCTTGGCCCAGAACCTCGACGTCCGCGAAATCGGCGTCATCATCCTCGGTGACTTCACCGGCATCGAAGAAGGCCAGGAAGTCCACCGCACCGGTGAAATCCTGTCCGTCCCGGTAGGCGACGCCTTCCTGGGCCGTGTAGTTGACCCGCTGGGCCAGCCGATCGACGACCTCGGCGAGATCAAGGCCGAGACCACCCGTGCACTGGAACTCCAGGCTCCTGGCGTAACCCAGCGCAAGTCGGTCCACGAGCCCATGCAGACCGGTCTCAAGGCTATCGACGCCATGATTCCGATCGGCCGTGGCCAGCGCCAGCTGATCATCGGTGACCGCCAGACCGGCAAGACCGCAATCGCCGTGGACACCATCATCAACCAGAAGGCCAACTGGGCTTCCGGGGATGTCACCAAGCAGGTGCGCTGCGTTTACGTCGGCGTCGGCCAGAAGGCTTCCACCATCGCTGCTGTCCGCCAGACCCTTGAAGACCACGGCGCGCTGGAATACACCACCATCGTGGCTTCTCCGGCATCCGACCCGGCCGGCTTCAAGTACTTGGCTCCGTACGCCGGCTCGGCCATCGGCCAGCACTGGATGTACGGCGGCAAGCACGTCCTGGTGATCTTCGACGACCTGTCGAAGCAAGCCGAGGCCTACCGTGCAGTGTCCCTGCTGCTCCGCCGCCCGCCGGGACGCGAAGCGTACCCGGGTGACGTTTTCTACTTGCACTCCCGCCTCCTGGAGCGTTGTGCCAAGCTCTCCGACGAGCTGGGCGCAGGCTCGATGACCGGTCTTCCGATCGTCGAAACCAAGGCAAACGACGTCTCGGCCTACATTCCGACCAACGTCATCTCCATCACCGATGGCCAGATCTTCCTTCAGTCGGACCTCTTCAACGCCAACCAGCGCCCCGCTGTTGACGTCGGCGTGTCCGTGTCCCGTGTCGGTGGTGCGGCACAGGTGAAGTCCATGAAGAAGGTCTCCGGTACCTTGAAGCTGGACCTGGCCCAGTACCGCGACATGCAGGCGTTCGCGATGTTCGCGTCCGACCTGGATGCCGCTTCACGCCAGCAGCTGACCCGTGGCGCCCGCCTGATGGAACTGCTCAAGCAGGGCCAGTACTCGCCGTTCCCGGTCGAGGACCAGGTTGTATCCATCTGGGCCGGTACGAAGGGCTACTTGGACGATGTTCCGGTTGAGGATGTCAGCCGTTTCGAGTCCGAGTTCCTGGAGCACCTCAAGCACAAGTCCTCCATCCTGACCACGCTGGCGCAGACCAACGTCCTGGACGACGACACCGCTGAAGCGCTGAAGTCCTCGATCATCGACTTCAAGAAGGGCTTCTTCGGAGAAGGCGACAACCGTCTGGTTGGCGCCGGCCACGAAGAGCACGAAGCGATTTCCGGTGGCGAAGTCGACCAGGAAAAGATCGTCAAGCAGAAGCGCTAGAGCATTGGTTCCCGGGCCTGCGGTATCCGCAGGCCCGGGGCCTTCGCCAAAGCCTTAGCCGCTGATCCATCGGGATCTTAGGAAAGGAAATGTATGGGAGCCCAGATCCGGGTCTACCGCCAGAAGATCAGCTCGACGACGTCGATGCGCAAGATCTTCAAGGCGATGGAACTGATCGCTACCTCGCGCATCGGTAAGGCCCGCGCCCGCGTTGCAGCTTCGACGCCCTACGCAAACGCGATTACCCGTGCTGTTTCTGCTGTCGCAAGCCAGAGCGAAATCGATCACCCGCTAGTCACCGAGCCGGAGCAGATCCGCCGCGCCGCAGTCCTGGTCATCACTTCGGACCGTGGCTTGGCTGGTTCTTACTCCGCAAGCGTGCTCAAGAAGGCCGAAGGCCTCAACGAGCTTCTCCGGGCAGAGGGCAAGGAAGTCAAGACCTACCTGGTTGGCCGCAAGGCGCAGGCATATTTCGACTTCCGCAGCCGTTCGTACTCCCGCGTGTGGACCGGCGGAACCGACGCACCGGAATTCGAGACTGCCAAGGAAGTCGGCGCCGCTCTTCTCGAAGAGTTCGCCAACGACTTCGCCGAGGGTGGCGTGGATGAGATCCACGTCGTTTACACCCGCTTCAAGTCGATGGTGACGCAGGAACCCACGGTTGTCCGTTTGCTGCCGCTCGAAGTTGAAGAGCAGGCGGTCACTGAGTCCGAGCTTCTGCCGCTGTACGAGTTCGAACCGGAATCGGAGCAGGTGCTTGACGCACTGCTTCCGCGTTACATCGAGTCCCGCATCTTCGCAGCAATGCTGCAGGCAGCAGCTTCCGAGCTCGCCGCCCGCCAGCGCGCCATGAAGTCGGCAGGCGACAACGCGACCGAATTGATCAAGAAGTACACGCGTCTGCGCAACACGGCCCGCCAGGCTGAGATCACGCAGGAGCTTTCCGAAATCGTGGCCGGCGCCGACGCCCTGAACGCGTAGTTGCCGGTGCATGGTTCGGCGCAAGCCACACCTGCACCAAATAGATAAACTTAACCCCACGCCATCTACTGAGTGAAGTGAGAGAGATGACTGCCACCGCTACCGAGCACGCAGCCGCAACGGCCGGCGCCACCGGCCGCATTGCCCGCGTCATCGGCCCGGTTGTCGACGTCGAATTTCCGGCTGACGCAATCCCGTCGATCTACAACGCACTCACCACCGAGGTAACCCTCAACGGTGAGACCAAGACCATCACGTTCGAGACCTCCCAGCACCTGGGTGACAACCTCGTCCGTGCCATCTCCCTGCAGGCTACCGACGGACTTGTCCGCGGTACCTCCGTGCAGGACTCCGGCTCCCCGATCTCCGTGCCTGTCGGCGACGGCGTCAAGGGCCACATCTTCAACGTTCTCGGCAAGCCGCTGGACGTCGAAGAGTCCGAGATCAACGCTGACGCTTACTGGCCGATCCACCGCAAGGCTCCGTCCTTCGCGTCCCTCGAGGGCTCCACGGAGATGCTCGAGACCGGCATCAAGGTCATCGACCTCCTCACCCCGTACATCAAGGGTGGAAAGATCGGCCTGTTCGGTGGCGCCGGTGTCGGCAAGACCGTTCTGATCCAGGAAATGATCACCCGTGTGGCCCGCAACTTCGGTGGTACTTCGGTATTCGCCGGTGTTGGCGAGCGTACTCGTGAAGGCAACGACCTCTGGGTTGAAATGGAAGAGGCAGGCGTCCTCAAGGACACCGCCCTTGTTTTCGGCCAGATGGACGAACCGCCGGGAACGCGTCTGCGCGTGGCACTGTCGGCGCTGACTATGGCGGAATACTTCCGCGATGTGCAGAACCAGGACGTGCTGCTCTTCATCGACAACATCTTCCGCTTCACCCAGGCCGGTTCCGAGGTCTCCACACTGCTCGGCCGCATGCCGTCCGCTGTTGGTTACCAGCCGAACCTCGCCGACGAGATGGGCCTCCTCCAGGAGCGCATCACCTCGACCAAGGGCCACTCGATCACGTCGATGCAGGCCATCTACGTGCCTGCTGATGACTACACCGACCCGGCTCCGGCAACGACCTTCGCACACCTCGACGCGACCACGGAACTTTCCCGTGAAATCGCCTCCCGTGGTCTGTACCCGGCTGTTGACCCGCTGACGTCGACGTCCCGCATCCTGGACCCGCAGTACATCGGCAAGGACCACTACAACACGGCTGTCCGCGTGAAGCAGATCCTGCAGAAGAACAAGGAACTCCAGGACATCATCGCCATCCTCGGCGTTGACGAACTGTCCGAAGAAGACAAGATCGTCGTGTCGCGTGCACGCCGCATCCAGCAGTTCCTGTCCCAGAACACCTACACCGCCAAGCAGTTCACCGGCGTCGAGGGCTCCACCGTCTCCATCAAGGACACTGTGGAAGGCTTCACGGCGATTTGCGACGGCGAGCTTGACCACATCGCAGAGCAGGCGTTCTTCAACGTCGGTGGCCTGGATGACGTCGAGCGCCAGTGGGCCAAGATCCAGGAACAGACCAAGTAGTATGGCTGAGCTCGAGGTTGAGATTGTCGCAGCGGACCACTTCGTGTGGTCCGGTGCGGCCAAGATGGTCAAGGCCCGCACCAGCGATGGTGAAATCGGGATCCTGCCGGGCCACTCGCCGCTCCTCGCCATTCTGGCCGCGGGCGAGCTGGCCATCGAGCCGGTTACCGGAGACCGCCTGGCAGTAGTTGTGGACGGCGGATTCTTCTCCGTCGACAACAACCGCGTGGTGATCGTCGCTGACAACGCCCAGTTGGGCGATTCAGCTACTGCGGGGATCCGATAGCAAGACCTTGATGGACGATTCTGCTCTTCCGTTCATCGCCTTGGCAACGGCGTTTGCGTTGCTGATCTTTACACTGTGCCTCGTCGGGGTGCGCCGCTTCAATTTGCGGCGCGCCCTGGGCACGGTCGACGCCTCCATTTGCACGGCTGGAAACAGCTGGCGGATGGGGGTTTGTCGTTATCAGGACTCGGAGCTTGAGTGGTTCCGCCTGCTGTCCCTCAGCTTCCGTCCCAAACACAGCTTCCGCCGCAGTTCCTTGGAGCTCCTTGGCCGGCGGAAGCCAACGGAGGAAGAACTGACGAGGCTCCAACCCGACGTCGTCGTCGTCGAACTCCAACATGAAGGCCAGCGGTTCATGCTGGCCATGAGATTTGATGCCTACGCCGGGCTGTCGTCCTGGCTCGAGGCCGGCCCTGTGGTGGGCGTCGGCACCTGGCGCTGAGGCCAGTGGACTTCCTCTACAACGTGAGGCTTGTTGACGGTCCGTTCTACTGGACCGTCGTTGGTGCCGGAGTTGCCGGGAGTGTCTTCCTCCTCCTGCGACGGGACCGGCGCTGGTTGCTTTCCATCGTCCTTTCGCTTGCCGCGGCGAGCGGAGTTGTCGCCGTCATCCACTGGCTGCTCGTCAATGTCCTGACCGTGTTCCCCGAGGACCTCCCCATCGATGTCCTCTTGTGGTCGACGGTTGCTTTCTCTGCGTTGGCCCTTTTCCTTTTCCGGCTCCGTGGTTCCTCGTGGCGCGGCAGGAGCGCCGCAGGGATTTCGTTCGCCTCCGTGCTGCTCCTCTCCGCGCTTCAGATCAACAGCTACTTCGGACTCAACCACACGGCTGCCGATCTCTTCGGCCACTACGTGGGACGGATCCCCGAGCTTGAGGCAGGATTCAAAAGGGGTGTTTCCGGTAACACCCCGGTGGCTGCGCTGGAGGGAGGTATTGTCTGCAGGGCGTCGATTCCCGGAATTGAATCCGGATTCACGGCCAAGGACGCTTTCATCTACCTGCCGCCGGCCTACCTGGCTACCAACCGCAGCCAGCTACCCGTCCTGGTTCTCTTTGCCGGCCAACCGGGAAGACCCGCCGATTGGCTGACGGGCGGACTGCTGGAGCAGAACATGAATTCCTTCGCCGCACGGCACGGAGGCGTGGCACCCGTCGTCGTGGTTGTCGATCCAAACGGTTCCGATACCGCAAACACCATGTGCATGGATAGCCGGATCGCACGTGCCGACACCTACCTCGCGATCGATGTTCCGCGCTGGATCAACTCGACGCTCGAGGTTTCCGCCGATCCAAGAAAGTGGGCCGTCGGAGGGTTTTCTTTCGGTGCAACCTGCGCCGTGCAAATGACCACGCTGCATCCTGAGACCTACCCTTCCTTCATCGCCTTCTCGGGAGAGCGGGAGCCTTCGCTTGGTCCTGACCGCGGGCGGACCATCCAGACCGCATTCGGCGGCGACGCTGCAGCCTTCGACGCCCTGACGCCGTTGACCTTGATGAAGCAACGTAGCTATGACGGCCATGCCGGCTACTTCGCCGTCGGGGCCGCGGACAGCGAATTCGTCCGTTTCGCCCGCGAGCTGGCGGCGGCCGCACGCATGTCCGGGTTCGACGTCAGGCACGCTTCGGTTCCCGGAGCCGGACACTCGTGGGCCGTGGCCGTTCAAGAGCTTCCCTCGGCGATGGAATTCCTGGCCCCTCGATGGGGACTCGTTCAATGAGCACCCAGGAAGCCCAGTTGTCCAAAGAACAGGCGCCTGACTCCGAAGATGCCAGGCCCGCCCGGAAGATGGTGGCAGTCCTCGCCCGGGCCATGCTGGGCAACGTGGCTGCCCACATCGGCGCGATCCCCTTCACCGTGATTGTGCTCGCGCTGTACCTGCTCACTCCGGCGATCTTCGACCCCGATCTCGGCTACGGTCCGGATGCGCTGCGGCATCTCTCGAGCGTGAGCGGTGGGGGATTGAAGGCGGGGGACTGGTGGTCCATCTGGACATCCATGTTTTTCGCCGCAAACCCCTTTGACTACGTCATGAGCTCGTTGTTGTTCGTTGTGCTTTTGGGTGCTTCAGAGCGGAAGCTGGGGTGGTTCCGCACGGCCGTGGCTTTCGTTGGCGGCCAGTTTGCGACGGTCACCGCCTTTTTGCTCGTGGTCCAGTTGGCAGCCTACGCCGGCGACGGCTGGCTGGGGCGGATGATGGATGCCGGGACCTCCGGACCGCTTCCGGCAACCCTCTTGGTCTCGATGGCGGCAAGTGGCCTCCTCCCGACTCTGTGGCGTCGGCGCCTGAGGGCGACGGTCGTATCTTTGGCGCTCCTCTTGGTCCTGTATGTAGGCGATCCATCGGCTGTCATGGCCCTGACCGGAGCGCTGCTTGGACTGGGGACCGGTCTGTGGCTCCAACTCGACCACGGCATTCAACCAAGCCACCGTGCCACCAGGCGTGAAACGCGAAACCTGCTGTCGCTCATGGTGGCGATTTTCGGCGTCGGGCCGTTGGTGGCGGGCGCCGTGAGGAGCCCGGCGGGGCCGCTGGCGCTGCTCCGCGAAATGGTCCTGAACCCTGTACCGACGCTCAACCAATTGCAGGCGAACTGCGGTGGAACCGTGGATATCAGCTGCCTGGAACTCGGACGCCAGGGCTATCCCGGGCCGGCCGGCGTCGCCCTCGCAGTGGTGCCCGCGCTGCTTCTCCTGATCTGTGCGGTGGGCATGCGCCAAGGAAGGCGCTTGGCGCTGAAAATCGCCATCGGCGTGCAACTTGGCGTGGTGGCGCTGTCCTTCGCCTACCTCGTGTTGTTTGCCAGCATTCCGCATTTTCCAGGCAGGGGCCGCACCGTCGTCATGGGCTCCGCGGTGTTCCACATCCTGACCCTCGCCTTGGTTCCCCTGATCCTGGCAGTTCTGCTTTTCCTGTTCAGGGGCAATTTTGTGGTCGGCTCGAGGGCTCCGCTCCGCCGGAAGATGGCGTGGCTGGTTGGCAGTACGTGGCTCATCTTGGCGAGTGGATACACCGGGGCCTGGCTCGGCTCGGGCGGTCTGGCGCACGACGGCGGCATCCTGGGTCTCGGTGCGGAACTCGCCCGGCAGTATCTTCCCTTGCCCATACCCACGGCCTTCGGCCGCGTGTTCGCGGACCGAAGTGCCGCCGAGTCACTGCTGTTCGCGTGGTCGGGAATCATCTTCTGGCTTGTGGCACTGGCAGCGGTGTGGACGCTGCTTCTCAAACGGCAGCACGGTCCCGACGGCGATGATCCCGCTCGACTGGCGGCCAGGGATCTGGTCAAGCGGGGCGGGGAGTCGCTTTCCTGGATGGCGCTATGGGAGCCGAACAAGTTCTGGTTCACTCCCGGAAAGGACGCCGGAATTGCCTACCAGCAGCATGGAAACGTCGCACTGACCCTCGGCGGACCGTTCGGTGATCCCGCACAAGCCGCTGCCGCGACCGAGGGTTTTCTGGACTACTGCGCGCACCATGCATTGGTGCCGTGCCTCTACTCCTGCACGGAGGAATTGTGGCCGATGCTGCAATCCGCGGGATTCCGCAGAATTGCGGTCGCGCAGGAAACCCGGCTATCGATCCGCGACCTCGAATTCACGGGCAAAGCATGGCAGAACGTGCGCACGGCCAAGAACCGTGCGCTCAAGGCCGGCGTTCTGGCCCGGTGGGGGCGCTATTCGGAGTTCCCGCAGTACATTCGCTCCCAACTCAGCGAGGTGTCCGAAGAGTGGGCCGCCCGGAAAAAGGTACCCGAAATGGGCTTTACCCTGGGTTCCCTCGACGAGTTGATGGACGATGAAGTGCTGTGCTGCGTCGCCGTCGACGGCAAGGGGTTTGTCCACGGGGTCACCAGCTGGCTCCCTGTGTTTCGGGATGGCCAGGTGATCAGCTGGACATTGGACTTCATGCGGCGGCGCAGCGATGCCTTCCCCGGCCTCATGGAATTCATGATTGCCTCGGCTGTCCACCAGTTGCGGCAGGGTGTGGAGGTCATATCCCTGTCGGGCTCGCCTTTGGCGGGGGAAGCCGAGGAATTCTCCAGCGGAGAAGCCGGCATGGCGGGCATTCTGGACCTCGTCGGCAGGACCTTGGAGCCTGTTTACGGATTCCGCTCGCTGGCCCGCTTCAAATCGAGGTTTCAGCCGGAGTACCGGACTTTGTATATGTACTACCAGGACAGCCTGGAGATTCCCGCGATCGGCGCTGCCCTCAGCCGGGCATATTTGCCGGGGCTGTCCGTCCGGCAAACTGCGAGGCTTCTCCGCACCCTCGTCGCCTGAACACCAAACTTACTCGCATTTGTTGTCGTTTTGACGCGCCATAACGACAACAAATGCGAGTTAGTTGGGAAGGGAAAAGGGGTCCCGCAGCCTGTGCGGAACCCCTTCCCTGAATCTGCCAGGCAGAATTCAAGCGGTAAAACTAGACGGCGGTGACGCCGGTGGCCTGCGGGCCCTTGGCGCCCTGACCGATCTCGAACTGAACACGCTGGTTCTCATCGAGGGTGCGGAATCCGCCGGTCTGGATCTCGGAGTAGTGGACAAAGACGTCGCCTTCAGCGTCGTCCGGGGTAATGAAGCCGAAGCCCTTTTCAGCGTTGAACCACTTGACGGTGCCCAGTGCCATTTTTGTTTCTCCTCATTGTGGAACTTTTAAGTCCGGCACACCGCGTGCCGGCCTCGGTTACTCCGCGAGAAGACCTGGTTTTCCGTCCAAGCAAGGCTTGGTTGGCTTCGCAGGAGCTTCACGCTCGCAACACGTCTTGCGAGCATGAATCACACCTACACAAAGACTGCTACAACACTTTCATGGCCGAAACTGGAGGTCAACGGTCTGCTGGGGAATTCCGACAAATTTTAAGTAAAAAGAAGGTAACGGAAGAAAGCGCGGCCACGACAGGATCCGCCATTGGGTGCCTGCGAATTCGGCCTATGCGAGCCAATCTCGCTAAGCCAGCCAATCACCATTGCGCAATACACCCGCGAGCTGCAGTTCCTTGTCGACGACGACGAGATCGGCCCGCAGGCCGCGGCGAAGGCCGCCAAGTTCATCGGAGAGGCCGAGGACTGCGGCGGGAACCGCCGTCGCCGAGGCAACCGCGTCGGCGAGCCCGACGCCGGCCGCCACGGTGCGCCTGACGACGTCGAGCATGGTGGCGGTGCCACCCGCGATGGATCCTGTGGCATCCAAGGTAGCGACGCCGTCCGTCACAGTCACCGGCGAGGGGCCCAGCATGTAGTTTCCGTCGGAGAGCCCCGCCGCCGCCATTGAATCAGTGACGAGGACAACGTTTGAGGCGCCCACCAGCTGAAAGACGGTCACGACGGTGCTGGGGTCAAGGTGCGTGCCGTCCGCGATGAGTTCAACCACGGCCTTGCCTTCCTGGGCCGTGCGAAGGGACGCGGCCACGGGGCCAGGGGAGCGGTGGTGCATGGGAGGCATGCCGTTGAACAAGTGCGTGACAGTCGGCAGCGAGCTGACGCCGTCGAAACCGGCAGACTCCAAGCCCTCCCGCGCCGCAGTGAGGGAAGCAGCCGCCGTCGCGTCGTCGCAATCCGTGTGGCCCAAAGACGGCGTTACCCCGTGGAACGTCATCAGGTCCACGAGTGCGGCGGCGCCGGGAAGCTCGGGGGCATAGGTCATGGTGGCGAGCTTGCCGGCAGCGGCTTCAACCAGCTCGGTCATGAGGTCCAGGTCCGGCTCGAGCAGATAGGCGGGGTTCTGCGCGCCGCAGCGGGCATGCGAGAGGAAGGGTCCCTCCAAGTGGATTCCAGCCACGAGTCCTTCATCGGCCAAGCGCACGAAAAGCTCGATGCCGCGAAGCAGGTCCTCCCGGGGCGCCGTCACCATGCTGGCGAGGAGGGTGGTGGTCCCGGAACGGTGAAGGAAATCGATGGCCTTGCGTGCCGAGGATTCATCGCCTCCGGGGAAGTCGCCCCCGTTGCCGCCGTGGCAGTGGACATCCACGAATCCGGGAACGATGTACCGTTCCGCAGGGAAATCGGTCCGGGGAGTTTCCTCGAACCCTTCGAAGGCTGCCTCGTGGAATTCGGCGGCCGGTCCGGCGAAGGCGATACGGTCGTCCTCCACCGCCACCAGGCCATCTTCGATCACCGCACCGTCGCTGACGATGGTTCCGGTAATCAGGTGGCGCACAGGCGCAGGAGAAGATGCAGGCCGGTCTGGGACAATCATGCTTTGATTCTAGTTGCCGGGGGCCGCACGTGACCCGGGTTACCCGGGATGAAGGCCCGGACAACTAGAACAAGCGCGACTCGCTGTCGTCCACGCCACGCATGGCGTCATAGTCCAGGGTGACGCAATCGATTCCGCGGTCGTTGGCAAGCACCTTCGCCTGCGGCTTGATTTGCTGGGCGGCGAAAATGCCCCGCACCGGCGCGAGAAGCGGATCCCGGTTGAGAAGTTCGAGGTATCGCGTAAGCTGCTCGACGCCGTCGATGTCGCCGCGCCGCTTGAGTTCGACGGCGACCGTCCTGCCGTCGCCGTCCCGGGCGAGGATGTCCACCGGGCCGATGGCAGTGAAGTACTCGCGCCGGATCAGCGAATAGCCTGCACCAAGGGTTTCGATCTGCTCGGCGAGCAGTCGCTGCAGATCCGCTTCGACGCCGTCCTTGATGAGTCCGGGGTCCGTGCCGAGGTCGTGGGACGTGTCGTGGAGATGCTCGTAAATGTTGATGATGAGCCGGTCATCGGTCTTGGCAGACTGCACGGTCCACTGTTCCACCACGCCTTCTTCGACCTCGGTCTCCTCCGGCGTGGTCACTCGCAACGTAGCGGGCGGGCTCATCCAGTTCAGCGGCTTGTAGGAACCGCCGTCGGAGTGGACCAGCACGGAACCATCGGATTTGACGAGCAAAAGCCGGGTGGCAAGCGGGAGGTGGGCCTTGAGGCGGCCAACGTAATCAACGGAACAACGGGCTATGACGAGTCGCACCCGCTCCACTTTACTTCCTCTACCGCGCGCAACCAGCGACTGGGGCAGAATGGAGTCATGCCCCGCTCCAACCGCCCCCGACGCACCGAATCAGCCAAGGCAAGCTGGAAACGGACAGGCGAGTCGCCGGAACTGGATCTGGAACGTGCCCGTTCGGGCATTGCCCGCAGGGAAAGCGCCCCCGACGGCGACTGGATGGTCCGGACGATGACCGCACGGAACGCCGAGAAGACCTACGTCTGCCCCGGTTGTTCGATGGCTATCATGCCGGGAATCGCCCACTTGGTGGTGTGGTCCGAAACTCACCTCTTCGGCGATGCCGCAGGCCTGGCGGAACGCCGGCACTGGCACAACAACTGCTGGACCGGCCGAACCTACAGGTACCGCTGAGGACTGAAGCCGCAGCTCCGGCCCCTCTGCGCGTCGCACGACGGCGCCGAGCACTTAAGCTTGGAAGCATGAGTTTCGATCCTGCTTCCCTAGTCTTCAGCCAGCCGGAGTCTGCCACGGACATCAGGGCATCCACGGTATTGCCGGCGCGGCGCGAGAACGTGGAGTTCCTCACCGAGGACGGCAAATTGCTCGTGGGTGAGCTGGCATTGCCGGAATCCGGTGAGATCTCGGCGACGCTCATCACGCTGCACCCCTTGCCGACCCACGGCGGCTTCATGGATTCGCATGTCTACCGGAAGGCGTCCTATCGCCTTCCCGCGCTGGCCGGCGTCGCGGTTCTGCGCTTCAACACACGGGGGACCCATTCGCCACGAGGTACCAGCCAGGGGCAGTTCGACGAGGGAATCGGTGAACGCTACGACGTCGAGGCTGCCGTTCGCTTCGCAGTGGAGCGCGGGCTTCCGAACCGCTGGTTGGTGGGATGGTCCTTCGGCACCGAGTTGGCCTTGATGTACGGCGCCATTGAGCCCGTCGCTTCCCAGGTAGAGGGCGCCGTCCTGCTGTCCCCGCCGCTGCACCGGGCCACGGATGTGCATTTGAAGGAATGGGCTGCCTCGGGGAAACCGCTGACGGTCCTCGTTCCGGAGCACGACGACTATCTTCAGCCCGCCGAAGCCGCCGAACGATTCAGTGTGGTGCCCCAGGCCCGGGTCCTGGGGGTCGACGGCGCCAAGCACTTGTGGGTCGGAGAGAAGTATGCGGCGCGGGTTTTGGACGAGATCGTCGACGACGTGACGGAAGCAGGCGCCGGACCGGAGGGCCTGCCGCGCCAATGGTCCGGTCCAGTGGCAGCGGCCTAGTGCCGGTCCTGGCGGGCGATGAAGACTTCCTTGAGCAGCAACATGATGGCCGCCGCGGTCGGGATGGCGATCAAGGCACCGAGCACGCCCAGTAGGCTGCCGCCCGCGATCACCGAGATCACGGCAACAGCACCCGGGACGGCAACGGCTTTCTGCATGATGCGCGGGGAGATGAAGTAGGCCTCGAACTGCAGGTAGGCGAAGTAGCAGATGGCGTAGATGACGGCGGTCTGCCAGCCCGCCGTCAGGGCCACCAGGATGACCACGACGGCGGCAATCAGGCCGCCCACCAGCGGGATGAACGCAAGCAGGGCAACCACGAAGGCCAGCAGGACGCTGAACGGAATGCCCAGGATGCTCATGACGATGAAGGCGAACAAGGCATTAAGCAGGGCCACGCACACCTGGCCGATCACGTAGTTGCCCACCGAGCGGGTGATTTCCTCGGAAAGCGCCTCCACCCGGGGCCTGCGCGACCGCGGAGCGAGCCGGTATCCCCATCTCTTCATGGCAGGCAGGGCCCCGAGGAAGTAGAGACTGAGGACCAGGACGATCAGCGTCCCGAAGACCCCGTTGGCCACCGTGGATCCGAAACCAACGACGCCGCCGAAGATGCCGCCCATCGCGTCGGGATTCTTGACGAACTTGTCGAGTTCCTGGCTGATCTTGTCGCGGACGCCGAATTGGCTGTCGAGGGAGCGGAAGAAGTCGGAATCCACGAAGCTGCGGATCCAGTCCGGCGCTTGCCGCACGATCTGCGAGACCTGTTCCACGATGGTGGGGATGAGGGTGGCGAAAAACGCCGCCACTCCGGCTACGAGGACTCCGACGGCGATGACGACGCCGGCAGGGCGCGGCACCTTGCGCTCCTCGAGCCCGCGCACTACCGGGTCAAGTCCCAAGGCAATGAACAGGGCCGTGACGATCCACAACAGCAGCTGTGCGGTATTGGTGCCGATGTAGTACAGCATGAGGGCGACCCCGACCCCGGCCGTGCCCATGAATCCGAGGTATAGCGGATGTTGCGCGGACATCCTCGGGCCGGGGGAACCGAAGCGCGGACCGTCTGTGTCATCCTGGGCGGGCTCGGTTGCCGCGTCGTGCTCAAGTTCGGGAGGCATTTCGAAACGGAGCCGTGGCTGGGCGCCCGGAATGGGCTGGCGTAGGCGGCGTACGAAGGACGCCATCAGGCCCTCGCCGTGATCCTTGCCGTCCTGGGCAGGCCCGTTGGCCAAGCCGTCCGGGCCAGTCCCCGGTTCTTGTTCCGCGGGAGTGGGATCCTTGCGCTCTTTCACGTGTTTCAGCTGCCTTTTCGTTCCGTGGTCAGGCTCGAGGAGTGCTCGATGCCATGTTGTTCGCCACACTATCAGCAGGCCGGAATTGGCGAATTCTAGAGGTTGAGCCGCGCGTCGGGAAGTCCTTGGGGAGGACCCCGAACTGACTCTTTGGTAACAAAACCGTTACCCTTGAAGTTCAACGACCGCTGATGATTGGTATTCCTGTGCGATTGAAGACTGCAGTTTCGCTGGTGCTGCTTGGCCTGCTGACACTGTTGGCCGGCATTGGCCAGCTGACCTTTTGGGCCCCGGCCGAGACCGTAACCGCGTCCGCTCCCGGCGGCTCCAAAGCCGCTCCGCTGACCGTGATCACCCAAGACGTGTTGACCCACCAGGGTGGTCCCAGACAAATCAACATCAAGGGCGACGGCAAGTTCGTGGTGGCCGTCGGACGTCCTGATGACGTGGATGCGTGGGTCGGCAAGACCGCCCACAACAGCATCACCGGAGTCTCCGCGGACGGCAAATCCCTCCAGGTTGCCGGCACCGACGGCGAAGCAACCGCTCCGTCGCCTGCCGGATCGGATATGTGGGTGCAAACCGAGAACGCCAACGGACAGTTGGACTACACCTTTACACCGCCTGCGAGTGGCAATTGGTCGCTCCTCCTGGCAAGCGACGGAACCAAGCCGGCGCCGTCGTCGGTCTCCATCACATACGCCAACGATGCCACCATGCCGTGGGCCGTCCCGCTGATCGTCATTGGCGCCATCCTCATTGTCGCGGGTGCGGCGTTGCCGTTCGTCAGCAAGTTCACGAGGGGCAGGGGCCCGCGCCGCAGCGGTCCGCGAGGCGGCGGCAGCACCGGAGCCGACAGGGACTCTATCGGCGGGGACACCCCCAAGGACTCCGAGAAGCCCCTCATCGGCGAGGACACCCCCAAGGACTCCGAGAAGCCCCTCATCGGCGGGGACACCTCTGCCGGGGACACCAACAAGGGCACGGCCGGGGGGCCCGCACTTCGCATTTCGCTGATAGCCGCCGCCGTTGTGACCGCCCTCGTCGGTGGCACCGCCGCAGGCGCCCAAGCGGCCGAGACTCCTTCTCCTTCCGGATCGGCGACGACGGGCTCCGGATCCGCGACGGCGAGCCCGGCAGGGGTCGCCGCTGCGCCCGCTGTCCCCGTGCTGGTGGACGCGCAGCTCAAGCGCATCCTGGACCAGGTAGCTGGCGCGGTGACCGCCGGGGATGCCGCACGCGATGCCTCCAAACTCGCTCCCCGGGTTGACGGCACCGAGCTGCAGGTACGCACGCAGAACTACAAGATCCGGTCCCAAGTCGCCACGCATGAGGCGCGGATGCCGGTCCGGTCAAGCAAACTGCTGGGCAGTGTCATCTCCACCCAGCGGACCTGGCCGCGCACCGTGATTGCCCTGACCCAGGGCGATGGCAACGTGGTTCCCCAGGTGCTGACCCTCGTGCAGGCCTCGCCGCGCGAGAACTACAAGCTGCAGAGCACTTCGCCGCTTCAACCGGGAACATCCTTCCCGGCGATCCCCTTGGGCGGAACCGCGCAGCTGGCGGCCGGAGACAAGACCGGACTGCAGTACAGCGGGACCGAAGCAATGGCAGCCCTGGGCGATCGCTTGACCAAAGCTGATTCGGCGTTCAAGGACAAGCTCGTGGAAGGCACCAATTCGCCGTACATTGCCGATGTCCTTGACTACCAGGCGAGCACGGTCAAGTCCGGCACCAATGGCGACTTCACCTTCACGCACACGCCCTCTCCGGCGGATACCGCCGTGTTCCGGACCTCCGACGGCGGCGCAGTAGTGGTGGGAAAGCTGGACTTCAATTTCACCAGCAAGCCCAAGGCCGACGGCGACACGTTGACCGTGGACAAAGCCGCGGCAGTGCTCGCGGGCGGGGATTCCACGAAAGTCGGCCTCGTGCAGACCTTCTCGGAGTCGGTGGCCATTTACATTCCACCGGCAGGCTCCACCGCTCCCATGAAGCTTGTTGCCGCGGTCCGCGGTCTGGTGGGAGCCAGCTTCCAGTAGGCAAATGCTGTTGGCGCAGCGGCTAGAGTGGACGGTATGAGTTCGCCAGGATCCCGTCCCGTCTCTCCAGCCGCTGCCAGCCAGCTCAACCTGCGCGGCGCCGTCGACCTCTCTGCATTGCGGCGCCCTGCGCCGGCGGCACCGAGCGGTGCCCCGGCTGCGTCCGGCGGCAGCCCCGGAAGCGGCCAGCCGCTTCGCGTCGATGCCACCGAGGCCAATTTCCAGGACCTCGTCCAGCTGTCCGCGCAGATTCCCGTCCTTTTCCTTTTGTGGTCAAACCGCTCCTTGGAGGCTTCGACCCTCCTGCATAGCCTTGAAGGCGTCGTCGAAAGCTACGGCGGCAAAGTGGTGCTGGCCGCGGCGGATGTTGACGCCTTCCCGCAGCTTGCGCAGGCGTTCCAGGTCCAGGCCATCCCCACCGCGATCGCGGTCCTGAAGGGCCAGCCCGTGCCGCTCTTCGAGGGGCCCGCTTCGGACCAGGAAATCCGCAGCCTCATCGACGAACTCCTCAAGGTGGCCGAAGCCAACGGCGTCACAGGCAGCATCGGTACAGGTGACGCCGGCGCGGAGGCCCGTCCTCTGCCGCCGCTGCACCAGGCCGCCTTCGACGCCATCGAAGCCGGGGATTACGCCGCTGCCGCCACGGCTTACCGCCAGGCGCTCGCCGAGAAGCCGGCGGACGCCGAGGCCAAGGCAGGACTCGCCCAAGTGGAGTTGATGGGCAGGCTCGAGCTCCTGACGGCAACGGAAGCCGAAACCATGCGCCAGCGGGCGGCAGAGGAGCCGGACGACATCGACGTGCAGCTCACGGTGGCCGACCTCGACATCTCGGGGGGACACATCGAGGACGCGTTCAACCGCATCATCGCGTTCATTGGCCGCAACTTCGGTCCCGAGCGGGAAACGGCGCGCGTGCGCCTGCTGGAGCTGTTCGACGTCGTCGGCATTTCGGACCAACGCGTGGCCAAAGCCCGTCAAGGTCTGGCGCGGGTCCTCTTCTAATGTCTCAGCCGGCGCTGTTCAGTCCGCTCTCATTGCGCTCTCTGACGTTGCCGCATCGTGGCTGGGTTTCCCCGATGTGCCAGTACAGTTGCTCGCCCGACGGCGGGGGAGGCGTACCCAACGATTGGCACCTGGTACATCTTGGAGCTTTTGCGACGGGAGGCGCGGCCCTCATCCTCACCGAGGCGGCGGCGGTCAGTCCCGAGGGCCGGATCAGCCCGCGGGACGCCGGAATGTACACGGACGAGCAGGCGGCGGCGTGGGAGCGGATCGTGGACTTCGTCCACCGCAACAGCGCCGTGGGCGGCAAGATCGGCGTCCAGCTGGCCCACGCCGGCCGCAAGGCTTCCACGTACTGGCCCTTCGCGGACGAGAGCGGATCAGTGGCGGAGTCCGACGGCGGGTGGGTGGCCCGGGGTCCCGGGTCTGAGGCCTTTGCCGGGCTTGCACGTCCGCTTGCCATGAACGAGGCGGATATCCACGCCGTGATTTCGGATTTCGCGGCGGCGGCTTCACGGGCGGTGGACGCCGGCTTCGACACGGTGGAGATCCACGGTGCGCATGGCTACCTCCTGCACGAATTCCAAAGCCCCCTCATCAACACGCGCAACGATGCGTGGGGAGGCAGCGAGGCCGGCCGAAACCGTTTGATGCTCGCGGTCGTCGACGCCGTCCGCGCTGTCATCCCCGATTCGATGCCGTTGTTGCTGCGGATTTCCGCGAGTGATTGGGCTGAGGGCGGCGTCGACATCGATGCCTCCGTGCGGCTCGCGCGGGCGGCGTCGGAGCATGGCGTGGACTTGGTGGACGTCTCCAGCGGGGGCGCTGTGGCCCACCAGCGGATCAAGGCCGGCCCTGGGTACCAGACGGGATTCTCGGAGCAGATCCGGCGCGAAGCGGGGGTTTCCACCGGGGCAGTCGGCTTCCTGACGTCCTCGGGGCAGGCAGAACATACGGTGGCCACGGGCCAAGCCGACGGCGTGTTCATGGCACGGGCTGCCCTCCGCGATCCGCACTGGTGGCTTCGCGCGGCTTTTGAACTCGGGTTCCCCCTGGATTGGGCGCCGCAGTATCAGCGTGCGGTTCCACGGCACAGCTTCTAGGCGCTAGTCCTTTGGGATGAGGCGGCTCCCGAAAGGCGCTCCGTAGTTCCCCCTCCGGGACGACCCCTGGAAGCGTGCCCGGGGCTAGGCTGGCTCCATGACTGTCCAGCTTCCCGGTTCTCCCCTTAACTCCCCGGTGCCCGCCTTGGCCCTGCGCGGCCTGGCGAAACGCTTCGGTGGCAAGATCGCGGTCGACGGGATCAGCCTGGACGTTCCCGCCGGCTCCTTCTACGGGGTTGTTGGTCCCAACGGGGCGGGCAAGACGACAACGTTGTCCATGGCCACCGGGCTCCTGCGGCCGGACTTCGGAACGGCACATGTGCACGGCGTGGACGTGTGGGCGAAACCGCTCGAAGCCAAGAAACTGATGGGAATACTGCCCGACGGCGTTCGCCTCTTCGACCGCTTGACGGGTGAACAGCTCGTCACCTATGCCGGCTTGCTCCGCGGCATGGACAGGGACGTCGTTGCCCACAGGGTGGGAGAACTGATGGCCGCGCTGGACGTGAGCGGCGACGCCGGCACCCTCGTGGTGGACTACTCCGCCGGCATGACAAAGAAGATTGCCCTCGCCTCGGCCCTCATCCATGCGCCCAGGCTGTTGGTACTGGATGAGCCCTTTGAGTCCGTCGATCCCGTGTCGGCAGCCAACATCAGGGGAATTCTTGACAACTATGTGGCCTCGGGAGGGACGGTCATCGTCTCGAGCCATGTCATGGACCTGGTGCAGCGCATGTGCGACCACGTGGCCGTCGTGGCTGCCGGCAGGGTCCTCGCCGCCGGAACCGTCGACGAGGTCCGCGACGGCGCCTCTCTCGAGGACCGCTTTGTGCAGCTCGTGGGCCGCGGAAACCAGACGGGAGGCCTCGAATGGTTGCGCACCTTCTGAGCCTGAAGTGGCGGCTCCTGCTGAACGGTTTCCGCCGCAGTCCGGCCCAGCTTGTGGGAATCGCGATCGGCGGACTCTATGCGTTGGGTGTTGTCGTGACCCTCGTGGTGACACTCGTCGCCCTGCGGTGGGCCGACGCCGAGACGGCCCACACCGCCGTCGTCCTCGGTGGCGCAGCCGCGATCGTTGCCTGGGCTGTGGTGCCGCTGATGGCTTCGGCCGCGGACATGACGCTTGACCCTTCCCGCTTCACCACGTCGACGGTTCCCATGCGCCAGCTACTGACCGGACTTGCCCTCGCCGGATTCATCGGATTGCCGGGCCTGTCCACAGTGATTGTGGCGTTGTTCACGGCGGCAACATGGTGGCGCAGCGTGCCGGCGGTGCTGGGCGCACTGCTGGGCGCCGTGCTCGGCATGCTGAGTTGCGTGGTCTTGTCGAAAGTCATCACGACGGCGACTGCCGGCCTCGCTGCCTCCCGTCGCTTCAAGGATGTGAGCAGCATTGTGGTCTTTGTGCCGCTCGTGCTGATGGGACCGATTGTTGCCGGCGTCTTCAGGGGGGTGTCCGGTTCCACCGGCTATCTTCCGGAGCTTGCCCGGATGGTCTCCTGGACTCCGCTCGGTGCTTCCTGGTCGCTTGGCGGCGATCTCGCGTCGGGAGATGTTGCGGCTGCCGGCCTGAAGGCCTTGATCGCCCTGGCCACCCTCCTCGTGTTGTTTGCCGCGTGGAATGCCTTGCTCAAGCGGGCACTCGTCACTCCGCCGTATTCCGGTGGCTCGGGGAAACGCGGCGGAAAACTCGGCTTGTTCGGGCTGCTGCCGGCAACTCCCACGGGGGCCGTGGCTGCGCGGTCCCTCAGCTACTGGATCCGCGACCCGCGCTACGCAGCTTCGCTCATCGTGGTCCCGTTGTTGCCCGTGATTTTCCTGTTCCAGTCCGGGCAGTCCGGAAGCTACTCGATGCTGGTGATCCTGGGGCCAATCGCTGCGTTTATCCTCGCATGGTCGATCGCCGCTGATGTTTCCTATGACAACACCGCATTTGCCTTGCATCTGGCCACCGGGGTCCGCGGCATCCATGACCGGCTCGGCCGGGCCTTGGCCTGCCTGGCATTCGCCCTCCCGGTGGTGGTGATCTTCGCCGTCGGGCCCTTCTTCCTGACACGGGATTGGAACTGGTTGCCCGGTGTCCTGGGCCTTTCCCTGGGCGTCCTGTTTTCGGGCCTTGGCTTGGCCTCCATCGTGTCGGCGCGCTACACGTCCAACGTGCCGTTGCCCGGTGACAGCCCCTTCAAGAAGCCTCCGGGAAACGTTGCCCAGACGCTGGCGGTCCAGTTCGGGGGGATGGCGGTGCTGTTCCTCTTGGTGCTTCCTGAACTTGTCCTGGTCATCGTCCAGTCCGTCACGGGCGATCCGCTGTGGGGATGGATCAATCTGGCCATTGGTACGGTTCTCGGGGTGGCCTTGTTTGTGGCCGGTGTCCGGATCGGTGGCCGCTGGCTTGACCGCCGCGGGCCGGAGCTCTTCGCGCAATTGAGCGTCAACCGTTGATTCCATGACCAACAATGATAATTTATAGGACATGGGATAACCTCGAGTTTGAACCAGTCGATCCGGGAAACACAGCTAGAAAGGTCGTGGACGATGGAAGTTGTCATCCTTCCGGGAAGCAAGCAGATCGGGGCGGTCGCCGCGGACGCCATCGAGGCGCTGCTCCTCCGAAAGCCGAACGCCGTCCTGGGCCTCGCCACAGGGTCCTCTCCGCTCCCCGTTTACGACGAACTGGCGCGCCGCCACCAGGAAAGAGGCCTCGACTTCAGTCAGGCACACGCCTTCGCCCTTGACGAATACGTCGGGCTCAAGCCGGGGCATCCCGAGTCGTACCGTGAAGTCATCCGCCGTGAATTCACGGACCGGGTTAATATCGACCCTGCCAATGTCCACAGCCCGGACGGTACCGCGGCGGACCTTCCCGCAGCCTGCGAAGCGTACGAAGACTCCATGCGCGCACTCGGCGGCGTTGACCTTCAGATCCTTGGTGTGGGCACCGACGGCCACATCGGGTTCAACGAACCCGGCTCCTCGCTCGCTTCGCGGACCCGGATCAAGACGCTGATCGAGCAGACCCGCAAGGACAACGCCCGCTTCTTCAAGAGCATCGACGACGTTCCGCACCACGTCGTCACACAGGGCTTGGGAACGATCATGGACGCCCGGCACGTGGTCCTGATTGCCACCGGGGCGCAGAAAGCCCAGGCGGTCAGGGACTTCGTCGAGGGACCGGTGGCGGCCATTTGCGCGGCATCCGTGCTGCAGATGCACCAGCACGCCACCATCCTCCTCGATGAAGCTGCCGCGTCTTCGCTCAAGCTCGCCGACTACTATCGCCACACCTATGACAACAAGCCGAAATGGCAGAGCATCTGACACGGTGCATCTGATCGCGAAGCATCAGCGGCTAAGATGGATGGCATGACGACGCTGCCTCCGGACCCATTCGAAAACGATCCCATGCGCGAGCTTTCCGGAGCCGGAACTTCCACTGCAACCATTGAGCGCGAGGAATTGCGCCAGGAAGTGGAACCCGGTGACCGGGAGCGTTTCTCGCACTACGTCCGCAAGGAAAAGATCATGGAGTCTGCCCTCACGGGCGAACCCGTGATTGCACTATGCGGCAAAGTGTGGACCCCTGGCCGGGACCCGCAGAAGTTCCCGGTCTGCCCCGAGTGCAAAGAAATCTATGAAGGACTTCGCCCCGGTAACGACGGCGGAGACAAAGGCGGCTCGGGCGGCTCCAAGTAGCGAGCAAGCCCCAGTAGTAAGAAATCCCTGGTAGTCGGGTATTTCCTGGTAGTAGGCGGGGGAGTTCTTTTCCCTGCCTGTGTGCTGCCCCGCGTGATTCGGCGCATCCGGAACAGATTGGTGTCTTTTGTGGTTATTTGGGCTTCGCTGGCTGCAGCGGCCTTGCTTGGAATCGTTGCTGGTCGGGGGGAAACCGCGTGACTGAAACGCTCTTCGGCGGCCCCGCGCTGCCCCCGGCCTATCCGGAACGCGCAGCCTGGGGAACCGCCCCGAAGTTGCGCGCCTGGCAGCAGGAAGCGCTGGACCTGTACCTGAACGCCAGCCCGCGCGATTTTCTCGCCGTGGCAACCCCGGGCGCCGGTAAGACCACCTTCGCCTTGCGGATTGCGTCGATGCTCCTTGACAGTGGAACCGTGAACCGCGTGACGATCGTCGCACCTACGGACCACTTGAAACGGCAGTGGGCGGACGCCGCGGCCAAGGTGGGCATTGCCATCGATCCGAACTTCAAGAATGCGGACGGCCAGCACGGCAGGGGCTTCGTCGGCGTCGCGGTGACCTATGCGCAAGTGGCCAGCAAGCCCATGCTCCACCGGGCGAAGACCGAGGCCGCCCGCACCCTGGTCATCCTCGACGAAATCCACCACGGCGGCGAAGCGTTGTCCTGGGGCGATGGATTGCGCGAGGCCTTCGATCCCGCTGCGCGGCGCCTGGCCCTCACGGGAACGCCTTTCCGTTCCGACACCTCACCCATCCCTTTCGTGGAATACGCCGAAGACCGGGACGGCATCCGCCGCTCGAAGGCGGACTACACCTACGGCTACGGCAATGCGTTGAGGGACCACGTCGTCCGGCCCGTGCTGTTCATGGCGTATTCGGGCCAAATGCGTTGGCGTACCAGCGCCGGAGACGAAATGGCGGCTTCCCTTGGCGAGGCTGCCGTGACCAAGGACATCACCTCCCAGGCCTGGCGTACTGCCCTGAACCCGAGCGGCGAATGGATTCCCGCCGTTCTAGCCGCCGCCGACAAGCGCCTCAGCGAGGTCCGCCGTACCGTGCCCGACGCCGGCGGCCTGGTGATCGCCACGGACCACGACGACGCCCGCGCCTACGCCGGTCAGCTCAAGAAGATCACGGGCCAGTCGCCCACGGTGATCCTGTCCGATGATTCCAAGGCTTCGCACAAGATCGAGGAGTTCACGGCGAGCGACAAGCGCTGGATGGTGGCGGTCCGCATGGTGTCCGAAGGCGTTGACGTCCCCCGGCTTTCGGTCGGCGTCTACGCGACGTCCACCTCCACGCCGCTGTTCTTCGCCCAAGCCGTGGGCCGTTTTGTCCGTGCCCGCAAACGGGGGGAAACGGCGTCGGTCTTCTTGCCGTCCGTGCCGCCGCTCATGGCCTTGGCGAACTCCATGGAAGCCGAGCGGGACCACGCACTGGACCGGCCCGAGAAGGAAGACGCGGACGGCCTCTTCAACCCCGAAGAAAACCTGATGGCCGAGGCCAACCGCGAAGAGAAGGCCTCTGACTCCCTGGAAAAGGGTAAATTCGAGGCCCTCGATTCCCAGGCATCCTTTGACAGGGTGCTGTTCGACGGCGGCGAATTCGGTACGGGAGCAGACATCGGCTCCGAGGACGAACTGGACTTCCTCGGGATCCCCGGGCTGCTCGACGCCGAACAGGTCGGAACGTTGCTCCGGCAGCGGCAGCACGATCAGCAGTCGAGGAAGAAGCGCCAGTCTCCGTTGGCTGCCGCCGCGGCGCCGGCGGTTCCGGACCACCGCATGCTGATGGATCTGCGCAATGAGCTCGCCAAAAACGTCGCAGCATGGTCGGCCCGCACCGGCACCCCGCACGGCGTGGTCCACAACAAGTTGCGCGAGGTGTGTGGCGGACCGGCCGTGGCCCAGGCAAACGAAGAGCAATTGCAGTCGAGGCTGCGCAAGCTCCAGGATTGGTTCATCGGCCGGAAGTAGATCTGCCTGGCAAGGCTACTGGCGCTTAGCGCTGCCCGAGTTCGACGCCGTTCTCTTCCAACTCGGCGTAGGTCTCGTCAAGATCCTCCGCGATGCCGGCGGTGAGCTCACCGATCACGGTCACGGAGTAGCCCGCCTGCACGGCGTCGAGCGCGGTGGCCCTGACGCAGTAGTCCGTGGCAATGCCGACCACCACCACTTCTTCCACTCCGTGGCTCTGCAGCCAGTCATCGAGCCCGAGGGCGTCCTCGTCCAGCTCGACGGAGGGGACGGCGCCGGGCACGAGCTCGCCCATGGGCACTTCGTCTTCGGGTGCCAGGACTCCTTCGAACCCCGAATAGGCCGCTGTGTACTGTCCCTTGCGGAAGTACGCCTGGATGTACTCGGCGTCGAGATCCGGATGGAGTTCGGCGCCTTTGCTCCCGGCGCGGCAATGCGGCGGCCAACTGTCCACAAGGTCCGGTGTCTCCGAAAAGTGGCTGCCGGGATCCACATGCCAGTCCTGCGTGGCAACAACGTGGTCGAAGTGCTGGTGGTTGGCATCAAGGTATTCGCTGATGGCCGCGGCGGTGGCTGCGCCACCTTCCACGGCGAGGGACCCGCCCTCGCAGAAATCATTCTGGACGTCCACGATAATCAGGGCACGGGACATTCAGTCCTCCTCATAGACGGTGGGGATCGCGGGCTCGCCGCGCTGCAACCTCCGGACTACCGGCGGGAGTTCGTTCATGGTGGCGGCGTGGCGTTCCTGTGCCCGGACCACGCCCTCAGGGCCTGTCCATCCAGGGAGCAGTTCGCCGTTCTTGATGAACTGCTGGAGCAGCGGGCGATCGTTGCCGTCGTCTTCCGGCCGGTGTCCGATGCCCACGATCTCGTGGGTCGCGATGCCGAGTTCGTTGAGTTTGCGCAGGGCGTATTTGCGACCACCCACGCTGGCCTTGTTCTTGGCTACTTTGGCCACGGGAACGAATTCGCCGGCGTCGTTGGTCCGGCTGACGAGCTTGTACACCATGCTGGCCGTCGGAGCTCCCGATCCGGTGACCAGGGAGGTGCCTACGCCATACACGTCCACCGGTGCCGATTGCAGGGCCGCGATCGCGAATTCATCGAGATCCGAGGTGACGACGATCCGGGTGTCGGTGTTGCCGAGGTTGTCCAGCAGCTCGCGGACCCACTGGGCCTGGGCCACGAGGTCGCCGGAATCAAGGCGGACGGCCCCGAGCTTGTCACCCGCGAGCTCCACCGCGGTGCGTACCCCGACCTCGACGTCGTAGGTGTCTACCAGGAGCGTGGTCCCCGGTCCGAAGGCGGAAATCTGGGCTTGGAAGGCTTCGCGCTCGGTGTCATGCAGGAGCGTGAACGAATGGGCGGCCGTCCCTACGGTCTTGATGCCGTAGCGGCGGCCGGCCTCGAGGTTGGAGGTGCTGCCGAAACCGGCGATGACGGCGGCGCGGGCTGCCGCCGTCGCGGATTCCTCCTGGGTGCGTCGGGAGCCCATCTCGATGCACGGCCGGTTACCGGCCGCGCTGGTCATACGGGAGGCAGCCGAAGCAATCGCGGTGTCGTGGTTGAGCACGGACAAAATGTACGTTTCCAGGATGCACGCTTCCGCGAACGTTGATTCGACGATCATGATGGGGGAGCCGGGGAAGTAGGCTTCGCCCTCCGGATACCCCCAAATGTCGCCCGAAAACCTGTAGTCCGCGAGGAAGTCCAGCGTCTGCCTGTCAACTACTTTGTGTTGATCGAGGAACGTGAGTTCGGCGTCTCCGAAACGGAAGTCCCTGATGCCCTCAAGCAGCCTGCCCGTGCCGGCGACGATCCCGTAGCGGCGACCATCGGGCAGGCGCCGGGCGAAGGCCTCGAAGACGGAGCGCCGGTGTGCCGCGCCCGAATGGAGGGCAGCTTCGAGCATTGTCAGCTCATAGTGATCGGTGTACAACGACGTGCGGGGGTGGTCCCAGGCGACGGATCTGCTCACGGATTCACTCTAGTCCCCGGCGGCTCCCACGTCTCGCTGCGCTCAACGCGGGGCCCTCGCCGCCGTGGGCCCATCCAGCGGCTCCCACGTCTCGCTGCGCTCAACGCGGGGCCCTCGCCGCCGTGGGCCCATCCAGCGGCTCCCACGTCTCGCTGCGCTCAACGCGGGGCCCCCGCCGCCGTGCGTGCAAGCGCCACCATTAGAATGGACAGATGACCACTACCGTCGGCCCCGGCACAGCCCCCGGCACCTATTCAGCCAGCAACACAGTCACAGACGCAGGCTTAAAGGGAAAAGAACGGACGGACATCTCGGAGCAGTCGTCCACCGACCTCCTCAGCGCCGCTGACATCCCTTGGAACCTCGTGATCTGGAACGATCCCGTCAACCTCATGAGCTACGTGAGCTACGTCTTCCAAAGCTACTTCGGCTATTCCGAGGCAAAATCCAACAAGCTCATGCTTGAGGTCCACAAGAAGGGCCGGTCCATCGTGGCGTACGGTGGCAAGGAACAAGTGGAGCAGCACGCGGTTGCCATGCACGGCTATGGTTTGTGGGCAACAGTTGAAAAGGCAAGCAGCGGCGACGGCCGGGGACGCAAGGGCGGCGCACGTGGCTAAGGCTTTCAAGTACGGACTCAAAGGCATCACCGGCTACCTTGAGCCCGCCGAGCGCGATCTCCTGCGCGGACTCCTGGATGACGTCATTTCAATGCTCGAGCCGGAGCTGTCGAGGAACGAAGATCCCCTGACGGCCTTGATCGGCCTGGACATGGACGTCAAGGAACCGTCCGACCGAGCCCTTTTGCGGCTCTTGCCGAACGTCATGAAGAACGACGACGCCGCGTCCCTCGAGTTCCGCCAGCTCACCGAGCGCTCGCTGAGGGAAGGAAAAATCGGCGCCCTCCGGGCCGCCGCGATGGGCCTGGACCGAAACGAGCTCGTCCTCACCCCGGAGGAGGCGAAGCTTTGGTCCATGGCCCTCAACGATGTCCGTTTGGTGCTGGCGGAGCGCCTCGATATCCGCGACGAAGCGGATGCCGACCATGTCCACGCCATGCAGGACTGGTCCCAGGCCGAAGACGTAGAGAGCTACCTGGCGCTCGTCTACAACTTCACCACGTGGCTCCAGGAATCGTTGGTCCAGGCCATGATGACCTCGATGGACCGGAAGCCCTGAGTGGAATTGCCGGGCCTTGTGGGCCTCCGTGTGACAAAACAGACACGAGGCCCCCGCCACATGTCATGGCTGCAGCACATGCCTTGGCTTATTCTTCTAGAATCATGAACTCAGCATCGGACCCGGTATCGGGTGGGGAGAGCGCCGTCGCCGCGCGGGAATCACAGCGCAAGCCGGATTCGCTGCGCAAGCCGGAATCACTGAACAGCCAGGCACACAACCCCTTGCTGGGATCACGCCCCATCGGTGTCTTCGATTCCGGTGTCGGCGGACTGACCGTGGCACGGTCCATCATCGACCAGCTGCCCCATGAGTCGATCATCTATGTGGGGGACACTGCCAACGGACCGTACGGGCCGCTGCCCATCGCCGAAGTCCGGGCCAATGCGCTTGGCGTCATGGACGAGCTCGTGGACTCCGGCGTCAAGCTCCTGACCATCGCCTGCAACTCGGCCTCGGCCGCGGTTTTGCGCGATGCCCGCGAACGCTATACGGCCCGTTACGGGATTCCCGTCATCGAGGTCATTCAGCCCGCAGTCCGCCGCGCGGTGTCCGCGACAAGATCCGGCCGGATCGGCGTCATCGGGACATCCGCCACAGTGGGCTCCCGGGCCTACGAGGACACCTTCGCCGCGGCGCCGGACCTGACGATCACTTCGGTGGCCTGTCCGGAATTCGTGAGTTTCGTGGAAGCCGGCATCACCACCGGTCCCGAACTGCTGGCCGCGGCCCACGAATACCTGGAGCCGCTCAGGGACGCAGGCGTGGACACCGTGGTGTTGGGCTGCACGCACTATCCCTTGCTCACCGGCGTGATCTCCTTCGTCATGGGGGAAGACGTCACCCTTGTGTCGAGCGCTGAGGAGACCGCCAAAGACGTTTACCGCGCCTTGGCCAACCACGGGATCCAGCGGACCGATCCCGGTGTGCCGCGGCACGACTTCATGGCCACCGGCGACGCTGTCCAATTCGAAACCCTGGCGCGCCGTTTCCTCGGCCCTGAGGTCCTGTCCGTACGCCACGTGGACCACGTGGCCGCCCAATACCCGACCGGAAGCCTTGCGCGGATCACTCCGGAAATGTTGGAGGCCGCCCGCGCCGGCGGCCATCATGCGAGGACGTCCAATTTCGTTGATCCTGCAGCATTCACCATGAACGAATTCGGCGCGGCCCGCGGGGGCCGCATCCAGTGAAACTGACCATTGTTGGCTGCACGGGTTCCTTCCCCGGTCCCGGCTCTCCGGCGTCGTGCTACCTGCTGACGGCGCACGACGGTGAGCGCCAGTGGAAGATCGTCATGGACCTTGGCAGCGGTGCCCTCGGGGCCATCCAGCGCTACACCGACCTCGAAGATATCGACGCCATCTTCCTGACCCACTTGCACCCGGACCACTGCATGGATCTCTGCGGACTGCACGTGGCCGTCCGCTGGAAGCCGGGTGGCTGGGGACGGGAGAGGATCCCCGTCTGGGGTCCCGCCGCGACAGCAGACCGTATGGCCACCGCCTACGGTTTGGAGTTGGACCCGGGAATGCACGAGGAATTCGACTTCAGCAACTGGAGTGAACGCCAATCCGTTCAACTCGGGCCGTTCACCGTGACACCGTACGCCGTGAACCACCCGGTGGAAGAGGCCTACGCCTTGCGCGTGGAGGTCACAGAGCCGGACAAAGACGGCAAAGCCGTGAGCCGGGTCCTCACGTACTCGGGAGACACCGACTCGTGCGCCGGACTCGAAGACGCCGCCCGCAACGCCGATCTCTTCCTGTGCGAGGCCGCTTTCGAAGAAGGGCGCGACGACGGCATCAAGGATGTGCACTTGACCGGCAAACGGGCGGGCCAGGCCGCGACGGCAGCAGGAGCCCGACGCCTCCTGCTGACCCATATCCCGGTCTGGACATCGCAGACCAAAGTCATGGCCGAGGCGCGGCCCGAGTTCGCCGGCGATGTCGCCGTCGCGGTTGCCGGAGTCCACTACACCGTCTGAAGGCCGCCGCCCGACGACGGGATCCGGCTGCGTCGTCCGATGGCGCAGTCCAACTGTGCTGTCCGGCGAGGGCCACGGGATCGCTAAGCTTGCAGTATGACTTCCGAAGCCACATCTGTCCCCGTCATCCGTGCCGACGGCCGCACACCCGATCAACTCCGTCCCATCAGCATCACCCGCGGCTGGTCCAAGCAGGCCGAAGGTTCTGCCCTGATCGAATTCGGCAACACCCGGGTGCTGTGCACGGCTTCCCTGACCGAGGGCGTTCCGCGCTGGCTTAAGGGCGAAGGCCGCGGCTGGGTCACGGCCGAGTACGCGATGCTGCCGCGGGCCACGAACACCCGTTCCGACCGTGAGTCCGTCAAGGGCAGGATCGGCGGACGCACGCACGAAATTTCGCGCCTGATCGGCCGCTCGCTGCGTTCCATCATCGACACCAAGGCCCTGGGCGAGAATACGATCGTGCTGGACTGCGATGTCTTGCAGGCCGACGGCGGCACGCGCACCGCGGCGATTACCGGCGCCTACGTGGCGCTCGCCGAAGCGATCCGCTTCGCCCGCGAGAACAAGATGATCGCGAAGAACGCACAGCCGCTGATCGACACCATCGCTGCGGTTTCCGTGGGAATCATCGATGGCATCCCGATGTTGGACCTGCCGTACGTGGAGGACGTCCGCGCGGAAACCGACATGAACGTGGTGGTCACGGGCTCCGGCAAGTTCGTTGAAGTGCAAGGCACCGCGGAGGGAGCCCCCTTCGACCGCGACGAACTGAATGCCTTGCTGGACCTTGCCCTGATCGGCACCGGCGAGCTGGCGGCAATCCAGCGCGAGACCCTGGCCGAGGCCCCGTGAGCGGGTCGACCACGCCGCGGCTCGTTCTCGCCACCCACAACAAGGGAAAACTGCGCGAACTCCGGGAACTCCTCAGGGGGCAAGTGCCAGGACTCGACGTCGATACCCAAGTGGTCGATGCGGCCGCAGCCGGCGCTCCCGATGTTGCCGAGACCGGCGTGACGTTTGCCGAGAACTCCCTCCTCAAGGCACGGGCCGTGGCTGAAGCCACAGGTATGGTGGCAATCGCCGATGACTCGGGACTGGCCGTGGACGTCCTGGGCGGAGCGCCGGGCATCTTCTCGGCCCGGTGGTCCGGCCGGCACGGTGACGATGCCGCCAACCTCGAGCTCTTGCTGGCGCAACTCTCCGACGTCCCCGACGCCCACAGGGGAGCCGCGTTCGTGTGCGCCGCGGCGCTCGCTGTACCGGCCGCCGTCGACGGCGGGGCGCGCGAGGTGGTCGAGTACGGACAGCTGGAAGGCACTCTGTTGCGCGAACCGCGCGGCGCGGGCGGATTCGGGTACGACCCCGTGCTGCAGCCCGAGGGGCTGGACCGCAGTTGCGCGGAGCTGAGTTCCGAGGAGAAGAACGCCATCAGCCACCGTGGCAAGGCGTTCAGGGCGCTGCTGCCGGCCATCGTGGACGCCTTGCGCTAATACTCCCGCCCGGCATTAACCGGAAAAGGCACCCCGCAACTGCAGGGTGCCTTTCCTATAAGTCAGCGGGTTTAGCGCTCGCCGTGCTTTCCGGCTTCGCTTCCGTCGACGAACTCCTCGGTGGGTTGCGCGCCCCGGTCCGTGGCTTTGCGCTTTGCCAGGATGCCGCGGAGGACCTCGACGGCCACGGGGACCACTGAGAGGAGCACGATGACCACGAAGATGATGTCCAGGTTGTCCCGGACCCACGGGACCTTGTCGCCGAGCAGGTAGCCGAGCAGCGTGACGCCGCCGCCCCAGAGCGCCGCCCCGATGACGTTGAAAATGAAGAACTTGCGCTTGTCCATCTGGGCGACGCCGACAATCACCGGGACGAAGGTGCGGATGATCGGAACGAAGCGGGCAAGGATCAGGGCCTTGCCACCGTGCTTTTCGAAGAAGGCGTGCGCGCTCTCGACGTTCTCCCGCTTGAACAGCTTGGAATCAGGCTTGTTGAAGATGGCCGGTCCGGCTTTGGAGCCGATGAGGTAGCCGCTCTGGTTGCCGATGATCGCAGAAACGACGATGAGGGCGGCAAGAGCCCAGATATTGAACTTGATGGTATCCGTGGCGACGAGGAGCCCCGCAGTGAAGAGCATCGAGTCGCCAGGCAGGAAGAAGCCCACCAGGAGTCCCGTTTCGGCGAACACAATGCCGCACACGAGCAGGACTACCCATGGGGCCAATGCGGGGTCGGCCAGGAAGACCTGGGGGTTCAGCCAGTCGGGGAGGAGCGCGGACATATGCGGCTGCACCTGCCCGGCACCCCCCAAAGCGGATACGGCAAAGTCGTTCATCGCAGAAAGGGTCACCCTTCAAGGGTACGGGACAACCGCCGTCGGGCCCTTGAGACTGTGCCTGGGGGTGTCTGACAGACACTGCCACCAATCGCCCGACATGCGTAGCGTGGTGGACGTGGAGAGAAGAGACGAGAACTTCTGCGTCCGCAGCCAACTGACCATGAATGACGAGGAAGAACTTTTGATGCGCGACGTAGCAATTCCCAGGACAGCGGCCACGGTCGCTCCTGCGTCAGCTCCCGTGTTCCCGTGGGGCGGTCTCCTGATCCTCGCCGCAGCAGGCTTCACCGCAGTGACTACGGAACTCCTCCCGTCCGGGCTGCTGCCGCAGATCAGCAGGGACCTGGGGGTAGACGAATCGGCCGTTGGCTCCCTGACGGCCGCTTATGCCGCAGTCATCGTCTTCACGGCCCTTCCCCTGTCCAGGCTCCTCGGCGGACGAGTCCGCCGTAAGGCGTTGTTGATCGGCACCGTGCTCGCGTTCGCGCTGAGCAATGTCCTGTTGGCGTCGAGCCCGAGCCTGGGATTGGCAGTTGCGGCAAGGCTCCTCGGAGGCGTGGCCCACGGGATGCTGTGGTCAAGCATGGCCCCCTACGTCGCCAGGATCGTTCCAGCGCGCTCCGTCGGAAAAGCAATGGCCATGGTCTTCAGCGGTAACAGCATCGCGCTGGCCGTCGGCGCCCCGATCGGCACGCTCATGGGCTCGGTCCTTAGCTGGCGCGCCTCCTTCCTTATCCTGGCCGGCGTTGGCGCGGTTCTCGCGTTCCTGGCTATTTGGTTGCTTCCTGGGGCCCCCGACGAGGAAAGTACTACGACGCCGACGCTCCGCGGGGCCCTGAAGCTCCCCGGCGTGATCGCGGTGGCTACAGCCTGGCCGCTCTTGCTTTTGGGCCACTTCACCCTCTTCACCTACATCGCGCCGTTCCTCCATGTCTCCGGCCTGCCGGATGCCTTCACGGGCATTTCGCTGTCCGTGGTGGGGGTCGCCAGCCTCGTGGGGATCTGGATTGCCGGCCTCACTGCGGATTCCCATCCGCGGCGCTCCCTGATTTCCGCGGTCGCCCTGCTGGTGCTGGCCTTCGGCCTCTTGCCGCTGCTTGGCGGCACGTGGGTGGGTGAGCTCGTGCTCGTGACCGTGTGGGGAACCGCCTTCGGGGCCGTCGGCATCTACAACCAGGCAGCAATCCTTCGCGCCGGCGGAGAGCACAAGGACGCCGCGAACGGCTTGACCGTGGTGACCATTCAACTAGGCATCGCCGTCGGCGCCGGATATGGCGCCCTGGCCCTGACTACTGTCGGCGCCCTGTGGGTGCCGCTAGCTGCAGCCGTCCCGACGGCGGCAGCGCTCGCAATCATCCTGGCCAGCCGCCGCGGCGGCTACCCCGCCGGTCCCCGGGAGAATCGGCCCCGCTCCATCGCGAAGCGCGGGCGCTAGGCCTCGACAGCTTCCTCCGGCGGGGCTACCTTGGGCGCATGAACGAAGAGCGTGCGCCAAGGCGCCATGGGCGGGAAGAGGAAGGGAAAGCCCGGGACAAGGCGGGCAAGACTATCCCGGGCGAAAGCCCGGGCGTCAAGGTGGACCCGGACTTCATCCCGGATGAAAGCTCTGAAAACCCTAATGAAGAGCGCGCCCGGGAAACCCCCGAAGAGACCGGAAGCTGATTCTCCGGACAGGCATCCGGCAACTGACCGCGTGATGCCGAAAGACCCCGTTCCATCATGTGTTCAGTTCCATCATGAGGGGCGGTAGTTCGTCGGCAAGTTCCCGGGCGAGGTATCCGGGGCTTCCTTTCCGGCTGGCCAGCCTGTCCCCGGCTGCGGCATGGAGGTGCGAACCCCGGCAGGCTGCCTGCGCATCCGTCGTTCCGCGGGCCCGGAGTCCGGCGATGGTGCCGGCCAGGACGTCTCCGCTACCGGACGTTCCAAGTCCTCCGGAACCGGTGGTGATCTCCCAGCAATCCGTGGACCCGGCTGTATCCGCCGGGCCGGTGTTCCGGGGTTGGACAATGACGCCCTGGCAACTGACCACCGCCTGGTACTGGTGGGAGGCTTCGGCGATGTCGTTGCGGACGTCTTCAGGATCCCGCCCGAGGAGCAGGCCCAATTCGGTCAGGTTCGGAGTCAGGATGAGATGCCCGGCCCATGGCTGGATATCAGGCAAGAGTCCCCTCAGGACCCCCAGTGTGTAAGCGTCGAGGACAATCGTCTGGTTCCCGTGGATCCGTTCCTTGACTACAAGGTTCCGGAGCAGTTGGGCCGTCTCGTCCGCGTCATCAAGGCCAGGCCCGATCAGCACTGCTTCCGCTGATTCCAGTTCCGGCTGCAACGCCTCGTGGGCTGTCGAACGGACGGAGCCGGAGGACGTTTCGGGCAAGCCGATGACGCCTGCCTCAGGCAGGGCGACTGCCAAAGCAACGGCCGTGGATTCAGCAACGGCAAGCGTGAGGCGGCCCGCGCCGGCACGAAGCGCGGCGGTACCGGCGAGGAGGGCGGCCCCCGGTGTTTTGCGGCTCCCACCCACGACCAACACCGTTCCCCGATCGAGCTTGTCCGAACCTGGTGCCGGCAGCGGCCAGCTTCGCAAAAGGGTGGGGGTTACCGGGATGGCCGGCAGGTCACGGACGGACATCGGCGTCGCTCCCGTGCTCGGTGAGCGTGACTCCTTGCTCCAGGAGATGGTCTGCGATATTGAAGCTCTGCAGCGTCCAGGGGCCGTGACCTTCGGCGCGGATATACCGCGTAACGGAAGCGTTCAGAATGGTGTTTGTGCCGGCTATATCCAGCAGTTCCTGTTCGGAAAGCCCCTCCAGAAGGTACCGGAAAAGCAGGATGACGGCGTCATGGCCGACCACGAGGACCCGTTCTCTTCCGGAGATCTGTTCAAGATCGGAGAGAAAGCTCCGTAGCCGCAGCGCGACATCGGTCCAGGACTCGCCACCCGGAGGCCTGTAGTAGAACTTCCCCAACCATCGGCGACGCCGGGCCTCATCGGGCAGCCTCAGCTCCACTCCCCTGGCGGTCAGCATGTCCAGGACGCCAAGCTCGCGGTCCCTGAGCCGCTCATCCACGAGGAGCGACACCTTCCAGCCCGCCGCCCCTACGACCATTTCCGCGGTGCGACGCGCCCGGGCGTACGGAGAGCACAAGACCACGTCCGGGCACTGCGACGGTGGGAGCCGGCTGAACGAACTGCCGAGAGCGGTGGCCTGCTCGTAACCGAGGGGGGACAGGTCGACGTCGGCATCCCGCGCCGGGACCTCAATGACTTCCGCGCCGGACAGTCCAGCCTTCGAGGCTGCTACGTTTCCCAGGCTCTCCCCGTGACGCACCAGGATCAGCTCGACGGCTCCATGGCCGGATAGTGCCCGCATGCTTTCGCTCACAAGAATCTCCTTCGTCGAGACAGGGACCGGACTGCTTCGGTGTCGCCCCGATAGCCACACGGTCATCGGCGTCACCGGAGGACGGCGTCTAGCCAAGTTCGGCGCCGCGTCCTTCCCTTGGGTCTATGCTACTGCTAAGCATGCTTATTATTCCGCGATGCTTGAGTTGACATGGGGAGGAGCAAAATGAACGTCCTGATCAAACTACTTGGCCTGGTTGTGGGCATGGGTGCCGGAATGGCGGCGAACAAGGCCCTGGAGGCCATCTGGAGCAAGTCCACCGGGAAGCCCGCGCCGAAGGATGCAACCAATCTGGAGGACTCCCTGCCCGGCGTGGTGCTGTTCGCCTTCGCTGGGGGCGCCGTAGGGGCGGTCATCCACGTCCTGACCCAAAGGACAACCAAGAAGGCGTTGATCAGGCTGCAGAAGACGGCGGACGAGGTCTGAACGTTTGCAGGTGACAAGGCCAACAACCCCTGCTGCGCCATGCGGATCCCTTTCCACCTGTAACCTTGACCAGTGGCATTGGACTTTACGGCGATCGACTTTGAGACTGCGAACGGCTTCAGGGGTTCTCCGTGCTCGGTCGGCCTCAGCAAGGTCCGCGGCGGCGTCGTGGTGGAGGAAGCTTCATGGCTCATGCGGCCTCCGGTAAACCATGACCACTTCGAGTACCACAACACCCGGATCCACGGCATCCGCGCCGAGGACGTCGCCGGGGCTCCACGCTTTGGCGAAGTCTTCCCCGAAATCGGCGCTTTCATCGGCGACGATATCCTTGCCGCCCACAATGCGGCATTCGATCTCGGCGTCATCCGTTCCGGGCTCGAAGTCTCCGGTCTGCCGGGCCCCGCTTACGAGTACGTCTGCACGGTGATGTTGTCCCGGCGGTGCTACTCCTTGGTGTCCAATTCCTTGCCCTACGCGGCGGAGGAGGCCGGCGTTCCCCTCGTGAACCACCACGACGCCGCCGAAGACGCCCGGGCCTGCGCCGGAATCCTGGTGGACATCGCGCACCGGAACAACGCCAACAGCATCGCTGAGCTCTACATGTCCCTCGGCCTGGCCATACCCCGGCAACAGGCTTTCCAGCCCGGAGACGGACTCTCCAAGCAAACCCTCGCCGCGCTCGCGGGCGTCGGTGGAGGGCGCAGCGCGGCCGCTGGCCGGTCCGGCGTCGGGAATGGCGCCGGCCAGCTTGGACGCGCCTGGGGCAATTGGCCTGAAGAAGGCGACAACCCGGCGCCCAACCCCGCAGCGGAACCGGGCCACCCGCTCTTCGGGCAGACAGTCGTTTTCACCGGCGAGCTTGCGATGGCCCGGCCGGAAGCGAAACAGCGGGCAGCGGAGATGGGAGCGAGCCCGGAAAGCCGTGTGACCGGAAGGACAACGGTCCTGGTGGTAGGCGACGGCTTTGTTGCCGGCGATCTCCGGAACGGCCGCCTCACGGGCAAAGCAAAGCGGGTCCTTGAGCTGCACAGCCGAGGCCAGCAGATCGAGGTACTTTCCGAGGGTGAGTTCCTGCAGATGGTCGGCGGACGCTAGCGGCCGCAAAATTCACACGGAGCAACAAAGCTTCCTGTTGTGTAGCAGCGCTCCTAGCCTTGAGCCATGGCACAGGGAAAACAGGCTGATACCGCAGGGTTCACCGCAGCTCCGGCAGGCAGCCGATGGCGCGCCGCCTTCGCCTTCCCCAATCCGGTCAATGAGTATGCCGCCAGGATCACGGCCGGGCTGGTGGTTCTTGCGGCAGTTGCCACCCTCCTGAGCGGCCTCGGTGGGGGACTCGTGCTGATCGCGGCAGGGTTCTGGCTGCGGGTGTTGTTCGGTCCGAGGATCTCGCCGTTCGCTGTGCTATCCGTCAAATTGCTGGCCCCCCGGGTGGGGCCGGCCAAGCTTGTCCCGGGGCCGCCCAAGCGATTCGCACAGGGAATCGGCGCTGCGCTCAGCACGGCCGCCGTGGTCCTGTTCTTCGCCGGTTTCGCCTTGGGCGCCTGGATCCTGCTCGCCTTGCTGATTGTCGCGGCGTCCCTTGAATCGTTTGCGGGATTCTGCCTGGGCTGCGCCATCTTTGGTTTCCTGCAGAAGCACGGACTTATCCCCGAAGACGTGTGCGAAGCGTGCAACAACATCGCGCTTCGCCGGGTTTGACGCGCTCATTGGTTTTGGGCCTCCGGCCAGCTAGCCCACGGTGACAGCGATAAGCCGTTGCGCCATGCCACGGATGACCTCAGGGGCCTCAAGGGCTTCAAGCCAGTCCGAGGGCAAAGCTTCTTCGCCATGGAATGCCCCGAGGATATTGCCCGCGATCGACGCGGTGGAGTCACTGTCACCGCTGTGGTTCAGCGCCACGGCTATGGCCTGGCGGAAATGGGCGGCCGGATCGAGCTGACCCCCGGCGGTGGCGCCGGTTGCCAGCACCGCATAGAGTCCGACGGCGAGTGCCTCCTCCGCCACCCAGCCCTCGCCCAGGTGCGCCGTGAGTTCTTCCGGGCTGAGCAGGGTGCCGGCCGAGGACATCTCCAGCGCCTGGCGGAGCCGCTCGAGGAGTTCGGGAGCCGCATCGGGCAATGCCGACACCACGCCCAGGGCATGTTCGGCCGCGGTCCGTGGATCGGAACCCGCTGTCAGTTTGTGTACGAGGACGCTGAAGGCACCGGCAGTTTGCCGGGCTGAAGGGTGTCCGTGAGTCAACGATGCGGCATCAGTGCTCAGCTTGTAGACGGTGGCTTCGGAAATGTGCGGGACCAGGCCGAAGGGAGCGGACCGCATGACCGTGCCGCAGCCCTTCGATTCCGGATTGACGGGCCGAAATTTGGTCCCCATCTGGCCCGTGGCGAGTCCGCTCAGGCAGGCCTTGCCCGGATGCCTGCGATGCCGGAGGACCTCCTGGCTGTCGATCCACCGCGGTTGGGGAACAGGGGCTGACGACGGCAACACGATGCCCTGGGTCGCGAGCCATCGCAGGTAGGCCAGCCAGAGGCACGCCGTTTCATCCGCCGCGACGCCGTCGTTGGCCCATTCGAGGGCCTCCACGATGCCGTCGACGGTGTACAGCGTCATCTGGGTGTCGTCCGAGAAGTGGCTGCCGCCGTCGAGCTGGCCGAAAGAGGTGAGGCCTGCGGCGCCGAAGCGCGAACGGATGGTGGCGACGTCGTCGAACTCGACGGCGTAGCCAAGCGAATCGCCCAAGGCACCACCCAACAGGCACCCGCGGACGCGGGACTCGAAGGATGGCACGGCGGAGGGGGACGGTTCAGCACTCATAGTGGTAATTTACCGTGGCTGCTTCGTCGCTCTTCACCTGCCCGCTGATTCGGTGGCTCGCGAACCAGGAGGCAGTGATGCGTGAACCCGCGTGGCGGAAAACCGGAAAAACTCCGGACGACAGATTCTCCCTCGCAAATGAGCGGACCTTCCTTGTGTGGATCCGTACCTCGTTGGCGCTGCGGGCCGGTGCTGTCGCCATCGACCAGCTTGCTCCAAACATCGCGCCGCAGCCCGTGCGCATTGTCTTGTGCGTGGTGCTGTCCATCATCGGCGCGGGGCTCGCGACCCTTGCCTCCCGGCGGCGGGCGCAGATGGAGGCGGCGCTGCGCAACGACCAGGCCTTGCCGTTCTTGATGATTGCAAACGCCCTGTCCATCACCGCCCTCGCCTGCGCTGCGGTCGCCGCAATCGCGTTGGGCGGCTAGGCTCGGATTCAGGAAGCGTCCAGACTGGGCTGACACGATGCTGCGGGGCAAGGATGCGGTCCGTCGCGTGGCGTTGCCCTGGCTGGAGCATTCGCCTCCGCAAAAGAGAACCCGAACTTCGAATTAAGGAATCCCTCGAGATGACCACGACTGTGTCCATTCCCTCCTCCCGCGGCCCCGGGCTCCTTGCCCGGTCGTTCGCTGAAGCTCTGGGGACGCTGTTCCTTGTGGTTGTTGGCTTGGGTGTGTTGATCTTCATCAACCCCCAGGCGGTTCCGATGCCGGCCTCGCTGGCAAGCGGCCTGACTGTCGCCGCGGCCATGCTTGCTTTCGGTTACCTGTCGGGCGGCCACTTCAACCCGGCCATCACGGTTGGCCACCTGGTTGCCGGCCGGATGAAGCTCGTTGATGGGGCCGCATACGTGGGGGCCCAGATTGCGGGCGGCCTCTTGGGCGCTTTGGCGCTCTTCGCCGTCGTACGGACTGTGCCAAATATCCCGGATAGCCGAGCCGTCTTTGAAACCTCGACGTCGGGTTTCGGTGCGCATTCCCCCTTCCAGGTTCCGGTGACCGGTGTGATGCTCGTAGAGGTCCTCGGCGCTGCACTCCTGGTGGGGGTCTTCCTGGGGGTAACCGCCCGGCGCAATCCCAGCAAACTCGCCGCGCCGTTCGCAGTCGGCCTGACCGTCGCAGTCCTGCTGCAGCTGGGTCAATCCACCGGCAATCTCGCCTTCAACCCGGCCCGTGCCACTGCGTCCGCCGTCTTCAGCTCAAGCTGGGCGGTGGAGCAGCTTTGGCTCTTCTGGGTCGCACCGCTCGTGGGCGCCGCGATCGCCGGCCTCATCTTCCGAGGGTTCGGCGAGTCGACTCCTGCGGCTGTGACCGAGGTCGAGGAACCCGCAATTTCTGAGGACGCAGAATCGTTGCCGTCCGACGCCTGGGATGAAAAGTCCGACGACGACGCTGACCCGGCCCTTCCGGAAAGTGCGGCCGACGTTTCCGAGCCCGTTCCGACGCCCGTCGATGAGCCTGCCGAAGCCCCCGCCGCGGCACCCGTCGAAGAGAAGCCCGTCGTCGACCCGGCCCGTGAATTCTTCGATGGCAAGCGGGGCTGACGCAGGGATTCAGCTGCCGGGAACGCCCAGTTACGGCCGGTGCCGCCGCGCCGCACCATTAATGTCCGTGCCTCCGCTTAGCGTGAAAACATGAGGCTTTTGCACACGTCGGATTGGCATCTTGGACGATCGTTCCATGGCGTCGGGATGCTCGATGCCCAGCGCAACTTCATCGAGCAGATGCTGGCAGTCATCCGCGAGCAGTCGGTGGACGTCGTCCTGATTGCGGGCGACGTCTACGACCGCGCCCTCCCCGGCCTGGATGTCGTCAAGCTTCTGGACGACGCCCTCGTGCGCATCACGGACGCCGGGGCCAAGGTGGTGCTGACAAGCGGCAACCACGATTCCGCGATCCGCCTCGGGTTCGCTTCACGCCTGCTGGAGCGCGGAGGAGTCCATTTGAGGACCCGCGTGGAGGACCTCGATTCTCCCGTCCTGTTCCCCTTGGATAGCAACAGCGACAGCAACGACAACGCAGCCCAGGCCGGCGCGCCGGTGCTCGCCATCTACGGCATTCCGTACCTCGAACCGAGGCTTGTTTCCGAACGGCTCGGTACTCAAACCGCGAGTCATTTTGACGTCACCCAAGCCGCGGTGCAGCTCATCCGTGAGGACACTGCCCGGAGAAGCGAAGCAGGCCCGGTGCACTCCGTGGTGTTGGCACACACCTTCGCGAGCGGCGGCATTACCTCGGACAGCGAACGCGATCTGAGCATCGGCGGTTTGGGGGCAGTGCCCCTGGATCTCTTCGATGGCTTCGGCTACACGGCCCTGGGGCACTTGCACGGGCGCCAGGAACTTTCGGAGCACGTCCGGTATTCGGGTTCGCCGCTGGCGTACTCGTTCTCCGAAGCCAAGCACCGGAAGGGTGCATGGTTGATTGACATCGGCATCGACGGTGTTGAGGGCGTCGAGGAAGTACTGTGGACAGCTCCTCGGGAGCTGGCGATCCTCCGCGGGAAGCTTGCGGAGCTTTTGGAGTCGGAGCAATATTCCTGGGCCGAGACTGCGTATTGCCAGATCACCCTCACGGACTCAGCGCGGCCGGCGCAGGCCATGGAACAATTGCGTGCCCGGTTCCCGGACACCCTGGTGCTGGGCTTTGACCCCGAAGACGCCGCCGGAAGGGTCAAGGCCAGCTACAGCAGCAGGCTTGCCGAAGCCGAGGACGATCTGGGTGTGTGCTGCGGCTTCCTCGACCATGTGCGGGGAAGGCCCGCTGACGAGACCGAACTTTCCGCACTTCGTGAAGCCTTGGAAGCAGTCCGGCTGGAAGGAGCAGAGCTGTGAGAATCCACCGACTCGACATTGAGGCATTCGGGCCGTTTGCCGGACTTCAGTCGATTGACTTCGACCAGCTGGGGGCCCAAGGTTTGTTCCTCTTGAACGGTGCTACGGGTGCAGGAAAGACAAGCGTGCTCGACGCCATCTGCTTTGCGTTGTATGGCTCCGTCCCGGGCGCCCGCCAGGATGGCAAACGCTTGCGCAGCGACCACGCGGAGCCGGCTGCGGAGCCGCGGGTTGTCTGCGAATTTTCGGCGCGGGGCAGGCGCTTTGAGGTTACCCGTTCCCCGGCCTGGGACAGGCCAAGCGCCCGTGGACGCAAGGGCTTCACCACCCAGCAGGCCAAAACCCTTCTGCGCGAACGGGTCAACGGCTCGTGGGAGGAAAAGACCTCGCGCAACGACGAAGCCGGCATGGAAATCGGTGACGTCCTGGGGATGGACCGGGAACAATTCACCAGGGTGGTCATGCTCCCGCAGGGGGACTTCGCGGCCTTCTTGCGTTCCAAGGCATCCGACCGGCTCGATCTTCTGCAGAAGCTCTTCGGAACCCAGCGCTTTGAAGCGATCGAGCAACAGTTGGCACTCCAGGCAAACGCCGCGCGCGCGCAAGTGGAGGACAACCGGAACGTCCTGGAGTTGCTCGTGCAAAGGGCGGAGTCGGAGTACGCCCAACTTGGCATTGAAGAGGCCGACACGGCGGATCTTGATGGTCAAGGATCCAGTGGGCCCGCGCCTGAACTCCGGCTCGGGAACCTTGAAGCCCTGGCCCGGGCCGAATCTTTGGCGCGGCAGCAAGCCGCCGGCACTGCCGATGCCGTCCGGCTTCACCTGGCAGACAAGCTCACCTCCGCCCGGGAACGGGTCCAACGGCACGCGAAGCTCGACGCCGCCACGCGACGGCGCGAAGTGCTCTCCTCGAGCGCGGGCGAAGTGCGGGAAACCCGCGAGCGGCTCGGGCGCCACCGGAAAGCCGCCGTACTCGGCGGACAGCTCGACGCCGTAGACCGCGCCACGAACGCCCTCGGCCTGGCGGGCTCAACGGCAGAGTCGGCGACGGCGAAGCTTCGTGCCGCCGCCCTGGACCCAAGCGACCCCGGCACGTCCCTCGCCAGGATCCACGAAACGATGGCGGTCGTGGAAGCCCGGATCGGGGACGAACAAAAGCTCGAGGACATCAGTGCCAGGCTGGACGCACTCACCTTGTCGGCAGGGCAGCGCGAGTCGGCCAAAGCCGAACGCGCCCTTGCTTTGGCCGGCCTCCGTGGCGAGGCAATTGCCTTGGAGGGTGAACTGGCCCCGCTGGAAACGGCCGCTGTGGGGCTGCCCGTCCGCGAAGGCGAAGCAGCAGCAGCGGGGAACACCGTCAAGACCGTAGCCCGTTACGCCATCGCCCGGGATTCCTTGGCCGCGGCAGTGAAGCGCCACGCGTTGGCCCGGGCGCTTTCCCAGGACCTTCGCCAACTCTGGCTGGATCTCCGCGAGTCCCGGCTGGCCAATGCCGCCGGCGAGCTCGCCGCAAAGCTGCGGGATGGCGACGCCTGCCCGGTGTGCGGAAGCGCCGAGCACCCATCGCCGGCGGCTGCCGGGCTCACCGCGCTGGCACTTGCCGAGGAAGAGCAATCCGCCCACGAACGCTATGACGCGAGCGAACACGAACTGCTTCAGGCTTCGGCCGAGCTCGCGTCCGCCGAGCAGGAAGTCGCCGTACTCGCCGCCCAGGGCGGAGACATCGATCCGAAGGAAGCTGCTGCGGCGGAGGCGCGGGCCAAAGACGCCCTGGCTTCGGCGCGTTCCGCCGTCGAAGGACTTGAACGGGTCAAGGCAGACCTCGCACGCACCGCGGAGCGTATTTCCCGTTTGGAGGAGGAACAAGTCCGGGAGGACACTGCCGCGGCTCAGGCCGAATCCACCATGGTTCTGCTGGACGAGCAACGTGAGGCCTTGGACGCCATGCTTGGCGGTCTCCGTGATGGCTTCGACACGCTACGCAGCCGGATAGAGGCATTGACCGCGCAACGCGATCTCCTGCAATCGGCTGTGGCCGCGGGCGTCCAGCTGGAACGTGCCCGGGAGGCTGTGGATGATGCGTCCACAGCTTTGGACCGCGCCCTTTCGGCGAACGGGTTCGAGACCGCGGAGGCTGCGCGGCTCGAAATCCTCGACGAGCAGCATGCCGCCAGGCTTGAGGAAGCCATCAGGGCCGCCGAGACCGAGAACGCAAGACTCGCGGAACTCTTCGAATCCGAGGACCTCGTGCTCGCCGCAAAGGAAGCGCAGATCGGAGAGGTGCCCCTGACCGCCGTCGAGCTTGCCGCCCTCGAACAGGAGGCCGGGCAAAGCGAAGAAACGGCCCGCCGTTTGGCTCTATCTGCCGGGCTGGCTGCACGGACCGTGACCAGCCTGGCCGCAATCCGCTCGCAGTACGAAGAGGCTGCCGACGCCGGGCGCGGCCCCCGCGAACGCGCCCGGGTTCTCAACGAACTCGCCGAGACCGCCAGGGGGGCAGGTGACAACGGTTACAAAATGAGTCTCAACAGCTATGTCCTGGCCGCTCGCCTTGAACAGGTCGCGGCTGCGGCCTCGGAGCGGCTGATCGCCATGAGCGATGGCCGGTACACCCTGCAACACACCGACGCCAGGGCAGCACGCGGCGCGAAATCCGGCCTGGGCCTGGAAGTCGTGGACGAGTGGACGGGCCAGCGGCGGGACACCGCAACGCTGTCCGGCGGGGAGTCGTTCATGGCTTCGCTCGCGTTGGCCCTCGGGCTCGCGGATGTGGTCCAGCACGAAGCCGGAGGCGTGGACATCGAGACCTTGTTCGTGGATGAGGGCTTCGGGAGCCTTGACGAGCAATCCCTTGAGCAGGTCATGGATGCGCTCGAAGGACTGCGCGACGGCGGCAGGGTAGTGGGGCTTGTCAGCCACGTTGCCGAGATGAAGCAGAGAATCGGCAGCCAGTTGCAAGTGACCAAGAACCGGAATGGCTCCACTGTGCGGATCGTCGACGCCGCGGCGGCCTGACAATGCCGGTTTGAGGCGCTCCCGCAGGACCCGGCCCGCTGGAAAAGGCACAGCCGTCCGGTAGACTTGGAGGGTTACACCGGGTCGCGCGCATCGGGAGGAGGGACGATGCGCACCTTTCAGCGAACCCGGAATCATGAACTCCTCCCCACAGAACTCCACGGCGAGCACCGCACTGCAGGCTGCCTCTTCAGTTCCATCCGCGCCCCCGAAAGTCGCGCCCGCGAAGGCCGCGCCCCGTCGTTCGCGTCTGCCTGGCCGCTTCGCCCGCCTGCCTGAGCTCGCCGGCCGGAACTTCCTGCCGTTGGGACTCTTCGCACGGCTGCCCCTCGCCATGCTGACTGTCGGCACCCTCACCCTCGTCACGGCCGTCAGCCATTCCTACGCCATCGGCGGCCTCGCCGCGGGAGCCGTCGGTATCGGATCGGCCTTGGGAGCACCGGTGCTCGGTTCGCTCGCTGACCGCTCAGGGCAGCGCCCGGTCCTGCTCGTAGCCGCGGCTGTCAATGCGGTGACAGTCATCGCATTGCTCGTTGCCGCGTACCTGACGCCCGATTTCAGCACCCCCACGGACGCGGCCGTCATTTTGCTGACTGCGTTCCTGGCCGGAGCGAGTTGCCCGCAGGTGGGGCCCATGGCCCGTGTCCGGTGGATGGCGCTGACTGCCGGGAACTTGAATCCACGGAATCCGAACACTGGAGTCGGGGCGAATCCCACGGGTCACGGAAGTGTGGCGTCCAGCCGCGCAGACCTGGACACCGCTTTGTCCTACGAGGGCACCGCGGACGAAGTCACTTTCGTCCTGGGTCCGGCGTTGGTCGGCATTCTCGCCAGCCTCGTGGCCCCTTGGCTTCCGCTCGCATTGGCGGCCGTCCTGACAGCAACTCTCGTACCGGCCTTCGCCGTCCATCCCTCGCAATTGGCTGTGGTGCCGGCAAAGCGCAAGGCGCGCACCGGCGTCGTGAGCATCCCTGCCGAGCGGAAGTCGGGTGCCTTGGCGTGGCTGAAGGTCGCCGTTCCTGTGCTGGCCATGGTCTGCATGGGAACATTCTTCGGGGCAACCCAGAATGCCTTGAGCGCTTACTCCGCCCAGTTCGCCACGGCGGAAATTGCGGGACTGATGTATTCCGTCATGGGCCTGAGCTCCGCCGTCGCCGCGCTGTCCGTTGCCTATTGGCCGCGGCGCTTCGGCCTGGCCATCCGTTGGGTGCTCGCCGCGGCCGCGATGACGGCCTTCTCTCTGCTGTTGTTCCTCCCCGCCGGGATCTGGCCGATGGCCATCGTTCTCTTGGTGCTCGGAATCCCCGTGGGACCCGTCATGGTGACCGTCTTCAGCATCGGGGGAGTCGTGGCTCCGGCAGGTCGGATGGCAACCGTGATGACCGCCCTGGCGAGCGGCATCGTGGCAGGTACTGCGTTGGGCGCCTATCTTGCCGGCCAGTTGGCCCAGACGCAGGGCCCGGGCGCCGCATTTGTGGTGTCGACCGCTGCTTCGGGCGCGCTTCTGGTGCTCGGCATCGTTGCAGGACTGGTCCTTCGGCGCAAGCCAAGCACCCAGCACTAACGACGCCCGCTCACTTATGGGCCGCTTTCGGGGAACCCTCTTTCAGATCATCTGCACGAGCGTTGCCGGTTTTGGCCTCATACGTGAGCGAGCGTTGGAAGGGGACGGTGCGAGCCCATCGGCGGGGTCCGTTGCCTGGAGCCCACGGGCGGGTCCTTACGCCAGCTGGGCCCCTATGCGGGCCGCGCTCGCTGCCAGTGCTTCGCCGACGGCGGCCTGGTCCTGTTCGCGGCGGATGTAGACGACGGCGATCGCGGCGGGCCGCCCACCCGGCACCTGGATTGGGGCGGCCAGGGAAGACAATCCGGCGATGACCTCGTCGTGGCTTGCCGCGTAGCCGAGCCTGCGGGCTTCGGATGCTTCCGGGCGATAGGGCAGGCCAGGAGCGCGGACGGCCCATTCTTCCTTGCTCATGGTGGACTGGATGGCGATCCCAGGCGCCCCGGTGTTCACGGGGTGGCGCGTGCCGGGATGTTGTGCCAGGGTGGCGGCCGAGTGGCGCGGCTCGACCGTGACCAGCGTGACGCAGTCCTGATGGTCCCAGACCGCGACGAAAGCCGTCATGTTCAGGGTGTTGGCAAGCTGGGTCAGCTCCGGAAGGGCGGCCGTCTGGAGGTCGCGGGAGACACCCCTGGCCAGCACCGCAAGCCCGGGCCCGGGCTGGACACGTCCGGCGTCGTCGCGCACCAGCAGGGAGTGATCCTCCAGCGTGCGGAGGATCCGGTAGGCCACCGAACGATGAACACCCAAGGCGCCGGCGAGTTCCGCAATGGTCAGGGGGCGCTCGGCAGCCGCCAGGATTTCGAGGGCCTGGATGCCCCGGGAGAGGGTCTGCGACGGCGAGACTGTCGCCGTCGTTTCCTGCAGGCTCTTAGCGGCGCTGGGAGACATCATGCGCTCCATCCTATGTTGGGGCTAACGCGGCTTGCCCGCCGTCTTGTGCTGTGACACGCAAGAGACTATGGTTCTTTATGAGAATTTGTTGTTCAAATATAGAACAAATCCACATATAGAACAATCTCCTAGAACAATCTCCAGCCAGGGATCAACGATGATTGCCAAGTCCAGCCAGAATGCGGAGCCGGGACCCCTCGGCCGCACCTCGAGGCCGCGGGCACATCATTTCCGCGGCAGCCTGGGCCGCTTCGCCACAGGCGTTGCCATCGTGACATTCGACGGCGTCAGCAAGCGGCATGGCATTACCGTCAATTCCTTCACCTCGGTGTCCATGGAACCGCCGCTGGTCCTCGTCAGCATCGCCCGCAACACCAAAGCGCACGACGAGCTTGCCGGGCGCCCATTCACCGTCAATATCCTGGGCGCCGAACAGAAGCAGTTGGCCCTGCATTTCGCGGGCCGTCCAGGGCCCGAGCCCCATTGGGTCGAAGGCGACATTGCGCCCCGGCTATCCAACGTCCTCGCCTATTTCGAATGCACGCCATGGGCTGCCTACGACGGCGGTGACCACACCCTCTACCTGGGTCAAGTGGTGGATTTCAACTACCGCAGCGGCGACGCACTCGCCTTCGCCAACAGCTCCTTCACCACCATCCCGGAAAGCCAATTGGGAATGGAGGATCTTTTGTAGTTGATGCGGGGCCCGTCGACGTCGCATCCATATGCCGTTTCAGCTCAACCATCATTGGAGACAACCATGGGAATCCGGACCGGACAGCAGTACCTGGACAAGCTCAACTCGATGAACCCCCACGTCCTGATCGACGGCGAAACGGTCACCGAGAAGATCGCCGACCACCCGTCATTCAGGAACGTGGCCCGCACGTACGCGAAGCTCTTCGACATGCAGCATGACCCGAAGTATGCGGACGCCCTCACCTATGAGTCCCCGACGACCGGCGACCGGGTGAGTGCCTCGTTCCTGGTGCCGCGCAGCAAGGAAGACCTCGAGCATCGGCATGCAGCTATCCGCACCTGGGCTGAGTATTCCCTTGGATTCCTGGGCCGGACGGGCGACTACATGAACGGCGCCCTCACGGCGCTTGCCGCCGCGGAAAAATGGTTCGCCCAGGCCGATCCGATGTTCGGCGAAAACATCCGCAAATACTACGAGCATTGCCGCGAAAACGATCTCCTGGCCACGCACACCCTGATTCCACCGCAAGTCAACCGTTCGGTGTCAGGTTCCGAGCAGCTCGGCGGCCAGCTCTCGGCCAGGGTGGTGGAAGAACGCGAAGATGGCATTGTGGTCCACGGTGCGCGGATGCTCGCCACGATCGCACCGATCGCCGACGAGCTTCTCGTGTTCCCCTCGACGCTTCTGCGCTCGACGCCGGAAGATGCTCCCTATTCCTACGCGTTTGCCCTCCCGAACGATGCGCCCGGCATGCGCTACCTGTGCCGGACGTCGCTCTACAACGGCGGAGGCACCCACGACGAGCCGCTCGCCAGCCGATTCGAGGAGATGGACGCCGTCGTCGTTTTCGACCATGTGTTCGTGCCCAACGAGCGCATCTTCATGCTCGGGCATCCTGAGCTGTGCAATGCCTTCTATTCCGAAACCGGCGCCGGGGCCCTCATGACCCACCAGGTGGTCACGCGGACCATCGCGAAGAGCGAGTTCTTCCTGGGCCTGGCCTCCGAGATTGCCGCATCGATCGGGGTGGACGGTTTCCAGCACATCCAGGAGGACCTCGCGGAGCTGATCGAGACCGTCGAAATCGGCAAGGCCCTCATGGTGGCGGCGGAAGCCCAGGCCGCTCCGAGCCCGGACGGCGTGTTCCTGCCGCACTGGCCCACCCTGAATGCGGCCCGCAACTGGTACCCCAAGGTTGCCCAGCGTTTCCCCGCGATCATCCGGAAGTTCTCGGCGTCCGGCCTCATGGCCCTGCCGGGCGAAGCGGACGTGGCCAGTGAGGCATTGCCGGACATCGAGCTGTACCTGCAGGCGAAGACGCTGACCGGCCCGGAGCGCGTGCGCCTCTTCAAGCTCGCCTTCGATGCCAGCATTTCCGCGTTCGCCGGGCGCCAGGCCCTGTATGAGTACTTCTTCTTCGGTGACCCTGTCCGCATGGCGGCCGCCCTGGTGAACAGCTATGACCGCGAGCCGGCCCGCGCGCGGGTGCGGGAGTTCCTCGAGCGGAAAGACTGAACGCGCCACGGCGCGGACGACGACGACGGCGGCGAGCGTCGCCGTCGACTTCCGGCAGCTGTGCGGGAGGATCTGGCCAAACAGAGGGGCGCCCGCCCACGGAAAAAGGGGACTGACGGTGCTGACCGTCAGTCCCCTTTTCCGTTGCCGGACCGCTCTCAGGGCCTGGGGTAGATGGCGTTGGTGCGGTAGAGGAAGGCCGCGGTGGCGTCGCGGGCGACTGCGATGCCGGGCCGGAATTCCGACGTGCCGTCAGGGAGGGCCCAGCCGGTGGTGATCTTGTTGTTGGCGAGCCAGGTGATTTCCTTGTAGAAGGGGTAGTTGGCAGGCACATCGATGAAGTTGCTGCTTACCGTGACTGCAGGACTTCCGTTGAGGCGATAGATGAAGGCTGCCATGGCATCGCGGTTGACAGTGCCTTGTGGATGGAAGGTCGGTGCCCCGTTGGGGCCGTCGTTATAGCCGGTGGTAATACCTTGGTCTGCCAGCCAGGACACTTCCTTGTAGTAGGGGCTGTTCGTTGGATAATCGGCGAACTTCGGTGTTGCCGGCGGGGTGTACGCAGGGCTGCCCATGTAGCGGTAGATGAAGGCGGCCATGGCTTCGCGGCTGATGGACTCCAAGGGCCGGAACTGGCGGGTCTGGTCCGGCATGGCCCAGCCGGTGGTGATGCCTGCGTCAGCGGCCCAGGTGATTTCCTTGTAGAAGGGGTAGCTCGAGGTCACGTCGGTGAAGGAATACGACGCAGACGCCGATTCATTCTTCACGATGAGGTCGTCCACGTAGATGTCGGCCTGCTGCGTCGGGTGTTCCGAGCCCAGCATCACACTGCTCACGGACGTTGCCGAGATGTTGAGGGTGCTGGAGGAGAAGACGGACTTGTCATCGAACCAGACTTGGGCCGCCGTGGCGCTTCCATTGGCGGTGACGTCCATCGCGATATGGTGCCAGCTGTTGAGCGCAACGGTCCCGACCATCGTTGTATAGCTGAAGGTGCCGTCCGGCGCAGTGACCCTCAACACGAAGTTGGACGTGCTGTTGTAACGGAAGATGTCCATGATCCGTGTCGCCCCGGAGAAGAAGCGGAAGTAGGGAACATCGTTGCCTGCCACACCGGCGGTGGTGATGTTGAACCAGCCGGCCGCGTAGGCATGGGTGGTGCCTGAGGGAAGGGGCACGGACATATTGGAGATCGAACCGGCATCAATCGTTGCGTGCAGGTAGGCGGAGCATGCGCCGTCGTGGGCCATGGTCGAGCTGACAGCGGCCGTTCCGGTCCCTTGCGTGACGGGTGAGTACGGGGACAAGGTCCCGGATTCGAAGTTGTCGGCAACCACCGTGGTGCCGGGGAAGCTGTCCGTAGGTGCAGCGGTTCCCGGCTGGCAGGTGACCGACGCTGCCTCGGCGGGTGCCGCAACAATTGCCGCGCTTGCACCCAAAGCGAGGCCGAGAATTCCGGAGAGTCCCAACCGGTACAGTCGTTTCATTGTCCGTCCTCCAAGCTACGGTCGACACCCGGCTTCCTCGGAGGTGCGAGGAAGCCGGCTTTGATCTGCCTGTGGCGAAAGTTGTTGCGACGGTCCCCGGCCCAGGCACCCGGCAATGCCGTCGAGAACCAATGGCACCATGGGTGCGGTTACAGTTGCGTTACCAAATCCAGGATTGCAGTGCTGGCCGGTGCGGATTCTCCGCAAGGTCAAAGTCGGGTGTTGAACACGTCCCGCCCGAAACTCCGCAGCCCGGGTGCTCCGGCATATCCGAGACGGGGGACGGCGAAGATGTCCTCCATGGTGGCGAGAAGGCTGTAATGGTTGTACATCGTCCCGCTCGTGGTGCCTGGACTGCTGAATGGAGACAGCACCAGCGCGCCGATAAGTCCTCCGGCTGTTCCCCCCGGCAGGCCCGAGGGGCCGGTTGCGTTACCGTCCGCCTCGTCGAAGGTGATGACGAGCGCGCCGTCCTGCCTGTAGGCCGGTGAGTTGAGGATCGCGGGGACTTGTTCCTTGAGCCAGGCGTCGGCGCTCTCCAGCCCGCCGGGCTGTCCGTCGACGCAGGGGCTGTCGTGGCCGTCGTGGCAAAGGTTGGGGCTGATGTAAGTCAGGTTCGGGGTGGTGGCGGCAGACTGCAGGTCCTTCGCGAGGTTGGAGTAGTCCACGACGTTGTTTTGGCAGTCGGTGGAGGACGTGATGCTGGCGAAATAGACGAAGGGATTGTGGCGGGTGGCATACTGGTCATTGATTTTGGCGTTCTGGGAAGTGTCCTTGGCGCCCGGGTTCGGGTGGCGGCACGCCGTGCCCATGTCTTCCATGTATCCCTTCCAGGTTTTCCCGGCGTTGCTGAGTTGCCCGGCGAGCGTCGGGACTGAAGCGGGGTAAACGCAGCCCGATCCGAGCACCTGGCCCGGGTCCGCGGTTCCTGTCTGGACGAACGGGGCATACGTCGTGCAGTCATTGCGCGTCATCGGGTTGGATGCCTGTCCGGAGATCTGGGCGAGATAGTTGGGGTTGGAATGGTGGGCGACGCCGTAGTACTGGGTCAGGAGGACTCCTTGGCTGCGCAGGGTCTGGGAGAGGTAGGGGGCTGCCGAGTCCGGGCCCCAGGTCTTGTCGTAGCTCTGGTTTTCCAGATTGATCACGAAGACGTGCCCGATCTTCCCCGCTGCCGCGGCCGTCGGCAGGGGGCTGTCGGTGGGCGACGGGGCCGCCGACGTCGGGACCGTGGACGAGCCGGTCGTGGCGGTGGTGCTCGGACCGGGAGCCGGTGTTCCGTCACCCGACGGACCTTGGCAAGCCGTGCCGACCACCAAGAGCGCGGCAACCAGGACGACGCGCTCAACCCTGGGTCGGCGGTGCTGCGGACGGACGCGGCCCGGGACTCTTCTGCCGGATGTCATTCTGAGTTTCATCTGATCCTGCTTCCTCCACGATCCTGCCGATCCCGGGCGGCAGACTTGGCCGGCATGCCGGCAGGTCCGCGCCGAACGGTGACGCTTCGTCTTGGCGGTAGCAGGTATCGCGGAAGCGTTCCGGTTCGGACACTTTTGCACACTATGTCCAACGGGGCCATGGTTACCGGCTTCGGGTTCGCTGTGAATTCGCAGCCAAGGCAATGGATGCTGCCGCTCCACGTCCCGATCATGGACGAAGAGGGCGGGCCTTGTATCGGCGTGGGTTTGCCGCCACACTGGCTCCCATGCACGTGGACGAGCGGCGAAACAGCAGGAATTTCAAGACTGCGCGCCGTGCGGGCATCCCGATCGTTCTCGTCGCTTCCTTGGCGCTGGTCCTCTCCGGGTGCGTCGCCGGACCCCCGGGTGGCCCGGCGTCGCCGGGCGCAAGCCGGTCGGCCGGAACGTCGACGGCGGGGGCCGGCGCAGGGCAGTCCCGGGCGACGGGACAAATGCCCGTGGGGGACCTGCCCGGGTGGCGGCAGGTATTCACTGAAGACTTCAGCGAAGGGGACGTTCCGCTGGGGAGTTTCCCCGGGCCCGCGTACAACGCCAAATGGAGTGTCAATTACGCCGACGGGACACCGGACACGGCCGGTCAGCAAAGCGGTGGCAAGTCGGGCTACTACCCATCGAAAGTGCTCAGCGTCAAGGATGGGATGCTCGACATGTACCTGCACAGCGAGAAGGGTATCTCGATGGGTGCGGCACCCGCGCCGAAGCTGCACCCTGCCAACGGGCGTCCGTACGACAGCCTGTTGTACGGCCGGTATTCGGTGCGGTTCAGGTCCGAGGCATTGCAGGGGTTCAAGACGGCGTGGCTGTTGTGGCCCGATAGCGGAGTCTGGCCGCAGGACGGAGAGATCGACTACCCCGAAGGCGATCTGTCCAAGTCCTTTTACGGCGCAGTCCACCAGGCTGGCTCGGACAAGAACATCTTCCATGAAAACCCGTCCGGTGCCCGGTTCACGGCATGGCATACCGCGACCACCGAATGGACGCCCGGGCGCGTTGAGTTCTTCCTCGATGGTGTCTCGATCGGTGTCAGCACGGTCGGCATCCCCGACAAGCCGATGCATTACATCCTCCAAACCGAATCCTGCCTGACCGGCTGCCCCGCGCCGGCAACGGCCGGGCACCTGCAGGTGGCCTGGGTGGCAATCTGGGCGAAAGCGTAGGCGCACTGTCCGCACGTTCGTTATGGCGCCGGTTCCTCTCGCCGCGACCGCCGGTCCACGGCAACGAGCAGGCCCAAGGTCAGCACGGCCAAGCCGGATACAGCCGCCGATGGATGCCAGAAACCGGCGTAAAGCATCGCCGTCGAGAGCAGGATGGCCAAGGCGAGGCTGAAGCTCACCGCTATCGCCACGGCCAACGGGAGCATCTCGAATCCGGTTCCTTTCCGGATGCGCCGGGGTTTCAGGAACAAGATGAGGGCCGTTCCCGGGCCGGCGAGCAGGAACGGGCCAATGACAGCAAGGCGAAGTCCCTCCGGGCCGGTGAAGGACAAAGGAATCGAGGCCACTGCCATAACCGCCACTACCGCGCCGATCGTCGCGACGCTCCGGTGCCTAGATGCCATTCGGTGCTCCTTGCAGGTGGTAGACCACACCGCCGGCATTGCGGGACTCCAGCGACCAGCCTCCCTGGAGGGCGCACCTGTCGATGAAGTGTTGCAAGCCTTCGCTCGGCCCCGTGTTGAGAACACCGGATGCGCTGACCTGGCTTGCAGTGACGATCAAGTAGGCGCCCGCGGACGGGACGAGCTGGGTTATCGACAAGCAGCCGGGCTGCGGGTCCCCAGGGCGTGCCGGCTCCGCTGGGAGGACCGTTTGGTACCGGTATCCGGCGTAGTGCGCATACCTCCAGGCCGTGTCGTGAACGGCCTCGATGAGGACCGAGCCATGCGGGGCGGTGGCGTACAGCTGATTGACGAGGGCGATCTCATCCGGAGTGAAATTCTCGATGGCATCATTGCCATACCGGGTGGCGACTGTGCCCGTGGCGATGATCGATCCGAGCAGCAGGAGTACGCCCATCCGACGCAGTCCGGGCGGACTCGGGCCACGGGGAAGCAGCGGAAGCACGACCAGGCTCGCGGCGAACGGAAGGCTGAAGAGGTAGATCCGGAGCAGCAGCTCGCCGCCATACGACTGGAGCGGAAACATGACGAAGGGCGCCACGGTCCCCAGTGCGGCAGCCAGCCACGGCCTCCGCAGCCGTCGCCCGCGGAGGCTGCCTAGTCCTGCGAGGACCCAGACCAGGGCTCCCTCCGCGAGCCGGGAGTAGACGATGAACTGGTGGGCCGGACTACCGCCCACCCTGTTGAGCAACGAGGCTGAAGCGGCGGCGTTGATGTTGCCGATGGACCCGAAGAGCGTGTGCAGGTGGCCGATGAGGAAAGGGGTGGCGGCCAGGACCAGCCAGCAGACCGGAAGCAGTAGCGCCAGGACCGGAAGGAAGCGCAGCCGGCACCTTCCGCTCAGGGCGAGCAGTGCCAGGATGGGGATCGCGGCAAAGGGAGTGAGCTGATGGGCAACCGTCATCCCGGCCAGCAGCACTACGCACACTGCGGCCAAGGTGATGAAGGCAGACCCCGGCAATTCGCCTGGTATCGGCGCCGGTTTGCCTGGTTCGAGTCGACGGGCAAGATTCCTGAGCCGGCCGGCGGGCTTGCCCGCCGGCTTCCACGGCCACCCGGGGAAAACCGTCAGGACACAGGCGATCAAGGTCAGCAGCAGCAGCAAGGCGCAAGCCTGTGGGGAGAGGTAGTCCTGCCCCACCCAGCTGGCCAGGTAGAACATCCACACGGCGGCCCATGCTTGCCTGGGACTGGAGCCAAGGCGCAGGGCCAGCGCCAGCAGGGCAGGCATGAACAGGACGTTGACGCCGACCGGCGCCCACGTGGCAACCCAGGTCAGGTCATGGACTCCCGTGGTATTCGAGAGCATCGCCAGCAGCCCGAAAAACCCGGGCCAGTTGAAGTAAGCGTCCAGCTTCCGGTCCAGTCCTCCGGTTTGCGTGATGTAATCCGTGATGCCCAAGTGGCGGTAGCTCGCCTCCAAACGGGGCAGGCCATGGATGATCGGGTCGGCCCCATGCAGGACGACGATCAACACCAGAAGCTGAACGACGAGCAGCCACGGGCGAAGAACCTTGAGGCCGAGGGAACCGACGAACCCGGCGAGGCTCAGGCCCAGGGCAAAAAAATAGCTGGGAGGCAGGACCTGGATCAGGCCGGCACCGCCAATGTCCTGGGCGTTTACTGTTTTGAGCGCCCACACCCCCAGGATCAAGGCAGTTGCCGCCATCACCGCGAGGGCACCCGGAATCCGCGGGTCACCGCGCTCGGCCCGATGTTGGGCGGGATGCAGGCGCTTCGGGCCGGAGGCGACGAGGGGCAACGTCCCGACGTCGGATCGGTGCAAGCGGGTGGAGGAGACACTCCAAGGGGCTTGTACGGCCATTACGGTGCCGGTACTCCGTGCGCAGGCGACCCGGAAGTGCGCCCGATATTCCGTCTGGTCCAGGCGGTTCCGTGGCCCCGTGAGAAACGGTGCAAGCGGCCGCCGGCGACCACGGCTGCTCCCAGTTGGGAGACCAACCAGAGCACGGACACTCCCGTGAGGCCAAAGTGCTGGGCGACTGCGGGAGCAGGTGCCACCGCGAGGACGCACGCGGCAATCGCGACCACCGTGGCTTCAGCCAAACGCCCGGTGGAACGGCACACCCCGTAATAGACCTGTGTGACGCAAGTGAACATCAGCGCCGGGACCAGGAACGGCAGCAGCACCCACGCCGAGGCGTAGCCGGACCCCAACAACGGCAGCAGCAGGGAGCCGGCCGCCAGCAGCAACACCCCGGCAAGCCCGGTGAGGAAGAGGCTCATCTGCAAAGCCCTCCGGACCAGGCCTGGAGGTGAAGGAACGCGAGGATCGGACGTGTCGGCAGCAATAGCGGTCTGGAGTGAATAGCCAGCCGATTGGGGCACGAAAAAGATCGCTGAAGCCAGCATCCAGACGACGTACCAGGCTGCTGCGGCCGAGGTATTCAGCGCCGCCGCAACGACGAGCGGGAGAACGTAGCCCGGCGCGCGGTCGGCAAGCATCAGCGCGTGCTGGCGAAGGCCCGGACCCCAGACTTTCACCACTTCGCGCCAGTTCGCTTGCGTCCACTCCAGGGCGGTATCTGTGCGTCCGAGCTGGCGCAGGCCGAGGAGCACGCTCGCCAAGGCACCCATGGCCACGGCAACGACGATGGCGGAAGGATCCCGGTAGCCGGCGAACAGGCAGACGGCGAGGGTGCCAAGCTGGAACAGGGCCTGCACGAGACTGCGCGTCAACGCGCGATCCGCCCGCGCCTGGGCGACGGCGATGTGGTCAAACTGGTATGCGACGGCGGCGAGGAGCGCCGCGGCGAAGAAGGCGGCGCTCATCACGGGGTTCGTCCACGCGGTGCCGACGCCGGATCTCTGGAAAGAGGTTACGACGAGCAAGCCGGTGGCCATGAGGAGCGACGAAAAGCTCACGGCGGCGACGCTTGCCGGAATCAGGGCCCGGCCCTGGTCGGCTTGGGCGGGAAGCACGGACAGCGTGGCCGGGCCGACGCCGAGCATGCCCAGTTGCACGGTCAGCATGGTGGCTGCGACCACAGCCGAGGCCAGCCCCAGGCGGTCGGCAGGAATCACGACGGCGGCGAGGGCCCAGAACAGCAGCCCGGCCGCCATTGGCGCAATGCGGGCCGCCGCGAGCCACACGGCGTTCCCGCCGAGGGACAGTCCGTGCCTGGGGAGTCGCAGCAAGGTGCTGCCAAAAGCCCCGTAGTTGTAGAGGACGAAGCCGGCCCAATAGGGGAGGTATCGGGGAGCGGTGGCCAAGGAGAGAAGGACCCCGCGGGCCGTCGCGAGCAGGGGCAGGAATACCAGCCAGGCGGCGCGGCGCGGGTGCTTGTGCATCGTGCGCGCCAAACCGGCGCCGTCCTGAAGCCATTGGTCGCGGGCGTATTCGAAGCTGTCAGCGAACCGGTGCCTGACGAAGGTGGTGGGCGAGACGCCGAGGCGGTATCCACCGGCCTCGAGCCGGATCCGGAGTTCTATGTCTTCGCCGGACCGGAAGCTTTCATCGAATCCGGCGTCCAGCAGCACGCTGCGGCGCATGAGGGTGGCGCTGACGCCGAACCAGGAGCGGACCCTGCTGTGGTTATGGTGCCAGGCGAGGGCGGCACCCCAGTAGCCCGCGCCGTCGGGCTCGCTCACCAGTCCGAATTGCAAGCCGTCGAAGCCGCCCGCCTGGAACTCCTTCATCAGGTTCTCCAGAACGCCAGGGGGCACGATGACGTCGGCGTCGATGAGAGCGACAAGGTCGGCGTGCGCGGCCCTGGCACCGAGCATCCGCGCCGCCGGGAGTCCGCGCCCCTCGTCGGAGATGACGCGTGCCCCGTACGAACGGGCTATCTGCACGGTGGCGTCATGCGAACATCCGTCGATGACGATGACCTCGCGGGGGTTCTGGTCAAAGACGGACTCCAGGCATTCGGCGAGCCAGTTGGCGGCGTTACGGGCCGGGATCACCACAGACACGTCCAGGACGCTGCCGGCGTCCTCGTTCCTGCTCACGGCCCGCCATCCACCAAGGAGGTGACCGTGCCCGCGACATAGTCCGAGGTCTGGTCCGCGGACCACGCCACCGGAAGGCGCAGCACGAAGCACGGAACGTCACCCAGCGCCCTGGTGACTACGGAGGTTTTCGCGGAGAAGTGCTCGCCCAATGGCACGAGGCCAGTGGCCCCCAGGGCCTCGATGAGTCGCCGGGAAACCAAAGGCAATTCCGAATGGAAGTTGCCGACAATGCGGGCCGCCATCCAGGCCTCTGTGCGGCGTTCCAACCTGGCTTCCGCTCCGTCGAAACGTTCGAGGAAGACGGCGATCCGCGCAGGCGCCCGGGGAGCGATCTTCCCTGCGCCGAATACCTGTTCCGGGTGGACCATCCTGTGCTCGGGCGACCACCGCCGGGTGAACGCGGCAGTGCGTGGATAACGGACGATGACAGGGTGTACAGCGGTGGCCACACCGCTGATCGTCGACGTCAACCAGCCGGGCGCGAGCGGCTTGCGGACTCCCTGGAACAAGTCCGGATAGATTGGCCGGTGGTGGGGTTTGATGAACATCGGTTTCGCGTAGGACAGGAGCGTCCCCTCCGCAGTGATGAATCCCCAGTCATCGGCCATGAAGCCGACCTCCGGCATGGCCAGGAGTTTCGCGACTGTACTTGTCTTCCCGACCCCGCCCCATGCGGGCATCAGGATGCCCGCGCCCCGATAGTTCACCATCGCCGCGTGGACCATCGCGGTATCCTGCCGGATGCACAAGTGGTCCAACAACGGCACGACTGCCGTGAGGAGCTCGCCCGCCCCTTCGATCACGAATCCGTTGTCGGTCCGGGTCACCTGGACCCGGTCCTCCGGGAGGAACAAAGAATCGTCTGTATACCGGTAGGCGTCTTCGGCATGGGATTGCGAGGGAACCGGACTGACGCCGCCGCTGATGTCCAATTGCAGGGGGGACGTCGAAGGGCCCAGGAACGGGGCCAGCATGTCACGTAGCTGCGCCTCGCCTGGGGTGCCCTGGGCGACCCTGATGGCGACGCGTCCGTGGACGTCAAAGACAACTGCCGGTGACGAGGCAATCTGCTGGTTAATCACTGGGCCTGCCTCCACTGGTGTCGCGAATAAGCCGGTACAAAACGGAGCCGGACACCCGCACTTGGGGCGATGACGTTTCCCACAGGCTCTGCAGATAGCCGATCGCGGTGACAGCCAGAACCGCCACAATCACTCCGGCCCTGGCCAGCCCTCCCATGTCGCCGTCGCGCGTGCACGAGCGTAGTCCGGCAAGGACAGCTCGCGGCAGCACCCGGCGGACGTATCGGCGTTCCGGTCCAAGGATTTCGCCACGGCCGAGGAGCCGTGTCACCTGGGCCTTCGAAACACCTTCAGACCAGGCTCTCGCCAGCATGTAGCGCAGGGTGCCACGCGCAGCCGGCACATGGTGGCGGACCACGGCCGCCGGCTCGTAAACCACCCGGGTTCCCGGGGCGCCGATGGACGCCCGCAGGCACAATTCGGTTTCCTCGCATCCAAGCGGGCGGCCGCCTTGCCGGCCAAGGGACGCATTGAACCCGCCGACGCGCTCAAAGACATCGCAGCGGAAGGACATGTTCGCCCCGATCACGTTACGAACCTGCGCCGCGACCCTGGGCAAGCCCTTATAGGTACACCCGACAATCCAATCCAGCTCTTCGGGAAAGTGCGCCGGCCTGCCTGATTCCCACACGGGTTCAACCCGGCCACCGACCGCCAACACGTCCGGATCGTCATAGAACAGGACAAGCCGGGCCAGCCAGTCCGGGGCGGCTTCGGCGTCGTCGTCGAGGAAGGCCACAATGTCACCGGTCGCCGCCTTCACCCCGGTGTTGCGGGCGCCGGAAAGACCCCGCGGCCCGGAGTTCTCCACCACTTCGACTCCAAGAAGCGCGCCCGTCAGCCGCCGGTACAGTCCCAATCGCCGGTACAGGTCCTCGTTGTGGTCGACGACGACGACAACCTGTTCCGGCCGGAACGTTTGGGACTGGACCGAGGCGATCCCGCGGAGCAACAACTCCCACCGGGCTTCGGTGAAGCAACAGATCACCACGCTGACGCTTGGCCAGCCGGCGGCGCTCCCGGGCATCAGCCGTCCGCCAGCATCGCCAGGACCGTTTTCGGGTCGGTGGGAACATGGGGGAGCCTCATGTCCGGGTACCGGTACTTGACGCGCCGGAGCGCCTCCGGCCGTACCCCCGCCGTCGGCGCGTCCCAACCGACGCACTCACGGGTCAGTGTGCGCAGGACCCGCCAGCCGTCCCGGAAGGTCTGCAGATGTGAATTGCCCGAAATGCGGGACAACTCGTGGCTTGGCACCTCAGCGATCCGAAGCCCGGCCCGCGCCGCGCGGGACACCAACTCCGTCTCGATTTCGAAACCGTCGGACTTCAGTTCCAGGACCTCAAGGCACTCCCTGCGGAAAGCGATGTATCCGTAGCAAAGATCCGAGAAGTTACAGTGCAAGGCTTTGTTCGCGAGCCCCGTGAGCGCCCGGTTGCCCAGGTTGCGCAAACGCGTCAAGTCATCGGATCCGCCGCCGGTGACGTAACGGGAGCCCTTGACGAAGTCGTGGTCGTGCTGCAGGGGCGAAACGAACCAACCGATCTCCCTCGGATCCATGCTGCCGTCTGCGTCGAGCATGACGATGATGTCCCCGGTAGCGGCGGCGAACCCTGCCCGCATGGCGGCGCCCTTGCCGGCATGCAGCTCGTTCACTACGACGACGTCGAAGCGGAGCGCGCGAGCCACATCCACAGTAAGGTCCTCGGACCGACCGTCCACGATGATGACTTCGTCCACGTACGACGGCATCCGTCTGAGCACCCACGGCAGATTGAATGCCTCGTTCAAAGTGGGAATCACCACGCTGATCGAAGCCGCCGGGAGCGAAGTCCCTTGGGCCGAAGCGATTGGTGCCCTGCCGCTGGAAGGCTCCAATTGTCCAATGGACATCGCCTTCACCCCCGTCCGTTCAGCTGCACGAATGTAGAACACCTGCTGGGAAGCACCCGGGGGCCGCTTGTGCACGGTCGCCGGAAAAGGGGGCCTGGATTGTTCATGGCCGCACCTCGATTTCGCTCGCCGTTTACATGCGCCAGGTCAGGAGCATGTTCGGATGAGCATGGGACCGAACCCGTTACAGCACCGTTACACGCAGGCGTGGCTTTGCCGCGGTCGCTTCGGTCAGGTGCCTTCCGACGTCAGCGGGGACAAAATTCCATTACGAGTAAGTAGGGCATTCGTTAGGGATCCTTGATTCAAGTAGCGGCCACTCGTGACCGGGCCCGTGAACGCTGACTAGTGTCTGACGACGTACCGTTTTGCCCACCAGGAATCCGACGTTCGATTGGGGTACGAGACGTGGTTTCATCACCAGACCCTCAGTGGTCCTTGACCTTGCTCAATGGTTGGACCCTGAGCAGGGATGGCCGGCGCCAGAAAGTAGCGCACCGGCAGCAACGCCTTATCACCGCGCTGGCCCTCCTCGGCGAGCGGCCGCGCACGTTCCTCTCCGGGCTTCTCTGGCCCGATTCATCCGATGCCCAGGCTGCGGTCGGCCTCAGGGTGAGTATCTGGCACATCAACCACGAGCTCCCCGGCTTGCTTGATGCCGACGGAACCACGGAAGTCTCGGTGGCTCTCAGCGAGCAGGTTCTCGTTGATATCACCGAACTCGAGCGCGAGCTTCACGCCCCGGCGTCTGAGCTGACCGATTCGTATCACAGGTGGGAACGGCTGCGGACGGCGGAGCTGCTTCCGGGATGGTACGAGGACTGGATCCTGGCCGAACAGGAACGCTTCCGCGCAGTGCGGACCGCAGCCCTCGACTCCATCGCCGCGTTCCATCTCAGCCAGGGAAACGCCGAGGAAAGCAAGGCCGCCACCACTGTGGCAATCTCCCTTGAACCATTCCGGGAGTCCTCGTACCAGTTGTTGATCCAGGCACACCTCGCCACCGGCGACCTTGTCTCGGCCCTTCGCACCTACAAGAGCTATTCTGCGGAGCTGAGGCAGGAATTCGGGGTGGGCCCGTCCCCGTCCCTCGCCAAGCTCATCCGCCATGCCGTCGGGGCGAGCGGCCGTCAAAACGCCGTCGGAGGCTTCCCGTTTACCCAGGCATTGCCCTCGAGCCACAACGTGATGACGAACCGGCGGCCGACGGCGTAGTCAGGTCGGTCGTCGAACGCCTGTGTCCATCGGTTGGAACTACCCCGCCCGCTCCAAAAGCCGCACGGCGTCGTCGTCGGTCAATTGCTCGAAGTGCTCGTAGAACGCGCCGACGGCGTGGAACTTGCCCGGCGTGTGCACGCACATCATGAAATCGCACACCCTGCTGATGGACGCCTGGGCTTCGAGGGATGACACCGGAACGGCGGCAACCACAGTCGCCGCCCCTCCCGCGCGCACGGCCTCGACGGCGGCGCGCATCGTGGCGCCCGTCGCGAGTCCGTCATCGACAAGGACCACAGTCTTGCCCGAGAGATCGAAGTTGATGCCGGGGTAGGTCTTCACACGCCGGAGGAGTTCTCCGCGCTCGCGTGCCTCCACCGCGTCCAGCGACGCCTGGGTGATTCCGTGACGCAACATGCGTTCCGCAAGGGGCCGGTTGAGGATGCGCACGATCCTGCCGTTGGACCACGCGAGCGCGCCGAACGCTGTTTCTTCACGCCCCGGGATGCCGAGCTTGCGCACCAGGACGGCGCCGTACGGCTGGTGGAGCTCGACGGCGGCAGCGGCCGCCACCGGGATCCCGCCGCGGGCGAGGCCCAACAGGACGGTGTCCGGCCGTTGCCGGAGCTGCGGAAGCCCCGCTGCCACGCGGCGTCCGGCGTCCGCGCGGTCCTTGAAGCGCATGCCCATTCGTCCCACTTCCACGTCATCCAGCGCTGAATCAAGCCTACCTTTCTTGCCGGGACCGCTCGGCGCTGCCACGATGGGCCATGTGAACAAGCCGATCGGTTACTGGACCAAACGCCTGGATGCCGCATTGGAGGCGCATTTGGACAGCACCTTGGCGAGGTTGAAACTCAGCCGGAGGCAGTGGCAGACCCTCAATGTCCTGGCAGAGGCGCCACTCAGCCCCCAGGACCTTGACGGAACACTCAACCCCTTCTGGGGCGGCGACACGCGGCGTCGCGAAAATGAACTCGCCGCGATGGTGGGCCGCGGCATGATCATCATGGTGGACAGCCGCATCAGCCTCAGCGAACTGGGCCACGCGAAGCACGCGGAAGCGCAAAGATTCGTAGAAGAGGCGCGCCAGGACCTCTCGATGGGGATCGGTATCGACGAATACGCCATGGCCGTCAGCGTGCTGGAGCGCATGACGCTCAATGCGGAGCGGCTGGCGGGCTAGTCAGCCGCTCCGCATCTACGTAGACGCCTACCTAGACACCGAGGAACGCGACCGCGGCGTCCTTGAACACGCGGCTCGTCACGGCGTTGCTGTGGTTCCGCCCCGGGACAAGCAGTTGTTCAACCATGCCGCCGGCGCGGGCAGCGATGGACGCGAGTTCCGGCATCGTGACGGCGCGTTCGTCCTTATCGCCGGCCACCAGGAGCATCGGCATGTGGGGGACGGCTTCGGCCGGATCGAACGGTTCACCCTTGATCGCTTCGATGAGCGACAAGAGCGCAAAAAGATCGTTGCTCGGCAAGAGTTGCGCCATCTTCAGCAACCCTGCCGTGGACTCGTCTTCAATGGGTGTGCCGTCCGCGAGATAGCGCTGGGCCGCCGCGAGATCGAAGGACGCCAGCGGGTCTTCCTTGTTCGGGCCGCCCAACACCAGCCGGTGCACGAGTTCGGGCTGGGTCGCCCCGAATTCCCAGGCGAGCCGGGAGCCCAAGGAATAGCCGATCACGTCGAGCCCGCTGGCAGGGTCACCGGCGCGCACGGGGCGCGCACCGGCGTCGGCAACTATCTGGAGCAGGTCCGCGCGGATCCGGCTCGGGGAGTAGGAGTCCAGGTCCTCGGGCGAACTGCTCTGGCCGTGCCCGGGAAGGTCCACCGTGATGACCCGCCGGCCGGCGGACTTGAGGGTGGAGATCCAGCCCGTGTCGCCCCAATTGAGCTTGGTCGAAGAGGAGAAACCGTGCAACAGCAGGACAGGGCGCAACCCGGTGTCGGTGCCTTCGGCAGGCTCATGGACTTCCACGAACAGGTGCGGGTCTGTCCCTTCCACCGTGTGGATGTGCTCTTCCGTGTGCCTGCCGCTCATGGTGTCAGTCCTCATCAAGTACGGCGCTCAGGCGGACCCGGCGCTTCGGTGCGTCATCCTGGGGAACGGTGCCCACGATGCCGGCAGTATTGTCCGGCACCTCGAACACCACCAGCGGCTCGCCGACGTTGATGGTCTCGCCCGGCGCGCCGTGGATACGGATCACTTTACCCGCCTGCGGGCTCGGCAACTCGAGGGCGGATTTGCTCGTTTCCAGTTCCACGAGCGGCTGGTTCCGTTCCACCTGGTCGCCGGGGGAGACGAGCCAGTCCAGCACGGTGGCTTCGATGAGCCCTTCGCCAAGATCGGGCAGGGGGAAGCTGATTTCAGCCACGTCGATACTCCAGTACTCGTTGGATCCCCAGGAGGATACGGTCAATGTTCGGAATGTATTCGTCCTCCAGGTCGCCGGAGGGATACGGCACGTCAAAGCCGGTGACGCGTTCGACGGGCGCCTTGAGCGTGTCGAAGCAGCTTTGCGTGATCAGCTGGGCCACTTCGGCTCCCAGTCCGGACGTCAGCGGAGCTTCGTGCACGACGACGGCGCGCCGCGTCTTTCCGACGGACGTCGCCAGGGCTTCGGCGTCGATCGGCTTGAGCCAGCGCAAATCGAGGACCTCGACGTCGATTCCGTCCTCCGCGGCGAGTTCGGCAACCTGCAGGCACCGGGCAACCATGGCACCCCAGGCCACGAGCGTCAGGTGGCGGCCGGGCCGGACTACGCGGGCGCCGGTGAGGGTACCGCCGTCGGAGGTGCCGACGTCGCCCTTTTGCCAGTACCGGGACTTCGGTTCCATGAAGATCACCGGGTCAGGCCGCGAGGCCGCGTACTTGAGCAGGTGATAGGCATCGTGCGGGTCCGACGGTGAGACCACCTTGAGGCCCGGAACGTGCGCGAAGAGTGCCTCAAGGCTTTCCCCGTGGTGTTCGGGGGCGCGGATGCCGCCGAAACTGGGCACACGGAGCGTGATGGGCATCGGCAAGGTGCCGCGGCTGCGGTAGTTCATCCGGGCGATCTGGCACACGATCTGGTTGATGGCGGGATACGCGAAGCCGTCGAACTGAACCTCCGGGATCGGGTGGAAGCCGGCCATGGCCAGGCCCACGGACATGCCCAGGATGCCCGATTCCGCAAGCGGCGTGTCAAAGACCCGGGATCCGCCGTGCTTGGCCTGCAGCCCGTCGGTGATGCGGAAGACTCCGCCCAATTGGCCGCAGTCCTCGCCGAAGACCACCGTTTTGGGATCGTTCGAGAGGATCTCGTCCAACGCGCGATTGAGCGCCTGTTGCATGGAAAGCTTGACGGATTGGGTCTCGGTAGCCGCCGCGGCTTCAAGGATGGCGGTGGTGCTCTCAGACATGTTCGGACTCCTCGCGCCAACGGGTGGCCTGGTTTTCAAGGGCGGGGGTGGTTTCCTGGAAGACGAAATCGAACATCTCGTTGCCAGGCCGGGGGCCAAGCGCTTCGATTCCGGCACGGATCGCTTCTTCCTCTGCCCGGGCGGCCTGGTGGGCGGCGGTGAGGAATGCCTCGTCGGCTACGCCCTCTGCGAGCAAGCGCTCGCGGAGGCGTTCCAGAGGGTCCGTGCCGGCGTCGATGCGCTCGTCGTCGAGGCTGCGGTACCGGCCGGGGTCGTCGGCGGTTGAATGCGGCCCGCGGCGGTAGGTCATGGCCTCGACTACCACCGGACCGTTTCCTGCGCGGCAGTGGGCGAAGGCGTTGCGGGTGGCCTCATGGACGGCGACCACATCGTTGCCGTCCACTTGGATGCCCGGGATCCCGTAGCCCGCGGCGCGTGCAGCCACCGAGCCGCCGGCAACTTGCCGTTCGGTGGGCACGGATATCGCCCAGCCGTTGTTCTGGATGAAGAAGACAACCGGTGCCTTCATCACGGCGGCAAAGTTCATGGCCTCATGGACGTCGCCTTGGGAGGACGCGCCGTCGCCGAAGTAGCTGAGGGCCACTCCGTCTTCCCCGCTGAGGGTCTGGCCGTGGGCCCAGCCGACGGCGTGGAGCACTGATCCTGCCACCACGGCCTGGATGGGCGCGAGGCGGCTGGCAACGGGATCGTACATGCCGCCGTGCCACGTTGCCTTGTGGGTGGACATGTACGCCACCATGTCCACGCCCATGGTCCGGGCGACGCCCATCTCGCGGTACGTCGGAAAGGCGAAGTCACGCGCAGTGTCGAGGGCATAGGCGCTGCCGACCTGGGCGGCTTCCTGGCCGAGTTCCGGAGCGTAGCCGGGGATGATTCCCTGCCGCTGCCAGGCGACGGCGGAAGTATCGAGGTATCGAACGGCAGCCATCAGGGAATAGAGCTCCCTGAGCTGTCCGGGGGACAGGGGCGCGGCGTCGGCTGCGGCCACGACGGGAAGAAGTGAGTCCATGGACGTGACCGTAGTCACTGTTTTGATCGTAGGCAATCCGCCTAATCAGCCCTAGTCAAACTGCCATGAACTGCCAGCGGTTCTGCAGGAACGCTTTACAGTTTGTGCACCTCCCAAGTAACTCGCAGTTGTTGTCGTTATGAGGGCTCAGAACGACAACAACTGCGAGTCAGTTGGGTTTGCTTAGGCGTTTCGGGCGGACTTCACCTTTGCGCCGATCCTGCAAGCCACGGCGATGCATGCGATCAACAGGAACGTGCCGATCAGCTGGCCCGCGCTCTCGGCATTCGAGAAGCCCACCGCGAAGATCAGGGCAAGCAGTGCCAGTCCGAAGACCGTGAGGAAAGGGAAGCCCTTCATGCGAAGCGGCAGTTCGGTTCCTTCGCGGTCGGCGCGTCGGCGCAGGATGAATTGGGACACGAGTGCCGTACCCCACACCACGAGGCAGGTGGAGCCTACGAGGTTGAGCAAGGCAGGAAGCACGTGCTCGGGGAAGAGCAGTTCCAGGATGGTGGCGATGAAGCCGAAAGCAACGGAAACCCCGACGGCGGCCATGGGCACCTGGGCGCCGCGCAGCCGCGACAGGAAAGCCGGCGCTTCGCCGCGTTCAGACAGGGAGAAGACCATGCGCGAGGCACCGTAAAGGTTGGCGTTCAGCGCTGAAAGCAGGGCCACGACGGCAACGAGGGTGATGGCCGCGCCGGCTCCCGGGATGCCGGCAAGGTTCAGGACACCGGCGAACGGTGATTTCAAGCCCTCGGAATCGGAGGGCAGCACTGCTGCAATGACGAAGACCGAACCGATGTAGAAAACCAGGATGCGCCACACCACCGTGCGGATGGCTTTGCCCACGCTGTGTGCGGGGTCCTGCGTCTCCGCAGCAGCCACGCTCACGATTTCGGTGCCGCCGAAGGCGAAAATCACGACAAAGAGGGCCGCCGCAATTCCGGACCAGCCGGACGGTGCGAAGTTGCCGGTCAGGTTTCCGAGGCCGGGGGAAGCTACGCCGGGCAGCCAGCCGAACAGCAATGCCGCGCCGATGACGAGGAAGGCAACAATGGCTGCGACCTTCAGGATGGCGAACCAGAATTCGAACTCACCGAAGTTCCGGACCCCGGCGAGGTTGATCGCGGTAAAGGCCACCATGAACACCAAGGCCAGCGCCCATACAGGAATGACCGGCCAGACGGAGAACAACAGCCCTGCTGCGCCGAGCGCCTCTGCGGCGATGACCACCACCAGCTGCAGCCACCACAGCCAGCCGACCGTGGATCCGGCCGTCTTGCCCATGGCCTTTTCCGCGTAGACCGAGAAGGCGCCGCTGTTGGGGTTGGCGGCCGCCATCTCGCCCAGCGCCCACATCACCACGATGATCAGGGTCCCCGCCACAAGGTAGGAGATGAGTACAGCCGGGCCGGCCGCGTGGATTCCGGCACCCGAGCCGAGGAAGAGTCCCGCGCCGATGGCGCTGCCCAGGCCCATCATGGTGAGCTGGCGCGGCTTCATCGAGTGGCCAAGGCCTTGCGAAGGAATGGAGGGTCGAACAGCGGTGGACTTCGTTGTCATTCGTGTTTGCCTTCTTGTGGATGGTTTGTCAGCTGGTCCTCGTAGGACTTATCGAATTTACCGCTTCCGAAGGAAAGTGGCGAAAAACACTCATGAGAGGATGGTTACAAGCTGGTGCAACATCTGGGCATGGAGTGCCGATTTGTATAGCTCATGGGCGGAAGTGGGAAAAACTGATGGTTGTCGACGAGCTGGATGCCAAGATTGTCCGATTTTTCACCGACTCCCCGCGGGCGTCCGTCCTCGAGGCATCCAGGGTCTTGAAGGTCGCGCGCGCCACGGTCCAGTCCCGGCTGGACCGGATGGCCGAGCGCGGGGTGGTGGCGCCCTGGGTTCCGCAGCCAGATCCCGCCGGCTTCGGCTATCCCGTGGTCGCCTTCTGCTCGCTGACCATCAACCAGGACCGCGGGCACGATGCCGTCGTCGAAGCTCTGGCCGCTATTCCCGAGCTCATTGAGGTGCACACAGTCTCCGGTAGTTCGGATCTCATGGTGCGGGTGGTGGGTAAGTCGAACTCGGACCTGCAGCGCGTCCTGGACAAACTCATCGCCACGAAGACCGTGCTCCGTTCGTCCTCGGTGATTGTGCTGAATACCCATTTCCAAGGCCGCACTTTGCCCCTCCTGGAAGCTGCGGCCAAAGAGAATGCGGGCTGAAACATTTGGACACTGTGCGCCGGCAGTCGTACCATTAGTTCTAGTCATTTTGACTATAACTAGTTTTCTCGTCCCTACAGCAAAGAAGCGGGGTGAATACCGTGTACGCCACCTCCGCCAATGTCGCAGAGCGCAGGCTCGCGCCGCCGTCGTTGGCCATATCGACGGTGATCTTCGCCCTCCGCCCGAGTGAAAGCTCCGGCCGGCCCACGCTGTGGCTGCCGCTGGTGCGCCGCATCCGCGAACCGTTCAAAGACATGTGGGCACTGCCCGGCGGCCCCCTGCAGCACGACGAATCCCTCCAGGATGCCGCGTCCCGGAACCTGCGCGAGACCACCGGGCTGGCTCCCCAATACCTCGAGCAGCTCTACGCCTTCGGCGGCCTGCACCGCTCACCGGCGCAAAGGGTCGTCTCAATCGTCTACTGGGCCCTCGTGCAGCCCACGGAAGCCGCCCTGGCCGACGAATCCGAGAACGTCCGTTGGTTCCGGGCAGACCGGCTCGCGGAATTGGCCTTCGATCACAACGCGATCGTGGACTACGCCCTGTGGCGGCTGCGCAACAAGATGGCCTACGGGTCCATCGCCTATCACTTGCTGGGAGAATTCTTCACCCTGGCACAGGTCCGCGAAGTCTACGAGGCTGTCCTGGACCGTCAGCTGGATCCGGCAAACTTCCGCCGGCAAATCAAGGGAGCACCGGAAATCGAGGAAACCGGTGAATACCTCCAAGGCGGAAAACACCGCCCGCCCCGCCTCTACCGCTTCACCGGCACGCCCGGACTCGGGCCAGACAACAGGAGTACACCATGAGCAGCGTCAACACGGCTATCCAGCTGATCACGCGGGAAGAAGCCGAAAGCGGCCGTTCCGCGGCCGGCTCGACGTGCAGCCCCGCTCTGGCCAAGGGCCCGTGGGAGTACGACCTCGCTGAAGCCCTCGCCGGCATCCCGGCTTACGGTCCCGGCGCGTCCAGCTCCGATGACGCCCCGGAGGCCACGCCCCGCCAAGGCCAGTTGCCCGAAGAGTACAAGTTGGCCAGCGACGCCGAGCTCGACGCCCGGATCCGCGCCGCCAAGGAGACGCTGGGGGACCGGGCGGTCATCCTGGGCCACTTCTACCAGCGCGACGAAGTTGTGCAGTACGCGGATTTCGTGGGCGACTCCTTCCAGCTCGCCAACGCTGCCCTGACCAGGCCCGACGCCGAGGCCATCATCTTCTGCGGCGTGCACTTCATGGCCGAGACTGCGGACATCCTGTCCAGCGAGGACCAGGCCGTGATCCTGCCGAACCTGGCCGCCGGCTGCTCCATGGCGGACATGGCCGACGAGGACTCGGTGGAGGAATGCTGGGAACAGCTTGAGGAGCTCTTCGGGACCGCCCCCGATTCCGAAGGCCGTGCCCCGGTCATCCCGGTTACCTACATGAACTCCTCGGCCGCATTGAAGGCCTTCTGCGGCCGCAACGGCGGCATCGTCTGCACGTCCTCCAATGCCAAGACGGTCCTCGAATGGGCCTTCGAACGAGGCCAGCGGGTCCTCTTCTTCCCTGACCAGCACCTGGGCCGCAACACCGCCAAGGCCCTCGGAGTGCCCCTGGAGCAGATGCCCATGTGGAACCCGCGCAAGGAGTTCGGCGGAAACGACGAGCAAACCCTGCTGGATTCCCGCGTCATCCTCTGGCACGGCTTCTGCTCCGTCCACAAGCGCTTCAACGTGGGCCAGATCGAGAAGGCGCGCGCCGAATTCCCGGGCGTGAACGTCATTGTGCACCCCGAGTGCCCCATGGAGGTTGTCGACGCGGCCGACGGTGCAGGCTCCACCGACTTCATCAAGAAGGCCATCGCCGCCGCAACCGAGCCCACCACCTTCGCGATCGGTACCGAGATCAACATGGTGAACCGCCTGGCCGCGGAGAACCCGCAGCACACCATCTTCTGCCTCGACCCGGTGATCTGCCCTTGCTCCACGATGTACCGCATCCACCCCGGCTACCTCGCCTGGGTACTCGAGGAACTGGTGGAAGGCCGCGTGGTCAACCGCATCACGGTAGACGACTCCGTCAAGGACAACGCCAAGATCGCCCTCGAACGCATGCTCGCAGCACGGCCGCTCTAGGCCACACCCCGTACCAACCAGTCGAATCGAGCCTCACATGACTGCAGAACGCATTTCCGGCGCTCCGGCGCGGCGGCTCGTCGTCGTCGGAAGCGGCATCGCCGGCCTTTACTCCGCGCTGCTGGCCGCCGAGGCCGGTGCGGACGTCGTCCTGCTCAGCAAGGGGGCGCTTGCGGACAGCAACACCTTCTTTGCCCAAGGCGGGATTTCGGCTGTGCTGGACGAGCCTGCCCCCGGCGATACCGTCGCCGCGCACATCGCGGACACCCTCAAAGCCGGCGCGGGCCACTGCAACCAGGAGGCCGTGCGGGTGCTGTGCACCGAAGCGCGCCTCGACATCATGGGGCTCGAGCGTTTCGGTGTCCGTTTCGACGCGGACGACGACGGCGATCCCGCCTTGGGACTCGAAGCCGCCCACTCCGCGCCAAGGATCCTGCACACCGGCGGAGACGCCACCGGTGCCGGGGTCGCGAACGCGCTCATCCTGGCGGTCCTTGACGCGCAGGACGCCGGGAAAATCCAGGTGCTCGGACATGCCCAAGCTACTTCCCTGATCCAGTCCGAGGGGCGTGTGACAGGCGTCGAATTTTTGCGCAACGGCCGCCTTGGTATCGTATCCGGTGATGCCGTGCTGCTCGCCACCGGCGGGGCGGGGCAGCTGTTCGCCCAGACCACCAATCCCTCGGTCGCAACGGCCGACGGACTCGCGCTCGCATGGCGGGCAGGCGCCGAACTCGCAGACCTCGAGTTCTTCCAGTTCCACCCCACGAGCATGGTCCTCTCCGCTGCCGGAGGACTAGCTCCCCTCGGCGCAGATCCGCTCCTCATTTCCGAAGCGGTCCGCGGCGAAGGCGCCATCCTGGTGGACGCGAACGGCGAGCGATTCATGCCTGTCTACCACCCTGACGCCGAACTGGCGCCGCGCGACGTCGTCTCCCGCAGCATCGCCCTTCACCTCGCTTCCCTTGGTGATCCCAATGGCCACGTCTTCCTTGACGCCCGGGTCGTGGAAGCGAACAAGGGGGAGGGCTTCCTTGGGAAGCGCTTCCCCACGCTCAGCGCACGGACCCGTGAGGCCGGCCTCGACTGGACCCTCGAGCCCGTTCCGGTTGCCCCTGCCGCCCACTACTGGATGGGAGGAGTAGTCACCGATCTTTTCGGCCGTACTTCCGTTCCTGGGCTGCTTGCGGCCGGTGAAGTAGCGTGTACCGGGGTCCAAGGCGCGAACCGTTTGGCCAGCAACTCCTTGCTCGAAGGGCTGGTGTTCGGGCGGCGGGCTGTTGAGGGGTTTCTCGGCGAGGTGTCGCCCAAAGGCGCCCGATCGCAAAACGGCATTCCTCGGCGTGCTAATCCCCACGATCTCCCTAGCCTCGCAAGCTCGGCCAGGGAACCCGGATCGTGTGGGCCCACGGCCGCGGGCGGCCTCGCTTTTACGCACGCTGCCGGAACACCGTTCCGCGAGTTGGAGGCTGGCAGTCCTGCGCCCCGGCGGGATTTTGAGACGGAGTCCAGCACGAGTCCCTTCTCACGAACCGCGCTTCGTCGGCTTATGACTGCCAAGGCGGGGGTTCTCCGGACCGGGGGGTTGCTCCGGGAGGCTGCCGAGGCACTCGACGCTTGGGGCGACGTCGTACGCCCTGAAGCGGTTCCTGATTCCGCGGATCCGCGCGTGCACGAGGATGCTAATTTGCTCCTGGCTGCGCAGTTGTTGGTGCGGGCTGCGGGGGCGCGCCGGGGGTCGCTCGGGGCGCATTACCGGAGTGACGCGGCTGAAACCCAACGCGAAGAAATTGTTCAGAGATACACGATCCGTCGGAAAGCGAGCCTCGTCAATGACTAGCCTGACCCTCCCCGCAGCACCCGTCCGGGACATTCTGGAGCGGGCCTTCGCGGAGGACGCGCCGAGCGGCGACATCACCTCGCAGCTGCTCATTCCCGCCGAGGCCCGCGCCATCGCCGTCCTCAACGCCCGGGTTCCTGGGGTCTTCAGCGGAGGAACGGTGTTCCGTGATGCCATGCTGCTCGTCGACCCGGACACCGAAGTGGAGCTGTTGCTCGCGGACGGTGAAAAGTTCGACGCCGGCACCCATCTGGCGCGGGTCAGCGGCCGCGCCCGCTCGGTGCTGCTCGCCGAACGCGTCGGGCTCAACCTGGCCCAGCGCATGAGCGCCATCGCGACGAAGACCGCGGAATTCGTCGCATTGGTCGACGGCACCAAGGCACGCATCACGGACACGCGGAAGACAACCCCCGGACTGCGGGTGTTGGAACGCTACGCCGTGCGGTGCGGCGGGGGTGCCAACCACCGCTACAGCCTGTCCGACGCCGTCCTGGCCAAGGACAACCACCTGGCCGTGATGACCGGTGGCGATTCCGCCAAGCTCACCGCACTGCTCAAGGCCGCGAAAGCCCAGCTGGGCCACACTACGCACTTCGAAGTGGAAGTGGACAGCGCCGAGCAGATCGAACCCGTGCTGGCGGCCGGCGTCGACACAATCATGCTGGACAACTTCTCCCTGGAGGAGCTCCGCGCCGGCGTGAAGCAGGTGGCTGGCCGAGCCGTCGTCGAGGCGAGCGGCAACGTCAACGTCAACACCGTGGCGGACATCGCCGCAGCCGGAGTCGATGTCATTTCCATCGGCGGACTCACGCACAGCGTCAACGCGCTGGACCTCGGCCTGGACGTGACGCTCGACGTGACACCGGACCTGTCCCCGGCGCTCGGCTGACGCCATGATCTTCCTCGACGCCGCGGCGACCACACCCGTCCGCAGGGAAGTCCTCGAAGCGATGTGGCCGTATCTGACGGGGGAGTTCGGCAATCCCTCGAGTCATCACAGCCTCGGCGAAGCAGCCGCGAATGCGTTGTCCGGGGCCCGCGCGACGGTCGCGAAGGTCCTGGGTTGCCGGCCGGGGGAGATCACCTTCACCTCCGGTGGCACCGAGGCGGACAACCTGGCGGTGAAAGGAATCGCGCTCGCGAGGCGTGCGGCGGATCCTGCCCTGAATCGCATCGTCATCAGCGCCATCGAGCACCCCGCCGTCGAGGAATCCGCGCTCTACTTGCAACGCGTCCACGGCTTCGAAGTGGACGTGGTCCCCGTGGACCGGCACGGCGTGGTGACGGCCGAGGCGCTCCGGGCCGCCCTGACTCCGGAGACGGCACTCGTCAGCATCATGTATGCGAACAACGAGATCGGGACGGTGCAGCCCGTGGCCCAACTCGCCGAGGTGGCCGCCGAACATGGCGTGCCGTTCCACACGGACGCTGTCCAGGCCGCCGGCTGGCTACCCCTGGCCGTCAAGGAACTCGGAGTAGACGCCCTCAGTATCTCGGGCCACAAGCTCGGCGCGCCGAAGGGCAGCGGCGTGCTTTATGCCAAGGGAAGGCTGCGCCTGGAACCGCTGGTCCATGGCGGCGGCCAGGAACGGGGCAGGCGCTCCGGGACCGAAAACGTCGCGGGCGCCGTTGCCCTGGCCACGGCACTGACGCTCTCCCATGCCGGGCAGTCCGCGCTGGCAGGGCGTGTCTCGGAGTTGCGTGATGCCTTCATCCACGCTGTCCTTGAAGCTGTGCCGGATGCCGTGCTGACCGGCCACCCCTCGCAACGCTTGCCGTCCGTCGCGTCCTTCTGTTTCCCAGGCACGAGCGGGGAGTCGGTCCTGCTGGAACTTGAGCGGCTTGGCGTGGTCTGTTCGAGCGGCTCGGCCTGCGCTGCCGGATCCGATGCTCCGTCGCCGGTCCTGCTGGCTTTGGGAATCGAGTCGGAGGTGGCCCACACTGCTGTGCGCTTCAGCTTCGACTCCACGGTGACGTCAGCGGAACTGGAACAAGCCGCGGAAGCCGTGGCTGCCGCCGTCGGGAGCGTCCAGGGGCTCGGTCGCCGCTGACCGACCCCACCCCAACTAGCTCGCATTTGTTGTCGTTTAGACGGCTCAAAACGACAACAAATGCGAGCTAGTTGGGAATCAAACGTGGCGGGCCCGGCGGAAAATCCAATGCCGCAGCATGGTGAACCGCACGGCCGTCGCGACGAATCCGGACAGCGTGGTGGTCCAGAGGTCTTCGGCAAGGGTGGCTTCGGGCCGCAACGCATGCAGCACGCCCAAGCTCCCGCCCGTGATGACCAGCGCGACGGCGATCACGATCAGTCCGTTCAGGTGGTCCCGGGTCATCTTCCGGTTGCCGGTGATCTTGAAGGTGAGCCGCCGGTTCAGGGCCGTATTCATGAGCGAAGTGATGATCAGTGCTCCGGCGTTGGCAGGTTGGGGTCCCATCCACGGCCGGAACAGCGCATACAGCGCCAGCGAGGTGACGGTGCAGATGATCCCGACGCCGGTGAAACGGATGAGCTGCCTGACCACCGGATAGCGCAGCACGCCTTTGCGGCGATTGCTTGTCTTTGGCCTGGAAAGGGACGTCTGCCGCGTCTCAAGTGCCGGCACGGCAGGAGGCTCCATGGCTCAAGCCTTTCATATCTAGCTGGGAAATTTCTCCCAAGATGCTGCAATTACGGGGTTGCTGAGCTCTCCGATGCCCTCGATGCGGCAAGTCACGAGGTCTCCGGGTTCGATCCTGGCGCACTCGGCCGGGAAGCCGGTGAGGACCAGGTCGCCGGGGTGCAAGGTCATGAACGACGTGAGGTAGACAAGGATTTCGTCTACCTTCCAGCCGAGGTCCGCGGTGCTGGCAGTGCGCAATTCCCGGCCGTTGTGCACGATGCCGATTGAAAGAGCGCCGTCGTTGAGGTCCGTGACGATCCACGGGCCAGCGGGGGTGAAGGTGTCCTGGCTTTTCGCGCTGGTCCACAGTTCGTCGGTCTTCTGCAGGTCCCTCGCCGAGACGTCGTTGCCGATCGTGAAACCGAGGATGGCGTCGCGCGCGCTGTCGAGCGTGAGCCCGCGGACCTTGCGTCCGACGACGACGGTCAGTTCCGCTTCGGGGTCCACGTAGCCGACGTCCGAGGCGAGTTCGATGGCGTCACCCGGTCCGACGACGCTTGTGGCGGCCTTGTGGAACGCCTGGGCGGGCAAATCCCGGCCGGGCTGGCCGGTGTTGTGCGCCATGCCGAAGACATTGGCCGGAACAGATGGCGCCAGGAACGTGAACGCGTCCTCGGAAACTTCGGAGCCTCCAACCCAGCCGGGCCGCCCGGCGCTGCTGCGGTTTGCAGGGGAGCCTGGGAAAGGGCTGTCCACCACGGTCCAGCTCCGGCCTTCCGCGGAGGCGAAGTCGACGGCGTCGTTCGCGACGAAGAAGTGTTCGTCCGGTGAGGCGGGGGAGAGCGGGCGGACGCGGGCGATCCGGCGGGCACGGGAGGAAGTCATGAAGACATCCTACGTCCTTCGGCCTCATGAGGCCGTCCCATTTAGACCGGCAGGTAGAGCTCCCCCACCGGGATGTCCGCGGCCAGGCGATTCGCCGGCCCGGCCAAGGGGCAGGCCCAGGCCTCGTTGTAGGCGCAGGACGGGTTGTAGGCGAAATTGAAGTCTAGGACGAACTCCTGCTGCCCGGATCCGCGAAGGCCGTGGAAAGCGCCCTTGATCGTGTCCAGCAAATACCGGCCCGCGCCGTAGCTTCCTCCGGGTTTGCCGGCTGTCGCATCGCGGAAGGGCACGAAGATGCCGCCGCCATAGCTCCGCAGGCGCCACACGGCCAGCGAGCCAAGCTCGTCGAGGTCGAAGGTGCCGAGGCGGACAAACGGCACCACCCCGTCGGTACCGGTCCGGACGTTCATCTCCTGGCCCGCGCCCTCCGGCGAAAGGGCGGCATAGCGGCGGAACCGGGAATCGTAGTCCGCAGTGCGCAAGCCCGAGAAAGCCTGCTTGCTGGCGGGAGTCAGCGCCGAGGCCGGGTGGGTTCCGAACATGCGGTCCCGCTCCTGGCGCCAGTACACATGGGCCTGGAAGGGATCGTCCAATGCGATCTTGCGCACGTCGTCGTACATGGCGAACGTCCGCAAACGCCAGTCCGCGATGTCCACGGCGGAGATGTCCGCCACATCGTTTTCGTCCTCATCAAGCAGATCGGGAGCCATGCGTCCAGCCTAGTCCTACGATGCGGGCCCAAGCGGCGCCGGAGTCCATCTGCCGGCTTCGCACATGCGAAACGCCGCTCCGGACGGTCAGCCGGGCGGCTCAGCGCCGCTAGGCTGGTGCGCATGAGAGCAAAGCGGATCCCGTTGAAGTTTTCAGTCTCCGTCCTGGGTGCGCTCATCGTGGTCGCCGCGGCTGGCTGCAGTTCCCAGGGCGCGGGCGGGCCGGTCTGGACGGCCGGGTCCAACAGTGCGGCACCCGGGAGCGGGTCGCCGTCGGGCTCCGGTACAGCCCCGCCGTCGGCCGGTTCCACTGCTTCGGGAAGCCCCTCCGCGGGAAGCACGGCGACGGCGGGGGCCACGGCCGCGGCGTGGAAGACGTACTCAGACTCAGCCAAGAAGGTCAGCTTCGATCTTCCGACAGACTGGATTGCGCAATCGGTCACGCCCGACGCTGGCTCCATGCCAGGCGCGCTGAAGATCGAGGTCAAAGACGCCAAGGGCGGGTATCTGGCGACGCTTCATACCGGGCTGCCCTCGGCCAGTCCGGCCGACTGCAATCCGGCCGCCAAGCGGCCCTACACAGTGGTCAGCAGCGTGCCCATTGACCTGCCCCACGCGGACGGCGATTCCATGATCCCGCCGCACGTGGTGTTCCGGGTCATCCAGGGCTACAAATTCTTCGGTTCGTACGGCATCACCAACCTGGTGGCCGGAACTGACGGCCAGGCCTGCCAGCTGCGGAACCTTGTGGTGGGGCCCGCCGGAAAGGGCAACTACTACTTCGGGGACATGCCCGCCGTGCATGCCTTCGCCACCGACGAAGTGGTTGCTCCGGCGAAGTCCTTCGATACCTTGGACCAAGCGGCCAAGTATGTTGACCAGAGTTCGGAATTCGCCAATGTCCAGCGGATGCTATTGTCTCTGAAGGTCAATCTGTAGAACCACGGTTGACAGACATTCGTCGGCGCCAACTCAGCCTCATTAGTGGGTTGTCCAGCCGCAACACTCCGGAGATCCATGGAACGCAACGTTGCTGCCCAGCTCGTTTTCAAGACCGTAGCCAATACCAAGGTGGCGATGGCAATAGCCGTGGCCAGCAATCCTGGCTACGAATCGTTGACCGAAGAGCTGTCAGTCACGGTGGAAGGCGAAGCTGTACCGCTGACTGAGCTGGCGGACCATCACGGCGGACGCTTCCACTACATGGAGTTCGCCGAACCCAGCGAGGTCACGGTTGATTACCGTGCCTCGGTGGAAGGCCTCGGTCTCCCCGATGAGTCCTCCCGGATGGAGCTCATCCGCTATGTCCGGCCCAGCCGTTATGCCGAGTCCGATCGGCTCCTTCCGACGTCGTATGCCGAGTTCGGCGGGCTGCATGGCGAGGAGCTGTTGCAGGCCGTCCGGAACTGGGTCCACGACGAACTCCGGTACGTCAGTGGTTCCTCGCGCGGGACGGACGGTGCGGTGGAAACGCTCCTGCACCGCAAGGGCGTGTGCCGCGACTTCGCGCACCTTGCCGTTGCCCTCCTGCGCTCCAAGGACATTCCTGCGCGACTCGCCGCTGTGTATGCGCCCGGCCTGAGCCCCATGGACTTCCATGCCGTGGCCGAGGCACACCTCGACGGCACGTGGTACGTCATCGATCCCACCGGCCTGGCTCCGCGCGAATCCATGCTTCGCATCACAGCCGGACGCGATTCCTCGGACACGGCGTTCCTCTCCACGGTGGGCGGCAGCCTGTCGTTGAAGAGCTTGAAAGTCACCGCGGTGGTGGCCGACGAGTTGCCGGATGAGGATCCGGCAAAGCTCGTCGTCCTCCGCTAGCCGTCGCGCGCCTACTTGTGCGCGACGAACGCCTGCAGCTTTTCGGTCAGGCGTAGAAGCTCGCGCTGTTCGTCCGCTGTCAGGGCCGGTGCCACGAGTTCGGCGATGTCGCGGATGTGCTCGCGGCCGATCTCCTTCTGCAGTTCCTGCCCGGCCGCGGTCAGCCCGAGCAGGATCCCGCGTCCGTCGTCGGGGGCGATGCTGCGTTCCACGAGTCCGCGCTTCTCCAACCTGTCAACCAGCCGGCTCAGGCTGGATTGGCTGAGCAGGACGTGATCGTTGATCTCGTTCAGGCGCAACTTGCCGGTGGGGCAACGGGACAGAGTGAACAGGACGTCGTACTCCTTGATGGGCAGCTTCTTGAAGGCCGCCCCGGCCTGGAGCCGGCGCATCACCGCCACCTGGGAGCGGAACAAGGACTCCCAGGTCTCAGCGGCGAGGCGCACGGCGGACGAGGTGGGCGCGGTGGTGGTCACGGGTTCCGCCCGGCGGAATCGGCAACCGCCTCACTGGCGGACGCGAGCACGGATGCCGCCACCCGGGATGCATGGGTGGGTGCGTCAGGTACATGGGCCGGCTTGCGGTCCTCGAATTCCTTGCGCAGGACCGGCAGGACTTCCTCGCCGAAGAGGTCCAGTTGTTCCAGGACGGTCTTGAGCGGCAGTCCGGCGTGGTCCACCAGGAACAGCTGGCGCTGGTAATCGCCGAAGTATTCGCGGAACGTCAAGGTCTTTTCGATCACTTCCTGCGGGCTGCCGACGGTCAGCGGCGTCTGGGACGTGAAGTCCTCGAGCGAGGGTCCGTGGCCGTACACCGGGGCGTTGTCGAAGTAGGGGCGGAACTCCTTCACGGCGTCCTGGGAGTTCTTGCGCATGAAGAACTGTCCGCCGAGGCCCACGATGGCCTGGTCGGCGTTGCCGTGGCCATAGTGCTCGTAGCGTTCGCGGTACAGGCCGATCAGCTGCTGGTAGTGCTCCTTGGGCCAGAAGATGTTGTTGGCGAAGAAGCCGTCGCCGTAGTATGCGGCAAGTTCCGCGATCTGCGGGCTGCGGATGGAGCCGTGCCAGACGAAGGGCGCGACGCCGTCGAGCGGGCGGGGCGTGGAGGTGAAGTTCTGCAGCGGGGTGCGGTACTTGCCGCTCCAATTGACGGTGTCCTCGTCCCAGAGGCGGCGCAGCAGGGAGTAGTTCTCCACGGCGAGTTCGATCCCGTCCTGGATGTTCTTGCCAAACCAGGGGTAGACGGGAGCGGTGTTGCCGCGTCCCATGATGAGGTCCACGCGGCCATCCGCCAGGTGCTGGAGCATCGCGAAGTCCTCGGCGATCTTGACCGGATCGTTCGTGGTGATCAGCGTGGTGGACGTCGACAGCGTGATGCGTTCAGTCTGCGCTGCGATGTAGGCAAGCGTGGTGGTGGGGGACGATGAGAAGAAGGGGCGGTTGTGGTGCTCGCCGATCGCATAGACGTCCATGCCGATCTCTTCAACCTTCTTGGCGATCGCCACGGCGGCCTTGATGCGCTCGTTCTCCGTGGGGGTGTGGCCCGTGGTGGGGTCAGTGGTGATGTCGCTGACGCTGAATACGCCGATCTCCATGATGTGCCTTTCTGCCTGCCCGATTGGTGTCCGGGCTCTGCCAACAGTCTATCCCAAAATAGATGCATTTGCATGTATCACTGCCTGCAACAGGGCACAACGCCATTTTGTTCCCGGTGAGCCGCCCTACTCGGCGGGGCTGGAAGCGGACCGGCGGCCTGTGACTTTGGGAGTCATTCCGGTGGTCCAGTCCAGGTGCTCGCCCTCGCCATGGCCGGCGATGCCGTCCTTCACGACGTCGGGGCGTTGCGTGAGCGCCTTGAGCAGCGCCTTCTTCTCCCGCCGGCCTTCGACCAGCTTGTAGAGGACGGGAACAAGGACGAGCGTCAAAGCCGTGGACGACACAAGGCCGCCGATCACGACGATCGCGAGCGGCCGGGAAATGAACCCGCCGCCTCCCGTGAGGCCCAAAGCCATGGGCGTCAGGGCGAATACGGTCGCAAGCGCCGTCATGAGGATCGGGCGTAGCCGCTGCCTGGCGCCGTGGGTGATGGCATCCGCCACGCTCATCCCGGGACTGCCATCGTGTGGTTTGCGGTACTGGTTGATGAGGTCGATCAGGACGATCGCATTGGTCACCACGATTCCCACCAGCATCAGCATGCCGATCAGGGAAGGCAGCCCGAGCGGAACACCCGTGACGAGGAGCAACGCGATGGCGCCGGTCGCCGCGAACGGCACGGACACCAACAGGATGAGGGGCTGGATGAGGGACTTGAACGCCGCCACCATGATGACATAGACGATGGCGACGGCGGCCAGGAGCGCGAGGCCGAGCTGGCTGAACGAGTCCGCCTGCTGTGTCGTGGCGCCACCGATCGTGGCTGTGACGCCTGCCGGCAGCCGCACGGCGGCCAGCCGGTCACTGACTGCCGTGCTGACGGAGCCAAGGTTGGAGCCCGACGGCGTGACGGTCACCTTCGCGGTGCGCTGGCCGTTGCTGCTGGTGATGGATACGGGAGTGTCCACCTGCTCCACCGACGCGATACTGGACAGCGGAACGGGCCCGGCCGGCGTCGGGAGACTGATGGCGCTGACATCGGCAATGCTGCTGAAGTGCGTGCCCTCGCCGATCTGTACCGGGAAGTCCGTGGTGTCGATACGGACAGTTCCTGCGGGGATGGGACTGACCGTGGACGCCAGGACGCCGGCAACTTGTTCTTCGTTGAGCCCGGCTGCGACGGCCTTGGCGCGATCGACCTTAACCTGGACCACAGACTGGCTCGCGTCCAGGTTGGTGGCTACCTCGGCGCTTCCGGGCACACCGTCCATGGCCTTCGCGACGGCGTCGCTTGCCGTTTTGAGATCCGCTGCGTTGGCGGCGTTGATGGTGATGTCCACGCTGGAAGACGTGCCCAGCCCGCCTTGCTGTGCGCCGACAGTGACCTTCCCGGCAGCCGAGGCGCTGGCGAGCCGGGACCGGACCGTGTCCTGCAGTTTCTGCTGGTCGGCCTTGTCGTCGGTCACCACCGTGAATGTCGAATTGGAAGCCCCGCTTGAGGTGAGCGCGGCGAAACCCGTTTGGGCGTTGCCCGACGTGACCTGGACATCCTTGATGCCATCGATGCCCCGCAGGACCGATTCCACCTGCGCAGCGGCGGCGCCGGTCTGCTCCAGGCTGGTGCCCGCAGGAAGGACCTGGCGCACGGTCATGCTGTTCTGGCCGGAGTCGCCGAGCAGGTCCGTGGCGAGCAACGGGGACATGGCCGCAGTACCACCCAATACCAGGACAGCGGCCACGATTGTGATGACCGGGTGCTTCTGGGTTGTGGACAGGATGGGCAAATAGCCGCGCTGCAGCCGGCTGCGTTGCTCTGCCTCGTGCGCCCTTGTCCGGGCGTTCTCCGCGGCATGGGCGTCCACGGCCGCGGCAGCGGATGGCGACTTGAGGAACCAGTAAGCCAACACCGGAACGATGGTGAGGGACACGAGCAACGAGGACAACAGGGCGATGGTCACCGTCAGGGCGAAGGGCCGGAACAGTTCGCCTGCCAGGTTGCCCACGAAGGCGATCGGCAGGAAGACGGCAACCGTGGTGAGGGTGGACGCCGTGATGGCACCGGCGACTTCCCGGATGGAATTGAGGATCGCCGCGAGCTTGTGTTCGCCGTAGCTCAGGTGCCGCTTGATGTTCTCGATCACCACGATCGAATCGTCCACCACCCGGCCGATCGCGATGGTCAACGCTCCGAGGGTGAGGATGTTGAGCGAGTAATGGGTCGCCGATATTCCGATGAACGTGATCAGGAGCGACAACGGAATGGACACCGCCGTCACGAGCGTAGAGCGCACGGACATCAGGAAAACGAGGATGACTGCGACTGCGAAGCCAAGTCCAAGGAGGCCTTCAGTGGTGAGGTCCTTGATGGATTTCTCGATGTACGGGGCCTGGTCGAACACCGGCGTGAAGTGCGCATTGGAGCCGAGCTCGGCTTCCATCTGGGGAATGGAATCCTTGACGGCGTGTGAAATGGCGACGGTGTCGCCGTCGGGCTTCTTCGTGATGGACAGGGCCAGCGTCGGTTTACCGTTGGTCCGGGTAATGGATGTTGCGGCGTCGTCCTGGATGCTGACGTCGGCAACGCCGCCGATGGTGGTGCCGGCCTTCGCCCCGGTGAGGGGCAAGCCCTTGATGACGTCGAGGGAGTCCACCGGGCTCCCGATCTGCAGCGAGAGGGTCTTGCCCTGATCCTCGATGGTCCCGGCCGGGACCAGGGTTCCGTTGTTCTTGAGGGCATTCGTGAGCGATTGGACCGTGGCGCCGCTGGCGGCCATCGCCGGGGCTTTGGGCTGGATCAGGATGTGCTGGGTGGCCCCGCCTGTCACGTCAGCGCTGCGGACCCCGTCCAGCTTCTGGAGCCGGGGAACGCTCAAGCGCTGCAGGTCCGTGTTCAACTCGCTGAGAGGCTTGTCCGAAGACACGGCCAAGTACACGATCGGGAAGTCGCTGATGCTGCCGGCGAAAGACTGCGGCTCGACGTCGGCCGGCAGCACACGTTTCGCATTGGAGATGGCCCGATCGATCTGGTTGCGTGCCCGGTCCAGGTTCGAACCGTACGTGAACACCATGGTGATCTGCGAAACACCGTTCCGTGACGTCGACGTTGTCGACTCGAGGCCCTCGACGCTGTTCAGCGCTGTTTCGAGCGGGCGGCTGAGTTGCTTGTCGACAACCTCCGGGGACGCGCCCGGCATGGACGTGATCACCGAGATCTGCGGGAACTCGATCGAGGGAATGAGCTCCTGCTTCAGGGACGACATGGTGATCACGCCGAACACCGCCGCGAAGACGGTGATCAGCGCGATCAATGCCCTGTTCGCCAGTGAAAGCCTTGCCAGACGGAACATTGCACTGTCTCCTGGGATCTACGGTCTGTCTCTTGTCTCGAACCGGCCGCAGCCCGGACGGCTGCTAGTGCTGGACGGCGTCGGCAGGCTCAAGCTGGAGCGAACGGGCAGTGCTCGCTTCCAACTCGGCCGCAAGTTCCGGATTGTCGTTCAGTTTGACGCCGTAGCCCGGCATCATTTCCTTGAGCTTGGACTGCCAGCCCTTGAAGTTCTTCGGGAAGGACCGCTGGAGCATCTCGATCATGATGGGGACGGCAGTGGAGGCTCCGGGGGAGGCCCCGAGCAGTGCTCCGATGGAGCCGTCACGGGCCGTGATCACTTCGGTGCCGAACTGCAGCACGCCGCCCTTCTTGGAGTCTTTCTTGATGATCTGCACCCGCTGGCCCGCGGTGATGAGCTCCCAGTTGGCGCCGTCGGCCTGGGGGTAGTACTCGCGGAGGGACTCCACCTTGGCGTCGTGGCGCTTGGCCACTTCCTTGATCAGGTACGCAGTCAGGTCCATGTTGTCCTTGGCCACGGCCAGCATCGGGATGATGTTGCCGGGGCGGATGGACAGCGGCAGGTCGAGGTAGCTGCTCGTCTTGAGGAAGTTGGTGGAGAATCCGGCGTAGGGGCCGAAAAGCAGGGAACGCTTGCCGTCAACGTAGCGGGTGTCAAGGTGCGGCACGGACATGGGCGGGGCGCCCACGGAGGCCTGGCCGTAGACCTTGGCGCCGTGCTGGCCGGCGATGGCCTCGTCAGTGCAGCGGAAGAACTGTCCGGACACCGGGAAACCGCCGTAGCCCTTGCTTTCCGGGATGCCCGATGCCTGGAGCAGGTGGAGTGCTCCACCGCCGGCGCCGACGAAGACGAACTTGGCGTGGATCCGGCTGTGTTCGCCGGAAGCCGGGTACTTGAGCGAAAGGTCCCAGCCGCCGTCGGAGGCTTTGCTCACATTGGTGACGTCGTGGCCATAGTTGACTTCAACGCCGTTGGCGGCGAGGTAGCCGGTCAGCTCCCGGGTCAAGGCGCCGAAGTCGACGTCGGTGCCTTCCGCGGCGCGGGTGGCGGCAACGCGCTGCTTGGCGTCGCGGCCCTTGACGATCAGCGGAGCCCACTTGGCGATCTGTGCCTGGTCTTCCGTGTATTCCATGCTGCGGAAGAGTGTGTTCGGCTTGAGTGCTTCATAGCGCGTCTTGAGGAAGTCTGCGTGCTTGTCGCCGATGACGAAGCTCATGTGCGGAACCGTGTTGATGAAGCCCTTGGGCGAGCCGATCAATTTGTTGTCCACGAGGTGGGACCAGAACTGCCGGGAGAGCTGGAATTGCTCGTTGATGTGGAGGGCCTTGGACGGGTCAACGGACCCGTCTTTCGCTGCTGGTGAGTAATTAAGCTCACAGAGCGCTGCGTGCCCGGTTCCCGCGTTGTTCCACGGTCCGGAGCTTTCCAGGCCGGCTTCGTCGAGTCGCTCAAAGAGGGAGATGGTCCAGCTGGGTTCGAGTTGCTTGATGAACGCACCCAGGGTTGCGCTCATGATCCCGCCCCCAATAAGGACGACGTCAGCGTGGTGTGTCTTGGAAATGAAGGTCACGATCTATCTCCGATAGCGGCGGCACTGGCTGTCACAGAATATCCCCGCGTGGGCACATAACTGAAATTGCGGCGGGACGTCAAGACTTCAGGCGAACGTTTGTAAAAACTTCGTTTAAGACAGGCGATGCCGGGTACTTCTCCACGCGGTCGGAGAGGGCCAAGGCCGAGATGGGGAATGCGATGGGCACTGCCGGGACGGTCGCCGCGATCTGGGCATTGATGGTCTGGTACTGCGAGTTGCGGTCAGCGCCTTCGGGGAGTCCCCGGGCCCGGTCGATCTTCGAGAACACCTGTGGATCGCTGTAGCCGAACTCGCCGTTGCTCTCTCCGAAGAGGGTGCCCACGAAATTGTCCGGGTCCGAGTAGGCGCCGTTCCAACCGAGCAAGTGGAGCGCGTGGTCGCCGGGGGATTGAACCTTCTGGAGGTAGCCGTCATCCCAGTTCACGGGTACCGGCTTGATGTTCAGTCCGATGGCGGTGAGCTCGGCGCTGATCTCCGCATAGATCTTCTCCGGAGTGGGAAGGTAGGCGCGCGTGACATTGAGCGGGTAGTAGAACTTGAGTTCCTCGCCTTTGTAGCCGGACTTGGCGAGCAACTGCTTGGCCTTGTCCGGGTCGTATCCCAGGGACGGTGCGTTGTTGTTGAAGCCGCTCAGCTTGGGGGGAACGAACTGGGACGCCGGTGAGGTGTTGTCGATGAAGAACTTGTGGATGAGGGTGTCTTTGTCGATGGCCATCTCGATTGCCTGGCGCACCCCGAGGTTCTGGAGGGGCGCCACGGACTCGTTCATCCCCAGGTACATGACGGAGAACGGGTCCCGTTGGACAATTTGCATGCCCTTCTTGACGAGTTGGTCGAAGGTGCCGGCGGTGACGAGGTCGTATCCATCGATGGTTCCCGCGAGCAGGGCCTGGAGCCGGGCCTGCGGGTAGTCGAACGGAATGAAGTTGACCGTGGCAATCTCTCCGCGGTCGCCCCAGTAGCCCTTGTAGCTCTTGAGCGTGATCCGGTCTTGGCTCCACGAGGAGAAAACGTAAGGGCCGGTGCCCACAGGGTGCGAGGCGTAGGCCGACGCCGGCTGTCCTGACAGTTTCTTGTCCAGGACGTTGGCGGTCTCGTCGGCCAAGGCCTTCGGGGAGGACATGGCGAACGCCGGCAGCGTCAAGGCCTGCAGGAAGCCCGTGAAGGGCTTGGTCAGGTTGATTTGGACGTGGCCGGGGGAGACGACCTTGCAGTTCTTGAAGAGGGAAAGCGAAGCGTCGTCCGAGAAGGACTTGAAGACGCTCTTGAATGCGATGCCCGGTGCCTGCTGACGCAGCGTTGCCGGAAAGTTGAACCAACGGTTGAAGTTGCTGCAGACGGCGGCGGCGTCAAAGGCGGTTCCATCCTGGAAGGTGACCTTCGACCGCAACGTGAAGTCGTAGCTGAGTCCGTCATTCCCTTGTGACCAGGAGGTGGCAAGCAGGGGTGTTGGTTGGCCGGTGGAAGCATCGACCCCCACCAGGCCTTCCATGACTTGCCGCGTGATGCGATACGACTCGGAGTCGTTCGTCAGTGCGGGGTCGAGTCCAAGGGGCATCGACGGGGTACCGAAGTTGAAGGTCTTGCTTGGCTCTGCCGAAGCGCCGCCCGCGGCCGAGGTTGACGGTGCTGGTCCAGGACTTACCGTGCACGAGGACAAGGCAACGGCCAGAAGGCCTGCGCCGATTTGTAGCGTGATTCGGCGAAGCTTGCTGCTTACCACTCTTGTCCCCTCAAGGCAGTTGGACGGGCTGGGGCCCGCGGCAGCCGGACCGCAGTCCAGTCTAGTTCAGGGCCCTGAGTCCCGGCTGGAAAGCGGAAGTGCCCCGGCCGAGGACCGGGGCACTTCCTGAAAGTGCGCAAGGGGGGACTTGAACCCCCACGCCCGAAGGCACAGGAACCTAAATCCTGCGTGTCTGCCAATTTCACCACTCGCGCTGGTGTTGGTACCCGGACCGGGAGTCGGGGCTTCCGCTCCGGTCATATACCGGCCTCCATTGTACCCGCGGTTTCGCGTCGGCCGATTCAATCGTGGCGGCCGCGATTCTGTGCCGCAGGGTGGCGGCTACTTGTCGATTTTGAGGTCCCTCCGGAGCTTGGCCACGTGGCCCGTGGCCCGCACGTTGTACTGGGCCGCCGCCACCTTGCCGTCGGGATTCACCACGATGGTGGAGCGGATCAGCCCTTGGTACGTGCGCCCATAGTTCTTCTTTTCGCCCCAAGCGGCATAGGCGTCAGCGACCCTGTGCCCTTCATCGGAAAGCAGGGGAAAGGTCAGCGCTTCTTCGGCCACAAACTTTTCCAGGTCCTTCACGGTGTCCGGGGAGATTCCAAGGACGTCGTAACCGGCGGCCTGAAGGCTGGCGAGGGAATCGCGGAAGTCGCAGGCCTGCTTGGCGCATGCAGGAGTTGACGCCGCGGGGTAGAAATAGATCACCGTACTGCGGCCGCGGTGCGAGGCCAGGCTGACCTCGCGCCCCGTGTGGTCCTTGAGGGTGAAATCCGGGGCGGTGTCCCCTGGAATGAGTCTTTCAGCCATGTGTGCTCCTTGCTCGCGTCCGCGACCACCAAGCTTAGTGACGGGCCGGGCGCTTCACGAATTGAACTACCCCCGGCCGGATCTTCGCCGGGCGGTCTATATACTGGCCTTTATGCCTGATATGGAAAGGTGGCCCACTGGGCGCCTGCTCTCAACGGCCGCGCGCCTCGTGGAGCATGCCTGGAACGAGAAACTGCGCGGTATGGATCTGACCCATGCCGGGGTCATTGTCATGGAAGTACTTGCCGTCAACGGACCGACCACCCAGTCGATGCTCGCCCAGATCGTCCGGGTTCAGGCGCAGACGATGGGGAAGACGCTCACGAGGCTGGAGGCCCACGGGCACGTCAGCCGCGCACGCAGCGTGTCCGACCGCCGTAGCCAGGTGGTCAGCCTGACCGAGGCGGGGGAGCGCACCCTCGGCCTCGCCACGCAGTTGGAACGCGAAGTTCTTGCACCGGTTCCCGTGGACACGGCCAAGCTGCGGCGGGAACTGCAGGCGCTGGTACGCGAATTGGCGAGCAATCATTCTTCGGCAATTGTCAACGACATTGTTGCCGCAGTGGATTCAGGCGCGGCGGCGAGCGAGGCTTCCAACTAGGCCTGCGAAGCCCTGGTCCGCGAAGCGAACCTGGCCGAAAAACAAAAAGATCCCTGGACGGCCATTCAGCCATCCAGGGATCTTCCCTTTGGTGCACCCCCCGGGACTTGAACCCGGAACCCATTGATTAAGAGTCAATTGCTCTGCCAATTGAGCTAGAGGTGCAATTGTTTGTTGCTCACAACGCAAAGAAATAACCCTTGAGCGGCTGTTGCCGCTCAAGGGCCCTTCCCTTTGGTGCACCCCCCGGGACTTGAACCCGGAACCCATTGATTAAGAGTCAATTGCTCTGCCAATTGAGCTAGAGGTGCATTTGTCGATTTCGATCCGCGGAGGGCTTTTCTTCCCTCGTTGATCTCCGCAACGACATGTAACTCTACACGACACTTGCCGAAGTGTGAAATCGACCAGCGCCTCCCTCGCGGCTCTGCCTGGGAGGCGTCTCTTTAGCTCCTTGAGGCTCTCAGCGACGGTTCCTGCGGGGCGGCCGGAAGCCTGCTGCCTCCGCGTGGGCGCTCGAAACGAACCAGACCTCGGCTTTGACCTCGTCATAGGACGGGCTGTCTTCATCGTGATAGGTCATGGTGTCCGCATTGCCTTTGACGGTGTAGCCATCGGGGCCGCTCCCGTCAGCGCCCGCCGCAGCCGACCCTTCACCGTATGGCTGATCGGCGGCGAGATGCCCGCCCAAAGGCGACGCGCCCGTCGAGTCCGGGGCCTGGGCCCTCGGCTCAGCAGTGGCCGAGGCGGCCTCGGGGGTTCCGGCCCGGTCGTCCCGTGTGCCTTCTGCGGCAGCGTCGACTGCCTCCGCCGCAGCGGATTCGGCCCCGGGAAGCGTCGGTGCGTGGGCGTCGGTGTACTCGCGGTGGTGGATCGGCGCGGGGGTGGCCGGGGCGCCGCCTTCGCTCCAGGTGGCTTCCCACTCTGCGCTGTCGGCCGACTGTTCGGGAGTGGTTGGCTCCGTGGCCGCCGACGCCGGAGCGCCGGCGTCGGCCGGAACGGAAGGTCCGGCGTCGGCTACTGCGACGTCGTCGGCCGTCACGCCCCCTTCAAGTTCCGGCTCGGCGCCGGGAGGCTCGGCGGCTTCGGACACCGCGGCCTCGGACAGTACGGGTTCCGAGAGCGTGGGCTCCTCGATTGCGGGTTCCTCCACCGGGGTTTCGGCCGCGGGGGACTCTTCCGGGGCCGCCGCTCCGGTTTCGGGAAGCGGGGCCAGTCGCTCCCAGTCGTCGACGTCGCCCGCTTCGGTAGTCGGTTCCTGCTCCGGTTCGTGTTCGGGTGCGGCCGTTCGTGATGCGGCCGTTCGTGATGCGGCCGGGTCTGGATCGGCAGCCGCGGTGGTGGCCACCAACGGGGCGGAGCCTGTCAACGCGGCGGAAGCGACGTCCATTTGTGGCGATGCGGCGGTAGCGGATGGAGAGGACGAGGCCGCGGCGCCGGCGGATGACTTCGAGCTATTTCGGCTCAAGAGCCACCAAACAATTGCGACGATCAACACAATGACAATGACCCAGATCAACCAATCCATGGGAGGAGCCCTTCTGTTCGAGTGGCGCAGGTGTGTCGTGATTTGACGTTACGTCCGTGTCGCGGGGCTGTCTAGATTAGTGAATCCACATAGGTCAATCGAATCCCTGCCTTCCGGGCTCCTGCGATCCAGATGGACGGAATTGCAGATGACCATAAAATGTTCGTCTCACATATTGAGACGAGCGTCCATTATTTGAATGAAATATTGCACGAAATAGGGACAAATTCGCCTTAACCCGCCAAGCGTGTTCGTTCGCCGCAGCTCAGGAGTCATAGACTCATGCCCATGAGTGACCACACCCCCATTGCGACAGACAACCAGCCGGACATCAAGCCACGCAGCCGGGTCGTAACGGACGGCATCCATGCCGCCCCCGCGCGAGGCATGTTCCGGGCCGTAGGGATGGGCGACGACGACTTCGCCAAGCCCCAGATCGGCGTCGCGAGCTCGTGGAACGAAATTACGCCGTGCAACCTCTCGCTCAACCGACTCGCCCAGGGCGCCAAGGAAGGCGTCCACGCCGGCGGCGGATTCCCCATGCAGTTCGGCACCATTTCCGTTTCGGACGGCATTTCGATGGGCCACGAGGGCATGCACTTCTCCCTTGTTTCCCGTGAAGTCATTGCCGACTCCGTTGAAACGGTCATGCAGGCCGAGCGCATCGACGGCTCCGTATTGCTGGCCGGCTGTGACAAATCCCTCCCGGGCATGCTCATGGCAGCCGCGCGCCTGGATCTCGCCAGCGTCTTCCTTTACGCCGGTTCCATCATGCCGGGTTGGGTCAAGCTCGAGGACGGTTCGGAGAAGGAAGTCACCCTCATTGACGCCTTCGAAGCCGTGGGTGCGTGCGCTGCGGGCAAGATGAGCCGCGGAGACCTCGACCGCATCGAACGCGCGATCTGTCCTGGTGAAGGCGCCTGTGGCGGTATGTACACGGCCAACACCATGGCGTGCATCGGCGAGGCCCTCGGCATGTCCCTGCCGGGCTCGGCCGCCCCGCCCTCGGCAGACCGCCGTCGTGATGACTTTGCCCGCAAGTCCGGCGAGGCAGTGGTCAACCTGCTCCGCCTCGGCATCACCGCCCGGGACATCATGACCAAGAAGGCGTTCGAGAACGCCATCGCGGTCACCATGGCCTTCGGTGGTTCCACCAACGCCGTCCTGCACTTGCTCGCAATCGCCCGCGAGGCCGAGGTCGAGCTGACCCTGGACGACTTCAACCGCATCGGCGACAAGATCCCGCACCTGGGCGACCTCAAGCCGTTCGGCCGCTACGTCATGACCGACGTCGACAAGATCGGCGGAGTGCCTGTCATCATGAAGGCGCTGCTCGACGCCGGCCTGCTGCACGGCGACTGCCTGACGGTCACCGGCAAGACCCTCGCCGAGAACCTGGAGTCCATCAACCCGCCTGACCTCGACGGCAAGATCCTGCGCGCCCTGGACAACCCGATCCACAAGACCGGCGGCATCACCATCCTGCACGGCTCCATGGCTCCGGAAGGTGCCGTCGTGAAGAGTGCCGGCTTCGACGCCGATGTCTTCGAAGGATCCGCCCGCGTGTTCGAACGCGAGCAGGGTGCGCTCGACGCTTTGGACAAGGGCGAGATCAAGGCCGGAGACGTCGTCGTGATCCGTTACGAAGGACCCAAGGGCGGCCCGGGCATGCGTGAGATGCTCGCCATCACCGGCGCCATCAAGGGCGCGGGCCTCGGCAAGGACGTGCTCCTGCTGACCGACGGCCGCTTCTCGGGCGGTACCACCGGCCTCTGCATCGGCCACGTCGCGCCCGAAGCCGTCGACGGCGGACCCATCGCCTTCGTCAAGGACGGCGACAAGATCCGCGTGGACATCGCCGCCCGCTCGTTCGACCTCCTGGTGGACGAAGCCGAACTCGAGTCCCGCAAGATCGGTTGGGAGCCCCTCCCGGCCAAGTTCACCAAGGGCGTCCTCGCCAAGTACGCCAAGCTGGTGCACAGCGCCTCCACGGGTGCTTATTGCGGCTAGTTCCGGGTTCCGGCCCAACTGACTCGCAGTTGTTGTCGTTTTGACGCCTCATAACGACAACAACTGCGAGTTAGTTGGGCAGCCGGGGTAGGACCAATCCGTGGACAACGGCGTCCATATAGTGAGATGGCGTCATTATCGTTTGACACCTATCTCACTAAGAGGGAACACTGAACGCATGATCGCATTCGTTACTGTCGGCGCCACCGTGGGCACTGTCGTACTTACCAAGCGCGTGGCCTCCTAGCCCGACTGGTAACGAACCGTCACGCGCAACCCCTCGAAGAGCCGCAAGGCTGAGGGGTTTTTTTATTTCCCGCAGGGGACGGCGCATTTGAGCAAGAACCCGCATGAACGCAGTACCCGCAGTAACTTTCACTAATTGAAGATCCCCAAAGGAAGAGTCCGATGAGCAAAGGATCGCCGATCAGCCCCTCGCTGATGGCTGCAAAGTCCGCTGGAGCCCCCAAGGCTCCGGAAAAGGTCGACCGTCCGGCTGACGCCGTCGTCGACACTGCTGCAACTCCCTCTCCTGTACTCGGGCCGAACAACGTTGTACCCCCAACGGTGATGACCGGCTCGGAAGCTATTGTCCGCTCGCTCGAAGAACTCGGCGTCGACGATATTTTTGGTTTGCCCGGTGGCGCGATCCTCCCCACCTATGACCCCTTGATGGCCTCCAAGATGAATCACGTCCTGGTCCGTCACGAACAGGGAGCCGGCCACGCAGCGCAAGGCTACGCCATGGTTACCGGACGGGTTGGCGTCTGCATCGCCACCTCTGGCCCCGGCGCCACCAACCTCGTTACCGCCATCATGGATGCCCACATGGACTCCGTGCCCCTCGTTGCCATTACCGGCCAGGTATCGGCTTCCGTCATCGGCACCGATGCCTTCCAGGAAGCGGACATCGTCGGCATCACCATGCCGATCACCAAGCATTCCTTCCTGGTGACGGATCCCAACGACATTCCGCATGTCATGGCCGAGGCTTTCTACCTTGCGAGCACCGGGCGTCCCGGTCCCGTATTGGTGGACATCGCCAAGAACGCCCAGCAGGGCACCATGACCTTCTCCTGGCCGCCCAAGATCGATTTGCCGGGCTATCGTCCGGTGGTCCGCGGCCACAACAAGCAGGTGCGCGAGGCTGCCCGGCTGATCGCTGCGGCAAACAAGCCCGTCCTGTATGTCGGCGGCGGTGTGGTCAAGGCCCACGCATCGGCCGAACTTCGTGAGCTCGCGGAACTCACCGGCGCTCCAGTGGTGACTACCCTCATGGCCCGCGGCGCGTTCCCGGATTCCCACCCCCAGCACGTCGGGATGCCCGGCATGCACGGCACGGTTTCTGCGGTAACCGCGCTGCAGCAGTCTGATTTGTTGATCACCCTTGGTGCGCGCTTCGATGACCGCGTGACGGGTGTCCTCAGCACGTTCGCTCCGCACGCAAAGATCATCCACGCTGACATCGACCCCGCGGAGATCTCCAAGAACCGTACGGCCGACGTTCCGATCGTGGGCTCCGTCAAGGAGATCATTCCGGAACTGAGCGAGGCTGTCCGTACCGCTTTCGAACTGTCCGGCACCCCGGACCTCGGCGGCTGGTGGGCCTTCCTCAACAATCTCCGCGATACCTACCCCCTGGGTTGGACCGAACCGGATGACGGACTCAGCGCCCCCCAGCGGGTCATCGAACGCATCGGTGCGCTCACTGGTCCGGAAGGAATCTATGTCGCGGGCGTTGGCCAGCACCAGATGTGGGCTGCCCAATTCATCAAGTACGAGCGTCCCCATGCCTGGCTGAACTCCGGCGGTGCCGGCACCATGGGTTATGCCGTGCCGGCAGCCATGGGCGCCAAGGTCGGCGAACCCGACCGCGTGGTGTGGGCGATCGACGGCGACGGCTGCTTCCAAATGACGAACCAGGAACTGGCCACCTGCGCCATCAACAAAATCCCCATCAAGGTTGCCATCATCAACAACTCCTCGCTGGGCATGGTGCGCCAGTGGCAGACCCTCTTCTACGAAGGCCGCTACTCCAACACCGACCTGAACACCGGCCACGACACCGTCCGCATCCCGGACTTCGTCAAGCTGGCAGACGCCTACGGCTGTGCCGCGTTCCGCTGCGAACGGGACGAGGACATCGACGCCACCATCCAGAAGGCCTTGGAAATCAATGACCGTCCCGTGGTCATCGACTTCGTGGTCAGCCCGAACTCCATGGTGTGGCCGATGGTCCCCTCCGGAGTCTCGAACGACCAGATCCAGGTTGCCCGCAACATGACCCCGGAATGGGAAGAGGAGGACTAGCCATGAGCCGCCACACACTGTCCGTTCTGGTCGAAGACAAGCCCGGCGTGCTGACCCGCGTGGCCAGCCTGTTCGCCCGGCGCGCCTTCAACATCAACTCCCTGGCCGTCGGTCCCACCGAGGTCTCCGGGATTTCCCGGATGACCGTCGTCGTCGACGCCGATGGCGACCTCATCGAGCAGGTCACCAAACAGCTCAACAAACTGATCAACGTGATCAAGATCGTCGAGCTGACTTCAGAATCTTCCGTGCAACGTGACCACATCCTGGTCAAGGTACGTGCGGATGCCGCGACACGCCTGCAGGTCACCCAAGCTGCAGACTTGTTCCGTGCCTCAGTGGTTGACGTTTCCACAGACTCGGTGGTCATTGAGGCAACCGGTACCCCGGAAAAGCTCGCAGCGCTGCTCTCAGTGCTCGAGCCGTTCGGCATCCGCGAAATAGTGCAGTCCGGCACCTTGGCCGTTGGGCGGGGATCCCGCTCCATGAGTGACAGGGCTTTGCGCTCCGCTTAGGACACTGTCCCAGGCACAACGCAGCAGCCCGATACCGAACCACAGACAATATCTACAAAACCACTCAAGAGGAGTTACGCAAGTGACTGAAATGTTCTACGACGACGACGCAGACCTGTCGATCATCCAGGGTCGCAAGGTTGCCATTGTCGGCTACGGTTCCCAGGGCCACGCCCACGCGCTGAACCTGCGCGACTCCGGCGTCGAGGTTGTCATCGCGCTCAAGGAAGGCTCGAAGTCGATCGCCAAGGCCGAGGACGCAGGCTTCACGGTGAAGAATGTTGCCGACGCCGCCGAATGGGCCGACGTCATCATGATCCTGGCGCCGGACCAGCACCAGCGCGCGATCTACAACGACTCCATCAAGGACAAGCTGACGGCCGGCAAGGCCCTTGCGTTCGCCCACGGCTTCAACATCCGCTTCGGCTACATCGAGGCGCCCGAGGGTGTTGACGTCATCCTGATCGCCCCGAAGGCTCCCGGCCACACCGTGCGTCGCGAGTTCGAAGCCGGCCGCGGTATCCCGGACATCATCGCCGTCGAGCAGGATGCTTCCGGTTCCGCCTGGGAGCTGGCCAAGTCCTACGCGAAGGCAATCGGCGGCACCCGCGCCGGTGTCATCAAGACCACCTTCACCGAAGAGACCGAAACCGACCTCTTCGGCGAGCAGGCTGTCCTGTGCGGCGGCGTCTCCCAGCTGATCCAGTACGGCTTCGAGACCCTGACCGAAGCCGGCTACCAGCCGCAGATCGCCTACTTCGAGGTTCTTCACGAGCTCAAGCTCATCGTCGACCTCATGTGGGAGGGCGGCATCGCCAAGCAGCGCTGGAGCGTTTCCGACACCGCAGAATACGGCGACTACGTCTCCGGCCCGCGCGTCATCGACCCCCGCGTCAAGGAAAACATGGCCGGCGTCCTCGCCGACATCCAGTCCGGTGCCTTCGCCAAGCGTTTCATCGACGACCAGGACAACGGTGCAGTCGAGTTCAAGGAACTGCGTGCCAAGGCAGAGCAACACCCGATCGAGGGCGTCGGCCGCGAGCTGCGGTCCCTGTTCTCCTGGCAGCAGCAGGACGAGGACTACGTCGAAGGCTCTGCAGCCCGCTAGTCAAGGGAACCGTTGAAGCAGCGGCAAGAGCCGTAGCAATTCAACACAGAACGCCGTTCGGGATAGGCTCGAAATGAAGCCGCCCGGCATGGAGGCCGGACCCGGTATACCGGGTCCGGCCTTCGTCGTCAAAGAATCGTTTCACCAAAACCCCACCTGAAAAAGAGAGCTAAAGAGGTCACCGGTGACTAGCACCAAGCCAGTAGTACTCCTCGCTGAGGAACTTTCGCCCGCCACGATCGAAGCCCTTGGTCCGGACTTCGAAATCCGTCAAACCGACGGTGCGGACCGCTCCCAGCTGCTCTCCGCAATCGTCGACGTCGACGCCATCCTCGTGCGTTCAGCCACCCAGGTGGATGCCGAGGCAATTGCCGCAGCCAAGAACCTCAAGATCATCGCTCGTGCCGGAGTGGGCCTGGACAACGTGGACATCAAGGCCGCCACCCAGGCCGGCGTCATGGTGGTCAACGCCCCGACGTCGAACATTGTGTCCGCCGCTGAACTCACGGTCGGCCACATCCTCAGCCTTGCCCGCCACATCCCGCAGGCCAGCTCCGCACTGAAGGGCGGCGAGTGGAAGCGCTCCAAGTACACGGGCATCGAACTTTTCGAGAAGAAGATCGGCATCATCGGCCTCGGACGCATCGGCGCGCTCGTGGCCGCCCGCCTGCAGGGCTTCGAGACTGAGATTCTCGCCTACGACCCGTACATCACCTCCGCCCGCGCCGCCCAGCTCGGCGTCAAGCTCGTCACCCTGGATGAGCTTCTGGAGAAGTCGGACTTCATCACCATCCACATGCCCAAGACCCCGGAAACAGTGGGCATGCTGGGCGCAGATGCCTTCAAGAAGATGAAGGAAACGGCGTATGTGGTCAACGTAGCCCGTGGCGGCCTGATCGACGAAGAAGCCCTTCATGAGGCTTTGGAAGACGGCCAGATCGCCGGCGCAGGCGTCGACGTCTTCGTCAAGGAGCCGAGCACCGACCTGCCGTTCTTCGGCATGGACAACGTCATCGTGACGCCCCACCTGGGCGCCTCGACGGACGAAGCCCAGGAAAAGGCCGGCGTTTCCGTGGCAAAGTCAGTGCGCCTCGCCCTCGCCGGCGAACTCGTTCCGGATGCCGTCAACGTCGCCGGGGGCGTGATTGCCTCCGACGTCCGCCCCGGAATCCCCCTGATCGAGAAGCTCGGCCGGATCTTCACGGCCCTGACCCACGCATCCCTGACGCAGATCGATGTCGAGGTCGCGGGCGAAATCTCCAGCCTCGACGTGAAGGTCCTCGAGCTGGCAGCGCTCAAGGGCGTTTTCGCCGACGTCGTGACCGAGCAGGTCTCCTACGTCAACGCACCCGTCATCGCCGAGCAGCGCGGCATCAACACCCGCCTGATCACGACGCCGGAAGCCGAGGACTACCGCAACGTCCTGACCATCCGCGGGGCACTGAGCGACGGCTCCCAGATCTCCGTGGCCGGGACGCTCACCGGGCCCAAGCAGGTCCAGAAGCTCGTGGGCGTCAACGGCTACGATGTCGAAATCCCGATCAGCGAGCACTTGGTGGTTGTTTCCTACGCGGACCGTCCGGGTGTCATCGGCACCATCGGCCACATCCTGGGCATGAACAACATCAACATCGGCGGCATGCAGGTGGCCCGCCAGAGCGAAGGCGGCCAGGTTCTGGCGCTGCTCACTATTGACACTTCCGTGCCGCAGCAGGTCCTTGAAGCCATCAAGGCCGGCATCGGCGCGGACATGGTCCGCGAAGTGGATCTGGAAGACTAGCATCCCAACCGCTTGAGCTAGAAATGTGTGCCGCACTTCACATCGGCGACATATTATTGGCCGGTCTGCCTACAATGGCTTGGTCCGAAATTCGGAACCGGCGGCAGGCCGGCCAATAACTTTTGCACGCACCCGGTGGATTCCTCTTGCCTCGGCATGGTTCCTGGGACAGCAGTGTGCACACCCGCAATCCAGGACTCAGGGAGCCCTATGAACGCCGTCCAGAGGTTCATCAGAAGCCGTGTGCTTCTGCTGACCGCGGCCATTTTGATCGTCGCCATGTGTTTGTCCGTATTCATCCAGAGCCAGTCGCAGGCCGCACTGAACCGGACAGTGGATGAGAACTCACGCGGCCTGTACGACATTCTGGTCCAGGCCAAGTCCGCGAACACCAAGGACGGCGGGGCCCTCCTCCAGCCGGACATCGCGAATGGCCAGGGTGGCATCAGCTTCCCGCAACTCGAGAAGATCCGCGGGCTGAGCGGTGCGGCCGTCGCGGCGCCCATCAGCCTCGTCTCCCGGGTGACGCAGAACCTGGAAACTCCGCGGCTTGATGCCATGGATTACCTTGGCTACAACGCGGGCCTGGCTGGTGGAGCCACTGCGGGGGATCCGACTGGAACGGACGCCAAGAAATGGCCCGCACCGGAGTCCGTGCTCCCCGCGCAGCCCAAGAAGTACCGCCTGACCGCCACCGCCGTGAGCTCCGACGGAGTGTCCCAGCAGACCCTCTTCCAGACCAGTGCTGAAGGCACGCTCGGCAAGGGGCAGGTCATAGAACAGCAGACTGCCGGCGGCAAGAGCATCCGCATCGCCGGCCCGGCGGGGGAGACCGGCATCAAGTTCCCTGCGCCTGCCGGTGGCTCGGAACACAACCTTTTCAATCTTTCCGTGGCGCTGCCCATGGCTCCCCAGGTCACCGAGTCGGTTGTCGCCGTCGACCCGACAGCTGAACGCGCGCTCCTGGGCTCGGCCGGAGACTTCCTCGCGCCGCTGCAGAAGGCTCCGCCGCCCGACACCCGCAACGCCGGAGCCATCGGCCGCTACTTCGAACAACTCTTCGCGAAGAGCCCTACGCAGCAGGAACTCGAACAAGGCCCGGATTTCATGGGCGTCAACCTCAAATACTGGGCACCCCTCATGACCCAGTACCAGCAGGCAAAGCTGTCCGGCCAGATCACGGATGCCTCGCAGGCCATCCCCTTGATCGTCCGGCAGGGAACTTCGCTGGATCTGAAGTATTCGGTCAAGATCCAGGAAATCGACGATTCGGGCAATGTCGTCAACGACGTCGGCACTGTCTCGCGTTCGTTGGACAAGGATTACCTGCCCTTCGTGTCAAAGTCGCCCTTCGCCCTGGAATGGCCTGGATCAACGGACCACAGCCAGTTGCTCGGCAACACGGGCAACTTCAGCCAAGGCCTGTACCAGCCCGCCGAGTGGAGCACGGACTTCGCAGGGGCACCCAAGTACACGGACGGCGCAACCTCCGCGAATGGCGCCGTCGGCAAGTCCGCGACACCGGGCGACTGGGTAACCGTCAACAAACTGCCCGAGAAATCGGCCTTCGGGGCGATCGTGGACCAGAGCCAGCGCAAGCCCGTCGACGAACGTTCGTACCGGGAGAACCTCTCCACCGGCTCGAAGCCGGCCACTCCGCTGCCCATGGTCTATGGAACGTTCGATCCGGCCCAGATCCAGAAGGCGGCCGGCGACGTCAACAAGCTGCCCTTGGGCGGCTATGACCCGGCACCGATGACGCTCCAGAAGGATGCTTCGGGCAATGACACCGCAGCCAAGGGCCTCAAGCCTTCGTTGAGCGCCACCGGCCTGGTCAGCCAGTCCGCCGGCGCCATCACCGACTACTACGGCCTTGCCGCAGCGCGCGGTTACGACTCCAACGCCAACGTCATCGACGCCGTCCGGGTCCGCGCCAGCGCGCCGGGCAACTGGAAACAAGCCCAACCGGAGGTCGACAAGCTCGCGGCCCAGATCCGCGACATGGGTCTCGAAGCCACGGTGGTGGCCGGCTCCGCGCGTGAAGACGCCAACATCTTCGTTCCGGGATACTCCAAGGACGACGCCGGCAAGGAATCCGCGCTGGGCACCGTGCAACAGTCGTGGGTCCGGCAGGATGCCGCCGACGCCGTTTCCGGTTCCCTGACGGGCACCAATATCACCCTCCTCTTCCTGACGCTGTGCGGGGCCACCCTCCTGACCGGCGCTTCGACAGTCAGCTATATCCGCCAGCGTCGCAGCGAAGCGGGGATACTCCGTGCCATGGGCTGGACCCAAAGAAAGATCCGCAGCTGGGTCCTTGAGGAGTTCGGCATCGGTGCGGCGATTGTTGCCGTGGCCGGCATTGCGCTGAGCCTTCTGAGTTGGAACCTGGCTACCGTCATTGTTTCCGCATCAGTGCTGCTCATCTACTGCGGAGCTGCGTACATCGCGGCCCAGCAATTGCGGCACCGCGACGTCGTCGACCAGGAACCCCAACACGACGAGCGGCTGATCGCAGTTGATTCGCCCCTGACGTTTGCGTACCGCCAACTGGTCACCCACCGGTTCAGCTCGGTGGCGCTGGCCGTGGCCGTGGGCGTGTTCGGAGCGGCCGTTGGTGCCCTGATCGCCTTGCTCATCGACATCCCGCGCGCGGCCGGGGCCAGTGCCCTCAGCGGCCTTGCCTCCGCCACCGTCGCGCTGCCGAGCGTCATCCTGGCAGTCTGCGGAGTGCTCGTGGGCCTCGTGCTGACCTTGGTCACCGGTCGCTTCGAGCTCCAGGCCAGGCGCGAGCAGCTCGGCACGCTCAGGGCCATGGGCTGGAACCCGGACATGCTGGGACAGGTCCGATTCTTCGAAAATGCCTTGGTCGGAGCCGCGGCACTGATCCTGGGCGTCCTGGGGGCGCTGGGCCTGGGCCTGCTGCTCGCTCCCTATGCCGCACTTTGGGCCGCTTTGGCCGGAGTGGTGGCAGTACTTTGCTGGATTCCCATTGCAACGAAAGTGGTCAAATGACTGACAATCTCGAACCCGATCTGACCGCGACCACGGAATCCACCGACGAGTCGTTCCAGACCCGCGCCAACACCATCGTGAGGGCTGCGGACCACGGCATGCCCTTGCAGTTGAGCAACATCACCATCCGCTACGGCGGCGACAAGGGCGGGGCGGAGCCGGTCACCGTCGTCGAGGACTTCAACCTGACCTTGCACGCCGGTGAGATGCACTGTGTCGCCGGGCGAAGCGGCTCAGGCAAGACCAGCATCCTGACGGTGGGAGCGGGACTCACGCTTCCGACGTCGGGCCGTGTCCTCTGGGAGGGCGACTCCCTCGAGAAGATGGGCGACGACGAAATCGCCGACCGCCGCCGCGCCCTGATCGGGTACGTGGACCAAGGCGGCGCCTTGATCGACGGCATGAGCGCTTTGGAGAATGTGCTGTTGCCGGCCGTTCCCGACGGCGAAGTGGAGCAGCGCACCGAAATGGCCAAGGACCTGCTGGACCTGGTGGGCCTCGGCCGGCGCATGCGCCACCGTCCGGCACAGCTTTCCGGTGGTGAGCGCCAGCGTGTCGCGATCGCCCGCGCCTTGATCCTGGGCACCCGCGTCCTGGTGGTCGACGAGCCAACGGCCAGCCTGGACCGCACCTCTGCCAACCGCATCATCAGCATCCTGAAGGACACCACCAGTGACGGGATCGCCGTGCTGGTGGCGTCGCACGACCATGAGCTTGTCAGGCTCAGCGATACGCTGACTGAATTGAACTAGCAACCGATGCCTCCTGACCGGTCGCCATAGGCGGCCGGTCCGGTCTTCCATCTCCAAGAGAAGGTAACTTCGTAGAGTGACGTCTCCAGATAAACCCCCGTTCTACATCACCACTGCCATTACGTATCCGAACGGCGAGCCGCACATCGGGCATGCCTACGAGTACATCGCCACCGACGCGATGGCCCGTTTCAAGCGCCTCGATGGCTATGACGTGATGTTCTTGACGGGCACGGACGAGCACGGCATGAAGATTGCCCAGGCGGCGGAGAAGGAAGGCATCGCGCCGAAGCAGCTCGTGGACCGGAATGCCGAAATCTACAAGGCTGCCCACGCTGCCTTGGGTATTTCCTACGACCGCTTCATCCGCACGACGGACGCCGATCACTACGCCGCTTCCCAGACCATCTGGAAGAAGATGGAAGCCAAGGGCGACATCTACTTGTCCAAGTACGAGGGCTGGTACTCAGTCCGCGACGAGGCTTATTACACCGAGGACGAGACCGTCCTGAAGGACGACGGCGGCCGCTACTCACGCGATACCGACACGGAAGTGACCTGGACCGCGGAGGAGAGCTACTTCTTCCGGCTGTCCGCCTACCAGGACAGGTTGCTGGCCTTGTACGAGGAGCAACCGGAATTCGGCGCTCCCCAGTACCGCTTCAACGAGGTCATCAGCTTTGTCAAGCAGGGCCTGCAGGACTTGTCCATCAGCCGGACGACTTTCGACTGGGGCGTCCCGGTTCCGGGGAACGACAAGCACGTCATGTACGTGTGGGTAGATGCCCTGACCAATTACCTGACCGGGGTCGGCTACCCGGATGCCGATTCGGAGGCGTTCCGTAAGTTCTGGCCGGCAGACGTCCACATCATCGGCAAGGACATCTCACGGTTCCATGCGATTTTCTGGCCCGCCTTCCTCATGAGCGCCGGCCTGGAACTGCCCAAGCGGGTCATGATCCATGGCTTCCTGACCAACAATGGCGTCAAGATGTCCAAGTCCCTCGGCAACGTGGTGGCGCCCAAGGACTTCGTGGATCAGTACGGCCTGGACCAGGTGCGCTTCTTCTTCCTCCGCGAAGTGCCCTTCGGCGCCGACGGCAGCTACAACCACGAGGCCATTGTGGGCCGCATGAACGCGGACCTTGCCAACAACTTCGGCAACCTGGCGCAACGTTCGCTGTCCATGGTGGCCAAGAACTGCGAGGGCAAGGTGCCGGTTCCCGGTGAGTTCTCGGCCGAGGACTCGGCGCTGCTGGCACAAACGGGCGCACTGCTGGACGTGGCCCGCGCAGCCTTCGAGAAGCAGGAATTCAGCCGTGCCCTCGAGGCGATCTGGGCCGTCCTGGGTGACACGAACGCGTACTTCGCCGAGCAGGCCCCGTGGGTGCTGCGCAAGACCGACGTCGAGCGCATGAACACGGTCCTGTACGTCACGCTGGAAGTAGTCCGGATCGTGGCGATACTCGTCCAGCCGGTCATGCCGACGTCGGCGGCCAAGCTGCTTGAGGTGCTGGGACAGCCCGACGGCGAGGCGCGCCAGTTCGCGGCCATCGCCACGCCGATCGTCCCCGGCACGGAGCTCCCGGCTCCAGCCCCGGTCTTCCCGCGTTACGAAGAGCCCGCCGAATCCTAAACGCCCGCTCACTTATACCGCCTTTTGGGCAAACGCCCGCTCAGCTATACGGTGCCTGACGCAAACGCCCGCTCAGCTATACGGTGCCTGACGCAAACGCCCGCTCGGATCCGGTCCGTCGGCCGTGCAGATCGGAGCGGGCGTTTGTCTTTTCTCCCTCTTATGTGAGCGGGGATCGACGGAAGGTGCCATATATGTGAGCGGGCGTCGGGAGCCCGGGGCGTTCAAATGGTGAGACGATTTTGACCAGAATGTGGATGCGTTGGCAGTCTGAAAACATGAGCGCAACGCAATCCGCCGCAACGATCAACCTGGCTGTCATTCCCGGCGACGGCATTGGCCCCGAAGTCATTGCCGAAGCCCTCAAGGTCCTGGAAAAGGTCGTCGCCGAAGAGGGCGTCACCCTGGAGCAGACCGAATACAAGCTCGGAGCCCAGCACTGGCTCGAAACCGGCGAAACCCTCCCGGACGAGGTCCTGGCCGATCTGCGTACCCGCGACGCCATCCTCTTCGGCGCTGTCGGCGCGGCCCCGGGGGACACCCGCATTCCTTCCGGCATCATCGAACGCGAGATGCTGCTCAAGCTTCGCTTCAGCCTCGACCACTTCGTGAACCTGCGCCCGTCGCGGCTCTACGGCACGGTGGGCAGCCCGCTCGCCAATCCCGGCACCATCGATTTCATCGTGGTCCGCGAAGGTACCGAGGGGCCTTACGTCGGCAACGGCGGTACGCTGCGCGGCGGGACCCCCCATGAGGTTGCCACCGAGGTATCGCTCAACACTGCCCACGGCGTCGAGCGCGTGGTCCGTGACGCCTTCCGCCGCGCCAGCGAGCGTCCCCGCAAGCATGTCACCCTGGTCCACAAGCACAATGTCCTGGTCTTCGCGGGCCATTTGTGGAAGCGCACTGTCGAGGCCGTGGCCAAGGAATTCCCCGAGGTCACCCACGATTACCTCCACATCGACGCCGCCACCATCTTCATGGTCACCGATCCCTCCCGCTTCGACGTGATCGTCACCGACAACCTCTTCGGCGACATCATCACGGACCTCGCCGCTGCCATCACCGGGGGCATCGGGTTGGCAGCCTCGGGCAACATCAATATGGACCGGACTGCGCCCTCCATGTTCGAACCCGTCCACGGTTCCGCCCCGGACATCGCCGGGCAGCAGAAAGCGGATCCGACCGCCGCCATCCTGTCCGCGGCCCTGCTGCTGGACCACCTCGGCTACACGGCGGCCGCCCGGAGGATCGAAACCGCCGTCGTCGCCGATATCGAAAGCCGCGACGGCGATAGCCGCAGCACCGCGGCCATCGGCGACGCCATCGCTGCCGCACTCTAGGGCCTGTACTGGCATTTTGGGGTCGGTGCCCGGGCGTAAGCTTTACTTGAATTATTTACCTGCTGCCGTGGTCCGTCGCTGAACCATATCCTCCAAGAGATGGTTCGCTCTGCCTGGTAGCCGACTGGAGGAAACATGACTCAGACTGCCCACGGCGTCGAATTCAGCCAGCAGCTCTCGGAGACCCCGAAGTCTGCTGAGGAGCGTGCAGCTATCCTGGCAAACCCGGGATTTGGCGACTACTTCACCGACAACACCGTCATTGTCGACTACAGCGTTGACACAGAGGGCAACGGCGGTTGGCACAGTGCCCGCGTCGAGGCCTACGGACCGATTTCCCTGGATCCGTCGGCGGCAGTGCTGCACTACGGCCAGGAGATCTTCGAAGGACTCAAGGCTTACCGCCACGCTGACGGCTCCGTGTGGACGTTCCGTCCCGAGGCCAACGCTGCCCGCCTGAACAAGTCGGCGCGCCGCCTCGCCCTCCCGGAACTCCCCGAGGAATACTTCCTCGGTGCCATCCGCGAACTCGTGCAGGCGGACAAGGAATGGGTTCCGTCCGGCGACGGCGAAGCCCTGTACCTGCGCCCGTTCATGATCGCGACGGAGGCGTTCCTGGGTGTCCGCGCGGCCCGCGAGGTCTCGTTCCGGGTCATCGCTTCTCCGGCCGGCAACTACTTCGGCGGCGAGCTCAAGCCGGTATCCATCTGGATCTCCCGTGAATACGCGCGCGCCGGCCGCGGCGGCACCGGTGCAGCCAAGTGCGGTGGAAACTACGCCGCATCACTGATTGCCCAAATGGAAGCCGAGGAGAACGGCTGCAAGCAGGTCCTCTTCCTGGACCACTTCAACGACGACGCCGTCGAGGAACTCGGGGGCATGAACGTCTTCTTCGTCATGAAGGACGGCTCACTCGTCACTCCTGCACTCACCGGAACCATCCTCGAAGGCGTGACCCGTTCGTCCGTCATCCAGGTGGCGAAGGACACGGGCCGCGAGGTTTCCGAGCGCAAGATCACCCTTGCCGAGTGGCGCGACGGCGTTGCCTCCGGTGAAATCGCCGAGGTTTTCGCTTGCGGCACCGCGGCTGTCATTACGCCCATCGGAGTTCTCAAGGACAAGACCGAGTTCATCGGCTCCGAGGACGCCAAGGCCGGCGAAACCACCATGGCCATCCGCCAGCAGTTGCTCGGCATCCAGACCGGAACGGTCGAGGACAAGCACGGCTGGCTCACCCGCCTGGCTTAAGGTTCAGCAGAGCGCCCGACGGCGGCCTCCCACTGCGGTGGGCGGGTCGCCGTCGTCGGTTAACCCGCAAGCGGGCTGTTGCCGGGGCTGCCTTGCCGGATCCGCGGTTCGATGAGTGCTTCCATCTTGGACTGCAGATACTGCTGGCCCGCTGCGGACGGATGATCGCCGTCGGGACCAATGAGGTCCGCCGCGTCGTTCATGATCCAGCCGAGGTCGATGGGATCAACGAAGTCGGCGCCGGCTTTCGCGGCAGCGGCCCTGTCCTGGTCGCGGATGTTGAGCCTTTCCACCTCGGGCTTGCCCGTGTACGACGGCGGCCCGACCACCACGATGTCGGCGTCGGGAGCGCGGGACTTGACTGAGGCAAACGCGCGCGCTGCCGCGGCCTCGGTTTCCCCAGGGGTGGTTCCCATGTCATTTTCGGAACCGAAGAACAACACCAAGCGCGTCGCTTCCGTTACCGCCGTGTCCACCTGGGAACCGAAGGTCGATCCGTTGTCGCCGGCGCTGACATAACCGCTGCCATCATGCGCGGCATTGACGATGGTCGCATGGAACTGTTGAAAGCCGGGGTCCTTCTCCACAAGATTGGGCCACGCACCGGCTGGGGAAGTGCCGTGTCCCGTGCTGAGGGAGTCTCCGATAATCACCACAGTGGGCTGGCCCGGGGCCGCGGCGGACCGTGGTCCGGTGTCGGAGGAACAAGCGCTGAGGAAGGCGAGGGCTGAAAGACAGACCGTTGCGATCGCCGTCGTCCGGAGTCCGTGTCTCCGGGGTTGACTCCGCAGCAATTCGACCACTCCTCCGCAACTGTCGCCGAGCGTCCTTCCCGGTGCCTTGGCACCATGCTACGTCGTATGCCGTGCCGGCCCCGAGGCACCCGGCTTTCCGTTCCCGGGTCCGTCCACGCCGTGTGCCAAGATGGAGAAGTGAATCCGGCCAGTGACTCCTCTTTCCAGAACAGCAGTCCCTTCACCCGCTCGCTGCTCGCACCCAATCCGGGCCCGATGAGCCTCGACGGCACCAATTCGTACATCATTGCGGGTCCGGACGCCCGGGGAGTTGTCATCGTCGATCCCGGACCGCTCGACGAATCCCACCTGGCGGCACTCGCCGCTGCAGGAACGGTGGAGCTCGTTCTCATCACCCATCGCCACAAGGACCACACGGAGGCCTCCTTGCGCTTCCATGAACTCACCGGCGCGCCCGTCCGCGCGGCGGATCCGGTGCAGTGCCATGGCGGCGAACCGTTGCGGGCTGGCGAGGTCATCTATGCCGCGGGAGTGGAGATCCGCGTGCTGGCCACGCCGGGCCATACCTCCGACTCAGTCTGCTTTCACCTTCCGGGCGACGGGCCGGACGGCTCGGTGCTGACGGGCGATACCATCCTGGGGCGGGGTACCACCGTCCTGGACTATCCGGACGGAAGGCTGGGGGACTACCTCTCCAGCCTCGACACACTCGAAAGCCTTGGCCCGGCGACGCTGTTGCCCGCGCACGGCCCCGTTCTGCCGGCTGTCGACGCGGTGTGCCGCGAGTACCAGGCCCACAGGGAGATGCGCTTGGAGCAGATCCGTGAAGCCCTGGCGCGGCTCGGGGCCCAAGCCGGGGTCCAGGCAGTCACCGATGCGGTGTATCCCGACGTCGATCCTTCCGTTCGGTGGGCCGCTGAAACCTCGGTGGCGGCGCAATTGGACTATCTGCGCGGCTAGCAGACCCCTCCGCAGTGCGCGCGTAGCGTCCGCCTGCGGACGGTACGCTAGAACCCATGCGTATCGCCCGGTTTGTTGTTGATTCTGATCCCGTCTACGGCGTCGTTGAAGGTGAGCCCGGCAGTGAAGTCATCACTGTCATCCACGGCGACCCCTTCTTCAACGGCGTCGAGCGGACCTCGGTCCGCCACAAGCTGGAGGACGTGCGCCTGCTGGCACCGATCATTCCGCGCAGCAAGGTCATCGGCGTCGGGCGGAACTTCGCCGAACATGCCCGGGAACTCGGTAATGAAGTTCCGCAGCACCCCTTGCTGTTCCTGAAGCCGAACACCGCCGTCGTTGGCCCGAACGATCCGATCGTGTTGCCGGAGTTCTCGGAGGAGGTCTCCTTCGAAGCGGAACTCTGCGTCGTCATTGGCCGCATTTGCAAGGACGTGCCCGAAGACCGCGTGGACGACGTCATTTTCGGTTACACCTGCGGGAACGACCTCACGGCCCGCGACGTCCAGAAGACGGACCTGCAGTGGGCGCGCGCCAAGGGCTTCGACACCTCCGCGCCGCTCGGCCCGTGGATCGAGACGGAACTCGATCCCGAGGACCTGGCCATCAAGGGCTGGCTCAACGGCGAACTCCGCCAGGACGGCAGCACCAACCAGATGATCCGCAGCGTGCGGGAGCTGGTGTCGATCGTTTCGCAGGCTTTCACCCTGCTTCCCGGTGATGTCATCATGACCGGGACTCCGGCCGGCGTCGGGCTGGTCCAGGAGGGCGACCGCTACGAGATCGAGATCGAAGGCATCGGCCGCTTGTCCAACCCGGTAGTGCGCCGGTAAGGCTTTGGCGGGCCGCCGCAGGTCCTCCCGCCCCTAGCGGCACTGGGAATTCCGCCCACTGCCACGGGGTAAAGTTGGAACCATTATGACTACTGTTGCTGCGTCGAACTCTGCCGCCATTCCTGCCGTGACCGCCGAAACCCCGGTCCGCGTCCGGTTCTGCCCGTCGCCCACCGGAACTCCGCACGTTGGATTGATCCGTACGGCCCTGTTCAACTGGGCCTACGCCCGGCACACCGGCGGCAAGCTGATTTTCCGGATCGAGGACACCGACTCCGCCCGCGACAGCGAGGAGAGCTACCACCAACTGCTTGACGCGCTGAAGTGGCTCGGCATCGACTGGGACGAGGGCGTCGAAGTTGGCGGCCCGCACGAGCCGTACCGCCAGTCGCAGCGCGGCGACATGTACCAGGACGTCATCGCCAAGCTCAAGGCCGGCGGCCACATCTATGAGTCATTCTCCACTCCCGAGGAGATCGAGGCACGACACCGGGCTGCCGGGCGCGATCCCAAGCTCGGCTACGACGGCTTTGACCGCCATGTCACCGAGGAACAGCTCGCACAGTACAAGGCCGAGGGCCGCAACGCCGTGTTGCGCCTGCGCATGCCGGACGAAGACCTGACCTTCAACGACCTCGTGCGGGGGGAGATCACGTTCAAGGCCGGATCGGTGCCCGACTTCGCCGTGGTTCGTGCCAACGGAGCCCCGTTGTACACGCTGGTGAACCCCGTGGACGATGCACTCATGGGGATCACGCACGTCCTCCGCGGCGAGGATCTGCTCAGCTCCACTCCGCGGCAGATCGCCCTCTACCGTGCGCTCTACGCCATCGGCGTGGCCGAATACATGCCCGAGTTCGGCCACCTTCCCTACGTCATGGGCCAGGGCAACAAGAAGCTTTCCAAGCGCGATCCGGAATCCAGCTTGTTCCTGCACCGGGAACGCGGCTTCATCCGCGAAGGATTGCTCAACTACCTGTCCCTCCTGGGTTGGTCCCTGAGCGCTGACGAGGACATCTTCACCGTGGAGCAGCTCGTGGCCAGCTTCGACATCCACGATGTCCTGGGCAACCCTGCGCGCTTCGACATCAAGAAGGCCGAAGCCATCAATGGAACGCACGTCCGCATGCTCAGCCCGGAGGATTTCCGCCAGCGGCTTGTGCCGTACCTGCGTGCCGCAGGCTTCGTGGGGGAGATCCTGACTCCGCGCCAGGAAGAGATCCTCGCCGAGTCCGCGCCGCTGGTCCAGGAAAGGATCACCCTGCTGGGCGAGGCTCCGGAGATGCTCGCCTTCCTGTTCAAGAACGACGACGCGATCGACGTCGCCGACGACGCCCGAAAGGGCCTCCCCGAGAACCTGGGCGAGGTGCTGGACGCCGCATTGGCAGCATTGGAACCGCTCGCGGACTGGACAGCGGAAAGCATTCAGACAGCGCTCAAGCAGGCTTTGGTGGAGGATCTTGGCATCAAGCCGCGCCTTGCATTCGGCCCCGTGCGCACGGCAATTTCCGGCCGCCGCATATCGCCGCCGCTGTTCGAATCGATGGTCATCCTGGGCAAGGAATCCTCGCTCACCCGCTTGCGCGCGTTCCGCGGCTAGTTCAGGCACGCCGTGATCCACGCACTTCATGAGTCGTTCCGCACGGTCCGGGGCGTCCTGTTCGACATCGACGACACCCTGGTGGACCTTGAATACGCCATGACCACGGCCCTGCGTGACGTCAGCGAACACCTCCTGCCCGGCCTGGACCAGGCCGGGTGGGAGAAGTTCGGACGGATCTTCACGCACGAAACCACGCATTTCTATGACCGGTACCTCGCCGGTGAATTGACGTTCAACGAGCAGCGGCTGCTGCGCGGCCGTGCGGCGCTGGGGCACTTCGGCGTCGAGCTTGGCGGTGAGGACTCCCACACGTGGCTCAACGACTACTCGCGCCTGCAGCCCAGTTATGTCAGGGCCTTCAGCGACGTCCTGCCGGTCCTCGATGCCCTGGACGGCCTTGGCATCCCTTATGGCGCCGTGAGCAACAACGTCCATGACTACCAGCGGGTCAAGCTCGACAGCGCAGGACTCGCGCGGGTGTCGGTTCTCGTCGGCACGGACACCGTGGGCGTGCCCAAGCCGGACCCCGCCATTTACCTGGAAGGGGTCCGCCGCTTGGGCACCACCCCGGCTGAGACCCTTTTCGTGGGCGACAACCGACTTCTCGACGCCGACGGCGCCACTGCCGCCGGATTGCGCGGCATCTGGCTGAACCGCAACGGCGAGCCCGACTCCGATTTCTCCGACCGGGAAATAGATTCCTTGACGCGGTTGCTCGCCTGAGGCTTCCGCTACCCGGCCAGCCGGAACTTGCGCAGGAAAACGAACGCCCCGACGGAACCCGCCCCCAGGACGCCCACAAGCCCGAGCGCCGTACCGGTATCCGATTTCTCGGTCATGCTCGACGGCGATACCGCCGCAGCTCCCTGATGGAGTTCCGTGGTGCCCGCCGCGATTCGCGCATTTCCATCCGCGAGTTTGTTGGCACCGGTGGACAACTGGGCCGAGCCCGCCGCCAGTTTGGCATTTCCATCCGACAACTTGGAGGCACCCGCTGCCAACGCAGTGGACCCGTCCAGGAGACCGGGGGAGGAGGGATCCGCGGGGCTGCCCTTGATTCCCGTCATCAACGAGTCAGTGCCCGCAGCCAAGCGCGACGTTCCGTCTGTCATGCTGGCGGTGGCCTTGAGGAGACCCGGATGCTCGGGGTCGCCCGGTACGCCGTCCATGCCCACCCGGATCTTTGCAGTCCCGTCGGCGAGCATTTGGGTTCCCAGGACAACGCCCGGGGACGCTGGATCCTGGCTGTTGAGCTTCTGGGCGAGAGTGGCGAAACCGGCCGTCAGCTTGCCGGTCCCTGCCGCCAGCTTCCCCGTGCCGTCGGCAAGCCGGCCGGTGCCGTCATGCAGTTGGGTCGCTCCGGCCGAAAGCTGGCCCGCGCCGGCCTGCAATTGCGAAGCTCCCGCGTCAAGGCGGTGTGCGCCATCGTTGAGTGCATTGATCTGGGCCTTCAGCGCTGCCAGCGGCACCACGCCCTGGATGCCGTTGGCGGCGTCGGCGAGCTGCTGTAGCCCTTGGGCCAACGCGGCGGAGCCCGTTCCCTTGGTGGGGTCGTCGCCGGCTCCGGGGTAACCTTTGAGCTGATCGGTGCCCGCAGCGAGCCTGGAGGCGCCCGCGTCGAGTTGCGCAGCACCGGCGTCGAGCTGGGCGGCTCCGTTGTTGAGCTGGTTCGCGCCGTTGTTCAGTTGAGTGGCGCCGTCGCCGAGATTGTTCTCAGCGTTGCCGCCGGGCGTCGGAGTCAGCGCCGCGGAAAGTTGCACGGCACCGGCTGCGAGCTTCTGCGCGCCGTCGTCCACTTTGTAGACCCCCGGCGCAAGCTTGGCGTTGACGTCATTCTGGATTTTCACGGCACCTGTAGCGAGTTTGTCTGCTCCGTCCTTTAGCTGCTGGGCTCCAGGGGCCAGCTTGCCTTGGATTCCGTTCTGGACTTTTGAGGCGCCATCCGCCAGCTTCGCCGCACCTGTCCCGGCCTCCGCAGCTCCGCCTGCAAGCCTCGCTGCGCCGTCTTTTAGCTGGCCGGCGCCGGCAGAGGCCTGTGCGGCACCGTCATCGAGCTGCGCCGACCCTGCCGCGATCTTCCCGATGACCAAGGTGTAGAAGCCGAGGAGGGCTATGAGCAGAAGTGCGAGTACGGCGATGGCGATGATCTGGGCACGGCTTCGTGTTCTGGTGGCATTGGCAGGGTTCGGTGTCATGGGCAATTCCTCTCGATGACTTCCCGGCAGCGGCACTGCTGCCGGGGATCCCCCCATGTGACGCAGCCAACAGGCGTTCCGGCCTGGAGCTGTGCCACGAAACAAGTGCGTGGCGTTGGTTACCGATTGGTAACTTACCGAGAGTAAACCTAGGATCCGGTCGATTGCAAGGGTTTTTCCCAGTTCGTCCGTTCGCTCGGGACGGGGCCGGGCCGGCCTCGAACCTGCGTGCTCGATTTGTGTGCATCGAAAGTCTCGGGTAAAGTAATTACTCGTGCTGAGGGGCACGGAGCGAAGGTTTACGCCATCGAATCCGGCCTAAAAGTGCCAATGGGATATGGTGTAATTGGCAACACTACGGTTTCTGGTACCGTCATTCTAGGTTCGAGTCCTGGTATCCCAGCTCTGAATAATCCGCATATTTGTGCGGGAATTCGGAGTTTCTCATCGGTTTGCCGATTTGAAACAAGGCTGAATGTGTGAAATACTCATTCAGCTTGAATACCGGAAGCGGAATTCACAAAGTGGTAAAACACAGTGCAAGGCCCCATCGTATAGCGGCCTAGTACGCTGCCCTCTCACGGCGGTAACGCGGGTTCGAATCCCGCTGGGGTCACCAATGAATCCCCCGGAACCAACAGGTTCCGGGGGATTTTTCTTTGTCTCGGTTGGATGGAACGTCGGACGCCGTACCTTTCTCCCCTTGCTTGCTGCTCTCCCCTTGCTTGCTGCGCGAAAGTCCAGGGGTGCCGCGATTCGCCGTGTCGCAAACGCTTTTCCGGCTCAAAAGAGGGAACGCCGTACGGGTGGCGCTCAGGTGGTCTTTTGGAGGGCTTCCGCGGCGTCCCTGACTTTGATGAGCGTGCGCAGGTTCCGGGTGGTGGTGCTCGCTTTATAACGCGCCTTGGCGGCGAGCTTGCTGAAGGGGCTATCCAGGGTGCCTCCCGCCGGGGCGAGCCATGCCGAGGCCTCGGGACCCAGCCGGACATGCTCGACGCCGCCGTGCCCTGGTGCCCCGAGAGCCGTGCCGGCGTCGAATAGTTCATCCAACATGGCAGTGTCAGAGGCGAGGGTGATGTAGCTGTGCGTGGCTTTGTCGTCGGCCGGGTAGGGGCAGGCTTCGACTAGTTCGGCGACCCTTTCGGCGGTCAGGACCACCACCCAGGCGTCGTAGCCAAAGGCTTCCCTCAGGCACTTCTCAAACTGCTCCTTGACTCCCGCGGCGTCGAGCTCGCTCTTGAGTACCGCGTTGCCACTGGCCAGCAGGGTCTTGACGTCATTGAAGGGATACGCCGCGAGGGCCGCTTTGAGGTCGGCCATTTTGATGTTGATCCCGCCCACGTTGATCCCGCGCAGGAACACGGCAAAGCTGTTCATGCGCCTACCCTACCTGCGCCCCTCGACGAGAGGGGCGCCACGGCGAGGCAGTCGGGAATCGGGACGCGGCTAGTCGTTGTTTTTACGCAGGGCTTCGGTCAATACCCGGGCGGCGTTGCAGACGACTTCGGCGTGGAGTCTTCCCGGCTGACGGGTCAGGCGCTCGATGGGGCCGGAGATGGATACCGCGGCAATGACGCGGCCGGAAGGGCCGCGCACGGGTGCGGACACCGAGGCGACGCCAGGCTCGCGTTCGCCGAGGCTCTGGGCCCAGCCCCGGCGTCGTACTCCCGCCAGGACGGTGGGCGTAAAGCGGGCGTTCTGGAGTCCGTCCAAGAGGCGGTCGTGGTCTTCCCACGCCAACAGGATCTGGGCGGCGGAGCCGGCCTTCATGGAGAGCTGGGTGCCCACGGGAATGGTGTCGCGCAGGCCGATCGGGCGTTCCGCCGAAGCGACGCAGACACGCCAGTCGCCCTGGCGGCGGAAGATCTGGGCGCTTTCGCCCGTGGCGTCCCTCAATTGGATCAGGACAGGGCCGGCGGAAGCGATGAGCCGGTCTTCGCCGGCTGCCGAGGCAAGCTCGACAAGGCGGCTGCCGAGGACGAAGCGTCCTTGGATATCGCGGCTCACAAGGCGGTGGTGGACGAGCGCCAGCGCCAGCCGGTGCACGGTGGGGCGGGCCAGTCCCGTTGCTGCCACAAGTTGAGCCAAGGTGGTTGGCCCCGCCTCAAGTGCGTCGAGCACTTGGGCTGCTTTATCGATGACGCCGACTCCACTAGAATTGTCCATGTAATGATATTGCCGTCTCAATATCTGAGATGCAAGTTGTTTCACTGGCGCAGTTCGGATCGCTGATGTTCAGTGGAAGTAGTCAAGCCAACCGCAGTGAAGGGAGCAGGCCGTGGGAAAGACACTGGCCGAGAAAGTTTGGGATGCGCACGTGGTGCGCAAGGGCGAAGGCGAAGGAGCCAACGCCCAGCCCGATCTTCTGTTCATCGACCTGCACCTCGTGCATGAGGTGACCTCCCCGCAGGCGTTCGAGGGCTTGCGCCTCGCCGGACGCCCCCTGCGCCGGCCCGACCTCACCATCGCCACGGAAGACCACAACACGCCGACCCTGGACATCGACAAGCCGATCGCCGACCTGACCAGCCGGACGCAGATCCAGACCCTGCGCAACAACTGCAAGGAGTTCGGAGTCCGCCTGCACTCACTCGGCGACGCCGAGCAGGGCATTGTGCATGTTGTCGGCCCGCAGCTGGGCCTCACCCAGCCCGGCATGACGGTTGTCTGCGGCGATTCGCACACCTCGACCCACGGTGCCTTCGGGGCGCTCGCGATGGGCATCGGCACCTCCGAGGTGGAACACGTCATGGCCACCCAGACGCTGTCCCTCAAGCCGTTCAAGACCATGGCCATCAACGTCGAAGGCACCCTGCGCCCAGGCGTGTCGGCAAAGGACATCATCCTGGCAGTCATCGCGAAGATCGGCACCGGCGGCGGCCAGGGCTACGTCCTCGAGTACCGCGGCTCGGCCATCCGGGCCCTCTCCATGGATGCCCGCATGACCATCTGCAACATGTCCATCGAGGCTGGCGCCCGCGCCGGACTGGTGGCTCCGGACCAGACGACGTACGACTTCATGTACGGCCGCCCGCACGCTCCGCAGGGCGAGGAGTGGGATGCCGCCGTCGAATACTGGAACACGCTGCACACTGACGATGACGCCGCTTTCGATGTCGAGGTGGACCTCGACGCCGATACCTTGGAGCCGTTCGTGACCTGGGGGACCAACCCGGGCCAGGGGATTTCGCTCAACGAAGCCGTGCCCTTCCCCGCGGACTTCGGTGACGAGAACGCCAAGCTGGCCGCGGAACGGGCCCTGCAGTATATGGGTCTCGAAGCCGGCACGCCCATGAAGGACATCCGGGTGGACACGGTCTTCCTGGGCTCCTGCACCAACTCCCGCATCGAGGACCTCCGTGCCGCGGCCGACGTCATCCGCGGACGGGAAAAGGACCCGAAGGTCCGGATGCTGGTGGTTCCCGGTTCGGCTCGTGTCCGCCTGGAAGCCGAAGCCGAGGGCCTGGACAAGGTGTTCAAGGAATTCGGCGCTGAATGGCGCTTCGCCGGCTGCTCCATGTGCCTGGGCATGAATCCAGACCAGCTGGAACCGGGGGAGCGCTGCGCGTCCACCTCGAACCGCAACTTCGAAGGACGCCAGGGCAAGGGCGGCCGCACCCACCTGGTTTCGCCGGTCGTCGCCGCAGCCACGGCAGTACGCGGAACGCTGAGCTCGCCTTCGGACCTGGAGCCCGCCTCTGTTTCCGCATCCACCACCACCGACGCCGCCTAGGAGGATCCCCATGGAAAAGTTCACCACCCACACCGGCATCGGTGTCCCGCTGCGCCAGAGCAATGTTGACACCGACCAGATCATTCCAGCGGTCTACCTGAAGCGGATCACGCGTACCGGTTTCGAAGACGCCCTGTTCTCGGCGTGGCGCAAAGACCCGTCCTTCATCCTGAACCAGGAACCCTTCAACGCCGGCTCCGTGCTTGTGGCGGGACCCGATTTCGGTACCGGTTCGTCCCGCGAGCACGCGGTCTGGGCATTGAAGGACTACGGGTTCAAAGCTGTATTGTCTTCCCGGTTCGCGGATATTTTCCGCGGCAACTCGGGAAAGCAAGGGCTCTTGGCGGCCGAGCTTGCCCAGGACGACATCGAGCTCATCTGGAAGGTCCTCGAAAACGCGCCCGGCACCGAAGTCAAGGTGGACCTCGTGTCCAAGACGGTTGAGTGCGGTAACGTCGTGGCACCCTTCGAGATCGATGACTACACCCGTTGGCGCCTCCTCGAGGGCCTGGATGACATCGGGCTGACGCTGCAGCACGAGGAAGACATCACGGCCTACGAGGCCACGAGGCCTTCCTTCAAGCCGAAAACCCTCCCTGCGCGAATCCAGTAGCTCGCATCAACGAGCTTCTGCGCCGTGAAAGGACCGGCGCACCCGAAGGAACGGGTGCGCCGGTCCTTTTCGTGTGCGTGGCACTCCGGTTCGCCGGGCACGAACGCGGGGTCACTTAGGGCCCATGCCGCGCGGCAGCATGGGCCCTAAGTGACCCCGCGTCGCGGAAAGGCCAGCCCGCCGTCGTCGTATGTGGAAAAGTCCGCCATGCAATGCCGATTCCGTCCCCTTCAGCACCAGCAAACCCGCCTTCGCCACGCCCCTCCATTTCGAATCGGTAACGTCAGCTTTTATGCTTAGCTGGAGCCTTCGTAAGTGTGGGGGCATCAACTCGTGAGGAAACCGGTATAGATGAGTAGTGTTCTGACAATCCGCGGCGGCGTCCCCTTGACCGGCCGCGTCACCGTCAGAGGTGCCAAGAACCTTGTTCCCAAGGCCATGGTGGCTTCCCTCCTCGGCAATGAACCCTCGGTGTTGAGGAACGTTCCGGAGATCAAGGACGTGGAGGTCGTCACCAGCCTGTTGCAGCTTCATGGCGTGACTGTCCAGAAGGATCCCGTCACCGGCGATCTCACTCTGGACCCCAAGAATGCGAAGACTGCGTCCAGCACCGCTATCGACGCACACGCCGGCGACTCCCGCATCCCGATCCTGCTGTGCGGTCCGTTGATCCATGCCATCGGCGAAGCATTCATTCCCGATCTCGGCGGCTGCAAGATCGGCGACCGGCCGATCGACTACCACTTGAACGTGCTCCGCCAGTTTGGCGCCGTCGTCGAAAAGCGCCCGGGCGGCATCCACATCTCCGCTCCCAAGGGCCTCCATGGCGCGAAGATCTCCCTCCCGTACCCGTCGGTGGGAGCTACGGAGCAAGTCCTGCTGAGCGCCACGCGGGCAGAGGGCATCACCGAACTCAGCGGTGCCGCCACCGAACCGGAAATCATCGACCTCATCGCGGTGCTCCAGAAGATGGGCGCCATCATCAGCGTCCAGACCGATCGCACCATCCGGATCGAGGGCGTCCGCGACCTGGGCGGCTACGACCACCGCGCCCTGGCAGACCGCAATGAATCGGCGTCGTGGGCTTCCGCCGCCTTGGTGACGCGTGGAGACATCTTTGTTGAAGGTGCTTCCCAGCGGGACATGATGACTTTCCTCAACACCTACCGCAAGGTGGGCGGCGGCATGGACATCCGCGAGGACGGCATCCGTTTCTACCACCCCGGCGGAAAGCTGAGCCCCCTCGTCCTTGAAACGGACGTGCACCCGGGCTTCATGACCGATTGGCAACAACCACTCGTGGTCGCCTTGACGCAGGCTGAAGGCGTATCGATCGTCCACGAAACCGTGTACGAGAACCGTTTCGGCTTCACCGACGCGCTGACCCGCATGGGCGCAACCATCCAGGTCCACCGCGAATGCCTTGGAAGCGTGCCATGCCGCTTCGGCCAGCGCAATTTCCTGCATTCCGCCGTCGTCTCGGGACCTACTCCGCTGCGGGGCACCGACATTGACATTCCCGACCTCCGTGGCGGATTCAGCCACCTTATTGCGGCGCTTGCCGCGACCGGTACGTCCAGGGTGACCGGGATCGACATCATCAACCGCGGCTACGAGCGTTTCACTGAAAAACTTGCCGGGCTGGGCGCCGATTTCGACCTCACCGAATCCAAGTAACGGGGGATACCTTGAAGGAATCGGCCCAGAGCCGTGCCATGTTCGCTGTTCTTGCGGGAGTTGCGCGACCGCTCATGAACATCCTCATGGCAAAGAAGTGGGAGGGGACCGAAAAGCTCCCCGCGGGTGGCTTCATTGCGGCCCCGAACCACTGCACCGAAATCGACCCGATTGTGGTGGGGCACATGCTCTACAACATGAAGCGTCCACCGCATTTCCTCGCGAAATCCGGCCTCTTCAAGGTCCCCGTCCTGGGTAGCCTTTTGCGCGCTGCGAACCAGATACCCGTGGAGCGCTCGACGGCGGGGGCGAACCGTTCGTTGCAAGCCGCCCAGGAAGTGGTGGATGCCGGCGGTGCCATCATCATTTACCCTGAGGGCACGCTGACGCGCGATCCTGATTTGTGGCCGATGAAGGGTCACACGGGAGCGGCGCGCCTGGCGCTCCAGACCGGTGCTCCCGTGGTTCCCATCGCCCATTGGGGTGCCCAAGAGGTGTTCCCCCGTTACGCCAAGCGCCTGCATGTCTTCCCACGGAAGACTTCCCGCATCCTGGTCGGCGATCCGGTTGATCTCAGCGCTTTCGAAGGCCGACCGCTGGATCGGGCCACCCTGGTTGAGGCTACGGACGTCGTCATGGACGCCATCACGGAGCTCCTTGCAACCTTGCGCGGGGAAGAACCGCCCAAGGAACGCTGGGACCCTGCCGCCCACAACCAGTCGAAGCACGGTCGCTTCCAAGCGACTGAAGGAACCTCGGGCGCCGATGGCACGGACGGACAGAAGTGACCTCCGGGGAAGAACTCATAGGCGATAACGGTGTTGTCGCCGTGCTTGGCGCGGGATCCTGGGGTACCACGTTCGCGAAAGTCCTGGCGGATGCTGCGATAGCCACCGGTGCGGAGCGGATCATCCGGATTTGGGGCCGGCGGGACGAAGTGGTTGCCCAGATCAACACGGAGCACCGTAACGCCCAGTACTTGAAGGACATTGCGCTGCCCGATTCCATCACGGCCTCCACGGATGTGGCCGAGGTCCTTGCGGGCGCCGGGCTCGTGATTCTGGCCGTGCCGGCGCAGTCGCTTCGGCTTCAACTGCGCAAATGGAAACCACTCGTGGCTCCCGGCGCCGTGGTCGTTTCCCTCATGAAGGGCCTTGAACTCGGTACCGATTCCCGCATGAGCCAAGTGATTTCCGAGGAACTCGACATTCCGCAGGAACGGGTCGCCGTCGTTTCAGGCCCCAACCTGGCAATGGAGATCGCGCGCCGGGAACCCACGGCCTCCGTGGTGGCATGCAGCGACGAAGCAACGGCTGCATCATTCGCGCTCTACTGCACCGCGCCGTACTTCCGCCCCTACACGAGCAACGACGTGATCGGCGTCGAAATCGGGGGAATCGTGAAAAACGTGATCGCCCTCGCCGTCGGCATCTGCGAAGGCAAGCAAATGGGCGACAATACCAAGGCGTCCGTGATCACTCGCGGCCTTGCGGAAACCTCCCGGTTGGCGCTTGCCCTCGGTGGCGAGGCACGCACCATTGCTGGCCTCGCCGGGCTCGGAGACCTGGTTGCCACCTGCTCTTCGCCCTTGTCCAGGAACCATACGGCAGGACGCTTGCTCGGCGAAGGTTTGACGCTGGAACAGGTCACCGAGCGCATGACCCAGACGGCGGAAGGCATCAAATCCGGGTACGCTGTCTACGAACTAGCTGGAAAACTCGGCGTCGACATGCCGATCACCGCGGCCGTGGTAGCCGTCCTCGAAGGCAAACTGTCCGTTGATGAACTTGGGCCCAGACTCCTGGCCCGCTCCCTGAAGTCCGAAGGCGATTACTGACTGTGACCGAAGAATCCCTGTCTGCCGGAACTGCCGAGACTGCCGCTTCCACCGGAACTGCCGAGTCCACCGGAACTGCCGAGTCGGCGATGCCGGCCGCTCACCGGCGGCCCCGCGTCGCCGTGCTCTTTGGCGGTCGGTCCAGCGAACACGCAGTCAGTTGCGTGACGGCGGCCGGCGTCATGGGCGCCATCGACAAAGACAAGTACGACGTCGTCCCCATCGGGATTGCCAAGTCGGGCCAGTGGGTGATCCCCTCCGCTGACATCAGCCAGTGGTCGCTGAGCGCAACGGCCTTGCCTGAGGTGCCTCCTTCGGGGAAGACCGTCACCCTCGCCGAGGTGGGTGGAGCCCACCAATTGATCGTCACGGCGCCGAACGCAGTGCCTGAGGAACTTGGTTCCGTGGACGTCGTGTTTCCGCTCCTGCACGGGCCCTGGGGCGAGGACGGCACCATCCAGGGTCTTTTGGAGCTTTCCGACACCCGCTATGTGGGAGCCGGAGTGCTGGCATCCGCCGTCGGCATGGACAAGCATTTCATGAAGGTCGTTTTCGAGGCCGCCGGCCTTACGGTGGGACCGTATGTCGCAGTCACTGACCGTGATTGGATCAACGACGCCGAAGCCGTGCGCAAGCGTGTTGACCGCCTCGGCTTTCCCGTGTTCGTGAAGCCCGCCCGGGCCGGTTCCTCGATGGGGATCTCCAAGGTTGACTCGATGGACGGATTGGATGCCGCCATCGACGAGGCACGGAGGCACGACCTCAAGCTCGTGATCGAGGCCGGCATTGTGGGCCGCGAAATCGAGTGCGCCGTCCTGGAAGGACGAGGCACCGCGGTCCCGCGAACCTCCATGCCCGGGGAGATCGCCGTAGCTCCAGGCGAACACGAGTTCTACGACTTCAACGCCAAATATGTGGAGGACGGCGCCGCAGCCCTGAGCTGCCCGGCCGATATTCCCGCCGAGGCCATTGCACGCGTCCGTGAACTCGCTGCGGCTGCCTTCGACGCTGTCGGTGCAGAAGGCCTCAGCCGCGTGGACTTTTTCTACACGCCGGACGGCGAACTCATCATCAACGAAATCAATACGATGCCCGGATTCACCCCGAAGAGCATGTATCCGCAAATGTGGGCGGCCTCCGGGCTTGGCTACGCCGAGTTGATCGACGAGCTCATCTACCTGGCGCTCAACCGCAAAACCGGCCTGCGCTGACAGAAGGCTGTCGCTGACAGCCTGCTGCGGCACGCCTGCTACTTGCCGGGGGCGCCGGTGGGCAGGTTCTGCAGCAGCTCAGGCTGGCCGACGCACTTGCGGACGGCCTTGATCTTCGACGCCGCCGGTGCAAGGTCCGCAAGGACCGTGGCGGAGCTGATCTTGTTCGGGTCCATGAGGATCTCCGTGGCGGGCTCGCGACCATAGGTGGTCAGGGTCCATGCCGGGTTGCCTTCCTTGATGACCCAGTCGACGTCGTTCACGGTGACGCAGCGGTCCGTGGTGGGGCCGGGCACATTGACCCCGCAACGCAGAATCAGCACCGACGGGTCGCCCCATGCCGCCGTGGCCTGGCTATTGGTCTTCCGCAGCGCGGCATCGCCGATCGTGTCCGGGAGCGCCACCATCATGGGCGCGCAGGCGGCATTCGCGGCATCGGCCGCGGGCTGGACGTCGACCACGGGGGAGCAGGCTGCAAGGCTGAGGACCGAAACCGCCGCGGCTGTCAATGAACAGAGGACGCGAACGTACACAGCGGCTTTCGTTTGTTGCATTGATCAAGCCTATCGCGGCTGCGGCAAACCGAGGATCGGAGCAACGGGCGCCAACGGACAGCCCTTTGATGTCGGCGGTTCGCGATAGCGTAGAGCTGTGTCCATAGAACAACAGACTGTCGGTGAGCTCTCCGAAGGGGAGCTCCTCGCACGCATCTTTCCGCGCCTGAAGCACAGCAGCAGCGTGCTGCTCGGGCCGGGCGACGACGCCGCCGTCGTCGCTGCCCCGGATGGCCGGACCCTGATTTCCATCGACACCCAGACCCAGGACCAGGACTTCCGGCTGGAATGGAACAACGGATACCGGACCACCGGGTATGACGTCGGCTGGAAGTCGGCGGCACAGAATCTCAGCGACATCAACGCGATGGGCGGCACTGCCGTATCCCTCGTCGTCAGCCTGACCATGCCGCCCGGAACTCCGGTCCTGTGGGTCGAGGACTTCGCCGATGGCCTGACGGCCGGCATCGTCGGACTGGGGGCACCCGATTGTTCAGTCGCCGGGGGAGACCTCGGCCGTGGCCGCGAAATCGCGGTGACCGTTGCCGTCGTCGGGACGATGCATGGGCTGCCCGCCGTCCTCCGCTCCGGGGCCCGTCCCGGTGACACCCTGGCCCTTGCCGGAACTGTTGGACGAGCTGCCGCGGGACTTGCCCTCCTCGAAAGCACCATACCCGTGGGCCAGCTGAACGCTGCCCAGCGCGCACTCATGGACAGCCAGTGCCGGCCGCAGCCGCCCCTCGCCGCAGGACCGCTGGGTGCCAAGGCAGGCGCAACCGCCATGATGGATGTCTCGGACGGGCTCCTGCGCGACGCCGGCCGCCTCGCCGTAGCCAGCGGCGTCGTCCTCGACCTCGACCCCATCGCGCTCAAGGCCCTCGCCACTCCCTTGGAAGCCGCCTCGGCTCCCCTTGGCCTCGATCCCATGGAATGGGTCCTGGGTGGCGGAGAGGACCATGGACTGCTGGCGACATTTCCAGCAAATGTTCAGCTACCTTCCGGCTTCACTGCGATAGGCTCGATCCAGGCCGTTGCCGAAGGACAGCACAGCGGCGTCCGGATAGCGGGAATGCCCGCTGACACCGCGGGATGGGATCACTTTGCAGACTAAGATTGCCGCCAATACGCACGCCATGAAGCGGTGGCTTGGCAAAGCTGAGACGACGCTCGGGAACCACAGCGACCGTCTCAACGCCATCAACATCTTCCCGGTGGCAGATGGCGACACCGGAACCAACCTCTACCTCACCGTCCGTGCCGCTGCCGCAGCTTTCTCTGATCGTTCCACCGCGGACGAGCCGGTCAACGACGTCGGCGTCGTTCTGGCCGCGGCGGGGCGGGCGGCCATGGAACAGGCCCGGGGGAACTCCGGGACACTCTTTGCCGTCTTCTTGTGCGCACTGGCCGAGCCGCTGGCAGGGCACACGCGCCTTAGTGCGCCGCTGCTTGCCGCCGCCTTGAACCGGGCCCAGATCCGGGCTTGGTCGGCCTTGAGCGAGCCTGTACCGGGCACCATGCTTTCCGTCCTCGAAGCTGCCGCGAGGGCAGCCGGCGAGTGCGATACCGCGCACAACGGGGATGACAGCAACCAGGCGCTCGGCCTGGCCCTCGACGCCGCCGTCAACGCCGCGCTGGATGCGGTGGTGCAAACCGAGGACCAACTCGCCACGCTGCACGCCGCCCGGGTAGTGGACGCGGGCGGGGTGGGCATGTTGCTGATCCTGGACTGCCTCCGTTCGGCCGTGCTCGGCGAGGAACTCCAGGATGAGCTCCTGGACGGGCTGCACGGCTATGACCTGCAGGATCCGCATATCCACGCCGGGATGCCTGCCGACGACGGCGTCGAAGTCATGTGCACCATCAGCCTTTCACCATTGTCCGCTGCCACGCTCCGTCAGCGATTGGACGAACTCGGCGACTCCGTCATCATGAGCCAAGTGGGCAGCGCGAGCAACCCGTCGGGATCGAACGGTGCCGGGGACGACGACGATGACGATGAGGACGCTGCGGAAGCCAGCTACCGCTGGCGCGTGCACGTTCACGTTCCGGACGCTGAAGCCGCTGTGGCCGTCATCCGCTCACTCGGCGACCCCACCGACATCTCCGTCAGCCAGCTCTCGATGCCGCGCGACCCAGGGCTTCCGGCGGGCCAGCACGGGCATGAATACTGAGCTCCACCTTCCCCTCGAGCGGCGGATCGGCAAACGCTCCGCGTCCGTCATCGGGAAGCACCTTGGCCTGGACACTGTCGGGGAGCTGCTGAACTACTTTCCCCGCCGTTACTTGAACCGTGGGGAACTGACGCCCATCAGTAAACTGCCGTTGGATGAAGAGGCCACCCTCATTGCCAGGGTTCTGTCCAACTCAACCCGGCAAATGCGGGCACGCCGGGGATCGTTGACGGACGTCGTGGTCACGGACGAGGCCAGCGGCGAACAGGTCCCCGGAACATTGAAGATCAGTTTCTTCAACGGCTTCCGCGCCCGCAGCGAGCTGCAGCCGGGGCGCCGCGTGATGTTCTCAGGCAAGGTGAGCCGCTACGGCGGATCCCTGGGCATGACCAATCCGGACTTCATGCTCCTCGACGAGGACCCGGAGCTGGGCGGTTCCGTCGATCCGGAAAAGCTGGCTGCCATGCCCATTCCCGTTTATCCAGCCACCGCGAAACTCACCAGTTGGTCCATCCACAAGGTCATCACGACGCTGCTGGACACCATCGACGTGGACGGCATCGAGGATCCGCTGCCTGCCGAAATCGCGTCCCGGGAGAAGTTCCTGGCGGTGGGGGAGGCGTACCGGCTGATCCATTCCCCGGAAACGGCAGCGGACTGGCAGCGCGCCCGTGACCGTTTCCGCTACCAAGAGGCACTCGTTCTGCAGGCTGCGCTGGCGCGGCGCCGGGCCCAGTTGGCTGCCGAGGAGGCCACCGCCCGGCGGCCGTTGCCCGAAGGGCTCCTTGCCGCCTTCGACCGGCAGCTTCCGTTCACGCTGACTGCCGGCCAGGCCGCCGTGGGAAAGACGCTTTCCCACGAGCTGGCACAGGACTCGCCCATGAACCGCCTGCTGCAGGGCGAGGTCGGTTCCGGAAAAACGATCGTGGCCTTGCGGGCCATGCTGCAAGTGGTGGACGCCGGCGGACAGGCTGCACTGCTGGCACCCACGGAGGTCCTCGCGGCCCAGCACTTCGATTCCATTCGGAGGACCCTGGGCCCGCTGGCGCGCGACGGGTTGTTCGGTGGCGCCGGGATGCTGGGTGGCGCCGGATCGTTGGACGGCGGGGCGGGGAGCGGCCCCGGGTCGGTCCAGGTCGCCTTGCTGACTGGCTCCATGCCGACGGCTGCCCGTAAGCAGGCCATGCTGGACGCGGCCTCGGGCAACGCCGGCATCGTGATCGGCACCCACGCACTGTTGAGCGACAAAACCTCATTCCAGGACCTCGGCCTGATTGTGGTGGATGAGCAGCACCGCTTCGGGGTGGAGCAGCGCGACGCCCTGCGGGCCAAGGCCAACCGGCCGCCGCACCTGCTGGTGATGACTGCCACCCCGATCCCGCGCACGGTTGCCATGACCGTCTTCGGCGACCTTGAGACGTCCGTGCTCGACGAACTTCCAGCGGGCCGGGCACCCATCTCCACCCACGTCGTCGGACTCGCGGAGAATCCGGGCTGGGCGGCCAGGATCTGGAAACGCTCGCGGGAAGAAATCGACGCCGGTCACCAGGTGTACGTTGTTTGTCCCAAGATCGGAGACGACGACGACGGCGACTTCAGCCCGGGCGAAGCGGAACCAAGCGACGCCGGACTTTCGGACGAAGGCCCGGCGCGCGAGCTCGCTTCGGTGACCGCCGTCGTCGAAACTCTCGGCCAGGAGCCGGTCCTGCGCGGCGTCCGGGTGGAGCCCCTTCACGGACGGCAGGATTCGGCGCTCAAGTCCGAAACCATGGCCTCGTTCACCGCCAACCAGACCCAGTTGCTGGTGTCCACCACCGTCATCGAGGTGGGCGTGGACGTCCACAACGCCACGCTGATGGTGATCCTTGATGCCGACCGCTTCGGCATTTCCCAACTCCACCAGCTCCGCGGGAGGGTGGGCCGCGGCGGTCTTCCGGGCACATGCCTGCTGGTCACGACGCTCGAACCCGGCCACCCCAGCCGCAGGCGCCTTGACGCCGTAGCGTCCACTACCGACGGCTTCGAACTTTCCCAGGAAGACCTCAAGCTGCGGCGCGAGGGAGACATCCTCGGCGCCTCGCAATCCGGCGGGCGCTCCACGCTTAAACTGTTGCGGGTCCTGGAGCATGAGGACGTGATCGCCCGCGCCCGCACGGATGCCCAGGGGCTCGTTGCCAACGATCCCGGGCTCGAGGGCCAGCAGGCCCTGGCCGCCGCAATTGACGAATATCTGAACCCCGAAAAGGAGGCGTTCCTTGAACGCGGCTAAGGAGTCCATTCCGGAAGGCACCGCGGTGTGCGCAGCCCCAGGGGTTGGCCGATGAGCAGGATCATTGCCGGCGTGGTCGGTGGCAACCCGCTGGTCAGCGTCCCCGGAAACGCCACCAGGCCCACGACGGACCGCGTCAAGGAAGCCTTGTTCTCGCGGCTCGAGGCGCTCGACGCCATCGACGATGCCCGGGTTCTGGATCTTTATGCGGGTTCGGGTTCGCTCGGCATCGAAAGTGCCAGCCGGGGCGCGCGCTCTGCCGAACTCGTGGAATCTGATGCACGCGCCTCCGAGGTCTGCCAGCGGAACGCAAACATGGCCAACCAGGTCCTGGGACGCAGGATTGTCTCCGTCACCCGTTCCAAAGTGGAGTCCTTCCTGGAACGCGCGGCGGATGACGTCCTCTGGGACCTCGTGTTCCTGGATCCGCCCTATCCCTTGGATGAACCTTCCCTGAAGGCAGTCCTCGCCAAGCTCGCCTTCCACCTTGATGAAGGTGCGGTGGTCGTCGTCGAGCGTTCCTCACGGTCTCCGGAACCGGACTGGCCGGACACCTTGGAACGGTTTGCCGACAAGAAGTACGGCGAAACCAAGCTCTGGTTCGCCGAACCCGTCTAGCGCAGTGCCCACAGGTCCGTCGCTGGCCCGATAGGCGGCGCTAGCTGGAAATCCGGTCCAACTCCACTCCGCTCAGCACGGCTGCCGGGTGCGGCCCCCGGGCCAGGAGTTCCGCTGTCCACTCGGCGGGCCAGGGCCGGCGCGTTCCCACCAGGATGATGTTGCCGGGGTAGCGGCCGGCGAACATGCCGCTTTCGGCGAACGCAGCAACGTCGGGCAGCGCCCTGCGCATCGCGGCGACCTGGCTGCGTACCAGGGTCAGGGCCGCTTCGTCGCCGACGTTGACGATGAGCACTCCCTCGGGCCGGAGCCGCGCCGCGGCCTCTTCGTAGAACTCCTGGCAGGCGATATGCGCAGGAGCCTCCGGACCGGAGAAGATGTCCAGGATCACGACGTCGAACTCGAGTTCCGCGGGCAGCTCGGCGAGGGCTTCCCGCGCGTCGCCGATATGGGTCTCCAAACGGGTGCCGTCGGGCATGGGCAACTTCTGCAGCACGAAGTCGAGCAATTCACGTTCGAGCTCGACGGCGTGCTGTTCCGAACCGGGCCTCGTCGCCTCGATGTAGCGGGCCAGGGTCAAGGCCCCCGCTCCGAGGTGCAGGGCGGTGATGGCTTGCCCGGCTGGCGCTGCGAGATCCACCACATGGCCGATCCTGCGGAGGTACTCGTAGAAGATTTCCGCCGGTTCCGCGAGATTGACATGGGATTGTTCTGCGTCGCCGATGCGCAGGATGTAGGCGCCGTCGATCAAGGTGTCGGTTTCGATCGCGGCATGTTGGCCGGTGGTCCGGAGGAAACGCCGCCCCTCGTGGATTTGCCCGGCGGACATGGTCAAAGCTTGTCCCGCAGGGTGGCCAGTCTGGCGGCGGCTTCTTCCAGTACTTCGGTCTTCTTGCAGAACGCGAATCGGAGCAGGCTGCGCGTCCTCTCCGCGCCTTCCGGGTGGCAAAACACCGGAACGGGAATGGCCGCCACTCCGACGAGCTCCGGCAGCCTTCGTGCCAGGTCCACGGAGTCGCTGATACCGAGGGGCGCGGTGTCCACGTTGATGAAGTATGTTCCCTGCGGAGTGTAGACGCCGAAGCCGGCGGCCCGTAGTCCCTCGGCCAGGATGTCCCGCTTGTGCTGGAGGGCGGACGCGATGCCGGCGTAGAACTCATCGGGCAAGGCGAGGCCTACAGCAATCGCACTTTGGAAGGGGGTGCCGGAACTGTAGCTGAGGAATTGTTTGACGGTGCGGATCGCCGCTACCAGATGGGCAGGTCCGCTGAGCCATCCGATCTTCCAACCGGTGAAAGAGAAGGTCTTGCCGGCCGAGGAAATCGTGACGCTTCGCTCGGCCGCTCCGGGGATGCCGGCGATCGGAAGGTGCTGCACGCCGAAGGTGAGGTGCTCGTAGACTTCGTCGCTGAGGATCACGGCGTCGTATTTCCGGGCGAGCTCGACGACGCGTTCCAGCACCTCGCGAGGGAAGACCGCGCCCGTGGGATTGTGCGGGTTGTTGAGGAGGACAACCTTGGTGCGTTCACTGAATGCCGATTCCATGGCATCGATGTCCGGAAGGAACTCCGGTGCCAGCAGGGGAGCGGTCACGTGCTTGGCCCCGGCAAGCCCGATGATGGCGCCGTAGGAGTCGTAGAAGGGCTCGAAGGTGAGGACCTCGTCGCCCGGTTCGATGAATGCGAGCAGTGACGCGGCGATGGCTTCAGTGGCCCCGGTGGTCACGATGACCTCGGTCTGCGGGTCCGGGGTGAGTCCGTAGAAGCGTTCCTGGTGTGCAGCGACGGCTTCGCGGAGTTCTGGGATGCCTTTGCCGGGCGCGTATTGGTTGGCTCCCGCCGTAATCGCGGCTTGGGCCGCTGCCTTGATCTCCGCGGGGCCGTCCTCGTCCGGGAATCCCTGGCCCAGGTTGATGGCGCCGGTGGACAGTGCCAGGGTGGTCATTTCTTCGAAGATGGTCACTCCGAGGCTGCCGTCGGCCGAAAGCAGGTTGGCTCCGCTGGCGGCTCGCTGCCAAGGCGCGGCGGACGTGTTCTGGCTGAGAGAGGCCGGGCTCGTCACTGTGGGGCTGCCTTCCTGGGGTGCTGGCTTCCGGCTCCTCCGGCCCGCCGTTCCAGCCATGGTATCGCCATAGTGCCTGCGGCCCCGGATGGGGTAGGTTCGAACCATGAGACGCGCTGTGTGCCCTGGCTCCTTCGACCCCATCCACAACGGACATTTGGAAGTCATCGCGAGGGCCGCCGGCTTGTTCGATGAAGTCGTCGTTGCGGTGTCCACCAACTACGCCAAGAAGTACCGCTTCAGCCTGGAAGAGCGCATGGACATGGCCCGGGAGACACTGGCTTCCTTGCGGGGGATCATCGTGGAGCCCATGGGTGAGGGACTGCTCGCCGAATACTGCAGGCACCGGGGAATTTCGGCGATTGTGAAGGGCCTGCGTTCGTCCTCGGATTTTGACTACGAACTTCCCATGGCCACCATGAACCGCCAGTTGTCCGGCGTCGAGACTGTCTTCCTTCCGGCGGAGGCCCACTACCTGCACTTGTCGTCCACGCTCATCAAGGAAATCTCCCTCCTTGGCGGTGATGTCTCCGATTTCGTGCCCAAATCGGTGCTCAGGAGGCTCCTCGCTGGCGGGTCGGCTGCGGAGTAGCCGCACAACGGGTAAGCTGGATCGGTACCTCGGGCAGAACGCGTTGCAATTGACCCGGTTTGAGTCCGTTCACGCGTTCAGGCTAAGATGGTACGTCGGTCATATGTTCTACAGGAGTTCTCATTAAGCGAGATGCAAGTTCGCCTTTGACGCTGGACGTCAAGGACCTCGGACGTAGTCCAGGAAGCATGCGGACGCTCACGGAACATGTACCCGCGCCAAGGGACCTTGGCGTGGCACTCATTGGCGTTCAGGAAGGCTCGGATATCGAGCTCGACCTGAGGCTTGAGGCCGTACACGAAGGAATTCTGGTATCTGGAACCGTATTCGCTGAAGTCAAGGGCGAATGCGGACGATGCCTGGATCCCCTTGCGTATGACCTTGAGGTCAATGTGCAAGAACTTTTCTTCTATGAGGGCGTGGAGCTTTCGGACGAAGAAGACGATGAAGAGCAACGTCGAGTCGAGCACGATCTAATCGATCTTGAACCGGTGTTGCGGGACGCGGTTGTAACCATGCTGCCGTTCCAGCCGGTGTGCCGGGAAGACTGCCAGGGCCTCTGCTCAATATGCGGAGTGCGTCTGGAAGACGAGCCGGGGCACCACCACGAGGACCTGGATCCTCGCTGGGCTGCCCTAGCTGAACTGGCTAAGACCGACCGGCAAACTGATTAGTAAGTGCTGACTAAAAGAGAAATGAGATAGCCGTGGCTGTTCCCAAGCGGAAAATGTCTCGCGCAAATACACGCGCCCGCCGTGCCCAGTGGAAGGCAACTGCCCCCAACTTGGTCAAGACCATCGAAAACGGCCAGGTTGTTTACAGCCTGCCGCACCAGGCAAAGGTCGTCACCGACTCCGCCGGGACTGCGCTGTTCCTTGAATACAAGGGCCGCAAGGTCGCAGACGTCTAAATCCGCCACAAGGCTGACAAGGATGTCTTCAACTGAAGAGCTTCTGAAGCGTCTCGGTGTCTCCATTGACGCCGAGACGCTTCGTCTTGCTCTGACACATCGTTCATACGCGTATGAAAACGGCGGGATTCCCACCAATGAGCGCCTCGAATTCCTGGGCGACTCCATCCTGGGCTTTTCCGTGACCGATTCGCTGTACCGCGACAACCCTGCACTCCCGGAAGGCGAACTGGCGAAGCGACGCTCCGCCGTCGTCAGCACCCGCGCCCTCGCAGGTATCGGCCGGGATCTCGGCATCGGCGAATTCATCTACCTCGGGCAGGGCGAGAGGCTCACCGACGGTAAGAACAAATCGTCAATTCTTGCCGACACCATGGAAGCGCTCATCGGCGCCACCTATCTTTCCAACGACATTGAGACCGCCCGGCAGCTCGTCATGCGGCTCGTTGGTCCCTTGCTCAAGGACGCCGCGGCCCTTGGGGCCGGCACCGACTGGAAGACCAGCATGCAGGAGCTTGCCGCCAGCCGTCAGCTCGGGTCCATCTACTATGCCGTCGAAGGCTCCGGTCCGGACCACGCCCGCACCTTCGAAGCCGTCCTCCAGATCGGCGGCACCGCCTACGGCAAAGGCGCCGGCCACTCCAAGAAGGAAGCCGAGCAGGAAGCCGCCGCAGACGCGTGGCGCACGCTGAACAGCAAGGTCACGCTGAACAGCAAAGCCGACGCTCCGGCTGATCCTGCGCACAGCGCCTGATTCCACATGCCGGAACTGCCCGAAGTCGAAGTGGTCCGCCGCGGCCTGGCACGTTGGGTGCGCGGCCGGACCATCACTGCGGTGGAGGTCCTGGACCCCCGCTCCATCCGCCGCCACGCGTTGGGCACGGAAGACTTTATCGGCAACCTTGAGAACTCCACGGTTTTGGACGTCGTCCGCCGCGGCAAGTTCCTGTGGATGCCCCTGCGGACCGAGGAACCCGGCGGCACAGCAAGTACCCCCGAAGCGCTCCCCGGAGTCGCGCTGATGGCGCACCTCGGCATGAGCGGGCAGCTCCTCATGCAGGATCCCGGGGTTCCCGATGAGAAGCACCTCAAAGTCCGCCTCCGCCTCAGCAGTGCGGACGGCATGCCTGAGCAGCTGCGGTTTGTGGACCAGCGGATCTTCGGCGGACTCTTTGTCACCTCGCTTGTACCGACGCCCGACGGCGGTCCCGGCGGCCAGGGCGAGACGCCCCTTCCGGAAATTGCCGAAGAAGCCTCGCACATCGCCCGCGATCCTTTGGATCCGCACTTTTCCTTTGACGACTTCTACCGCAAGGTCAAATCCCGCAAGACCGGGCTCAAGCGGGCCTTGTTGGACCAGGGTGTCATCTCCGGTATAGGCAACATCTACGCCGATGAATCCCTCTGGCGGGCCAGGCTCCACTACGCCAAGCCGACAGATACCCTCAAGCGGGCCGATGCGCTGAGGCTCGTCGACGCCGCCAAGGACGTCATGAGCGACGCCCTCGCCGCCGGCGGGACGAGCTTCGATTCGCTCTACGTCAATGTCAACGGAGCTTCGGGATATTTCGCCCGGTCCCTGGATGCCTATGGCCGGGCGGGCGAGCCGTGCAGGCGTTGTTCCGCAGCCGGACTTCCGGGTGTCATCAAACGCGAGCAATTCATGAACCGCTCCTCGTACACGTGCCCGATCTGCCAGCCGAAGCCGCGCAACGGCCGCTGGTAGCAAGGATTCGCGGGTTTGCCCCGCAAATCCGCGGATTTCCGCCGTCGGGCAGTAGATTTAGGCCGTAAAGCAGCCACTGCCGCCATTGAAAGTGATCCGAAACACCTTGCATCTGAAAAGTTTGACTGTCCGGGGATTCAAGTCGTTCGCGTCGGCCACGACGTTCGACTTCGAGCCGGGCGTCACCGCCGTTGTCGGCCCCAACGGTTCGGGCAAGTCCAATGTGGTTGACGCGCTGGCGTGGGTCATGGGCGAACAAGGCGCCAAGACCTTGCGCGGCGGCAAAATGGAAGACGTCATCTTCGCCGGCACCTCGGGGCGGCCGCCCCTGGGCAGGGCGCACGTTGCGCTGACGATCGACAACGCCGACGGCGCCCTGCCGATCGAATACAGCGAAGTCACCATTTCCCGCACACTGTTCCGGACCGGCGGCTCCGAGTACGCCATCAACGGCGCGCCATGCCGCCTCCTGGACATCCAGGAACTGCTCTCCGATTCAGGGCTCGGCCGGGAAATGCATGTGATCGTGGGGCAGGGGCAGCTGGACCGTGTCCTGCACGCCACACCCGAGGACCGCAGGGGATTCATTGAGGAAGCCGCCGGCATCCTCAAGCACCGGCGTCGCAAGGAAAAGACCGTCCGCAAGCTGGAGGCCATGCAGGCGAACCTGCAGCGCCTTGGCGACCTCACGGCGGAAATCCGCCGTCAACTGACGCCGCTGGGCAAACAGGCCGAAGTCGCCCGCCGCGCCCAGACCGTGCAGTTCGATGTCCGCGACGCGAAATCCAGGCTGTTGGCCGATGATCTTGTCCAGCTCACCCGGGCGCTGGAGAAAGACGTGGCCGACGAAGCCGCGTTGAAAGAGCGCCGCGAGGTAGTCGAATCGGAGCTCGGCGCAGGCCGCCAACGCCAGATCCGCCTTGAGCAACTCGCGGCTGAGGCCACACCCAGGCTCAACGCCGCCAGGGACAACTGGTACCAGCTGTCCGCTGCGAGGGACCGGCTTCGCGCCCTCGGATCACTCGCTACCGAACGCCGCCGCCTCCTCGGTGCCTCCGATGTTGCCCCGGATTCAGGCCGCGACCCGGACCACCTGGACCGGCAGGCAGCCCGGGTCCGGCAGGAACAGTCGGAGCTGGAGCACGACATCCTGGCGAAGCAAGCGGGGCTCCTCGAGGCCACGGCAGCCAAACAGGAAGCCGAGCACCTGGCCGCGGCCGAGGACAAACGCCTGACAGCAGTGCTGCGGGCGGCAGCCGATCGCCGTGAGGGCCTCGCGAAACTCGTCGGCCAGTTGGCTGCCGCACGCTCCCGGGCCGAAGCGGCCGAGGCTGAGCGGGGCAGGCTCAGGGACTCGCTGGCAGCCGGTGAAGAGCGGCGTCGCCACGCGCAAAGCGAGTTCACGGCCCTTGAGTCCCAAGTGGCCGGCGTTGAAGACGGCGAAGAAAGCCTCGACGCCGAATACGAGGACGCAAGCGCCCTTCTTGACGAAATCAACGCCGAGATCGAAGCGTTGAAAGCTGCCGAGCGCGACGAAGTCCGCGAACGCGATGCGCTCACCGCCCGCCGTGATGCACTGCAGCTTGGCCTCAACCGCAAGGATGGCTCTTCGCGTCTTCTGTCCTCGGACCACCCCGGCATCCTGGGTTCGCTTGCTTCCCTCGTGACGGTGGAGCCCGGGTACGAGACCGCCGTTGCCGCAGCGCTTGGCAGTGCTTCGGACGCGGTCGTGGTGGCCGACGGCCCGGGGGCCGTCGCCGCGATGCAGCTGTTGAAGGACGCCGACGCCGGGCGTGCGTCGCTTTTGGTGGCAGGCGCGGTAAGCGCCGCGGATACAGGGTCCGGCCAGCAGGAATTGCCGACGCTGCCCGACGGTGTGCGCTGGGCCGCCGAGCTGGTGGCGACGGACGCTACGGAAGCGGTTGGTGCGCTGACCCTCCTGGCGCGCACCGCCGTCGTCGAGGACTTGCGCGCGGCGGCAAGCCTCATTGCCGGCAACCCGGAGCTTACCGCGGTGACCCTCGAAGGCGACGTCTTCAGGGCCCTGACGGTGGACGGCGGATCGGCCACGGCGCCGTCCCTTCTTGAGGTCCAGGCCGCAGTGGACGACGCCGACACCCGGCTCCTGGAGCTCACCACCCGTCTTGAACGGGGCAGGTTCGCCCTGGCTGGAGCCGAAGCCCGCCGTGCCGATGCCCAGGAACGTGCGAACGCGGCGCTCGACAAACTTCACGATTCGGATGCCCGCCTGGCTGCCGTCGCGGAACGGCTTGGCCATTTGAATTCCCAATTACGCAGCGCCGTCGCGGAACGCGATCGAATGGCCGAGTCCCTGGCCAAGGCCGAACTGAACATCGCCGTGGCAGAGGAATCCCTTGAGCTTGCGGCCGAGCGGCTGGCCGCGGCACAAGAGGCCCCGCAGGAGGAAGAGCCTTCCACGGAGCACCGCGATGCCTTGGCCAGGGCCGCCAGTGATGCCCGGGCCCGTGAGATGGAAGTCAGGCTCGGGTTGCGGAGCGCCGAGGAACAGCTGGCCGCAACCAGCAACCGGGCTGCATCCCTCGAACGGGCTGCAGCGAGCGAACGGCGGGCTCGCGAGGAGGCGGCGCGCCGGGCAATGCGCCGCAAAGCGCAAGCCGAGCGGGCCTCTGCCGTCGCTTCCGCCGTCGAACAGGCCATACGGTTCGTTGACGTTTCAGTGGACCTGGCAGCCCGCGACCGCGATGTCGCCGAGGGCGTCCGGGAGCAGCTCGAAAAGGAACTCGTTGATGTCCGGAGCAGCAACGAGAAATTGGCCCAGGAACTGGCCGGGCTGACGGATTCGGTCCACCGCGACGAACTCGCCCGGGCCCAGCAAAGGCTCCGGATTGAAGCTTTGGAAACGCGCGCCATTGAGGAGCTCGGCCTGTCAGCGGAACAACTCGTGGCCGATTTCGGTCCGGAGCAGCCGGTTCCCGTGCCGGCGGCTTCGGTCGACAAGTGGGCCGAACTCCGGGCGCCCGTGGACGAGGACGGGAACGCCATCGTGGAGGGTGTTCCCTTTGTCCGTGCCGAGCAGGAGAAACGGCTCCGCAGGGCCGAACGGGACCTCGCAGCCCTTGGCAAGGTGAACCCGTTGGCGCTTGAGGAATTTGCGGCACTCGAGGAACGGCACCAATTCCTGAGCACGCAGTTGGAAGACCTCAAGTCGAGCCGCAAAGACCTCCTGGACATCATCAAGGAAGTGGACAACCGCGTCCAGCAGGTCTTCGCCGAGGCCTTCGCCGATACCTCCAAGCAGTTCGACCACGTCTTTGCCCGGCTCTTCCCCGGCGGGGAAGGCAAATTGGTGCTGACGGACCCCGACGACATGCTGACCACCGGCATCGAGGTGGAGGCACGGCCCGCGGGCAAGAAGATCAAGCGATTGTCCCTGCTTTCCGGCGGCGAACGGTCGCTGACAGCCGTCGCCTTGCTCGTGGCAATTTTCAAGGCGCGGCCTTCGCCTTTCTACGTCATGGACGAAGTGGAAGCCGCACTGGACGACACGAACCTGGGCAGGCTCATCACGATTTTCGAAGAGCTGCGGGAGTCCAGCCAATTGATTGTCATTACGCACCAGAAGCGGACCATGGAAGTCGCGGACGCCCTCTACGGAGTGACAATGCGGGGCGACGGCGTGTCCACCGTCATCAGCCAGAGGCTCGGTGCCGAGGTCTAGCTTTGTGAGAAGCTAGGGGAGTGAACGATCTCCTCCCCATTATTTTGTCCATTGTCGCTGCCATCGTGGTGGTCGGAGGGCTGATTCCTGTCCTGCTCAAGGCGCGGAAGTCCTCCTCGACTTACGCTGGAACGCGCGACGCCAACGACCCCGCTGACAAGGCGGCGGCAGGCGGCGGAACGATCGTCGACGACGCCCCCGGGGCCGCGCCGGACCGCACGGCGCCCGCTCCCGTCCTCGAACCTGCCGACCTTGCCGTACCAGGGACCGACGTTCCGGACGACGCAGCCGGCCTGGAGCTTATCCAGGTGGAGACCCCCGCGCCTGTCGAGGGCCGCCTCAACCGGCTTCGCGCGCGACTGGTCAAATCCAACAGCATTCTCGGCAAGGGTCTCCTGGCCCTGCTGTCGAGCGACAAGATCGACGAAAACGTCTGGGACGAAGTCGAAGAAACACTGCTCCTCGCCGACCTCGGCACCGAGCCCACCATGCAGCTGGTCGATGCCCTCCGTGCACGGGTCAAGGTCCAGGGCACACGCAGCCCGGAGGACGTCAAGGCCCTCCTGCGCGAGGAACTCATCAAGTTGGTGGACCCCACGATGGACCGCAGTTTGAACGTGGAACGCAAGGGAGCCCACCCGGCCATCATGATCGTCGTCGGCGTCAACGGGGTGGGCAAGACCACCACCGTCGGCAAGCTGGCGCGTGTTCTCGTGGCCGAAGACAAGGACGTCCTGCTGGGCGCAGCGGATACCTTCCGCGCCGCGGCCGCGGAGCAGCTCGCCACGTGGGGCCAGCGGGTCGGCGTCGCAACCGTCAGGTCGCACGTCGTCGGCGCGGACCCGGCCTCCGTCGCCTACGAAGCCGTCAAGTCCGGCATCGAGCAGGAAGTCGACGTCGTGATGATCGACACCGCCGGTCGCTTGCAGAACAAGGTCGGCCTCATGGACGAGCTCAGCAAGGTCAAGCGCGTCATCGAGAAGCTGGCCGAAGTGGACGAAGTCCTTCTGGTACTGGACGCGACCACCGGCCAGAACGGACTGAACCAGGCCAAGGTCTTTTCCGAGGTAGTCAACATCACGGGAATCGTGCTCACGAAGCTCGACGGCACCGCGAAGGGCGGGATCGTCGTCGCGATCCAACGGGCCCTCGGCGTTCCGGTCAAGCTGGTCGGCCTCGGCGAGGGCCCGGACGACCTCGCGCCCTTCGAGCCCGAAGCCTTCGTCGACGCGCTGCTCAACTAGCCGCCTCCAGCCCAACTAACTCGCAGTTGATGTCGTTTTCAGGCCTGAAAACGACATCAACTGCTAGTCAGTTGGGTGAGCCGACGGGTTCCGGGGCGCGGGGCATCGGCTCGCGGGCCACGGACCAGCCGACCGCGGCCAGCAGGAGGATGCCGCCGGTGGCGCCGAACGCCCAGCCGTAGCCAAGTCCGTCCGCCAGGAGGCCAACCAGGACGGGGCCCACGATAGCTCCGGCGTCCGAAGCCATCTGGAAGACCGCCAGCACCTTGCCACCGGATCGGCCACGACCGATGATGTCCCCGACGGCGGCCTGCTGGGCCGGGCTTAGCAAGCCGGAGCCGAAGGCGGCCGCGGCAGACGCCGCGAAGAACGCGGGAAGGTTGCCGGTCAACCCGATGGTGGCGGTGGCCAGACCGGTGACCACCAAGCCCAACAGCATCATGGGCTTGCGGCCGAAATTGTCGGCCATACGGCCCGAGAAAGTCAGCGCCAGGGCGTTTCCCCCCGCAAACACGGCCAGCGCCCAACCCGCGGAGGCCGATCCTCCGGCCAGCACGACCACCGCGAACAACGGCACCGTGGCCATGCGCACCCCGAGGGTAGCCCAGCCGTTGCCGAAACTGGAGAACAGAGCGGCCCGGTAGGCAGAATCGCCCAAGGCATCCTTCATGCGCATTGCCGGCCCCGCCGCACTGCCTTGCTTCGCTGCCCCTGAACTTCCCGTCAGCTGCGTGCGGACAACCAAAGCCGCCAGGACCAAGGCTGCCGCGTACGCGAGGAACGGTACGCGCAACCCGAACCCGGCCAGCAGTCCGCCGACCACCGGGCCCAGGACGCTGCCGATCAGGAAGGCCGAGGCATACGCGCCGGAGACCCGCCCGCGGCTTTCCGGAGGGGCGAGCCTGATCAACAGGCCCATGGCTGCAACCGTGAACATGACAGAACCGGCTCCGCCAAGTCCCCGGAAGACCAGCAGCTGCCAATAGCTCTGCGCGAAAGCGCACGCCGCCGTCGACGCCGCCACTATCAGCAACCCTGCGATGTACACAGGACGCTCGCCGAAGCGGCCCATCAGGGCGCCCCCGGCGGGAGCGAACACCAAACGCATGAAGGCGAAAATGCTGACGATCACCGCGGCTGCCGTTGCCCCGACGTCGAACGTGGTTGCGAACTGGGGAAGCACGGGCGCCACGAGTCCAAAACCCAGTGCAATCAGGAACGCCGCCGCCAACATCACCTTGATGTCCCGTGGCATTTCAGCCTTGGCGGCCCTCGCCCCTGGTTCGGCGGGGGATTCGGGGCTTGCGGTCATGGTGTCGGGGTCCTCTGGCTAGTCGGAACGCGGGGAAATGGAACTGACGAAACATATCCGTAACAAGGGTGATATGCACCATTTACGTTCGAGAAGTTCTTGTAACAGCCCTGCAATCTAAAACCTTCGCAGGTGAAACACTGCCCCGCAAAACTCTTATGTAGAACGCAAATGCGTTGGGACAGGCGGCTTAGCCCGCATCTAAAGCAGAGAGGACGCAGACATGGACTTCACCGCCGGTCTCGTTTGGCTCCTGGTCGCATCAGCATTCGTGCTGTTCATGACCCCGGGCCTGGCATTCTTCTATGGCGGCATGACCCGTGCCAAGGCCGCCCTGAACATGATGATGATGAGCTTCATCGCCATCGGCACAGTGACCCTCGTGTGGGTCCTCTGGGGCGCCTCGATGTCTACGAGCAACACGGACAACTTCTTCCAGATCTTCGCGAACCCGTTCAGCCACTTCGGCCTGCACAACTTCACCGATCCGGCAGACCTGCTCCACGTAGGGTACGCCGCAACCTTCGCGATCATCACTGTCGCCCTCATCTCCGGTGCCATCGCGGACCGCGCAAAGTTCTCGGCCTGGACGCTGTTCACCCCGATCTGGGCGACTCTCGTCTACGCCCCCTTGGCCTACATGGTCTGGGGCGGCGGTCTCTTCTCGGCAACCGGCTGGTTCGGCCAGACCTTCGCTCCCGTCATCGACTTCGCCGGCGGCACCGTGGTGCACATCAACGCCGGTGTGGCAGGCCTCATCCTCGTCCTGATCATCGGCAACCGCAAAGGCTTCGGCAAGGACCCGAACCACCGCCCCCACAACGTGCCCTTGGTCATGCTTGGCGCAGCCATCCTCTGGTTCGGCTGGTTTGGCTTCAACGCCGGTGCTGCGGCAACCGTGCAGCAGGCCGGACTGATCTGGATCAACACTCTCGTCGCGCCGGCAGCGGCCATGCTCGGCTGGCTTGTCGTGGAGCGCATCCGTGACGGCCACCCCACCTCGCTCGGCGCGGCTTCGGGCGTCGTCGCCGGCCTGGTTGCCATCACCCCGGCTTGTGCCAACGTTTCCCCGCTCGGCGCCATCGCCCTTGGTGTAGCAGCCGGTGTTGCTTCGGCCCTCGCGGTCGGCCTCAAGTTCAAGCTCGGCTACGACGACTCGCTCGACGTCGTCGGCGTGCACCTGGTGTCCGGCATCATCGGGACCGTGGCCATCGGCTTCCTCGCCACCCCCACCCAGGGTCCCGCGGGCCTTTTCTACGGCGGCGGGACCACCCAGTTGGTTGCGCAGTCCCTGGCGGCACTCTGCTCGATCGTCTTCACCGGCGTGATGACCTTCATCATCGCTTACCCGATCCACAAGCTCATGGGCTTCCGCATCTCCGAACGCCAGGAGATCGCCGGTGCAGACCTCAGCCTGCACGCCGAAACGGCATACGAGTTCGGCGTCGGCGGCCACGGCGGAAGCTTCCAGCCCCTTCACGACCTCATCACCGGAAAGTCCTCGGCCGAGCCCGAGGCAGCTGACGAAGCATCCGTATCAGGCAAGGAGAGTGTCCAGGCATGAAACTCATCACGGCGATCGTCCGCCCGGAGAAGCTCGACGCCATCCGCGAGGGGCTCGAAGCATACGGGGTACAGGGACTGACGGTCAGCGCGGCCAGCGGCTACGGCCGGCAGCGCGGTTACACAGAGGTGTACCGCGGAGCCGAGTACAACGTGGACCTGCTTCCCAAGATCCGCGTGGAGGTCCTGGCCACGGATGAGCAGGCAGACGACATCCTCGATGTGCTGATTGCTTCCTCCAACACGGGCCGTGCCGGCGACGGCAAGGTCTGGACAGTGGACGTCTATGAAGCAGTCCGTGTCCGCACGGGCGAGCGGGGCGCAGCGGCCATCTAAGGCACCAACGCAGAAGAGGGGCCGGGTACCTGGAAAGGTACCCGGCCCCACTTGCGTGTCCGCTTCCGCAGGAGCGCGGCCGCCTGCTTAGCCCCCGACGGCGGTGGGCCAGTCCGCGGGACCGGGGCCGCCGGCCTCGTACTCTTCGAGCGGAACGGAATCCCTGGCCCAGGCCTTGATCACGGGCTCGATGATCCGCCAGCAGTCGACGGCGGTGTCGCCGCGGACCGAGAGCAGGGGATCGTCGGTAATGACACCCTCCAGCACTTCTCCGTAGGGCAGCAGATCGGACGCATTCAGTTCCGTATTGAGCGTCACGCGATTGAGCATGAAGATGTTTCCGGGACCGTTGACATCGACGTCGAGCTGCAGGGTGTCAGGACCGAAACCGATGCGCAGCTGGTTGGGGGAGTCCACGCCCTCGAATCCGGTCGGCAGGTGGGGGACGGGCCGGAAGGTGATGATCGCCTCTTTCCGGGCGGCACCCAACGCCTTTCCGGAGCGCAGGATGAAGGGGACGCCCTTCCAGCGCCAAGTGTCGATGCCCACTTCGACCTCCGCGAGCGTCTCCGTTTCCCGGGCAGGGTCCACGCCGTCCTCTGCTGCATAGTCCGGCACGTCCCGGTCACCGATCCGGCCGGCGGTGTAGCGCGCCCGTCGGGTGGACTTCTTGTACGGCGCGGCGATGCTGCTCGCACGCAGTACCGTCGAAATCGCGTCGCGGAGATCGCGCTCCCCGATGCTGGAAGGGGCATCGATGGCCAGCAGCGCCATGATGTGGAGCAAGTGGCTCTGGATCATATCCTTGAGGGCGCCTGCTCCGTCGTAGTAGCGAGCACGCCCTTCGAGGGCGAGGTCTTCGTCGAAGACGATCTCCACCTTCTCGATGTGTTCCCGGTTCCACACCGGCTCCAGGAACCTGTTGGCGAAGCGCAGGCCGAGGATGTTGAACACAGTGGCCTTGCCCAGGAAGTGGTCAACGCGGTGGATGTGGTCTTCCGGGACCAAGGCGGAGAGGGTCTTGTTGAGTTCCCGGGCGGATTCCGAACTGGATCCGAAGGGTTTCTCCATCACCAGGCTTGTTCCCGCGGGAAGCTCTTGGGCGGTGAGGACCTCACAGGCCTTCTGGCTGATGTGCGGTGGCAACGCGAAATAGACGGCGATTGGCGCTTCGAGCCCGGCCAGGAGCGTCGCGAGCTGGCCGTCCGCCGTGACATCCACTTGATGGTATTCGGTATTTTTCTCCAGGGCGGCGATTGCCTTCTTGCCTGCGGCACTTGCACCCTTGGCGGCATCTTCGAAGGCTCCGCCCACGCGTTTGGTCCACTGTTGGGACGTCCACGGGTCGGAACCGGCTCCGACAAGCTTCAGGCCGTCCGCGAGTCCGCTGGCCACGAGCCGGGCAAGGCCCGGTAACAGCAATCGGCCCGTCAGATCTCCGGAGGCGCCTAGGATGAGCAACGTATTTACTGTTGTTTTGCTGGTCACTGTGCCAGCATGCCATCTTGCGGGCGCGTCTTGGTACCCTAGATAGTCGAGTCCCTCAGTTGAGTCAGATTTGTTTGGGGCAGGAATCGTCAAGATATTGGTGCGTCGGAACGGCCGCCATTCGTAGACCATTGAAAGAAGTGCACGGCGCGTGTTCAATTCACTCTCTGACCGGTTGACAGCAACCTTCAAGAATCTCCGTGGCAAGGGCCGCCTCACCGAGGCCGACGTCGATGCCACCGTCCGGGAGATCCGGCGTGCCCTCTTGGACGCCGACGTTGCCGTGCCCGTAGTCCGCGAGTTCACAGCCCGCATCCGCGAACGCGCCCTGGGCGCGGAGGTGTCCGCTGCGCTGAACCCGAGCCAGCAGATCGTGAAGATCGTCAACGAGGAACTCCAGGAGATCCTCGGCGGCGAGACCCGTCGTATCCGCTTGGCGAAGACCGGGCCCACCATCATCATGCTCGCCGGCTTGCAGGGTGCTGGTAAGACCACCCTCGCCGGCAAGCTTGCCAAGTGGCTCAAGGCCCAAGGCCACAGCCCCGTACTCGTTGCTGCCGATCTCCAGCGTCCCAACGCCGTGACGCAGCTCCAGATCGTCGGTGAACGCGCCGGCGTTCCTGTCTTCGCGCCGCACCCCGGGACCACCTCGGATCTGGACGTTCCCACCGGCGATCCGGTCGCCGTCGCACGCGCCGGCGTCGACGAAGCCCGCCAGAAGCTGCACGACGTCGTGATCGTCGACACCGCGGGACGCCTCGGCGTCGACGCGGAAATGATGGACCAGGCGCGCCGCATCCGCCAGGCGATCATCCCGAACGAAGTGCTGTTCGTGATCGACTCCATGATCGGCCAGGACGCCGTCAACACGGCGGTTGCCTTCGATGAGGGCGTCAACTTCACGGGTGTCGTGCTGTCGAAGCTCGACGGCGACGCCCGCGGCGGTGCCGCTCTCTCGGTCGCGTCCGTCACCGGAAAGCCGGTCATGTTCGCGTCCACCGGCGAAGGCCTGGACGACTTCGAACTGTTCCACCCGGACCGCATGGCTTCCCGCATCCTCGATATGGGTGACGTTCTTACCCTGATCGAGCAGGCCGAGAAGAACTGGGACAAGGACGAGGCTGCCCGGATGGCGAAGAAGTTCGCCGACCAGGAAGACTTCACGCTGGACGACTTCCTCGCCCAGATGCAGCAGATCCGCAACATGGGCTCCATGAAGAAAATGCTCATGATGATGCCGGGTGCGCAGAACATCCGCCAGCAGCTGGAGCAGTTCGATGAGCGGGAAATCGATCGCGTGGAGGCCATTGTCCGCTCCATGACCCCGCACGAGCGCTTGGCTCCGAAGATCATCAACGGTTCCCGCCGCGCCCGCATCGCCCGTGGTTCCGGTGTGCACGTCTCCGAGGTCAACGGCCTCCTGGAGCGTTTCGCCCAGGCCCAGAAGATGATGAAGAAGCTGGCCCAGGGCGGCGGCATGCCAGGGATGCCCGGCATACCCGGCCTCGGTGGCGGTTCCCGCAAGGCGAGCAAGAACGCGCCCAAGAAGAAGGCCCGTTCCGGAAACCCCGCCAAGGCTGCCCAGGAACTGCGCGACGCCGAGAACAAGCGGGCGAAGGCCGTTCGCACCGGCGCGGCATTCGGTCAGCCTTCCGGCGACTTCGACCCCTCGCAGCTCAACCTGCCCAAGGGCTTCGACAAGTTCCTCGGCGGCAAGTAGCCGTCCCACCCAACTGACTGGCAATACATGTCGTTTTGAGGGCTCGGAACGACAACAAATGCCAGTTAGTTGGGTTGTCGGCCCCGTGCCATAGGCTGGGGGAATGCAAAAGCAGCGCGTTGTGTTCATCCATGGAGCAGGCACATTCGGCGCTGCCGCGTGGCCGAAACAACATGGCATGGCGCTGCAGTACGATGCGCTCTTCCTGAAACGCCACGGCTTCGATGCGCAGGCCGAGCCTTTGGAATCCGACGTTGCCGCCGATGTGGACATCATCCTCGAGTGCCTTGGAGCGCGGGAGGCCGCGTCAGCCCCCGGGCCGGCGCGTGGCGGCCACGTCGTGGCGCATTCCCAGGGCGCGATTTCCGCGATGTTGGCCGCAGTGGAACGGCCGGACCTGGTCCGGTCGCTCGTGCTCGTGGAACCGGCTTGTCTCTCATTGACGGCCGAATTGCCGGCCACTGCGGCTTACCGGGCACTCATGGAGCCGTTGTTCCGGGTCCGGCACGAACTCAGCGATGACGATTACCAGCGCGAATTCGTCCGCCGCGCGTTTTCCTCGGAGGCAGCGGTTCTCAGCACACCCGAGGCCCGGCGTACCGCCCGGCGGCTGCGGCTCCAGGCAGCGCCGTGGGAAGCGCCCCTGCACATCGTGCCGGGAGTCCCCACGCTTGTCCTGACCGGTGGTTGGGAGCCCCTGTACGAAGAGATCGCCGGCTACTTGCAGGAAACCGGCGCCCTCCACCGCGTTGCGGCTGGAGGACACCGGCCTCATGATTCAGTTGAAGGAGACCGGATGATCCGGTCCTTCATCGCGGATGTCAGCCGCGCCGGATCAGCGCAGGCTTCCTGACGTCACTCAACGTTTTCCTGCGGGAACCTCGAGCTCGGGCAAGTAGACCTTGCCGCCGGATGCCAGGAATTCCTCGCTCTTTTCCCGCATACCGCTGTACATCTCCGCGATGGCCGCCTGGGAATCCGCCGAGCCGTATTCGTCGCGGATGTCCTGGCTGATGCGCATGGAGCAGAATTTCGGTCCGCACATGGAGCAGAAATGCGCCGTCTTGGCCGGTTCCGCCGGGAGAGTCTCGTCGTGGAACGATTCGGCCGTGACCGGATCCAATGACAGCGCAAACTGGTCACGCCAGCGGAACTCGAAGCGGGCCTTGGACAGGGCATCGTCGCGTTCATGGGCGCCGGGGTGTCCCTTCGCAAGGTCAGCGGCGTGGGCGGCGATTTTGTACGTGATCACGCCGGTCTTGACGTCGTCCTTGTTCGGCAGGCCCAGGTGTTCCTTCGGGGTGACGTAGCAGAGCATCGCGGTTCCGTAGCGCGCGATCTCCGTGGCGCCGATGGCCGAGGTGATGTGGTCGTAGCCCGGGGCAACGTCGGTCACGAGCGGGCCGAGGGTGTAGAACGGTGCGCCGTCGCACAACTCCTGCTGCCGCTCGACGTTCTCGCGGACGAGGTGGAACGGGATGTGGCCGGGGCCTTCCACCATGACCTGCACGTCGTACTTCCACGCCCGCTTCGTGAGCTCTGCGAGCGTGTCGAGCTCGGCGAACTGCGCGGCGTCGTTGGCGTCCGCCGTCGCTCCCGGACGCAAGCCGTCGCCGAGCGAGAACGCGACATCGTACTTGGCAAAGATTTCGCAGAGTTCGTCGAAATGCGTGTAGAGGAAGTTTTCCTCGTGGTGCGCCAGGCACCAGCCCGCCATGATGGAACCGCCGCGGGAAACGATGCCAGTCACGCGGTTCGCCGTCAGCGGCACGTAGCGCAGCAACACGCCGGCGTGGATGGTCATGTAGTCGACGCCCTGCTCGCACTGTTCGATGACGGTGTCGCGGAAGATCTCCCAGGTGAGCTTGTTGGCTTCACCATTGACCTTCTCAAGGGCCTGGTAAATCGGCACGGTGCCGATCGGCACAGGGGAGTTGCGGATGATCCATTCGCGGGTGGTGTGGATGTCGTCGCCCGTGGACAGGTCCATGACGGTGTCGGCGCCCCATTGGGTGGCCCACTGCAACTTGTCCACTTCTTCGGCGATGGAGCTGGTGACGGCCGAGTTGCCGATGTTGGCATTGATCTTCACCAGGAACGCCTTGCCGATGATCATCGGTTCGGATTCGGGGTGGTTGATGTTGTTGGGGATGATGGCCCGGCCGGCGGCGACTTCACTGCGGACCAGTTCCACATCGCAGTTCTCGCGAAGCGCGACGAACTGCATTTCGGGCGTCACGATGCCCTGTTTGGCGTAATGCATCTGCGTGACGGTCTTGCCCTCGACGGCGCGGCGGGGCACCGGCTGTGCGCCCTTCCACTCCGCGGAGGCGGCGCCGCGGCGCACGGCCGACTTGCCGTCGTCGAGCAGGTTCCGTTCGCGGCCGCTGTAGGCCTCGGTGTCGCCGCGGGCTTCGATCCACTCGCTGCGGAACGGCTCGAGGCCAACCACGGGATCACTTCCTGGCCCGGCGGTGCGGTACACCTGGAAAGGCGCGTTGGCCTCGCCGTTGGGGGATGGCTCCAGGGCGATTTCCGTGACCGGAACCCGGATTCCCGTCTCAGTGTCTTCCAGGAACACGAGGGAATGCGACTTGAGGGACTGGGTCACTTCTTGAGCCGATTCGTTTTGGGTAGGGCTCAGCTGTGTTTCTTTGGTGCTCAAAGGATTACTCACTTCCTTCGCCGGCATTACCCGGACAGGTTCAACGGTCGCAGGCTGCGTCAGCCCGATCTCAGCCCTTGCAAGGGCCCCCGTGTGGTCGTAGACGAAGCTACCACAGCGGGGAGTCCTTGAGACAGATGTGACCAAGGACAGACGTCACAGCCCCGGCGACGGCGCCTGAGTCTAGGGTGGATTCATGGCGGAAATCATCGAATTCAGCGGCACCGTCCTCAGCGGGCCGGAAGAGGATCTGCGCGGCCTCTGGTCGGTCGACGGACGGCTGACCTTTGTCCGACCCCTCGCGAAGCCGGACGTCGTGCTGGACGGATGGGTGCTGCCCGGCTTGGTCGACGCGCATTGCCATGTTGGCTTGGGCAAGGGCGGAGCCGTCGACGAGGAGACTGCCCGCTTGCAGGCGACTGCGGACCGGAATGCCGGGACTCTCTTGATCCGCGACGCCGGTTCCGCGAGCGACACGCGCTGGCTGCAGCGCCGGACGGACATGCCGAGGATCATCCGGGCAGGCAGGCACATCGCGAGGCATCGGCGGTACCTTCCCGGCCTGGCCGAGGAAGTCGAACCGGAGGATCTGGTGGAGGCGGTGCGCAAGCAGGCACGGTCCGGAGACGGCTGGGTCAAGATCGTCGGGGACTGGATCGACCGCTCCGCCGGGGATCTCGGCCCGTCTTTTCCGGCGGCCATCGTCAAGGACGCCGTCGCGGCGGCGCACGACGAGGGGGCCCGGGTGACCGCCCATTGCTTCGCCGAAGGGACGATCGACGACATGCTCGACGCCGGCATCGACTGCATCGAGCACGCGACTGGTCTCCTCCCGCACCATATTCCCCGGCTGCTGGACCAAGGCGTACCGATCGTCCCCACCCTCATCAACATTGCGACGTTCCCGGACATCGCGAAGCAGGCGGAAGCTAAGTTCCCCCGTTACGCCGCCCACATGATCGCGCTCTGGGAGCGTCGGCATGAGCGGGTCCTCGAGGCGTTCGACGCCGGAGTGCGGGTATATGCCGGAACCGACGCCGGCAGCGTCATCAAGCACGGCCGGATCGGCGAGGAGATCCTGGAACTGCACCAGGCGGGCCTGCCGACGGCCGCCGCGCTCGACGCCGCCTGCTGGTCCGCCCGCGAGTGGCTGGGTGCCGAAGGCATCAGCGAAGGCGCCAGTGCCGACGTCGTGCTCTACGCAAACGATCCCCGCGCGTCCCTTGAAGCGGTGCTGAAGCCGCAATGCACCGTGTTGCGGGGACACCTTTCCGGAAGTGCCGGGCATTAGGAATAAATTGAAGCTTCAAGTAATTTAGATGTATAGAGGTTGCCGAAGGGCGGCGCCGCAAAAAGCCGGGAGTTACACATGACCATCACCTCCAGCCAGGATCTCCTTCCTGCCGAACTCACCATGGGCACCGTCATGCTCAAAGTGGGGGACATGAAGCTCATGGGCGACTACTACCAACGGGCGCTCGGCCTGGACATCGTCGCCGAGCAAGACGGCGGACTCTACTTCGGCCGGCTCGGCAAGCCGTTGGTGCACCTCGCTCCCGCCTCCGGGCTCCAGATCCCGGGCCGCGGAGAGGCCGGACTCTTCCACACGGCTCTGCTCTTCGCGGACCAGTCCTCGCTCGCCGCAACTGTTGCCTCCGCAGCGCAGTACGAGCCCCACGCTTTTGTCGGCAGCGCAGACCACCTGGTCAGCGAGGCCTTCTACTTCACCGACCCCGAGGGCAACGGAATCGAGCTCTACTACGACAAGCCCCGCGAGGGGTGGGAGTGGAACGGCGGTTCGGTCGTCATGGACAGCCTGCCGCTCCCGCCGCAGCGCTACCTCCAGCAGTACCTGAGCGAAACGGCGGTGGCCGGCCAGCATGAGGCGGGCGCCGGCGTCGGGCATGTCCACCTCCAAGTGGGGGACGTCAAGACCGCCCATGACTTCTACGTCGACACCTTGGGCTTCGAGCAGACGGCCGGCTGGCACGGGCAGGCACTGTTCGTCTCCGCCGGGGGCTACCACCACCACATGGCCATGAACGTCTGGAACAGCCGCGGCGCAGGTCCGCGCAAGGACACGCTCGGTCTCGGCGAGGTGGTCATTGAAGTGCCGTCAGGCGACGACGTCGGCGCGCTCGCCGACCGCCTCAAGGTTGCCGGCATCGCCTCCCACCACACCGGCCAGGAGCTGCGCTTCGAGGACCCGTGGCGCAACCGGCTGCGCGTCGCCGTCCGCTACGCTTGATCCGACGGTGTGGCGCATTTCGGCCGCCGCGCCGCAGCTCCGTCGCCACGAATGAATGAGAGTAGTTTCCATGGGCTTTGCTGAAATCTTTGTTGCCACCCACGATGAAGCACTCAAGAGGGCCGCTGCCCTGGAGAAGGGCAGTGACGTATCCGGCGCCGCGGTCCGGATCCCCGGAATCAGCGATTTCGAAGTAGAACAACTTGGCGACCTCGCTGGCACGGCCGTGCATGCGGCTGGCGCCGACTATGAGCTCGCTTTGGTGGACGTCGCCAGTGACGCCTTGCTCGGCGTCCCCGAAGCCATGGTGCGGGCCCTGTCCGAGCTGCTCAGCTACGAGACCGAGGGAGAAGGAAGCATCCTCGACGAGGTCGCCGAACGCTGGGCGGCCCAAGAGGACATGCCCTTCGATGCCCAACAGTCCCGGCTGTACGTCCAGCAGTTGGCGGCGCTCGCGAGCGACGTCGAAAAGGCCGAACGTGCCGGCCTCTACGTCTGGTCCGCCGAGCAGTAGAGCCGCGTTAAACCCGCCGCACGGACCGCGCGTTCGAAATACTGTCTGCCATCTGGCACAATGGACAGGTACTCGATCTGCGCGGCCCCTCTCTCCGTGTGTGCATCTTGTCCTTTGGAACCCTCAAGTATGGCCCGCCCCACGGGTGCAGAACGACGGGCTCAACCCCGTTTCAGAAACAGGAGTGACCACAAAAGTGGCCGTAAAGATTCGCCTTAAGCGCTTCGGTAAGATGCGCGCACCGTACTACCGCATCGTCGTCATGGACTCCCGCGCCAAGCGCGATGGCCGTGCGATTGAAGAAATCGGCAAGTACCACCCCACCGAAGAGCCCTCGTACATCGAGGTTGTCTCCGAGCGTGCACAGTACTGGCTGTCCGTCGGCGCCCAGCCGACCGAGCAGGTCGCTGCGATCCTCAAGATCACCGGTGACTGGCAGAAGTTCAAGGGCCTCCCGGGCCAGGAAGGCACGCTGAAGACCAAGGTCGCCAAGCCTGCTTTCGTTGCACCGGAGAAGGGTTCCGTCATCATCCCGGAAGCCATCACCAAGAAGGCCAAGCAGTCGGAAGCAACTGAAGCTCCCGCTGACGCTGAAGCAGAGACCACCGAGGCTGAGTAAATTGCTGGCAGAAGCGCTCGAGCACTTGGTCCGCGGGATCGTTGACAGCCCTGAGGACGTCAAGGTCAGTGCCAAGAACAACCGCCGCGGGGAATCCCTCGAGGTGCGTGTTCACCAGGATGACCTCGGACGGGTGATCGGTCGCCAGGGTCGCACCGCACGCGCTTTGCGCACCGTGATTGCGGCACTGGCAGGCGGCGAGCAGGTCAGGGTCGACGTCGTCGACACCGACCGCCGCCGGTAACGCGCTCAGCAATACTTGTCTTAGATCCGGCCCCTTCACCAGATTATGGTGGAGGGGCCGGCTTGTTTTACGAGCAAATCCCCAGTCCTGGTCCACGTCGGCCCAGCGAAGAAACCAGAGGAACACATGCAGCTCCAGGTCGCCCGAATCGGCAAGCCCCACGGAATCCGCGGCGAAGTCACCGTCCAGGTGCTCACTGACGCCCCCGGCGATCGTTTCGTCCCTGGGACCGAATTCGTGGTGGAGCCCGCAAAGGCCGGTCCCTTGACCATCATCAGCGCCCGGTGGAACAAGGACATCCTGTTGCTCGGTTTCGAAGAGATCTCCACGCGCAACCAGGCGGAGGAAATCCGCGGCGCGAAGCTGTTCATCGAGACGGAAGAGCTGGAAGAGGACGACGACGAAGGCTGGTACGAGCATGAGCTCGTCGGCCTTGAGGTGCGGGTCGGCTCGCAGGCCGTAGGCAAAGTGACCGCACTCAACACCATGCCGGTCCAGGACCTGCTGGTCATTGAAGACGCGGACGGCAAGGAAATCCTGGTGCCTTTCGTCGAGGAAATCGTGCCCGAGGTCAACATCGAGGACGGCTACGTGTTGCTCACCCCGCCGCCGGGCCTCTTCGAACTGAATACCGAAGCTTCCGCCGGCGACGCGGAAGAGGACGATGCCGACACCAAGGATGACGCGTAGATGCGCATCGATGTCGTCAGCATCTTCCCCGAGTACCTGGCGCCGCTCGAGCTTTCCCTCATAGGCAAGGCCCGTCAGGATGGGCTCTTGGAGCTCAATGTCCATGACTTGAGGACTTTCACCACGGACAAGCATCGCACGGTGGATGACACTCCGTATGGTGGCGGCGCGGGCATGGTCATGAAGCCCGAGCCCTGGGCCCAGGCCCTGGAATCCATCGCCGACGCGCGAAGTGCCGAGGCCGGAACTGCCGCAACTGAGCCCTCATCGGACGTGCCGAAGAAAAAGCCGGTCCTGATCGTCCCGTCGCCCGCGGGGGAGCGCTTCAACCAGGCCCTCGCCTATGAGCTTGCCGAGGAAGATCAGCTCGTTTTCGCCTGCGGCCGCTATGAAGGCATTGACGAGCGCGTCATGGAATGGGCGGCAGGGCACTTCACCGTCCGTCCGGTCAGCTTGGGCGACTATGTCCTCAACGGCGGGGAGGTGGCAGTCCTGGCCATGGTCGAGGCCATCGGACGATTGCTTCCGGGTGTCGTCGGCAATCCCGAATCGTTGGTGGAGGAATCCCATTCGGACGGCTTGCTCGAGTACCCCGTCTACACGAAGCCCTCGTCCTGGCGCGATCGTGACGTGCCTGCCGTCCTTTTGAGCGGCAACCACGGCAGGATTGCACAGTGGCGACGCCACGAACAATTCCGCCGCACGGCGGAACGCCGCCCGGACCTCCTCGCAGAGTTCGACGCCGGCCGCCTGACGCGCGCGGACCGCACGGCTTTCGGCGAACTCGGGTACGACGTCGTCGACGGCCGGCTGCGACGCCGCCCGGACAGTGAACTCCCGGCCTGAGCCTCCCGCCGTCGGGCAGCCTCATCCGCCAGCCTTCCGCGGGAACCGGGCCGCATTCGCGGGATTGGCCGGAACTCCCGCGGTGTGGCAGAATTAACCCTTGTGTCTACTGGGTTCGCACCTGCCACAGGGGGAGCGTCACCAACAGCCTGACAACCCGGAACCGCCAATCAGTGGTGGTACCGGACTTTGAAAATCTTCGGCGGTAATTTCCGGACGGTATTGCGCCCCGGGCTTGACCGCCGTGACCCAAAGTGGATGACCTGTGGCGTTCACCAGGAGTGGATTAATGCATATCCTCGATAGCGTAGATGCAGCTTCGCTGCGTAACGATGTTCCCGAGTTCCGCGCGGGTGACACCATCAAGGTTCACGTGAACATCATCGAAGGCAAGAACTCCCGTGTCCAGGTCTTCCAGGGCTTCGTCCTGGGCCGCCAGGGTGACGGCGTTCGCGAAACCTTCACGGTCCGCAAGGTTTCCTTCGGTGTCGGCGTGGAGCGTACCTTCCCGGTTCACTCCCCGATCATCGAGAAGATCGAGGTCGTCACCAAGGGTGACGTCCGCCGCGCCAAGCTCTACTACATGCGCGCACTGCGCGGCAAGGCTGCGAAGATCAAGGAAAAGCGCGACTTCGCCACCGGCAAGTAGGTCTTTCGACCAACAGCGGGTCCTGGATTCGTGTCCGGCCTGCGCCGGAGAAATCCGCAACGCAACAGGAAACGAATCATGGACCACGCAAAACGCCAGCCCCGGAAACAGGGCTGGCGTTTTGTTTTGCTCGCATTTGTCCTTGCCGTGGCTATCAGCGGGCTTGTCCGGTCTTTGTGGCTCGACGTCTACTTCATCCCCTCCGAGTCCATGGAGCCGATCCTGGGCACCGGAGACCGCATCCTTGTGTCCCGGACCGATTTCGGCGCGGACCCTATCCGCCGTGGAGACATCGTGGTCTTCGACGGCAGGGGAACCTTTGCCCCGCTGAACAGCGGCAAAGGAGCGTTTGCCGACGCCGTGGCCGCCACGGGCCATTGGCTGGGCCTGACGGGAAGCGACACGACCTACGTCAAACGTGTCATCGGGCTCCCCGGAGACCACGTTGTTTGTTGTGGCGCCGATGGCAAACTCACAGTCAATGGTCAGCCGCTTGAGGAACCCTATCTGTATCCCGGCGACACGCCGAGCGAGCAGAGATTCGATGTCATAGTCCCCAGTGACCGATTGTGGCTCATGGGAGACCATCGTTCACGGTCGGCCGATTCGCGTGGCCTGCTGGGCGCACCCGGCGGAGGGATGGTGCCGCTGGAGCGTGTCATCGGGCGTCCGGTCCGGATTGTCTGGCCGCTTGATAGATTTGCAGAACTGCCTCGCCCTGCGCAGGCTGGTACAACCTCGAAGAACGGACAATAGATGCCCGAGACAACTCCCGGGAAGCCGGAACGGCACGACGACGACGCCCGGCTCCTTGACGGATCGTCCGCTTCCGCGATGGATCTTGCAGCCGACGACGCCGATCCGGCGGCGGACAGGGCGACTGGCTCGAGCGCGGCCGCTTCCGAGGAGCAGGAGTCTCCGCGCCGCGCTGCGCGACGGGGTTCGCGATCGGACACGGGCGATAGCGATCAGCCTGAAACCGCCGGCAAAAGCCACGGCAGTCCGTTCCTCGGCTGGCTCAGGGAAATCGGCACCGTGGTGGTCATCGCCATCGTGTTGTCCTTCCTCATCAAGACTTTCCTGTTCCGGGCCTTCTTCATTCCTTCCGAGTCCATGGTCAACACCCTTGACGTGGACGATCGGATCTTCGTAAATCTGCTGGTCCCGCAACCTTTCGCGCTGCAGCGCGGCGACATCGTGGTCTTCAAGGACACGCAGGGATGGCTACCGCCCACGCAGAAGGCAGCGCCCGGGCCATTCAAGTGGCTCCAGGACGGACTCGTCTTCGTCGGGCTGCTCCCTGACGAGACAAACCAACACCTCGTCAAACGCGTGATCGGCCTGCCGGGGGACAGGGTCTCCTGCTGCGACAGTTCCGCCCGCGTCAGCGTCAACGGCACGGTCCTCAACGAGAGCTACATCAATCCTGCCCAGGTTCCGCTGGCCAAGCCTTTCGATGTGGTGGTCCCTGCGGGCAAAATTTGGGTTATGGGCGACAACCGCAACAACTCGGCCGACTCCCGCGAACACCAATCAGTCAACGGCGGTTTCATCGACATCTCCGACGTCGAGGGCCAAGCGACGGTCATTGCGTGGCCCATCAACCGTTGGCAGATCCTTGACAACCACTCCGATGTCTTCCGCAACGTCCCTGCGCCGTCTCCCCAGAACACGGCTTCACCTACGGCTCCAGCGGGCAAATGATGGTTCCGGCGGGAGCGGGAACTCCGGTTCGAACGCCGCGGAAACCCGCCGCTCGGACCAAGCACGCTCCTGAATTTCCGACCCTGGATGTCGAACGGGGTTTCCTGGCTCCGGGGGTCACCCTTCTGGCGGGCGTCGATGAAGTAGGCCGTGGAGCCCTTGCCGGGCCGGTGTCGGTGGGGATCGCCGTCGTCGACCTCGCGGACCACGGCTTGCTCGCCGGTGTCCGCGACAGCAAGCTCCTCAAACCGGAGGACCGCGAGCGGTTGGAACCGCTGGTACGCGAATGGGCGGTTGGTTCCGCGGTGGGCCACGCAAGTTCGGCGGAAATCGACGCGCTGGGAATTGTGGGCGCCCTGCGCCTTGCCGGCACACGCGCCTGGTTCGAGATTCTCGCGTCGGGTGTGCACCCGGACCTCGTCCTGCTTGATGGGAGCCACAACTGGCTATCGCCACAGAGCCAAGCTTCGTTGTTTGACGCGGAGCCCTCCGGACCCGCTTGCGAGGCGCCGGTCCACACCCGGGTGAAGGCGGACATGACCTGCCTCAGCGTCGCCGCCGCCAGTGTGCTTGCCAAGGTAGCGCGCGACCACATCATGCTTGGGCTGCACGAGGAATATCCGGCGTTCGGCTGGAACGAGAACAAGGGCTACGCCACGTCGTTCCACCGGGATGCGCTCAGATCATTGGGTCCTACGCCTTACCACCGGACCAGCTGGAACTTGCTCTAGCCCCCGCTTTTCCGCGTCCTTCACGGGGTCGGCCGGGCCGTGGCGGCGTGTGCCCGCTCTATGGTGCAAGATGGATCTATGAGTGCCGAGGATCTTGAGAACTACGAAACCGACATGGAGCTGCAGCTCTACCGCGAATACCGCGACGTCGTTGGTTTGTTCAGCTACGTTGTCGAGACCGAACGCCGGTTCTATCTGGCAAACCACGTTGACCTGCAGGCCCGCAGTGCCGACGGCGAGGTCTATTTCGACTTGACCCTCCAGGATGCCTGGGTGTGGGACGTCTACCGTTCGGCCCGATTCGTGAAGAATGTCCGGGTCATTACGTTCAAGGACGTCAACGTCGAGGAACTGCCGCGCAACGAGGAACTTTCCTTGCCGAAGGACGGCGACCTGGGGGATCTCGGCAACCTGGGCCACTAGCCCCTGGGCAACCAGGAAGGCCCGCCCACTCTTCCTCCACACCGTCTGGCTGACGGAGTTTCCCACATAGCCGAACTGCCCCCTGTCTTTGGATTCTCCGCGCCTCCACGCTGGAAGCGGAGGTGGTCATGAAAGCCAAAGACTTGTTGGGCCGGCACGGTGAAGCGCTGGCCGTAGCTTTCCTTGAAACCCAGGGAATGCGAATCGTGGACCGCAATTGGAGGTGCTCCGAGGGCGAGATCGACATCGTGGCGCTCGACGGCGACACCCTGGTGATCGCCGAGGTCAAGACCCGGAAGAACCTGGCTTATGGGCATCCTCTCGAAGCGGTTGACGCAGCCAAACTCGCCCGGCTCCATCGCCTGGGCCTTTCCTGGTGCCGTGATCACGAACTGCGTGCCCCGCGCCGCCGGGTGGATGTCGTGGGAATCATCGACGACGGCGTGGGCGAGCCAAAGCTCGAACACCTCAGGGGCGTGGGCTAGATGGGCGTGGGTCGAAGCTATTCCGTGGCGCTGCTGGGCCTGAACGGATACATCGTGGAGGTCGAAGCAGATATCGGCCAGACCCTCCCCAATTTCGTGATCCTGGGACTGCCGGACGCTTCCCTGAACGAGGCCAAGGAGCGCATTCGTTCCGCGGCGCAGAATTCCGGCATCCCCCTGAGTCGCCGAAAGATCACCGCAAACCTGATTCCGGCTTCGCTGCCGAAGCGTGGCTCGGGGTTCGACCTCGCGATCACCATGGCAGTGTTGCGCGCTGCTGGTGATATCCGTTCTACCGAAGACACGGTCTTCATCTCGGAGTTGGGACTGGACGGCAGGTTGAGGCCGGTTCGCGGCATCCTGCCGGCAGTCATGGCGGCTGTTCAGGCAGGCCACCCCGAGATCGTGGTGGCGCACGCCAACGTCGCCGAGGCGGAGTTGGTTCCGGGCGCGGTGGTCCGCGGCTACAAGACCTTGGCGCGCCTTGCCTTTGATTTCGGTGCCGAACCGCAGGACCTGGCCTTGGATTATGACCCGGCCGACGTTGACGTTGCAGGAGATGCGGATGCCGGTGCCGGGGTTGTTCCGGACCTTTGTGATGTCTCCGGGCAGGGCGATGCCCGCCGTGCTTTGGAGGTTGCCGCAGCCGGGGCACATCATGTGCTGCTTTGCGGTCCGCCGGGCGCGGGCAAGACGATGCTTGCCGAGCGGCTCCCGGGGCTCTTGCCGGATTTAGGGGACCGGGAAGCCATGGAGGTCACGGCGATCCATTCGCTTTCGGCTGTGCATGTCGATTCGGTACAGCTGTTACGGCGGCCGCCCTTTGAGAATCCCCATCACAGCGCCACCGCGGCAGCAATCATCGGCGGTGGTTCCGGCCTGCCGCGGCCCGGGGCGGCATCACGGGCGCACCGCGGTGTGTTGTTCCTTGACGAGGCTCCGGAGTATGAACGCCGGGTCCTGGACGCCCTGCGGCAGCCCCTGGAAAGCGGAGAGCTGGTCATCCATCGTTCCGCCGGTACCGCCGCGTATCCGGCCCGTTTCCAGCTTGTCCTGGCTGCGAATCCTTGCCCTTGCGGGAAGGCCACCGGCAAGGGAGTCGATTGCACCTGTACCCCGGTGATGCGGCGCCGCTACTTCGGGCGCATGTCCGGGCCGTTGCTGGACAGAGTGGACATCCAGCTCCAGGTGGAACGGGTGTCCCTCGCGGACTTTGGGCAGTCCGGCGCGGAGGAGGACACGGCTACTGTCGCCGGGAGGGTCCATGCCGCCCGGTCGCGGCAACGGGAACGGCTAGAGAGTTTCGGGATGGAAACCAATTCGCAGGTTCCCGGGCGGGTACTGCGCGGCGAACTGCGCCTGCCTTCCGCGACCACGAAGATTCTGGACACTTCCCTGGAGCGTGGAATTCTCACCGCGAGAGGCTACGACCGCGTCCTGCGTCTCGCGTGGACCCTGGCGGATCTAGGCCACAGAGCCCAACCCCACAGCGACGACATCGGGCAGGCCCTCGGCTTGCGGCAGGCGGTTGCGGCCGCATGAAAGGACACACCATGAATGCACACGGCCAGCAGCTAACCGCTGACGCTCCGGACCGAAGCCGGGAGCGACTTGCCCGGGCAGCCCTTTCGCGGCTGATGGAACCGCAAGATGCGGCAGGGCTCGCGCTGGTGCAGGCGGCGGGGGCCGTCGACGGTCTCAAGATAGCGAGCGGCGAGCTCAAGCCCGGGCCCGCGCTTGAGCAGGAAGTGGCTTCCTTGTTGGGTGAGAGCGGGGTTTCTTCTGCCGCGGCCGGCTTGGCCGCTGCCCTGCGACGATGGGCGCCACGGATCCCGGACCTTGCTCCGGAACGCGACCTTGCCACCATGCAACGCATGGGTGGTCGCATGATCATCCCCGGCGACCCGATGTGGCCCGCGCAGTTGGCAGACCTGGGCCTTCATGAGCCGTTGTGCTTGTGGTGGCGGGGACACGAATTGGAGTTCCCACCCGTTCGTCGGGTCGTGGCCCTTGTCGGCTCACGTGACAGCACAAGCTACGGGGCCTCCGTAACGGGTGATTTCGCTTATGGGCTCGGCCAGCGCGGCTGCACGGTTGTTTCCGGAGGGGGGTACGTTCAGTTCCCTAAAAAGTGTTGTTGCACCAAGGGTCTGTCAGGGTAACTGTCAATTTCAGAAGTCGTCTGGACTTGATCCCCGTGGAAATATGCATCTTGTGCAGACGACGCCTGACGCGGAAGTGCTCGCATTCGGCGGTCAGGTCTTGTGTGTTGGTTGAGACGCGGACTTTCGCTTTGCGGTTTACGCGCGTCACGCGCACTCCAATATATGGAGTCTTGGACGGCGTGAAATTGAGGTCCTAAGGCCGTGCTGAATCGTGGGCACGGTGTGCCGACGCGTCATCAGCGGAGAGCTACGCCGTCACGGCACGCAGCAAGGGACTTACCCAGCCCAGGGCGGAATCACGCGGATCTGAACGGGGGTCAAGGCTGTCGGGGAGGCGTCCGGTCGAAGACCGGCTAACGGGCTTCCGCTACCGCACGAATAGGCGCCCAGCATCCCTCGACCACTCAATTGGCACAGAAGAACCGCAAGGTTCCCTGCCGCCGAGATCGCAGCGGTCGGCGGCAGCACCGTCCGTGGGACTCGCAGGAGGAGGGTGACGAGCGACATTGATCTCCTTCTCAGAGTCGTTCCCTCGAATTGCACGATGTGCTTGAGATTGTGTGATGAAGTTGGGACGTGACCTCTCGACCGAAGCGCCGCAGGGCGCGAAAGAAGCGCTCGCGCCCCAATGCCCCTGCATCTCCAGTCTTGGACCGGCACGCCCAGATCATTGTCGATTCCTTAGCCGCATTTGAGAAGCTCACCGCCTCACTCGCTGCCGCCGACGATCCAGGGAGCGCAATAGACTCGGCCTTTCACGATGCCCTGTCTGGGATCGTTTCTCGGCTGCAGAGGTTTGACCCTATTCGGCTCATAGAGGTTACTCGCCTTGCATTCCTCCCGATGGCGCCTGAAGGCGAAATGCCGGCTCCCGCGGACGAGGCCGGCGCTGCCTTGACCGAACTGATGGCCCTCATCGCCCTTACAGCTCGGCGAGACACCCCACCCGCGCATTCAACTGACCCGGTGGAGGACCAAGAGATTAGCCGCTTCATCGCTGAAGCAAAAGAGAAGATTGAGGAGCTTCTCCATCTCGCACAGCTGAGATCCTTCATCACTGTCGACCCAGCCAACAAGCTCGCAATGATCTCACTCCTGATTCAGGATTCTGAGGTCCTGATGCGCAATTCGTCCTACCCGGAGATGGTCGAAGTGACAATTCGTGAGCTTCTCGACGGCAATGAGGCCGTCCGTGCTGCCCTGCATGCCGGCCTCGGCTTCAACGCACCGGACGCCATCGCCGTCCTAAAAGCCTGCCACCAAATCCAGATGGCCGCGTTCAACGCCCGAATGCTCACATTCGGAGCGGCGATGTCGACGGCAGCGGAGTCCAGCGGGGACATGGACGTCGACCGCGGTCCGAATCTGGAAGTCGCCTTCGCATTCACCTCGTTGTTTGAGCCCGAGGCGGATGAAGCCACCGTTTCTATCGAAGACCTCGCGGCCCACAGTGGAGTCGGCGCGGATCGGGTCAAGGCAGTGACGGAACGCTTCCGTCTCGACCTAGGCTCAGCCACACCTGAAGAGATCGTCCTCGCGTTCACCACCGGGAAGAACCCCTTTCGGCTCCGGCCGCTCATCGTCACCGAATCCGGCCGGCTTATGCTCCCTCACCCAGGACTCGGCGTGCCGGCCGTTCGCGAGAACCTCGAGGCGCATCTCAAGACGTCCCCCGTTTGGAACGTGTACTCGAAGCACCGAGGCGACCTTCTCGAAGGCCGAACGCGAGCTGCGCTCGAACGGATGCTTCCTCGTGCCGACTACAGAGACTCGTACGAGTACTACATCCCGGCGAACGATGCGGAAAGCACCGCAGCCGACCCGGCGAAATACACAAAGCGTGTCGAGGGCGACCACCTCGTCTTAGCCGATGACGTGGCGATCGTCGTAGAAGACAAGGCCGTCGCCTTGAGCGCGCACTCACGAGGCGGAAAGACGACGCGGATCCGTACCGACCTTACCGGGATCATCAAAGAGGCCTCCGACCAGGCAGGTCGAGTCCGAGACCGGATCGAAATCGACGGCGGCCTGCGCGTCGAAGGAGAAGGATGGCTGGACCTGAGGCACATCCGCGAAATCCACACGATCGCGGTCAGTCTGGATGACATGTCCACCGTCCTGACCGCAACGGCCGAGCTGGTGAGGGCTGGCCTGCTCGAGCTCGGCAACATTCCTTGGACCGTCTCGCTGCACGACCTCGAACTCATCAGCGAGCTCGTCGCTCGTCCAGCCGAATTCCTCCTCTACCTCCGGCGGAGACGCAACCCGGCAGCCACCGTCATGTTCCGGGCAGCCGACGAGCTCGACTTGTTCCTGTACTTCTATGAGGCCGGGCTATGGACCGAGCCGGATCCTGTGAAGGTTCGGGCCGCCTTCCCTTTCAGGCCTGTTCTGACCGCCAATGACATTCGTCGTCACGCTTCGCAGGAGCCCGTACTCGTGACCAGCCGCACCGAAGCGCTGGACAGGTGGTTCCACTCGAAGGAGCCCAACGCCGTAGGCATTCCTACCGCACCGAAGCCGACCATGGCACCCTCACCTCTCGAACCCCTCATCGACGAACTCCAGACCCGCGCGGTCATGGGCTGGCTAAGCATCGGTGCAACCCTGTTATCGGGGTCAGACGACACTCAAGAATGCTTCGCCCGTATCGCTGACGAGCTCCTAGACAACCCGTCCCCGGCCGGAACGGGACGACAAGCGGCGGTGCCGATAGCCGCTAGCGTCGACCCCGCCGAAGGTTGGCTATTCATCTGGGCTACTCGCCCCAAGGTCGCGAACCGCACTTCTTTTGAAGTACACATGAGAGGCTACCTGCGGGCCAAGAAATACCAGCTCGGGCTCCCCCGAGGTGTCCTCTTTCTGTACGACGAGGGGACCCGGGAATTCATACATGCCTACTACGACGGCCATATCGGCCCTCTTGACGCCGCCATTTCCTCCACTCTCAGCTACCTGCGGCCTGCGTCCGACCTGAAACTCTGGCGTATTGGGGATGGATCGCAACCTGTTCGGCAGGAGCTTCGTCCTCCTCAGAAAAGAGGCAAGGAGAGGCGAAAGCGGTAGAGATCGCCCATGCTTTCCCCTGTCGCATCCGGGTCGGTCAGCGCGTCTGCCCATATTAGACGGACAACCGACAGATCGCACAGAGGGCAGCCGACGACGCCCAACGAGGGCGGTCCCGACGGCGAGGCTCAGGGTTGCGCGTATGCTCGGCCTATTAATTCTTCCTCCGGCCGAAACCCCATCCGGGCGCCAATGGCCCTCCGTCGGCAAATAAGTCTCTCAGCGCCCGCAGGACTCGTCGCCACAAACCGCCTTCTGAGGTCACCTTGCTCATAGCGATAGCGTACACAGCGGGTCCAGCTCGGCTGCGGGCTTTCGGAGTGTCCCGTTAGGGATCCCTCGGCGTGCGCTTGCGGACGCTAGCGCGATTCGCTCACCTCGAGACGCATCAGGCCGGTGAGGAGGGGAGTCCACTCGTTCCTCCGCGGAGGATGCCACAATCTGTGGATGCCCCTCATTCAGGTTCTCAATGCATCCCCCTCCTCCACTGAAAAGTGGCGTCAGCTGCTGGCTGCGCTCACGGCCACTTGCGCTGAGGCTATGGAAATCCGTCCCGACACGATCCGGGTGATCTTGCAAGAGCTCCCGCGCGAGAGCTGGTCTGTTGCCGGCATCACGCTGGCGGATTCAGGACAGAACGAATCCGTCTGAACCGGGACGGCGCGATACCAGCTGGAAATCCGTCGCCCCGATCACCGGAGTGGCCCCTTCGAGGATCCCTTGGGGGCAGGCTCGACATGTCCATGGGCTGGTGGGAGAGTGAGGGCCATGTCATTCTTTCCAGAGGTTGAAAGGCCGGCAGAACCGCGTCCCCTGCGGGTTGAGGCGCCGATCTGGGTAAGCCCGCCGTCGAGCGAGTTGCCTGTTCCGGTCCCGGTGACGACAGTTCTTGTCCGCCGGCCGGGCGCCGCCCTGTGCCTGCGTCGGATCGACGTCTACCGTGCAGGCTGGGTGTTCGCTTTCTCCGTACGCGCCAGCCGTCTCGCCGGTATGACAGATGAGCAGTGGATTGAGCTGATGGATAATCTCCAGCCGCACCGTCCGTTCCGCAGAGGAACTGCCGAAGGATCACTCCGGGTGGGAGTGGAACTGCCTGACGGATCAAAGGCCATCGGGGGCGTCGTGGGGCACCGCTATCCGTTCGACGGAGCGGAACCACAGGGTCCGCAGCTGACCATGAGTGGAGGCGGGGGCGGAGGCTCGGGCGAGAACTACGATTTTCGCATGAACGCCTGGTTGTGGCCGGCGCCGCAGGCCGGTTCGCTGCGTCTGGTTTATGACTGGGCCGCCCTGGGGTTCAATGAAGGGTCGATCACCATCGAAACGCCACCGCTCATGACCGCGCAAGAAAACGTTCGGAGCATCTGGGCCCAATAACCCAAGCCCGCGACCCGTACACAGGGCATGCTATTGGTGCGACCACTACATCGACGAGCCTGCACGCCGAGTGGTATCGATAGAGTCCCTAGAGGGATCGCCCATTGGGCAGTCCCGATTAGCTTCCGCTGACCGTACGCGAGACGCTCCCTTTACCGATGTTGTACTGGCAGGCCCGGAGTACATGCGTGTTCGATCAAGAGGCTGTTCAGAACGACTACTCTTACAATTCGTGAGTGAAAATGCGCAAGCCGAAGTCTGCGAACGGGTCTGGCACTATACAACTCGGGAAGGTTTGGCGGGAATTCTGGAGAGTAATGTCCTCTGGGCACGTGCTGCAAACCAAACCAACGACCCCGAGGAACTACTTGTCGGCCCGGAGACCCTCCGCGAGCTCCTCGATGAGACATCGGAAGACATCGACCCGCAGGATGTTAACGACGTGCTCGCTATGGTCGGAGGAATCACGGTCAACACCCGGTACGGGGCCCATCTCTTATCGGGCTGCAGACAACCCGACAGCCTTGCGATGTGGCGGCTATATGCAGGCAACACAACCGGCTACGCCATCGTGCTGGATGCCAAGCAGCCACTCTTCATCCGTCGCCAGAGGCCATTGACTCCCGAGATGGTCCAAGCGTGGAGCCCTGTTGATTCATTTGGACAAGAGCGGATCAAGGATTGGGCTGCGAGTACATCTCAGACACCGTGGTCGTGGGAAGACGTGGTTTATGAGCCTTCGGATCTTGAGACCAAACTCCGTGAAGGTCTGCTCGCACTGGAAGAGACTGCACGTTTGCGACGTCTGAAGAAACCATTGGTCCGCGATGAGCTGGAGATCATGGCTGACCTGGGTTCCCTTTTTCGTCACGTCAAACACAACCACTTTGAGTACGAAAAAGAGAAACGGGTTGTGTGCATGACGATGCCCGGAGCCGAAGGGCCGTTCGTGCCGGTTTCGTTTGACGGGGGACCAGCCAACTACGTCGAACTAGGAATCCCTCTGGATCCGACGGCAGCACTCAAAGACGGGAAGGCTGAGCCGGTGGATCGGCTGCCGATCGTTGAAATCTTCGCCGGTCCTAACGGGGACCCGGACTACGCAAAGAGCTTGCTTCAAGCCCACCGGTACCAAGGGATTCAGGTGTCAAGGAGTTCAGTTCAATTTAGAATTGAGCGCGGTGACAGATGAACTAGGGTCGGAGGGAGAGCTTGCGTAGTGGTTGGAAGCTGGGTGATGGTACTGGAGCCGCCGACCGCCGGTTGAGATCCTTTTGACTTCTATGCTTTGTACCGCGGCCCTTGCCCATGGAATCATCGCTGGTCTGAGCGCTTACTTTGATGAAGAGTTGGATCGGCTCGATACCAGAATCAGCGCACGCCTGGCCCGGCAGACCCGGCCAAGCGCTGATCAGGCCCCCGATACTCGTCGTCTGGGACACGGCTCACCCTCTGATCTCATTGCGAAAGAGAGCATCAGGCCCTAGGCCTCCCCAGGATAGGTCTTAGCCGGGCATGCCCGGTCAAACCGGGTCAAAAGGGGACTCTCAGGTAGTATCAGGGGCGCGGGTCCCCGAGGCCGCAAAGTTACTGAGAGGACTGACATGCCCGAGCCTTGGCTCTCTGCTGACGACATCGCTATTCATCTTGGCATCACCAAGGACACTGTCTATTCCTGGATCGCCGACAAAGGCATGCCCGCGCACAAGATCGGGCGCCTTTGGAAATTCCAAGCCAGCGAGATCGACGATTGGGTCCGCGGTGGTGGCGCCGATGGATCGGGACTCGGTCACGACTGATTGGCTGTCCCCTTCGAACTGCCTGGACGTCAATGTCGGTCAGCCGATATATCCTGACCCACTGCCCAATTCCCGAAAGGAGTCCTCGTTGACCACAAGTACGCACTCACACGATCGCTATGCGCTGTCGTTCACCAGCGGGGGGCTCCTGGTGCGCGAGGCAGACGTGATCGTGGCCGAGTATCTACGCTCGCGCGACTGGGTGGCGGTACGTCATGCAGTCACTGAGCAGAACCTGCTGCAGGCGCGTACGACTTCGTCGAGTGTTCGAGTGACGCGTGAGGCGATCCAGCGGCTGGGCGTCTTCGATGATTCGGAACTTGAACTCCTCGCAGAAGCGAGTCTCACCGAGCGCTGTCACTTGATGTGGGCTGCTGCGTGTCGTCGTTACGAGCTGATTGGTGACTTCGCGGAAGAGGTGGTTCGCGAACGGTTCCTTCTGATGACCCCGACGCTCGGCGCCGAGGACTTTGAACGGTTCATGACGGGCAAGAGTTTGTGGCACCCCGAGCTTGACGAGTTGAAACCCTCAACGCGGGCCAAGCTCCGGCAGTGCGTCTTCCGCATGCTGCATGATGTGGGCCTCCGGAGCGAAGAAGGCGCCATCGTTCCGGCGGTGCTTTCAGAGCGAGTCCACGAAGCCCTTGCTGCACGCGGCCCGAGCGACATCCGATTCTTCCCGACTACTCTGCCCATGGAGCCGACGCGATGAGCACGACCAAGCGAAGCCTCACGAGCGATGAGAAGCACGTCTACGAAGTGCTGCGCAGTACCCGGTTCTTGAAAATGGACGGCCTCTCCAAGGAGGTGCCGTTCTTCATCTATCACTACCCGCCGACGTGGGCGGGTGACGTCGCGGGCCTCCGCGACCGCGTCATCACGAAACTCCGTAGCGACGACGGATTGAACATAGTTGAGATCAACCTCTACGACCTTGCCGTGCAGCTCCTCAGGGAACGTGGCGTGTGGGATCGCGTCTTGGCACTGGAACCGGAAATGGACAAGGCGGAGTTCCGCGAGACGCTGCAAGGCATGCTTGACCCGCACGATCACCTCGCACCCGCGATCCGCACCCGAATCGATGCAGAGCCGAGCGACATGGTCTTCCTCACAGGCATCGGGGAGGTGTTCCCCTTCATCCGCACCCACACGGTATTGGAGAACCTGCAGAGTGTCGTGACAGGTCGTCCGATGCTGGCGTGGTTCCCGGGGACATACGAGTTCACTCAGGCCAGTGGTCATCAGCTGCGCGCGCTGAACCTCAGCGCCAGTGATAGCTACTACCGGGCCAAGGACATTCTGGAACAGGAAGCATGAGCATGACCACGATCAACGAAATTTTCGCCAAGCCGATTGGCCGGGCCATCGAGGGAGTCATCAAGGCCGATGACACCTCACACCTCGCCACCGAGGTCGAGGAGTACGTCCTCACGAACGAGGCAGCCAGGGGCCTCGAACACGTGCTGGAGGCCTACACGAACTACACGAACGCCAATGGAGTCTGGATCTCGGGCTTCTTCGGCTCCGGCAAGTCCCACCTGCTGAAGATGCTCGCTCACCTGCTCGGCGACATCGACGGCCACGAGTACCCGCGTGCCAAGGTCTCTCAGCACTTCCGTGACAAGGCCGACGACGCCTTCCTGCCTGCGCTGATCGAAAAGGCTGACCGCATCGCCGCGAAGAGCCTGCTGTTCAACATCGACCAGAAGGCGACGCTGATCTCGAAGGATCAGAACGACGCCCTCCTTAAGGTGTTCGTGAAGATCTTCGACGAGTCCCGCGGGTACTACGGCAACCAGGGGCACATTGCCCGTTTCGAACGCGACCTCGACGCTCGCGGGCAGTACAACGATTTCAGGGCCGCGTTCGAACGGATCGCCGGAATCCCGTGGACCCAGGGGCGAGAGCAAGCTGCGCTCGAAGCCGGGCACATCGACCGGGCCTTCACCGAGGTCAACGGCACCGAGAGTCCCGGCATCATCCGCGAATATAGCACGAACTATCGGGTCTCGATCGAGGACTTCGCCGACGAGGTCGCGGCTTGGCTGGGCCAGCAATCCGACGGGTTCCGCCTGAACTTTTTCGTCGATGAGGCCGGCCAGTTCATCGGCACGAACACCCAGCTGATGCTGAACCTCCAGACGATCGCCGAATCCCTGGCCACCAAATGTAAGGGGAGGGCTTGGATCTTCGTCACCTCACAGGAAGACATGGAGAAGGTCGGCGGTGACCGCACGAAGTCCCAGGCCAACGACTTTTCCAAGATCCAGGCACGTTTCACGAACCGTCTCAAGCTCACCAGCCAAGACGTTGAAGAGGTCATCCGTAAACGTCTGCTCGACAAGATGGATGCTTCGAAAACCGATGTAGCGGCGATTTACGCGACTCAGCATGCGAACTTCAAGACTCTCTTCGACTTCGTCGAGGGCCGCCACTACCCGAACTACCGTGACGAGACACATTTCGTCGGCACCTATCCGTTCGTGAGCTATCAGTTCCCGCTGTTCCAGTCCGCGATCGAGGGCATCAGCGACCACAACCTCTTCGAGGGGCGCAACAGCTCGGTCGGTGAGCGTTCCATGCTCGGTGTCGTCCAGGAAGTCGCCCGCACGTTGGCCGACAAACCTCTCGGTCAGCTCGCCTCGTTCGACCAGATGTTTGAAGGCATTCGTGCTTCGCTCTTGTCCGCCAACCAGCGCGCGATCAACGACGCAGAACGCAGCCCGTCGCTGCCGCCGCTCGCGATTCGCCTCCTCAAAGCCCTCTTCCTCGTCAAATATGTGGATACGTTTAAGGCCACGCCGCGCAACCTCACCGTGCTGGTCTACGACCTTTTCGGCACCGACCTCGCGCAGCTCGGCAAGGACGTCAACGAGGCCCTGGCCGCGCTGGAAGCGCAGACCTACATCCAGCGCAACGGCGACATCTACGACTACCTCACCAACGAAGAGCAAAAGATAGAACAGGAGATCAAGAACGTTGACATCGACAATTCCGAGGTCTCCAAGAAGCTCTCCGACCTGCTCACAGGATCGGTAATAAAGACGACCAAGGTCGTCTACGCCAAGAACGGCCAGAATTTCCCGGTCGGATTCAAGCTCGACGGGCAGGCGATGAGCAAGCAGCACGAGCTCGCCCTGCACTTCACCAGCCCCGAGACCGAGTTCAGCCTGGAGCAGATCAAAGCCCACAGTGCCGGTCTCGATGAACTCCGCGTTGTGCTCCCGTCCGAGACTGACCGGATCCTCGCCGACCTGCGGCTCCTACTGAAAACCGAGAAGTACGTTAAGCGCGCCCAAGGAGCCAGCCGTACCCCGATCGAGCAGACGATCCTGCAGACCAAGGGCACCCAGAACGCCGAGCGGGAAAAGGAGATCGTCGAACGCCTCCGCACCGCGGTCGGCCGCTCGACCCTAATTCACAACGCGGGCATCCTTGATCTCACCTCTGCCGACGCGGTGACTCGGATCAATGATGGTTTCCAGAAGGTCATCGCGGCGACCTACGCGAATCTCACCCTGTTGGGAAGCAAGAGCTTCACCGAGCAGCAGCTGCCAACGTTCGTGAACCAGACTGAGGGTGGCCTGTTCGAGGAGACCGCCAGCATCCTGGCAGTGCCCGGAGATGATGTCCTCGCTCACCTGGAGATGAGCAGTAAGCGCCACGTGCAGGTGACGATGAGGCACCTCATCGAGAGGTACACGACCAAACCGTATGGCTGGGACCAGTGGTCGATCGCTGCCGTGGTCGGCTACCTCGCGGGTCAGTCGAAGATCGAGATCCAGCTTAACGGCAAGGTGCTCGCGCGCACCGAGATCACCACCGCGCTGCGCAACACGCAGAGCTACCCGAACATGGTCATCGCCCTTCAGCGAGTGTTCGACCCGAAGGTGGTGGGTGCGTTCCGAAAGTTCGTCATCGAGTTCACCGACGATGGCGCGATCCCCAAGGACCCGCTGGAGCTTGCACGCGCCGGCAAGGAGCATCTCGACGCAAAACTCGCCGAACTAAAAGCTCTGCGCACCGGGTCCCGGTACCCGTTCATCGATCAGATCGACGAGCCGATCCGGATACTCGACGAACTGTGCAGCAACAAGGCCGAGTGGTTCGTCACCGACTTTGCCGACGCCGACGACCTGCTCGACGCGAAAGACAGCGTGATTGACCCGATCAAGGCGTTCCTGCACGGTGCCCAGCGCGGCATTTATGACACCGCCGCAGAGTTCATGCAAGCTAATCAGTCCAATGTTGCCTACCTGCCTGCCACCACCGCCGACACGGTTGCGTTCGCTCTCGACGACCCGCAGATCTTCCGGGGGAACAAGACCACCCAGTTGGGCGCGGCGGTCAAGGCCCTGCAGGACCAGCTGGGCGACGTAATCGGGGCGCACCGCGCTGCCGCCACGGCGGACATCAAGGCACGCTGGGATCAGGTGCCCGCCAGCAAGGCCTACGGCGACGCGACGGAGGCCGTGCAACAGGCGGTGACAGGCACGGCCCAGGGCGTGCTCGACAGAATCCAGCACGAAACACAGATCCCCGCGATCAAGAACCTCGCCTCGCAGTTCGCGGACTCGATCTACCCGCAGATTCTCGATGAGCTGGATGCGGCACGAGTTTCCCCGTTGTTGGAGCCGCAGACCCCCGGCGCCGCCTCCAAATCTGAGCCGACACCGGAATCCGCCCCGGTCAAGCAGACCGTCTCGATCAAGAAGCTGGCACTGCCGGGCGCAGGCCAGGTGCTCGAAACCGAAGCCGACATCGACGGCTACCTCGACCAGCTCCGCACGACGCTGCTAGCGACCATTCACGACAACAAGCGCATCACGCTCTAGGACCGCAACGACATGGACACCAAACCTCTGGAGCGCTTTGCCACGCAGGCACGCCGCGACCTTCTCGCCGCCGTCGACGCGCAGGCCACAGCTTCACTTGCAGCCGGATCCGTTGCCCGCAGCGAGCACGGCGAGGTGGTGAAGAAGCTCGAAGTCGAGGTCGCCGCACATGGCCGCGCCCACGTGATCGACAGGGTCGCTTACACCTGGTTCAACCGCATCATCGCGCTGCGCTTCATGGACGCCCGCGGCTACACCGATGCCGGTGTCGTCTCGCCCGCGCAGGGCCAGGCGTATGGCCAGCCGGAAATCCTCGCCGACGCGAAGCGCGGCAACCTCAACACCGACGTCGTGATCAACAAGAACACGGCAGAGGCGATCATCGGACTGCTTGACGGCACACGCCGCAGCACCGATGCCGAAGGCGAAGCCTACGCGCTCCTGTTGACCGAATACTGTCGCTACTGGCACAAGTCGATGCCGTTCATGTTCGAACGGGAGGGGGACTACACCGAGCTGCTCGTACCCACCGGGCTACTCGCGGACGGTGCGATCCTGTCCCGGGCACGCGAGGTGCTCACAGATGAGGTCTGCGAAGACGTCGAAGTGATCGGCTGGCTCTACCAGTTCTACATCTCCGAGAGAAAGCAAGAAATTTTCGATAGCAAGGCCAAACGGGGGGCCGCTGAGATCCCTGCCGCAACTCAGCTTTTTACCCCGCATTGGATCGTCCGCTATCTCGTCGAGAACTCCCTCGGGCGACTCTGGCTTCTCAACCGGCCCAGCTCGCGCCTGACCGATCAGATGGACTATTACATCCCGCCGGTTGACGAGGAAACGGACCATTTAGAGGTCTCTAGCCCGGAAGAGCTAAAGGTCATCGACCCGGCTTGCGGTTCGGGACACATGCTGACATACGCGTTTGACCTGCTCTACGCGATCTACGAGGAGGAGGGCTACGCTCCATCCGACATCCCCGGCCTAATCCTCTCCAACAACCTCTATGGGACTGAGATCGATGCCCGGGCCGGAGCGTTGGCCGCATTCGCCATTACGATGAAGGCCCGTGCTCGGCAGCGCACATTCTTCAATAACCAGGTCCAACCGAATATTTGCGTGCTCGACCCCATCTCTTTCGGGCCCAGCGAACTCGACTTCTTGCTCATCCCCGGTGGAGATCGCCCCGAGGAGATTGCTTTCTGGAACCAATTCGCCGAGGCAGATACGCTCGGTGCGCTCATACGGTCCGACGCCTATGAGACCGCTCGATTTGCGCGTCACTTGGAGACACTGGACGACGGAGGAGATCTGATTCGGGCAGACGTACTCGAACGGGCACGACGTGTTGTCGCTCAAGCCCAGTACCTGACGCCCCGCTACTCTGTCTTGGTTGCGAATCCTCCATACATGGGCAGCGGCAACATGGGCGATCAGCTGGCGCAATTCGCTGGACGGCACTTCAAAACGAGTAAGTATGACTTGTTTGCCATGTTCATTGAGCGCAGTTTCGGCCTTTTGACTTCCCTTGGCTACTCCGCGCTGGTCACGATGGAGGCGTGGATGACTGGTGCTGCCTATGCCAGATTCCGCCAAGACGTCATCTTCCAGCAGGACCTTCGTTCTCTTGTACATATGCCCTACCTCGGTAAGGGGCGTACGGCGATGGGAATCAACTTCGGCATTTCGGCGACGGTTTTGCGGAGGGCTGTTGGAGGTGCCGATCGCGCGGCCTTTCAGTGCATTCGTCACTTCGAACTCGATGAACTTGGCGTGCCCTTTGAATTCCCTGTCCGTAATGGGCGGGCTTCACTTCTGCGAATGCGCGAGCTTGCCAACATTCCAGGCAGGCCGGTTATCTACGCCGCCTCACACGAGGATCTGGCGGCTCTCGCGTCACGTTCCAAGGTCGCTGATTTGGTGACGACCCGGGAGGGATTGACCACCGGGGACAATGATCGATTCTTGCGCCGATGGTTCGAGGTATCGAACGGCAGTATTGCCCCTCCGGACCAGGCAGATGAGGATCGTGATCGTTTCGAGTCGCACCGCTGGTTCATGCATGTGAAGGGCGGGGAGTTCCGCCGTTGGTATGGAAACCTCGAATTCGTTGTCGATTGGGAGTCCGACGGTGCGAGGGTGAAGGCGAACATTGACTCCAAAACCGGCCGAGTCCGTTCCCACAACTACAACGGCGAGTATGGTTTCCTGGAGGGTCTGACTTGGTCCGGAATATCCAGCAGCAGGTTCTCAGCTAGATATGTCCCCGCGGGACACATGTTCGATACCAAGGGTCCAATGGGGTTCGGGCGAGACAGGAACGATCTTCTAGCGACACTGGCAGTCCTCAACAGCGGCGCGGCTGACCGTTTTCTAAGCATGCTGGCACCCAACCTCGATTTCAAGCTCGGACACGTTCTCAGCCTCCCTGTTCCAGCCGACGCAGGGGTCCGGGTGGAGTTGAGCCAAATCGCAGAGGATGCAATTAAGGCTTCCAAGGCGTTGTGGGATGAGAGTGAGACGTCTGCGGACTTCGACGGATCGCCGCTTCTACGGCGAACCTTAAGAATCGCGGACTGCATCCGCCAGGTTGAGATCGAGCGAGATGCAATCGCGGCATCCTTGACTGACATGCGAAAGCGCGTTGACCTTCTGGTCCTGGCAGGACGAGGCGGACAAGGAGACTCTACGAAGAGCGCGGAAGATGATCCGGAGATCCTTCCGATCTCGTCCGCGGAGCGAATCAAGGACTTCATCTCATACGCCGTCGGCTGCATGCTCGGGCGCTACAGCCTCAACAAGCCCGGGCTGATCCTCGCCGACCAGGACGCGACGCTTCAGGACTACCTCGCGACAGTCTCATCGCCAACTTTCGGTCCGGATGCCGACAACGTGATCCCATTCGTCGACGACGGCTGGTTCGAGGATGACATCGTCGAGCGGTTCCGTCAGTTTCTGCGCGCCGCGTTTGGAGCGGAGCACTTCGAGGAGAACCTGCGCTTCGTTACTGAAGCGCTCGGCGTGAACGATGTACGCGACTACTTCATCACGAAGACGGGCAAGTCGAAGTTTTACGACGACCATGTGCAGCGGTACAAGAAGCGACCGATCTACTGGATGTTCTCTAGCCTGAAGGGCTCATTCAACGCGCTGATCTACATGCACCGTTACAACCCGTCGACGGTCCCGACGGTGCTCAACGAGTACCTGCGCGAGTACCGAGCCAAGTTGGAGGTCGAGCTCAGCAAGGCCGAGCAGGCTGCTGCCGCGGGCTCCACAAATGACCAGAAGGAAGCCGACCGGCTACGCAAGGTGATCGCGGAGATTCGTGACTACGAACGCGACGTGCTCTACCCGTTGGCAACCCAGCAACTCACGATCGATCTCAATGACGGCGTGAAGGCGAATTACCCCAAGTTCTACCCGGCGCTGAAGAAGATTGTCGGGCTTGAGGCGGCGGAGTGAGCATGGCGTCTTCGATCTCAGACCACCTCGCGGCACGATTCGAGCAACACCGCCTGGTGGTGTGGCACGATCCCGACAGCAGTTACGCCCCTGACGTCGACGCTCACGCGCCGAACGGCGTGGCCGTGTTACGTGTCCGGAACGACGAATTCGGGGTCAAACACCGCGTGCTGCGCGACGAGCCCAGCACAAAGTTTCTGATCTATCGCAGCGGTCCTGTTGCCGAGGGAGCGGGCAACTGGCTGCTCGATCTCGAACTCGCCTACGGCGTCTTCACCGCAGATCGAGGCGCGCTCCTGCGGGCAGACCTCGGCCTCAACGCGGCCGGATCCGATGAGCTGATCGCAGGGCATGAGACATTCTTTGGCGACGCGAAGCTGGTTTCGAAGCTTGCAGCGTTGTTGCGCGTCGACGATGATCTCGCCAAGGTCCAGGCGAAGATGTGCGCGGTCGTGCTCGGACAGAAGGAGCACAGCTTCTCTGAGCTGACTCGGACGCTACTGGTGCAGCACGCCGAAGGCGACTGTGCTGGCTACGAGGCTCTCGTCACGCAGAGGCTCGCAGACTTCCATTGGTCCGGCGCTGCGAAGATCTACGGCTATGACTCCCAGACGCCGAGCTTGGCAGGGTTCGTGTTGTGGCTGTTCCAGCAAGCCCGGGGCGGGTTTAGAGCCACGACCTCGAACGCGGCGCGCAATATTGAGATCGATTTCCGTAGCTTCCGCAACGACCGCCAGAGCCTCGCCGCGCTGAAGAAGCTCGCGCGTCAGGCCGAAACTGACTTGGACTACGTCGAGCAGGCTACCGACGCGTCGCTTGCTGAACTCGTGGCCACAGACATCTTCGACGCGGGCGAGAAGGAGATCATCCGGCGTCTGATCGACGGCATTGCCTCCCAGACGATCTCATTGCGCGACATCGCAGACACGATCCGCACCCGTCGCCGCGACAGCGTCTGGTTCGACGACTACGCCACGCTCTACGTGGCGCTTGGGGCGGCGGCCGAGCTGATCGCGGCCATCCGTTCTGCCCGGATCGATGTGTCGAGTTTCGAAGACGGATTTAGCCGTTATCGCGACGATCTCTTCCGCATCGACCAGCTCTACCGGCAATACACGCTTGCGTCGCAGACCGCCGAGTTCACGCAACCGTTGGAAGCGCTGAACGAGCAAGTGGAGAATGCCTACGTCACCGATTTCCTCTCCAAGCTCGGGATCAGCTGGCAACAGCAGGTCGACCAAGTCGAGACGTGGAAGACGCTCGCGATTACCCCGCAGAGTTCTTTCTACGACCACTACATCGCCCCACACGTGCGAGGTGGGCGCAAGAAGGCCGTCGTCGTCATCTCTGACGCGCTGCGCTACGAAGTCGCCGATGAGCTGACTTCCAAGATCCGCAGAGAGAACAAGTACGACGCCAAGATCGAGGCCATTCTCGGCGTATTGCCCAGTTACACCCAGCTAGGGATGGCGTCGCTGCTCCCACACAAGACACTCGCGCACTCCGAGAACGGTGACCCGGTGCTCGTTGACGGCCAGGTTTCGAATGGCACGGCGAACCGCTCGAAGATCCTCGCGTCCGTCGGTGGCACCGCAATCCAGGCGACAGATTTCCTGAAGATGAAGCCTGCGGAGCGGCGTGATCTCTACGCGGCGCATCAGGTGCTGTACGTCTATCACGACACCATCGACGCGACCGGTGACAAGGCGGTGTCGGAACACCGCACGTTCAAGGCTGCGGCTGATGCGATCGATGAACTCGTCGACATCGTGAAGAAGCTGGCAAGTGCAAACGCGACGAATATCTTCGTCACCGCGGACCACGGCTTCCTGTATCAGGAGTCGAAGCTCGCGCCGCAATTCAATCTGACCGTGAAGCCCCAAGGCGACAAGGTCGTGGTCGAGAATCGCCGCTATGTTCTCGGCCGCGGGTTGAAGGAAGACGATGCATTCCGCCGGTTCCTACCCGAGCAGCTCGGGCTATCGGGCGATCTGGAGGTGCAGATCCCAAACTCGATCTGCCGGATCGTCAAGCCGGGTGCCGGGTTCCAGTTCGTCCACGGGGGTGCCTCGCTGCAGGAGATCGTGGTTCCGGTCATCTCGATCAACAAGGGACGTTCCGACACCGTCGAGCCTGTGAATGTCGACATTCACCCGGAGTCCGACAAGATCACCACTGGTCAGATCGTGGTCAAGCTCTATCAGCAGAGCGAAGTCACCGATCAGCGCATCGCGAGGAAGCTGCGTGCGGGTCTATATTTCGGTGATCAGCTAATCTCCAACGAACCTGAGCTGCTATTCGATGCCGAGAGCGCTGAAGGGCGTGATCGGTTCCAGACTGTCCGTCTGCTGCTGAGTAAGGAGGCTGATTTGGCGAACAACCAGAGCGTGGAGTTCCGGCTCTCCGAGCCGATCGGTGAAACCGGCGAGTGGAAGAAGTACAAGAGCGCGCCCTACACGCTCAAGCGCTCCTTCACCACGGACTTCGACTTCTAAGGAGCACTCTTGAGCGAGAATATCGACCTGACCATGGTGGCGCCGATCGAGGACACCTTCGACGCCGAAACCTCCGAGCGTGTCGCGCCGAGCGAGCTGGATCGCAAGATCAACGAACACTTCGCCGGGGCCGTGGTTCGGAAAGACCTCGTCAAGGCGGTCAAGGGCAATGCGATCGTGCCCTCGTACGTGCTGGAGTATCTGCTCGGCCAGTACGCAGCGTCCGACGACGAGGCCACGATCGAGGCCGGCATAGACAAGGTCCGCGACATCCTCGCCCAGCACTACGTGCACCGTAACGAGTCCGAGCTGGTGAAGTCGAAGATCAAAGAGCGCGGGCGTTACCGGATCATCGACAAGGTCAGCGTCACCCTCAACGAGAAGGACGACGTCTACCACGCCTCGTTCGCGAACCTCGGCATCAGCAGCGTGGTCGTGGATTCAGCCACGGTGATCGCCCACCAGAAGATGCTTGTCGGAGGCGTATGGTGCCTGTGCGACGTCGAATATTTCCACGCGGAGGACGCGCGAGTCTCACCATGGATCCTTGGTTCACTGAAGCCGATTCAGATGTCGAACTTCGACTTCGACGAGTATCTCGGCGCACGCACGAAGTTCACGACCGATGAGTGGATTGACCTGCTGATCCAGTCGATCGGCTTCAACCCCGAAATGTTTGGTCGTCGCGGGAAGCTGCTGCAGTTGGTGCGTCTGATCCCGTTCGTGGAGCGCAACTACAACCTCGTTGAGCTGGGCCCCAAGGGCACCGGCAAGTCGCACATCTATTCGGAGTTCTCACCGCACGGCATGCTCATCTCGGGTGGAGAGGTGACCGTGCCGAAGCTGTTCGTGAACAACGCTAACAGCCGCCTCGGCCTCGTCGGATACTGGGACGTCGTGGCCTTCGATGAGTTTGCGGGGAAGAAGAAGCGTACGGATAAGGCGCTGGTCGACATCATGAAGAACTACATGGCGAACAAGTCGTTCTCCCGCGGTGTGGAGACGCTTGGCGCTGAGGCATCAATGGTTTTCGTCGGCAATACTTCCCATACCGTGCCGTACATGCTCAAGCACTCCGACCTGTTTGACGAGTTGCCCGAGAGCTATCACGACCCCGCCTACCTCGACCGGTTGCACTTCTACATCCCCGGGTGGGAAGTCGACACGATCCGGAGCGAGATGTTCTCGACTGGATATGGGTTCGTCGTTGACTACATCGCCGAGGTCCTCAGGTCGATGCGCAATGTCGACTACTCCGACCGCTACCACAAGCACTTCACACTCGGGTCCGACATCTCGACACGTGATCGCGACGGCATACACAAGACATTCTCTGGGTTGATGAAGCTGCTCTACCCGCATGACCAGGCGACCACCGCAGAGGTCGAAGAGGTACTGCGCTTCGCAATCGAAGGGCGCAAGCGCGTCAAGGACCAGATCCTCCGGATCGACGCCACCATGACGGCAGTGAACTTCGGCTACGATTCACTTGGCGGTGGCTGGTCAGCAGTAACGACTCTTGAGGAAGACGAATACCCAACGCACTACCATCGACCCCGTTCGGCGGCATCCACCGGTGAGACATCGGCCGAGACTGAAGTGTCGGTGGCCTCCGTCGCGGCGGCACCCTCGGCCCCCGCAGCCGGTCCCGTTGAGGCGGAACTGTTCCAAGGACAACGGGACTTCGTGGAGAACCAGCGCGGCATCTCCTACGAGACGCTCCTCATGCCGTACCTGCGAAACGCAACAGAGATCGAACTACACGACCCGTACATCCGGATGAATCACCAAGGCCGCAATCTCGTCGAACTGCTCGCACTCATCGCCGCAGCAAAGGACCCGGCAGACGAGATCACCGTCAACCTGTTCACGGTGCTCGACGAAGACCCCGAACACCAGATGAAGCAACTCCGCATGCTCAACGACATCGTTCAGGGAGCCGCTCAGCAAGGCATCAAGGTCAACGTGGCGAAGGATCCCGGCGGCCACGACCGATGGATGCGAACCGACACCGGCTGGCGCATCAACCTCGGCCGCGGCCTCGACATCTTCCAGAAGTCCGACAGCGGCTGGTTCGACTTCGGCACCAGCCGTCAGGAGTTCCGCCAGGTTCGCGCCTTCGGGGTCACTTACCTCCGTAATAGGGTTGGGCAGCCATGACTGACGTGAGTATCACCTGCGTTCATCACAAGGCATTTCCGTCTGACCGAGCAAGCAGACAGGATCAGTCCTGAGCGGCCGTCAGGTCATTGGCCTGAGTCCCTGGGCCGGGCCCCGCCAAGCCGGCCATAGGCGTGATCATTCAGGCGGTGAAGTAGTTGTGCGGGATCTTCATTTCCATCGCGTGCCGGAACAGGGACACCACGGCAGGGTCGAGCTGGACGGCGGGGAGGAACTGGAATCCCGGGCGGCGTGTGCCCTCGGTCACGATCTTCCTCGAGCAGCCTGTCAGCCAGCTTGGAAGGTCCCATCTACAACTCGACCAGAGAGTTTTCAACCTGCTGTGTCTGCATCTCCAATGCGGACATCAGCAGGAGCTAGTGGCGGTGAAGTCTTAGTCAGATTCGACGGGGATGTCACTTTCCCCCAAACCACGCTGGCCGGCTCTCCAAGCAATTATGTCCAAGGCCCGTAGCGGCGAGATCTCCGGTCCGGGGGCAATTGCAGCGAGAGCCCGCCATTGGGGCAGCTGGTTCACTAAGTCTTTCTGAACCGCTTCGAGCCAGATGCGGCTGTACGCCTCCCATGATCGGCCGTTCACTGGAGGTACCGGAGCATTGACGCATCCGGTATAGCAGTGACGCACGAATCGGTCAAAGACCGGGATAAGCCCCGGGCGCTTCCTGGCGATGACCTTGGAAACCTTGGTCATTCGGACCCCGTTGGGTCGGTCCTTGTCCAGAACGCTGAAAAGTCTGGCCACAGCATCCAGTGTCGCCGGGCTAGCGTCCTCCAGGTTTCCCTTGATGTCGGGGATGGCCAACAGGGCGTTGAGCGGCTCGATGAGCGACTCGAGTGCGTAATAGGTCGGGACCGGCTTGTCCGACACGTTCAATAGGACGATGGCGAGCAGATCCTGTCGGCCGATTTCGTCGGTGCAGGATCCTGGGTAGGAGTCATATGCTGGGTAGCCTGACCGCCCGGGATTTTCGACGAGGTATTCCCCAGCCCACCGTTCGGCCAGATCGTAGGAAACGTTGAGACCGCCAAGCGTCAGTGTCGTCATGGAGCCACCATAGCGACGGCGCTCTGAAGAACCCTTGGCGGCGCGCCGCCCACCCTGGGCGTTATGGGCCAATTGACTCCGGTGGGCTTCCACGCCGCTAGAACTTAGGTGGACGCTACCTATGGACTGCTCGATGGGACGCTGCTTTGATGATGTCATCATTGACCATGAATGGATTGGTTTGGAGGCTTTATGTGTGCTGACCGGATCGAGTTGAGCAATATGGTGGCATCATTGCGGTCGGAAATCACGAAAGCTTGGCAAGAGGGCCAGTACGACACGGTGGGGTTCGAAGCCGGCGAAGTGGAGGTAGAGCTGACAACCGAGATTGAAATCGTACAACTCCACGGAAAGGTCTCTGCAAAGTTCTGGGTGCTGAACGCCGAAATGGAGGCAGGTCGGACAAGGACCGACACACAGCGGATCAGGTTTTCCTTTACTCCCCGGGACAGGCGGGATCCCTCCAAACCGTTGATGATCGCCGGCCAAGCGGCGGCGGGAGAACGCCCGCCGGCGATTTCTCCCCCCGAAGACCCACCGGCTCGACAGTCGGCGAGCTGATGCGGCCCGCATTGGCAGGGTAAAGAATGGGCATGGATGTCCGTCGTGTGGTTCAGGTGTGGGTCAAAGATCCAAGCGGTCCGCTCCGGATCGGGTCGGGCTATTTACTCACGGATTCCTTGGTGCTAACTGCAGCGCACGTCCTTGGCCCACTGATTGCAGGTTCTGATGCGGACAGCCTTGCAGGCGACGACGTGCGGGTGCAGTCGCACTGGGCCGCCGATCGAACAGTCCCGGCGGCACGAGTTTTGCGGTTAGGCGGTGACATTGTCGTTCTGACCGTTGACCGACCATTCCGGCACTTGCTTGGACCGGCCCCCGTGTGGGGCACGGTCGGATCGGAGGCCCGCGTGCTACCCGCGGTCGTCCTTGGTTACCCGGAGCTAGAGCTGCAGCGAAGGCCCCAGGAAGGCTGGGCGCCCGAACATGGCGACCTAGGGCCAGCTGTCGAGAAGTACAGGCGGGATAGGCAGTTCGACGGCGAGATCAGCAGCGGGACCGGTTTTGGGGACGGCACACTCACGATGCACCTGGCCCCGCGTCACTTCCCCAAGCCCGGCACAGGCCAGCCTGGCATGTCGGTTTTCATGGGTCTGTCTGGTGCCGCTATTTTTACCGACGGACACTTGATCGGGGTGATTACACAAGATCCTGACCCGAACCACCCCACTGTTCTCGTCGGGCAACGCCTGGACCGTGTAACGCGGGACATGCGGATTCCCGCTCCGACGAGGCCAGGCAGTGTTACAGCATCGACTTGCGAGGCACTATTTGGACCGATGATCGACGTATCAAAAACTGCAGGAGCTCGCGCCGTCCTCAAGGCACACCTTCGGCAGGCTCGGACCATCCTTGAGAACATTCCGGAAGGCGGGCTAAGGGATCGAGGTCCGGAACTTATGCAGATGGCCGTGTTTTCAGCCGATCCGGCTGCTGGCTATTTCGTGTGGCACGGCGATGAGTGGGCGGGTAAGAGCGCATTGCTGGCCACGTTCGTTGCCGAACCTCCCGCTAATTCCGACATCGTCTCTTTCTTTATTAATGGCAATGACGCTCACGCCCGAACGGCTGATGACTACCTCATTTCGCTGACCAATCAACTCGAGGCCTATTTGGAGGGACCTGATCAAGCGGTGAACGTGACCGTACCCGGCGCAGCCGCGGGCCGTTACTTTGATTTATTAGACCGCGCTGCAGCGGTCGCCCATGACAACGGGCGACGTTTGGTCCTGGCCGTTGACGCCCTGGACGAGGATGACGCCTTCGCACCGCGTCCCGCCTCCGGTACTTCGATCACCGAACTGCTCCCACGGAACATCCCGGACCTTCACGTCATCGTGACAACTCGACCATACGAGCACGTTATGAAAAGCGCGCGGGACGAGCGTCATCCTTTGCGCGCAACTATGCCGGTGCAGCTATCCAGGTCACAGCATGCGTCGGACATCCGTGACGAGGCAGCCCGTGAGATCCGGAGAGCAGCAACCGAATCGGATAGGGTTGCAAGATCAGTCCTGGCTTTCTTGCATGTTGCAGAAGACGAGCTCACCGCGGCCGAGCTCGCCGAACTAGTCAACCACCTTCCAGGCAATGACCCAACTGTCACCGTTACGGCAATACATACGCGGCTGCAGAGCGGACTGCGTAGGACCGTACGCCGACGCATTCGCGCCGGGGAGGGCGTCGGCGGTGGCGTTGCCGTGACGAGAGACGTGCCATGGGAGTGGGCACACCAGACGTTGCCCAAAACCGTAATGGACGAGTTCGGCTCCACCTTAATCAACATCCATGCCGAGACGCTTCACCGGTGGGCCGAGGAACATTACCGTCGTGGCTGGAGTAGCGACACACCCCACTTCCTTGAGTCCGGATACCCGAGATTACTTGCGTCCACCGAACACTCAATCCAACTTGCGACATATGCCCTAGACCGTGGGCGTCGCCGCTGGCTGTTTGCGCGTCGCGGTGCATATGATCAGACCCTCAGCGAGATCCGACAGGCGGCAGGACTTCTTGCGCGCTCCGGGTCCCCCAACCTCGGCACCCTTGTCCTCCTTGCCTTCGAACGGGATCGGCTTCAAGAGAGGTATGAGGAGCTTCCGCCTGGCATCCCTGCTGTATGGGCCATGTTGGGCAATGTTCACCGGGCGGAAGTTCTCGCCCACAGCATGCCCGCCCTAAGCCAGACCGAGGCGCTGGCCGCGGTCGTACAGATTCTTCTAGATAGCGGAAATTTCGGCGAGGCCGAACGCATTGCCAGCACCATTCTAGATGGGGCCTGGCGGGCTTCCGCCTTGGCCCAGGTGGCGGCTGCTCTGGCGGTAAATGAAAACATCGGCGAGGCCGAACGCATTGCCGGTGGCATCTCTGATGAGGATCACCGGACGGACGTGCTGGCCCAAGTGGCACAGGCTTTAGCGACTGTTGGCAAGACCGGCGAGGCTGAACGCATTGCCGGCACCATAACAGGCGAATTCCGGCGGCTTCTGACTTTGGCTCATGTTGCAAGATCTTTGGCGGTTGCTGGCGAGACCGTTGAGGCTGAACGCATCGCCGGTGAGGCCGGAAGTGTCGCGGGCGGCATCACGGGTGACTTGCACCGGGCCCGGCTGTTGACCGAGGTCGCCCGTGCTCTGGCGGCTGTTGGCAACAGGGGCGAGGCCGAACGCATCGCCAGTGAGGCCGGACGTATCGCGGACAGCATCACGGATGGCTTCGGCCGGAACTGGCTGTTGACCGAGGTCGCCCGCGTTCTGGTGACTGCTGGCAACATCGGTGAGGCCGAACAGATCGCGCGGATAATCACCGAAGAGTCCGATCGGGTGTCGGTGTTGGACAGTATCGCAGGTGACTTGGCGTCTGACGGCAACACTGTTGAAGCCGAACGCATTGCCCGGACCATTTCGAGCGGGTTCCACCGGGCTTCGGCGTTGGCGCGGCTCGCGGCTCGTCTGGCGGTTGTTGGCAAGACCGGTGAGGCCCAACGCATAGCCAGTGAGGCCGAACACATTGCCGGTGAGGCCGAACTCCTCATCGACTCCATGGACGAGTTCCGCTTGGCTATGGTTCTGACAGAGGTCGCCCGCGCCCATATGGCAGCAGGCGACATGGGTGAGGCGGAACGCATCGCCGGCACCATCGGCGACGAGTCCCAGCGGGCCGTGGCTTTAGCCGAGATTGCAGGGGGCTTCGCGGCTGCACATAGTTCGGGTGAGGCGGCGCGCATAATCGCTGAGGCCGAAAGCGTTGCCGGCATGATTTCGGACGGGTCCAGTCGGGCATCGACGTTCACGCAGGTCGCGGGTGCTCTGGCGGATGCAGGCAACACCAGTGCGGCTGAGCACATCGCGGATACCATCGACGACAAGCATTATCGGGCATCGGCTTTGGCTCGTATCGCACGCGCCCTCGCGGATGCAGGCAACAATAGTGAAGCCGAACGCATAGCCGGTGAGACCGAACGCATAGCCGGCACCATCGCCGGACAATTGCGCCGGGCGTCGGCTTTGGTTGGTATGACAGGGGCTCTGTCCGCTGCCGGCAACACCAGTGTGGCTGAGCATATCGCCGATACCATTGCCGACGAGCACTACCGGGCGTTGGCTTTGGCTCGTATCGCACGCGCCCTCGCGGATGCAGGCAACATTAGTGAAGCCGAACGCATAGCCGGTGAGGCCGTACGCATCGCCGACCCCATCATCGACGCGTCAAACCGAGCGTCGGTGATGGCCAGCGTCGCAGGGGCTGTGGCGGCTACCGGCAACATCGGTGAGGCTGAACGCATCGCCGGTACCATCACCGACGAATTTCGACGCTCGCTGGTGTTGGACGGCGTCGCCTTTGTATTGGTGACCGCCGGGAACACGAGTGAGGCGTGGCGCATCCTCGGCGATGCCGAACGCATTGCCGACACCATCACCAATGACTACGCTCGGCTGTTGGCATTGGCCAGCGTCGCCTCCACCTTGGCGGCTGCTGCCAAAACGAGTGAGGCCTGGCGCATCCTCAGTGAGGCCGAACGCATCGCCAAAAGCATAAATGACGAGCACACCAGGACGTCCGCTTTGGCCCGAGTCGCTGCCGCTTTCGCGGCAGCTGGCAAAACCGGTGAGGCTGAGCGCCTCGCCGGCACCATTCACGACGAGCACAGGCGGACGGAAGCGCTGGCGAAAATCGCACTCGCGCTGGCGCGGGCTGGCAATACCATCGACGCCGAACGAATCGCCAGTGAGGCTGAGCACCTCGCCGGCACCATTCACGACGAGCACAGCCGGACGGAAGCGCTGGCGAAAATCGCACTCGCGCTGGGGCGGGCCGGCAATACCAACGGCGCCGAACGAATCGCCAGTGAGGCTGAGCACCTCGCTGGCACCATTCACGACGAGCACAGCCGGACGGAAGCGCTGGCGAAAATCGCACTTGCCCTGGCGGAGGCTGGCAACATCAAAGACGCCGAACGCCTTTCCTCCCTGATTCTTGCGACAGAAATGTGGCCACTCGCCATCAGAACGTTGCTAAATTTTCCACTCGTCAAAGCTGCGGTCAATCCTGTAGACGGCTGGCTAACCACGGAACTTGTCATGCAGCTCACTAGCGATGAACCTATCCGGCCGAACCTATCACGGGGGCACGAGGGCGATTGATCGGTTCAGGCGCTGTTGGAGGAGTACGCGTGTTCATGCTTCTAGTAGAGGACAAGCTTGCCTACTAATAACGGTTGGCCTCCACCGATCCTCAACCGACCGGTCACCGCTTTCATCGCGCGGCGGACCCGCTCCCCGGGCAGCAGCCGGCGGTGCGGCGGGTGTGGTCCCGGTGAGCGGTGGTGCGACTGGCGCGAGGCGTATCCTGCTGCAAGCACGAGTAGTGCGGACACATGGGGTCGATTGTTCGTGTAGAGAGCGTCAACCGGCACGTTTCCTCGATAGCGCATCGCTATCAGCGCGTGCTTGGTTGCAGGCTTTGTTGAATCCCTGGGTCCAGTTCACCAGAGAAACGGACTCATAGGATTTGTCGTCTGAGCAGGTGGCCCTCGAGAGTCCGCAGTGCAGAGGTGCACTGGGTGCACAACGGACAATCATTCGGGCGTGGCCTGGCGCTATCGCCGAGTCCGCCCCGAGTTGCGCCGGGAAGAGGTTCCCTTCCCGTTTGACTCCGGCCTCATCTGCCTCGGCGCTGGTCATCCATAAGAACCAACGAGTTGAGGTCCTACGCTCGATGTCTGCCGGGCGTAGGTGGTCAAGGCTTGTTTAGCAACGCCCTGGCCTCGGCGACAATGTGGGCATCCTCTTTGCCCACTAAGCGGTCTGAACTGAGCTGGTTCAATACCGCGAGTCCGACTTTCTGTCGTTCCGGATTGTGGTCCAAAGCCATGTCCATGGCCCATTCAGCTCTGCTCCACCATTCGGCATGCCTTTCCGATTCAGCCGCAGGCGCTGTCGTCGATTTGCACAACCTGAGCACCACAAACACAGGAAGCAGCAACGCCGCGAGTGGTGTGAGGGCAGCCACAACCTGCCACCACTCGACGGCCTCCGCTTGGATGACCACGTCGATGCTGCTCACGGCGCTAAGTAAGTTCACGAGACCAGCTTAGGCGGGGGCCCCGCTTCGCGCCTGCTCACCACCTGAGCAGGTTCGTTCTGATGGGGTCACGGGCTCGCCCTGCTCCAGCTGGCCAGCTCTACTGCCCGTGCAGCCCCAACGGCCAGTCCCACGTCTGCTCCTCGCTACGGCTCGGGCGTCGACTGTCGAGAATTTATGTTCCGGTCTCTGTGCCGACGTCGGCCACCCCGATAAATGATTCTCTGGGGCATGGTTTCAGGTGGAACAAAGAGATCGACGATGTCAACGCCAAGCACCGCAGAGATGTCCCAGAGGCGTTCATAGCCCAGACTCCTCTGGCCCAGGTCGATGTACAGCACGGTCTTCCGATCCATTCCTGCGGCGTTTCCGAGCTCCTCCTGCGTCAGACTTCGTTCCAATCGCAATTCTCGTATCCGAGCTCCCACCGCTTTGCGACGCGTACTCCAAAGCTCTAGCTGCTCGGGGGAGGACTTGCGGGGAACGGGCATCGTTCAATGTCACTAAGATGGGACATTGTTGTCTGTCCAACTAGTTGGACATGGGACCTAAATCACCTTTCAAACGAGGAGTATCACCCTTGGCAGTACAGGTCAGACTCGACCTTTCGAACTCAGTCACCATCCGCGATCTCCGCACCTTCCTCAACTGCATGCCGCATTACGTCGACGAAACGATGGACCTGCGCTACCGCTACGTGCAGGAGGAAAGGCTCGTTTACCTAGCCGTAGAGTTCCCCTCCGCATCCCGGCAAATCGAAGCGGCTCCGACCAGCCGGGCCGCATGACGAAGCCTTCACAGTACGAGAACGCAAAAAGGCCCACTAGCGCCCGGTGCGTCAACTCCGGGCTGGTGGACCCTGAAACCGACCTTGACCACGACGGATACTTAGTAATATCCGCTTCAGCTTCGGCATGCGTCCTCGACATCGGACCCGAGTCCAGCTCACTCGGCCGCCCCTCCCGGTGCGAAACTGTGGGCGAATGGGAGGCGGTATCCCCGCGACGTGACAAGGAGACTGTGACCCTACTCGGAAACATCCAACTTCGGCTCGGGCGTCGGAGGATCTTCCGCCTCGACCTCAGGGGCGATGGAAATGAGACGATCGGAATGACCGCCCTGGTGTGCGTCATGAGAAGGCTCGCAGAGTGAACGCCTTCCGGTTCGCCGTGGCCGGCGACTGGCACGGCGATCTCAGCATCGCCCGAGCCGTAGTCCGAACGCTAAAGAGCGAGGACGTACACCTGCTACTTCACGTCGGTGACCTAGCCGTTCGGTGGCCGGGCCCCATGAAGGGCCGTTTCGACAAGCGACTCGGTCAGCTGCTCGACGATGCCGACATTGAATTCCTGTTCATCGACGGCAACCACGACAACCACGATGAACTCCGCGCGCTTAAAGCCCTCCCTGACGGGACTAGGAGGCTGTCGGATTCGATGAGCTACGTGCCACGGGGGACTGTAATCGAGCGCCATGGCGTCCGCATTGGGGGCCTAGGAGGCGCATACAGTGTTGACCGGCGGTGGCGGACCGAGGGCAAAGACCTTTGGGCCGCCCTGGAGGAACCGACACCAGCTGAAGCCGAAGAGCTCATCGCATCGGCTCCAGTTGACGTGCTTCTGACGCACGACGCCCCGGCGAGCTTCCGTGGACTCACGGGGCTCTCATTGCCCCCAGAGATCGTCGCTGCTGCAGATCGCACCCGAGGACTGCTCCAGAGAACGGTCGAGGTGCTGCAACCCGCCCTGCTGTTTTCCGGACACTGGCACCAGCGCAAGAGTCAAGAGCTTGTCTGGGGCGACGGCACCCTCACGGCTGCTCACGTCCTCGCCCACGAGGGCTCATGGGGCGGGAACACCGTTCTTGTCCAATGGGCGGAGGGCCGGAGGCCAGAGGTCATGCCGCTGAGAATCCGGTCCTAAAACGCTTGCGAAAGCCGTTCTCAGACTGCCGCACGCAACGCCACCTAGAGTATCCCTGCTCGGATGCTGGCCACATTGGAGGCGCCCTCCAATGCTTCGAGCAGTAGTGCTCGCTCGGTGACGAGCTCATCGATGCGAGTGGCGTAGGCTTCGACGCGGTCTTTCAGTTCTTGGTTTTCCGTGAAGAGGGCCGTGTTTCGGGCCTTCCTTTTGGCCAGTTCATCCTGGAGTCTCTCCACTTCGGGCTTATGCCTGTTCAGCTGGCGAGCCCGGTCCTGGAAGGATTTGGCGATGTCCGGGTTGTCGTGCGTGAGACGATGGCGCTTGACTCCGGCGACGACTGCCAGTCGTAGGCCTGTCATGGGTCCTGGTACGTCGCCATTCAGTAATTGTTCGGCGGCAGCGAGCAGGGCGTCTCTTGCCGCCTCGCGCGCGTTCACGCCAGCATCCCTTCGTGTGCGGCGATCGCTGTCTGGAGCTGTTCAGATACGGCATCGAGTCGGGCCCACCTGACCGGCGGGGCAAGATCGTCCATTGCCCGGATTTCCTTGATGTTTCGAAGGTCTTCTCGGAGCTCATCCACATCAGCGTCAGTGCGCACAAGATTCTGGCAGCCTTCCTGACACTTGGTGAGGCTCGGATGCTTCTGGCCCCGCGCGCACAGCGACTTCGACTTGTCGAAGACGCAGTGCATCCCTCGGCCCGCGAAGATCTGCATGGAAGCATCATCAAGTAGCCGCTGCGCTTGACGCAGGGTAGCAACCGTACGTCCGGCGAATCGATGATTCGCGGCGCGGGTCCGGGACTCGAAGGCTGATGCTGCAGGCCCGCTCAGGCGTCCACCTGAATCGAGGTACTCCTCGGCTGCCTTGAACTCGTCCATCCTGGTCAACCACCTTTCGAAGGCAATCTCGTCGGCAAACCCCGACTGTAGGGAGCCCGCGTAGCCTTGAGTCATCTGGACCCAGACATGTCCGTATTGGATTGCCGCTGCGACCAGCCCTCTGGGTCGCCTGACAATGTGCCAAGCGAGAGTTCTGCGGAATCGGCTGGGATTGATCGTTCCGCGCGAGTCGGCCGGAATTATGTCGAGCCGTCCCCTTGTCTTGCAGAAGCGATTAACCCATGCGGCGAATCGACCAATGGCGGCCGTCACTTGGGCTGTGGTGATTGCGCTACCAGCGCGTGCGATGTCGGGACGCGACTTGTGCATCACGTTGCGCGAGAAGAGAAGTGGTTCGTCGTGCAATTGCTCGAGTACTTGGATGGCCTCGGCCACTAGCTCGTGCACTGTCCAGGGCTGCTGGCGGATTGCCCCGGCCGGATCAAGGACGCCGGACAAGTCACGAACGCCTTTGAAGTGGCGCCCGGTGACCAGCCATAGTTCCGTATTCTCGCTGTATTCTACGCAGCCTCGCCGCAGATTGAGCGCCTCACCTGGACGCATCCCGGATAGGTACGAAACTAGAATGAATGCCGCAGTCATGAGGTTCTCGGCCAGGAGCGGAGCTTCGTGGTACTCGACGCCGTTCGGTTTCCACTTCACCCCTTCAATCTGGCAGTCTGACTTCGCGAGCACATAGGTGCTGTGATCCAGTTTCAGCCCAGAGCGCTGAATCAGTGGTTTATCCCGCAGCTCGATGGAATGACCGCGGGCCTGCGCCAGGCGCCCAAGATGGGCCCAGTTGATAGCGGGGGTGCCATTTACGGTGGTTGAGGGAAGTCCGCGTCCGGCGTTGCGGAGAGCCTCGAGTGCCTGAACCACGCGCTCTTGCCGGCTTCCGGTCACAGGCAAGGGTCCCCTGGGCTGGGCGTTTGCTCCATGGCTGTATAAGCGCCATTCCCTGTAGGCGGCGATAATGTCGCTAGCGAAATCCGTGACGAATCTCGCTGCCCACACAACGAGGGGTTGAATTGTGGCATCGGCAATTCGGGGAGTGCGATTTTCCGGACCTGTCTTCGATCTCCCCAACAGGTCTTGGTTCGTTGCGCCGTACCAAGGTACGGAAGGAGGCAGCTGGAAGGGCGGGTCTAGGAGCTCCCGATAGCTCCATAGCCGCCGCACGGCGAGGAGGACATCGCCTGCGACATCACGTTTCAGATTCGATGTGAGGAGCCATGCGAGGAGCCTGTCATAGTCGGACTCACGTACGGAACGAAGATCAGTGATGCCAACGGTGTCGAACCAGGTGAGGACGCGGTTGAGGGCCGCGCGCGAGGTACAGATCGACTGTAGTGAAAGCCTTGGGGTGCCGGATGTATGGATCATCACCGGCGCATCGTGGTTGATTAGTGTCCAAACGTACTGCTTAGCGAACTCTCGGTAATTTTCCGGGAACACATCAAAGCGATAGACCAGCGTTGTGCTGTGGTGATCGAGGATCCCGGGCGTGAGGTCCCAGACGTCGTCTTCATAACGTGAGAGTCGAGACACGTCCGTACCTTCGACAACTGGTCGGTCGCCTAGGACGATCGGATTGTGCTGGCTCCTGAATTCT
>NZ_JAHHZS010000030.1 GCF_022606295.1 Arthrobacter bambusae
AACGCCGATAATCTACATTATGTAAAGTAGAAGTGATTCGGTTGCGGAATTTGCAGACTAGGACCCGTTGTTGGTACCCCCGCTTCTCCCAAGCGCGAAGTCGCAACCAAGCTGCCAGCGAAATCCAGTGACAAAGCCCTCCGGCCACGTATACGCTCCGACCAGCTTCAATTCCACGCCTCCCCTGGCGACATGTAAGCCATTCCTGCCGTCCGCACCATGTTCGCAATTCGTCAGCATTTTGGGGACATCCAACGGCGTCAACCTGCCGTGGGTGGAGGCAGGCGGGTTGAGAGTGGAACTGTATTCCGTCAACGGGGTGCTTCAATTCGCGGCGAAAACCCCTTGCAATCCGATCAGTGGACCGGCGACGATCACAGGGAACACCCACACACTCGGCAAACTCGCAGCTGGGGCAATGGGCTGCGCCGGCGAGTCTTCTGCGCAGGAGCAATGGGTCACGCAATTCCTGAGTCGCCCCATCGAAATGTCGTTCGTCCAAGACACTCTGACCTGGACGAGCGGAGGGGACACCCTCCGCTTCAAAAGCAAATAGCAGCCGCTCGTTTCAGCTTTAGCATGCCTCCAGGCGGGATACCCTGCGGGGGGCGCCCCTCGTCCATCACGGGCTCCTCCCCCACCAGGTTCCAAACCGCGCACGTTTGGCGGGATAGGTGAGCAAATCGAGCTGGTCCACCAGGTTGTTGGCGAGTAGCCATCGGACCAGGACACCGCTGCCCGGGACCAGCAGCTCGCCGTCGTGATCCGCTTTCAGCTCAGCGATCGCTGTGGCGAGGTCGCCGGTCAGGACCGTGGTGCCCGACCATTGCGGGTCGGTGAGGCTGGAAGACGCCACGTACTTGGGCCGGCTGTTCAACGCGGCCGCGATCTGGTTGGTGCTCGGATCGATCATCGCTCCCCAATAAGGGGCAAGATCTCTTACGTGCGCCGCCCGAAGAGGAACGCGGACGCAGCGCCGTAAACCTGGCTGAGGTAGTCCCCCGTTTCTGAATCGAGAAGCGGGATCGCCCATCCCCCGCGGTCAAAGCCGCCTCTGCGATCTTCGTCGGCTCCCCCCCAGGCCCTGCATCACGCCGTCCACCGTGACGTTTGTCGTCCTCGTCAACCTCATGTCGTTTCACTTCACCCCGTCGAACAACGGTCGCGGACCCCTTCCGGACCCACGCCACTTGCCCTCATTGTCCCAAGTGTCAACGCCCTTGTCCGGGTACCGCCGTCGAATGACGCCGACTCCGTGCGACGATAACCGGATGGAACAGACACCGGAAGTACTCCGCTATGCCGCCTTTACCGCCACGCCCGACGGCGGAAATCCGGCGGGAGTCGTCCTCGACGCAAGGAGCCTCGACGACGCCGGGATGCAGGCCATCGCTTCTGGCATCGGTTACGCGGAAACGGTCTTTGTCACCGAGGTCGCCGTTGACGGGGACACCCGCCGAAACCGTGTGCGGTACTTCTCCCCCATCGCCGAAGTACCGTTTTGCGGCCACGCGACCATCGCTTTGGCTGTCGCGCTGTCAGGACGCGACGGTGCGGGAACCTTTGTGTTCGATACGGCGGTTGGGCCAGTGGTGATCGGGACGGCGTTACGCGGTGCTGCTGTGACAGCAAGCTTCACGAGCGTGGAGCCGCGAATCGCCGAGTTCGCCGACGGCGTTCTGGACTCCCTCCTCGGATTGCTCGGCGTGGGCCAAGGCGAATTGCACCCGGGCTACCCTCCGATGGTCGCCTTTGCCGGAAACTGGCACCCCATTCTCGTCTTCGCCGAACGCAGCACCTTCGACTCCTTCGTTTTCGACCCGGATGCCATGCGCGCGCTGATGGATGCCAAGGGTTGGGCCGGCACCGTCACGACGCTCTGCGAGATCGGTCGCGGCGAGTTCGACTCGCGCAACCTGTTCCCAGTAGGAACCATCACTGAGGATCCCGCGACAGGTTCAGCCGCCGCGGCTTTCGGCGCATACCTCCGGCTGCTTTCGCTCGTGGAGACGCCAAGCCGGGTCATTGTCCATCAAGGCAGCCACGTCGGCCGCCCGAGCGTCCTTACCGTCGACATTCCGTCCCAGGGCGGGATCGTCGTCAGTGGCGAAGCCGTGGAGATTGCCGAGCCCTCATAAGCAATCCAGGCCCGGCCAAAAAAATAGTAAGGTTACCTTTTCAGTTTGCCTTACTATCTGGTAGCGTCGTTGTTATGAACCCCAGCCCGGATGCGGACGCGGCAGGAACGCTCGAAGCTGCCGCCGAGCTTCGTGTCCTCATTGGCCAGTTGACCCGACGGCTGCGTGAGCAGTCCCAAGTGGACAACCTGACGAATGCGCAAAAGGCCGTGCTGATCCACTTGGAGCGGGACGGCCGGGCCACGTTGTCCGCGCTGGCCCGAGCCGAGGGAATGCGTCCCCAATCCATGGGGGCTATCATCTCCGCCCTTTCCAGCCTGGGACTCGTTGAGAGCGGACCTGATCCGGCCGACGGCCGTCAGCGGATCCTGTCCCTGACAGCCGAGGCCCGTGAGAGCATCAGCGCCAGCCGGGCGGCCAAAGCCGATTGGCTTTACCGCACCATCCTGTCCAAACTCACGCCGGACGAGCGCGAACAACTGCCCGGCGCCGTTCACCTACTCAAACGCCTTTTGGAGCCGTGATACACATGACCATCACCACGTTGGACCCACAGACAGCCCTGATCGTTGTTGACCTTCAGCGGGGCATTGTTGCCTCCCCGAAAGCCCACCCGCTGGAGCCGATTGTGCAGAATTCCGCAGCCCTGGCTGATGCCTTCCGCAGCCACGGGCTGCCCGTGGTGCTGGTAAATGTCACCGGCGGCGCGCCGGGCCGGACAGATCAAGGCAGCACCGCGGGAAGGGAGTTCCCCGCCGATTTCGCCGAGCTCCTGCCTGAACTGAACCAGCAACCAAGCGATCACCTTGTGACGAAGAAGACATGGGGCGCCTTCACCAACACTGGCCTTGGCGCACTCCTGGAGGACCTCGGTGTCACCCACGTTGTGCTGACCGGTGTTGCCACAAGCATTGGCGTGGAATCCACCGCGCGGAGCGCCCACGAAGCCGGCCTGAATGTCACCTTGGCCCTGGACGCTATGACCGATATGAACATGAACGCCCACGAGAACTCCGTCACGACGATATTCCCCCGGCTGGGCGAGACCGGAACGACCCAAGAAATCCTGGACGTGCTCAAAGCCTCCCGGTCGTGACAGCGCGGGACCCCGCCCCAGCATCGAGTCCGTCCGCTGACGTGGCCAACAAGCCGCTGACTCAGCCGCGGAACCCGGCCGGTGCTCCGGCTTCCGAACAAGGGCAACGGCACTCGAACCCGCTGGGCTGGAGGTTCACGGCACCGCTGCTGCTTGGCTCCACCCTGAACCCGATCAACAGTTCGATGATCGCCACCGCGCTGGTCGGCATCGGGGCTGACTTTCGCTCAAGTCCGGGAGCCACTGCCGGGCTCATATCCGTCTTGTATCTGTGCAGCGCGGTGGCCCAACCGACCATGGGGAAACTCTCCGTCGTCTTTGGGCCCAGGCGGGTCTTCCTCTCCGGCGTCGCTATCCTTCTGGCGGCCGGAGTTGTCGGAGTGTTTGCCCCGAATCTCGGGGTGCTGCTCATTTCACGGGCGCTCATCGGCGTCGGGACCTCAGCGTGCTACCCGACGGCGATGGCGCTCGTCCGCCGGCGGGCCGACGAGTCCGGCATCGGCGTACCGGGCCGCGTGCTGGGCAACTTTTCGATCGCGGCCCAAGTGACCGCCGTCGTCGGCCTGCCCCTGGGCGGGGTACTGGCGGGCGCGTTCGGCTGGCGGGCACTGTTCGCGGTCAACATACCGCTGGCCCTCCTGGCATTCACGTTCACTTTGCTCGGAGTGGCCAAGGACGCGCCGGTCCGCAAACAGGGCTTGGGCAGCCTGCTCACCATGCTGGACCTGCCCGGGATAGCCCTCTTCGCCGGTGCAATCGTCTCGCTGCTGGTGTTCCTCTCGGCGCTCACGACGCCGGCCTGGTGGCTTGCCGCGCTGGCCGTGGTGCTGGCGGGAGCGCTGCTGGTGCGGGAACGCCAGGCACGCAGCCCGCTGATCGACGTCCGGATGCTGGGCGCGAACCGACCGCTGCAGCGTACGTACCTGCGTTCGATCCTGGCCGCGTTGGCTACATACACATCGATGTATGGCGCCAGCCAGTGGATGGAACAAAGCATGGGGCTGCACGCCGCGACCGTGGGGCTGATTCTGATCCCGCTGAGCCTGCTGAGCATCGTCGTAGCGCGGGTCGTCTCCGGCCGTGCCTGGGTCCGTTGGCCTTTGATCCTTGCCGGTGTCGCTCTGACGCTCTCCGCAGGAGTGATGCTGCTGGTGAACCACGGCTCCAGCGTTGCGTTGCTCATCGGAATGACCTTGCTGCTGGGCCTGACCAACGGCTTCAGCAGTTTCGCCAATCAGGCGGCGTTGTACCTGCAAACGACTGCCGCGGAGATCGCGGTGGCCTCGGGATTGCTGCGGACGTCGATGTACCTGGGCGCGATCGGGTCCTCCAGCGTCATCGGCATCGCCTTCGGACCGTCGGCCACCGACGCAGGTTTCCATATTTTGGCCTGGATCCTGGTCGCCATCGGGGCATCGATGGTGCTCCTGACAGCGTTTGACCGCAGCGTTCCGGCCGTCGCCGCCGAGCATTGACACCGACGGCGGGTGGTGACCCTCCCGCTCAACCTGGCGTTGACCGCCGTATTCCTCTCCGTGGTCTTTGCCCTTCAGGCGCACCGCGACAGCGGTGTCAGCTTGCTCCCCGGCCGCCTTGGCCGCGGCCAGACCGCAATGGATGATGCACAGGTGTGCGTTGTTCCCTTTCAGCTGTTCGCCGAAACCGCGGTCCCCAGGCCAAGGGCCGTAAGGATCGCGGCGGAGCTCCGTTCGAGTGCTTTCGTCACAGATGGCTTCTTCAACCAGAGAACGGCCTGGGTGGCCACCACAGACAGGATTCCCAGGTAAAGCATCGAAATAGCGAAGTCGATCACTCCGAGGAGCATCGTCAGTCCAAGGGACGCCTCCCCGGGAGGAAGGAACTGGGGCACCACGGCGAGGAAAAACAGGCCCACCTTGGGGTTCAGCATGCACGAAACAAGACCTGCGAAGAAGCTCGAGCGCAGCGTGGGGCCCGCCCAAGTGGGGTTCTCTTCCTGGTGGGCTGGTTGCCCGCGCCGGCTGTGGATAAAGGCGCTGACCCCCAGGTAAACCAAGTAGAGGCCGCCGATGATCTTCACCATCCTGTACGCCTCGGCCGACTGCTCCAGTAGGGCCGCCAGTCCAATGCCGACAAGCCCTGCCCAGAAGATGCTGCCCAACGAGGAACCGAGACCGGCCGAGAGGCCGGCTTTGACGTTCGACAGGCTGTACCTCAGGACGAGGAACGAGTCAGGGCCTGGAGTAAGGGCCAGGATCACGCACAACCCGGTGAACGCCGCTAGTGAACTCAGAGTCATGTTCCCATTGAATCATCGCGCGGCATTTGGACCGTGTACCGCGGGCCTCACGGAACCTTCCCAGAGCCCCCAGCTACAATAGGGCCGTCCGTATTTCCCCTGGAGAGGTAGTTCCCCTTTTGGTCACTCGCCACGATGCACCCAGCCCGGAGCCGGGCCAGTCGCCCCCTGTCGCCTACCCGGGCCAGGGAAAGCTGGCTGCCCGCAGCCGGCGGTTCAGCTTTCGTCGTTCGGCCCGCTGGTTCAAAATCACCAGCGCCGCAGTGGCTGTCCTGCTGATCGCAGTCATCGCGTTTGGAGGGTATTGGGTATGGCGCCTTCAGGCCAATATCTCATCGTCCGCACTCGGCGCCGGTGGCATCAGGACGGAAGGGCCGGTTGACGACAGCAAGGACCGCCTGCAAATCCTCGTTCTGGGTACCGATACCAGGAGCGGCAAGAACGGGCAGTTCGGCACCACAGACCAGTCCTCCGGCTACGGCCAATCGGACGTCATGATGCTGCTGGACATTTCCGCGGACAACAACCATGTCAACGTGATCAGCTTCCCCCGCGACTTGTTGGTCGACGTGCCGGCTTGCACTGACAGCAAGACCGGCAAGCAATACCCCGAACGGCAAAATGCGATGATCAACAGCGCGATGGCCGAAGCCGGCATCGGCTGCGCTGTTGACACCGTCAACAAGCTCACGGGTTTGGAGGTTGACCACTTCATGATGGCCGACTTCAATGCAGTGACCGAACTGTCCAAGGCCGTCGGCGGCGTCGACGTCTGTGTGAGTACCGCAGTCAACGACCCCGACTCCGGGCTGCATTTGCCTAAGGGCACTTCGCAGGTGGAAGGTGACCAGGCACTTGCGTTCCTGCGCACGCGCCACGCATTTTCCGACGGCGGGGACCTCGGACGGATCAAGGCGCAGCAATCGTTCCTCGGTTCCCTCGTGCGGAAGCTCAAGGCTGACGGAACGCTCGGCAACCCCCAGAAGATGCTGAGCATCGCCGACACAGTCACGAAGAACCTCACCGTCGATGACGGACTCGCCTCGGTTCCGGCCCTGTTGACCATCGCGGGCAGGCTCAAGAATATTGACCCGGCCAAGGTCAACTTCATCACGGTGCCCAACGTGCCGGCCGCGTCCGATCCCAACCGGCTCGACCTTGACCAACCGGCGGCGAGCAACTTCTTCGCTGCCCTGACGAAGAGCCCCGATCTCAGCCAGCCCGCACCAAGCGCAGCGGCGTCCCCGGGGCCATCCACTGCAACGTCGAAAGCCGGTTACGACAAGGCCCTTCAACCGATCACCGTCGCCAATGGAACAGGCGTGACCGGCAGGAGCCAGGAGATCGGATCGATTCTCTCCGCCGGAGGCTTCACGAAACTGGCCAAGATCCAAGCCGATGCCAGGCCACAGACAATGGTCTACTACGGTGCGGGCTTTGCCGATGTTGCTGCGGACGTCGCCGCGATGTTCGGGTTGCCCGCGACGAGCGTGCAGCAGGTAGCGAGTGTCCAGGGAGTGCAGCTCTACGCCGGGCAGGACTTCGCCACCGGGGACAAGCCGACACTTCCGGCCCCCAAGCCCAACGATGTGGTTGCCCAGACCGCTCAAGACCAGACCTGCCAGACAACCAACCCGGTCGGATAGCCGGAAGACAGAGCGCCCTCCGCCTCGCAATGCGTGGCGGAGGGCGCTTTCTGTTTTCTTGCTACTGAGGCTGCTCGCCCGAAACGTTGACCAGCCAGGCAATGCCGAACTTATCCGTCAACATCCCGAAGATGTCGCCCCACGGCGCCTTCTCCAGTGGAACGGTGATCGTGCCGCCGTCGGCCAGTCCGTTCCAATAGCCGCGAAGTTCTGCTTCGTCGTCACCGCTGAGCGACACCGAGATGTTGTTTCCCGGACTGTAATCCATGCTGTTGGGGGTGTCTGCGGCCATGAGCTGCAGTCCGTTATCTGTTTTGAGCGCGGAGTGCATGATCTTGTCGCCCTCGGCGGGGTCTTCGCTCGCGTGGAACTCGGCGAAGGTGCTTTGGGTCAGCTCGCCCCCGAAGACCGACTGGTAGAAGGCCATGGCCTCCTTGGCGTTGTCCCGAAAGCTGATGTACGGGTTGAGGTTCGTGGTCATTACATGGCTCCTCAGTGTTCAGGGCAGCACGATCAGCTACCTTTTCGTCATGCTAACAGCGCCGGCTGCGCCCATCCACAGCCCAAAATTACCGCGCCCGACGGCGGCTGACCCGGTTCCCGTACGCTCCTTGTCCCGGAGGCGCGGAGTTCTTCAACAACGGGCCGGAGATCGGGTACGCCAAGTAAAACGCCGATGCCCGGCCGAGGTCGCTGGCGCGCCGGACAACGTGGATCAACCTCATGGTGTACCTCCGGGAATTGCGGGTCGATTCACGTGCGGTTGCCACATCTTCCGCGGTACTCAATCTTGGTTCAAGAGCCTGCCGGCATGCGGAGGGCCTTCAGTTCGAGTTCGGCTTAGCTGCGCGATAAGGTCGTTTCCATGCCTGCTGCAAAATCGACCCTGGTCCGCACTGCCCTCATCGCCGGACTGGCCGACGCCATTCTCATTCTTGTTTTCGCGGCCATCGGCCGCGACGCGCACCAACGCGCCGACGTCCTGACAGGGGTCTTTTCCACGGCCTGGCCCTTCCTTGCCGGTGCGGCGATCGGCTGGCTCGCCGCGAGGGTCTGGCGGGCACCGTTCCAGACCTGGCCGGCCGGCGTCGCCGTGTGGATTGGAACCGTGGCCGGTGGCATGCTCCTGCGTGCGGCCACCGGGCAGACCGTGGTGATCGCCTTCATTATTGTCGCCCTCATCAGCTTGGGGATCCTGCTGCTCGGCTACCGCGCTGTGATCGCCCTGGTAGTGCGGGTCCGTCGGCGGAGCCGCCAGTCCTGAGCGCCCGCCGATGTACTAGGCTTGCTACGTCCATCGCCGCACTTCGGAAAGGCCGCCCCCAGTGATCACCGCTTTTGTCCTGATCAAGACCGACGCTTCACGTATCCCGGAGACGGCCGAAGAGATCTCCGCCATCCAGGGGATCAGCGAGGTCTACTCCGTCACCGGGGAATGGGACCTTATTGCCGTGGCGCGCGTGGCGAAGCATGAGGAATTGGCGGATGTCATCGCCGACAAGCTCTCCAAGGTCCCCGCGGTGGTTCACACCACCACGCACATCGCCTTCCGCGCCTACTCGCAGCACGATCTGGACGCCGCGTTCTCGCTGGGCTTCGAGCAGTAACCGCCGGCGCCCCGACGCCTACCTTTGGGTGAGTCCAACCCACGTGTCGAGGACCCGGGCAGCTGCTCCCGAGTCGACGGACTCCGCAGCACGCAGCCAGGCCGATTTCATTCGGTCCAGGAAAGGGCCGTCGGCAGCAGTCTCGTAAGCCACCAAGCCCGCGGCGGCGTTGAGCAAGACGGCATCCCGGACCGGACCCGCCTTCCCGCCAAGCACTTCGCGCACGACGGCGGCATTCGCCGCGGCGTTGCCGCCTCGAAGATCGGCCACGGTCGCCGGAGCAATCCCGAGATCTGACGGCGAGAACCGCTGTTCGGTGACCTGCCCGTTCCGGATTTCCCACACCGTGGACGGACCTGTGGTGGTGAGTTCATCGAGGCCGTCTTCCCCGCGGAAAACCAAACCCCGGCTCCCCCGGCGTGCCAAGACGCCGGCGATCAGCGGAGCCATGGTGGCGTTGGCAACGCCCACGGCTGAAGCCTGGACATGGGCAGGGTTGGTCATCGGACCCAGGAAATTGAAGGCGGTGGGAACACCAAGTTCAGCCCGTACAACACCGGTATGCCGGAAGGACGGGTGGAATACCTGGGCGAAGCAAAAAGTGATCCCTGCCTCTTCGGCGTTGCGGGCGACGCGCTCGATCGGCAAGTCAAGCCTCACGCCCAAGGCTTCCAGGACATCGGCGGAGCCCGACGACGACGACGCGGCGCGGTTCCCGTGCTTTACGACCCGCGCTCCAGCGCCGGCCGCCACAAGGGCAGCCATCGTCGAGATGTTGACCGTGTTGAGTCGATCGCCGCCCGTGCCCACAATGTCCAGCTTTTCGCCCGGGATGCTCACGGCTTTGGCGTTGGACAGCATCGCCTCGACCAGTCCGGTGACTTCCTCCACGGTTTCGCCCTTGGCGCGCAGGGCAACCAAGAAACCGGCGATCTGGGACGGGGTTGCTTCCCCGGACATGATCGTGTTCATGGCCCATGCCGTGTTCTCGACCGTGAGGTCATGCCCGTTGATCAAGGCAGAGATGAGTCCGGGCCATGAGTTGCTTGCCTGCTGTGCAGATGCCTGTGAAGTCACCACTTGATGCTAGCGATCCACCGTGCTCCGTGACCAATGCGAAGGAGGTCGGGAACTTTTCCGCGCGAATTCGCGTGTTTGTAGAAAAAGTCTCCCCAAATGGCGGTTCGCATTGGGAAGTCCGGACTTTTACAGACATAATGTCCTTGTGACATCTGCGACCCATGCCCCCAGTACCCCGGCGCACCCGACGCTGAATCGCCCCAATTTGGTTTCCGTTGGAACCGTTGTGTGGCTTTCCAGTGAGTTGATGTTCTTCGCCGGTCTCTTCGCCATGTACTTCACGCTGCGTTCCACGTCAGGCGCGTTGTGGGCGGACGAAACCGGCAAGCTCAACTTCCCGTTTGCGCTTGTAAACACGATCGTCCTTGTGTCAAGTTCCTTCACTTGCCAGATGGGCGTCTTCGCCGCCGAGCGACTTGAACCGCGCCGTCGAGGCGGTGTGCTGCAGTTCACCCGCTGGGGCATGAACGAATGGTTCCTCCTGACGTTCATCATGGGCGCCATCTTCGTTGCCGGCCAGAGCACGGAATACGCCATGCTTGTGTCCGAGCACGTTACGCTCTCCGCCAACGCCTACGGTTCCGCTTTCTACATGACTACCGGCTTCCACGGCCTGCACGTCATCGGCGGCCTCATCGCCTTCCTGTTCATCATTGGCCGCGCATACGCCGCCAAGAAGTTCGGACACTTTGAAGCGACCTCGGCAATCGTCACCTCGTACTATTGGCACTTCGTGGATGTTGTGTGGATCGGCCTCTTCCTGGTCATCTACGTCCTGAAGTAGCCCGGCACCGACTCTTGTTCCACAAGAGGATGAATTTTAAAGAAGCGGCTCACGGAGCCGACGCAGGATCGAATAAAGGAACCACCACGTGAAGGCACTCTCGCAGAAGCGACGTCATCCACTGGCAGCAATTGCGCTGCTGTTGTTGGGACTCCTCGTCACTGGTGGGCTTTACGCCGTTGCCACAACGGTCAACCAGGCGAAGGCAGACACCACTACCTTCAGCGCCAGCGACGCCCAGGAGGGCGGCAAGCTCTTCGCCGCAAACTGCGCCACCTGCCACGGCATGGGCGCAAGCGGAACGAAGGACGCTCCGTCGCTGGTCGGCGTGGGTGCTGCTGCAGTTGACTTCCAGGTTGGCACCGGCCGTATGCCCATGCAGATGAACGGACCCCAGGCCCAAGAAAAGCCAAGGCAGTTCAACGACCAGCAGACTCAGCAGCTCGCGGCTTACGTCGCCTCGCTGGGTGCTGGTCCGGCAATTCCCGACGCATCGCTGCTCGACGAAAAGGGTGACGCCGCGAAGGGTGGCGAGCTCTTCCGCGTCAACTGCGCGATGTGCCACAACGCTGCCGCAGCCGGCGGTGCCTTGACCCGTGGAAAGTTCGCTCCGGCGTTGGCCGGGGTTTCGGGACAGCACATCTACGAAGCCATGGCCACTGGTCCGCAGAACATGCCCGTCTTCAACGACGCCAACATCTCTCCTGAGGGCAAGCGCGACATCATCACCTTCCTGAAGACGATCGAAGCCAACGGGTCGCCGGGCGGAAACGACCTCGGATCCCTGGGTCCGGTTTCCGAAGGTCTCTTCGTCTGGGTCGCAGGCCTCGGCGTCATCATCGCCTTCACCATCTGGCTGACGTCCCGCACGTCATAACCCGGACGCACTAAGAACTTCTGCTGTCCCCACAGCAGTTTGAATTGAACATTAACCCGGTTAAGGCCGGGACAACGAGAGAAGGATGAGGCGAATTATGGGCAACCATAGTGACGGCAGTCCGAACCACTCGGGCACCGTAGCTACGGCTGGTCAGAATGATGTGGAGAAGTTCCAGGATCCTGGGCTCCCTCCGCACCGTTTGCGCCTGGCTGACACGGATCCGAGAGCCGCCAAGCGAGCCGAACGACAGGTAGCCATACTCTTCGGCATATCTGTCATCGGCACGGTGATCTTCCTGGTGTCGTACTTTGCCATCGATCTGCACACCGATGGATCGATCGCAACGATCCGCAACCAAAACCTGTTGCTTGGCCTTGGCACCGCATTTGCGATGCTCGGCATCGGCACCGGTATCGTGCACTGGGCCAAGGCCCTCATGCCGGACCACGAGGTATCGGAAGAGCGCCACGCCATCCGTACCGAGGAAGACCGGCAGGCAGCCGTGCGGATCGTCGAGGACATCGTCGAGGAAACCGGCATCAAGCGTCGCCCGCTGATCCGCAACACCCTTTTGGGTGCTGTGGCCCTGGCTCCCCTCCCGGCCCTGGCCGTATTCGGTGACCTTGGACCCCGTCCGGACGACAAGCTCGCACACACCATGTGGGCACCCCAGGACGGCAAGCTCAAGCGCCTCACCCGCGACCCCGATGGAACTCCGATCAAAGCGTCCGACGTGACCATCGGTTCTGCGTTCCACGTGATCCCGGAAGGCCTCAACGAACTCCAGGAAGGCAAGCTCAACGCGAAGGCCAAAGCCGTCGTTTTGCTGATGCGCCTGAACCCGGAGGACTTGACGATTTCCAAGGGCCGCGAAACCTGGAGCTACAACGGAATCGTTGCCTACTCCAAGATCTGCACCCACGTCGGTTGCCCCGTTGCCCTTTATGAGCAGCAAACGCACCACCTGCTGTGCCCGTGCCACCAGTCAACCTTCGACCTCACCAAGGAATGCAAGGTTATCTTCGGCCCCGCCAGCCGTCCGCTCCCCCAGCTGCCCATCGCGGTGGACGCTGAGGGCTACCTCGTAGCCACGAGCGATTTCAAAGAACCTGTAGGACCGAGTTACTGGGAGCGTGACGAGCATGAGCGCCTCATCAACAGCTGAAGTCCCCTTCGTACCTAAAACCAAGGTTGGCCGGATCACGGACTTCGTTGACGAGCGTGTCGGCGGATCCGGAATCCTGCGTGAATTCGGCCGGAAGGTCTTCCCCGACCACTGGTCCTTCATGTTCGGTGAGGTGGCGCTGTATTCCTTCGTCATCCTCCTGATGTCGGGTACGTTCCTGACGTTCTTCTTCGACCCGTCGATGGCTGAGACCCACTATTCGGGTTCTTACACCCCGCTGACAAATGTCGAAATGTCCGTCGCGTACAACTCGTCGCTGAACATCTCGTTCGACGTCCGCGGTGGCTTGTTCTTCCGCCAGGTCCACCACTGGGCGGCCCTGCTGTTCGTGGCGTCCCTTGGTGTGCACATGCTGCGTGTCTTCTTCACGGGCGCTTTCCGCAAGCCCCGTGAAATGAACTGGGTGGTGGGCGGCGTCCTGCTCATCCTCGCCATGGCTGAAGGCTTCACGGGATACTCGCTCCCCGATGACCTGCTGTCCGGTAACGGCCTGCGAATCATCGACGGTGTCATCAAGTCGATCCCGGTGATCGGCACGTATATATCGTTCTTCCTCTTCGGGGGTGAATTCCCCGGTACGGCGATCATCGGCCGCCTGTACGTGCTGCATATCCTGCTGGTGCCGGCGATGATTCTCCTGATGATCGTCATCCACCTCTTCATGGTGGTTGTGCACAAGCACACGCAGTACCCTGGCCCGGGCCGCAACGACGGCAACGTCGTCGGCTACCCCCTGGGACCGGTTTATGCGGCCAAGGCAGGTGGCTTCTTCTTCATCGTGTTCGGTGTCGTCGCCCTCATGGCTGCGATGTTCACCATCAACCCGATCTGGAACTACGGGCCGTACGACCCCTCCCCCGTGTCTGCCGGTACCCAGCCTGACTGGTACATCGGCTTCGTCGACGGTGCCCTGCGACTCATGCCCGGCGTGGTCAACGACTTCCACTTCGAATACATCATCTTCGGCCATGTGCTGACGCTGAATGTGCTGTTGCCCGCATTGGTTCCGGCAGGCATCATTTTCACGGTGCTTTTCACGTACCCGTGGATTGAGCGCTGGATCACCAAGGACAACCGTGAGCACCACGTCCTGGACCGTCCTCGCAACGCGCCTACCCGCACCGCGATTGGTGTTGCAGGCTTTACCTGGTACTGCGTCATGTGGGCAGCGGCCGGCTCCGACCTCATCGCAACGCACTTCCACGTCGCACTGAACGATGTCACGTACTGGTTGCGCACGCTGTTCTTCATTGGCCCGATCATTGCGTTCATGGTGACAAAGCGCGTGGCCCTCGCACTGCAGCGCAAGGACCGTGAAATTGCCTTGCACGGCCGCGAAACGGGCCGCATCGTGCGCCTGCCGCACGGTGAGTTCATCGAGGTGCACGCCCCGCTGGACGACTACAAGCAATACAAGCTTGTGGGCTTCGAGTCGCCGTCCCCGTTGGCGGCCCAGCCGAACGAGCACGGCGTCGTCACTCCGAAGGAGAAGCGCCGCGCGGCACTGTCCAAGTGGTTCTTCGAAGACCGTGTTGCCCCGGCAACGCCGGCCGAGCTCGAAGCAGCGCACGGACACGGCCACCATGAGGCCATCGAATCCAGCGAAGAGCACAAGAGCCTTAGCCACTAGCTCCCGCAGATAGCAACGAGTGAGGGCCCCGTCCGCATGGACGGGGCCCTCACTCGTTGTGCTGCATCCGGGCGGTGTGCCCCTGGCTTCGAGCTAGTGGGTGCGGTAGCCCGTCGATTGGCTTCTCGTGGACCGGACGCCCGGCCGCTGCAACGGAACCCACAACTTGTAGCGGTCAGCACGGTAGTACGAGACGGAGTAGTCCACCATGGCACGGGCCACGAATGCGTGGCGCTGGATCTTGAGCAGCGGAGTACCGACATCCACGTTCAGTAGCCGCGCTGTGGATGGCGAAGCTGCGGTTGCTTCGATCATGTCCTCTCCCCACTCCATCACCAGTCCGTACTTTTCACTCAGTACGTTGTACAGGGACGTGGGAGGCGCCTCGTCCAAAAGACCTGGCACGCGGTGGGCAGGGATGAAGTTCTCGTCCACGCTCATGGGTTCGTTGTCCGCGAGGAGGAGCCTCCGGAAACGGACCAGCGGCGTGCCTTCCTCCAACTGGAGTTCCCTCGCCAGGAAGGCGCTGGCAGCGATTTGCTCAAAGCTCAGGACCTTGGCAGCCGGAACCATGCCACGGCGCTGCATTTCCTCGCTGTACGAGGTGAGCTTCACTTGCAGGTCCAGCTTGGGTTTGCGGACGAAAGTTCCCAGTCCAACCACCCGTTCGATGACTTCCTCGCCGACGAGGGCATCAATGGCCTGCCGTACCGTCATCCTCGCGAGTCCGAAGCGTTCAGAGAGGTCCCGTTCCGACGGCAACGCCGCGCCGGGCTTGCAGGACTCCGAGATGTAGCTACGCAGGATCTCGCGCAGTTGAACGTAGATAGGAGTGCCGCTCTTGCGGTCGATCTCCCCCGCGATACGTGCTGCTTCAGCAGGCACGGCGGACCCCGGCAAAGAAATCACTCATGAAACAAGCGTAGGCCAATCCACTCGCAGGTCTAGACCAGCCGTCCGCAACACACGGTGCGGCGGCGCTAGGCTTGTAGGGATCAAAATCGCAGTCGGCATCTGGCCGTACGAGTCAAAGGAGCCGGTTTGCCCGAGCACAAAGCCATCATCGCCGCAAAAATCGGCCTCCATGCACGGGCTGCCGCTCTGTTCGTGCGGGCCGTGACGGCCACTGGCCTGCCGGTGACGATCCGCAAGCCCGGCCAGCAAGCGGTGGATGCCCGCTCTTTGCTCGAAGTCATGACCGAAGATTTCGGATATGGCTGCGAAGTGGTCCTGGCGGTCGAGCGAGAAGCGCTGCAAGCCGGTCGCACGCTGGATGAGGTCAACGATGCCTTGGTGGCCCTTTCGGCCGTGCTGGAGGCCCTGGAGGGCTCCTGAAGGGCAATTCCCGTGATGGCATAGCTCTCAAACGGCATTCGGATACGACAAAAGACGGCGGGCCCCACCAAGTGGTGGGGCCCGCCGTCTTTGTTCACGTGTTTTTCTAGTGCGCGTGGTCTCCACGGCTGTATTCGAACACCCAACCGACCAGGGCTACGACAGCCAGGCCGGCGGCGACGAACGTGATCCAGAAGCCTACGGCCAAGCCAAGGAACCCGCCTGCACAAGACAAGCCGAGCACCAGCGGCCACCAGCTCCAGGGGCTGAAGTGTCCCTGCTCGCCGGCGCCTTCGTGGATCTCCGCGTCCGGACGGTCCTCCGGACGCATGCCGACCCGCTTACCCGTGAAACCGAGGTATGCGCCGATCATGCCTGCCAGGCCACCGACCAGGAGGATGCCGAGGGTGCCGACCCACTCATCCCAGTTGTTCAGGAAACCGTAAACCAGCGCGACCGGTACGAAGAAGAAGCTCCCCGCACCAAAAATCCAAGATTCGATTTTCATTTCGCGTCCTTCTGGTCAGCGTTGCCGAGCACCCTTGCTGCCGGCTCAGGGCTCATGGAAGTGTGGTGCTGCGCGAGTTCCGGGTGGTGGAGGTCCAAGGCAGGACGTTCGGAACGAATGCGGGGCAGCGACGTGAAGTTGTGCCGCGGCGGCGGGCAGGACGTAGCCCACTCGAGCGAGGCGCCAAAGCCCCAGGGATCGTCGACCTCGACCTTTTTGTTGCTGCGCCACGTGATGTAGACGTTCCAGAAGAACGGCAGGAGCGAGGCGCCGAGCACGAAGGACGAAATCGTGGAGAACTGGTTCATCCAGGTGAAACCGTCCTGCGGAAGGTAGTCGGCGTAACGCCGGGGCATACCCTCTACGCCGAGCCAGTGCTGGATCAGGAAGGTGCCGTGGAAGCCCAGGAACAGGAGCCAGAAGTGGATCTTGCCGAGGCGCTCGTTGAGCATCTTGCCGGTCCACTTGGGCCACCAGAAGTAGAAGCCTGCGAACATTGCGAACACCACGGTGCCGAAGACCACGTAGTGGAAGTGCGCCACGACGAAGTAGGAGTCCGAGACGTGGAAGTCCAACGGCGGGGACGCCAGGATGATGCCGGTCAGGCCGCCGAAGAGGAAGGTGACCAGGAAGCCGATGCTCCAGAGCATGGGTGTCTCGAAGGTAATCGAGCCCTGCCACAGGGTGCCGATCCAGTTGAAGAACTTCACGCCGGTGGGTACCGCGATCAGCATCGTCATGAAGGAGAAGAACGGCAGCAGCACCGATCCGGTGACATACATGTGGTGCGCCCACACGGTCACCGACAAAGCGGCGATCGCGATGGTTGCGTAGACAAGGCCCTTGTAGCCGAAGATCGGCTTGCGGCTGAAGACCGGGAAGATCTCCGAGACAATGCCAAAGAACGGCAACGCGATGATGTACACCTCGGGGTGGCCGAAGAACCAGAACAGGTGCTGCCACAAGACAGCGCCGCCGTTCTCCGGATCGAAGATGTGGGCGCCGAAGCGCCGGTCAGCGCCGAGGGCGAAGAGTGCGGCCGCGAGCGGCGGGAACGCCATGAGAACCAGGATGGCCGTCACCAGGGTGTTCCAGGTGAAGATCGGCATGCGCCACATCGTCATGCCGGGAGCGCGCATGCAGATGATGGTGGTGATGAAGTTGACCGCACCCAGGATGGTTCCGAAACCGGACAACGCCAGGCCGAAGACCCAAAGGTCACCGCCGACGCCCGGGGTGAACGTGGTGTCTGACAGCGGCGCATAGGCGAACCAGCCAAAGGAGGCGGCACCTTGCGGAGTGATGAAGCCGGACACGGCGATGGTGGAGCCGAAAAGGAAGAACCAGAAGGCCAGCGCGTTCAGTCGCGGGAAGGCGACATCGGGGGCGCCGATCTGGAGCGGCATGACGACGTTCGCGAAGCCGGCGAAGAGCGGCGTCGCAAACATCAGCAGCATCACGGTGCCGTGCATGGTGAAGAGCTGGTTGTACTGCTCCTTGGTCTGCAGGATCTGCATGCCGGGCTCGAAGAGCTCCGCACGCATCAGCAGCGCCATGACGCCGCCGAGGCAGAAGAACACGAAGGACGCGATCAGGTACATGTACCCGATGGTCTTGTGGTCCGTGGAGGTGATCCAGTTGACGACGATGCGTCCCTTGGATTTCGGTACTACGGGAGCCTCTAGGACCCCGGCTGATTGAGTATAAGTAGCCACGTCGCGTCCCTTAATTCTTTGCGTTCAGGTTCGGGTTGCGGTCGTACTTCGAATCGAGAAGACCGGTGTTGCCGCTCTGGCGAAGCTGATCCATGTGTGCCTGGAACTCGGCTTCGGAAACGACCTTCACGCGGAACAACATCTCAGAATGGTATTCACCGCAAAGTTCGGCGCACTTGCCGTCATAGGTGCCCTCCTTGGTGGGGGTCAACCTGATGTAGTTGGTCTTGCCGGGAATCACGTCGCGCTTCTGCAGGAAGGCCGGAACCCAGAAAGAGTGGATGACGTCGCGGGAATTCAGCTCGAGGTCAACCGACTTGTTGACCGGCAGATACAGCGTCGGCAACTGGTTCAAGTCGATGGCGTTGCCCGTGAGGTGCGCCTGGACGCCCGCTTCGTGAACGTCATCGGTGATGACAGAGCCCTTGACGTAGTTGAAGTCCCAAGCCCATTGCTTGCCCACGACGTCGATGGTGACGTCGGCCGGCTTGGAGCGATCGTCAATCGCCTGCTGGTCCTGGTTGGTGAAGTAGAAGAACACCAACACCATGAACAGCGGAATGGTCAAATAAAAGACCTCCAGAGGGAGGTTGTAGCTAAGCTGCTTCGGGAAACCCGTGGTGCCCTTGCGGCGCCTGTAGGCGATGATGCACCAAACCAGCAGACCCCAAGTGATAATGCCGACTACGAGGGCGGCGATCCATGAGTTGACCCAGAGGTCCATGATCCGATCGGTGTTGCTGGTTGTACCACGTTCCGTGGGCAACCAGCCTTTTTCTACCTCTGGTGAACATCCGGTCAAAACCAACGCGCCGGCTAGTGCCAAGCCAGTGATCGAGGTGATCTTTATGCGTCGGCTGCCGGTTCGGTTCTGCGAACTCACAGACGGCCCTTCCTCTTGTTGCTGCAGCCCGGCAGGCGGAAGGCCCACCGGGCACACTAAAGTTTTACTACCCGATGTAGAGCTTACCGCTACCAAGCGGTTTTCGCCGACATGCTGGCCCAGTGCGTCGGGACGGGTTTAACCCGTTCCTGAACTGGGCCAACAGTCTGCGAATGCCCGGTTAGTGGAACGAATCGCCGCAGGCGCAAGACCCGCCGGCGTTGGGGTTGTCGATCGTGAAGCCCTGCTTGGAGATCGTGTCCTCGAAGTCGATGCTCGCACCGCTCAGGTACGGCACGCTCATCTTGTCGACAACCACTTCGACGCCGTCGTAGTCGCGGACGGCATCGCCGTCGAGCAGGCGCTCGTCGAAGTAAAGCTGGTAGATCAGGCCCGAGCAGCCGCCCGGCTGAACAGCGACGCGAAGCCGCAGGTCCGTGCGGCCCTCCTGTTCGAGAAGGCTCCGGACTTTACCTGCTGCGACATCGGTCAACTTGACCTCGTGCTCAGGAAGCTCGCCGCCTGCGAGCTGCGCTCCGGTGCTGTTTTCGTTGGTTGCAGTGCTCATTGGCCTACCTTCTTATGACGCTCTTGGCGGCTGCGCCTACGCGCTGCCTGCCCTTACCCAAATACGTGCGGGCTATAGCTACATGCTACGTCGAGCCGGCGCATAGCTATAACTTCTAACGTAACCGGCCGGACCCTTGGCTTGTTCCCCGGCCTGATGCGCGCGTGGGCTCAGAGGCCTTCCGAGTTCAGGCGGGCCAGCATCAGGGCCTCGGCCAGCACTGCGTTGCGGAAATCCCCGATGTGGAGAGATTCGTTGGCGCTGTGGGCCCGTGAATCCGGGTCCTCGACACCAGTCACCAGGATCTGGACATCAGGATAGGTTTCGGTCAGGTCCGCGATGAAGGGGATTGATCCGCCGATCCCCATTTCGACGGCGGGCACACCCCAGGCTTCACCGAGTGCCCACATCGCGATCCGGGCGGCAGCTGATCCTGTATCGGTGGAGAAGGCGTTGCCCCGCTCCCCCGGCACGAACGTGACCTTCGCTCCGAAAGGCGCGTTCGCCGCGAGGTGTTTTCCGACGGCGTCCATGGCGGCATCGGGATCTTGCCCGGGAGCCAAGCGCAGGCTGAACTTCGCCCTCGCAGCGGGGAGCAACGTGTTGGATGCGACGTCGACGGCGGGTGCGTCGATGCCGATGATAGACAAGGCGGGTTTGGTCCAGAGCCTCGACGCAATACTGCCGCTGCCGGCGAGCCGCACGCCGTCGAGCACTGAGGCGTCGGCACGGTACTGGTCCTCGTCCACGTCCTCCACGACGTCATCCCTGGCTACCAAGCCCTCGATCGCGACGTTGCCGTCGTCGTCGTGCAGCGTGGCGATAAGGCGGGACAGGAGGGTCGGCGCATCCAGTACGGGACCGCCGAACATGCCGGAGTGCACGGCGTGTTCGAGCACCCGTACTTCGAAGGTACCGTCCACCAGGCCGCGGAGACTGGTTGTCAGTGCCGGTACGCCGACTTTCCAGTTGCTGGAATCGGCTACGACGATGACGCTCGCTTCGAGGAGGTCGCGGTGCGTTTCGAGGAAAGTGCGGAAGGTGGGTGAACCGGCTTCTTCTTCGCCCTCGAAGAACAAGGTGACTCCAAGGCCGAAGTCGTCTCCCAACACCTGGGTTGCCGCGGCGTAGGAAGCAAGGTGGGCCATGATGCCGGCTTTGTCGTCTGCGGCGCCACGGCCATAAAGGCGGCCCTCGCGTTCCTCGGCCACGAACGGCTCGGTGTCCCACAAGGTCACGTCGCCCGGCGGTTGCACATCATGGTGCGCGTACAGCAGGATGGTGGGCTTGCCCGGCGCGGCGAGGCGGCGCGCAACAATCGCAGGGCCCCCAGCGGTCCCGTCGGCCTTGTCGCAGCGCAGGATCTGTACGTCCTGGAAGCCCGACTCGCGGACCAGCGAGGCAACAGCCTCGGCGCTTCGCTCGAGTTCGGCCGGGTCGAAGCTGGGCCATGCGATCCCCGGAATAGCGACCAGGGCTTTCAAACGAGCCATGGTCTCGCCGAAGGAAGCATCGATCGAGGACTTGAGCGCATCAACATTGATCGTGCCGGAGCCGCCGGAAAGGGTCTGCGGGATCTCCGCATTCATTGAAGTCATGGCGAAAACACTACCGCCGCGAGTGGTGCTGGGGAACCGGGCCGGGCGGCGTGGCGGCCCCATTCGCCGGGCGGCGCGCCACGGCGACTTTCGCGCGGTTCCTGCGGGGTATTCTGTAGTGGTGTTTGGACGTAAAAAGGATGAGCCGAGCGCTCAAGACTCAATAGACCAGCTTGCCGCCGATCCCGCCGTGAGAGGCGCTGGCAAGGGCGCTCCCACGCCCAAGCGCAAGGAACAGGAAGCAGCCCGCAAGCGTCCCCTCGTACCGACGGACCGCAAGGCCTCGAAAGAAGCCGAGCGTATCGCCGTGCAGGACCAGCGCCAGAAAATGCGCCAGGCCCTCGACACGGGGGACGAGAAGTACCTGCCGCTGCGGGACAAAGGACCCCAGAAGCGTTTCGCGCGCGATTATGTCGATGCCCGTTTCAGCCTCGGTGAGTACTTGATGTTCGGTGCCCTGCTTTTCGTCGTGATCTCCTTCGTCATTCCTTCGGGAAGCGACGCCCTCAGCTACATCCTGATCGGCTTCTGGGTCATGTTCCTCGCTGTCTTCGCGGATGTGTTCGTCCTTTCCCGCAAGTTGCGCAAGGGCTTGACGCAGAAGTTCGGCGACATCGAGCGTGGCACCGTCTGGTACGGCAGCATGCGTTCCCTGCAGTTCCGTCGCTTGCGCCTGCCCAAGCCGCAGGTGCAGCGGGGCCAGTACCCCGCGTAAAGCCATCCGTCGCCACGGACCCGAGTCCATGAACCAGAAAGACCCTGGAACAACTGTTCCAGGGTCTTTCTGGTTTGTCCGCGCCTGGCGGCGACGCTTAACTGCGACGTTTGGCCAAGGCCCTGTTGATCCCGGCGGCCCAGAACGGACCTTCGTAGAGGAACGCCGTGTAACCCTGCACGAGGGTTGCGCCGGCGTCGAGCCGTTCCTGGACGTCGGCCGCGGACTGCACTCCGCCGACCGCGATGAGCACGAGGCCCTCCCCCACCGCGGCCTTCAGGCGGCGCAACACCTCGAGCGAACGCCCCTTGAGCGGGGCGCCCGAGAGTCCGCCGGCGCCGCACGCCTCGACTTTGACCGGATCGGACACCAGGCCTTCCCGGCCGATGGTGGTGTTTGTGGCGATGATCCCGTCGAGCTTGAGGTCCAAGGCGAGGCGGGCGACGTCGTCGATGTCTTCGTCACTCAGATCCGGTGCGATCTTGACGAGCAACGGCACATGGCGCCCCGCGGATTCGTCTGCCGCATCTCCGACGGCGCGCAGGAGCGGACGAAGCGTTTCGACGTTCTGGAGCAGGCGCAATCCCGGCGTATTGGGTGAACTGACATTGACTACCAAGTAGTCGGCGGCGGGTGCCAGGCTGCGGGCGCTGACCAAATAGTCCTCAACGGCGTCGTCGAGCTCTACAACCTTGGTCTTGCCGATGTTGACTCCGATCACGGGACGGACCCCTGAATGGGTCCGCTGCAATGCCGCCCGCGCGGCCTTGAGCCGCGGGGCCACGGCTGCCGCGCCGTCGTTGTTGAAGCCCATGCGGTTGATCACGGCTTTGTCCTCGATCAAGCGGAAGAGCCGTGGCTTCTCATTGCCGGGCTGTGCCTGGCCCGTGATAGTACCTACTTCCACGTGGCCGAAGCCCAGCTCGGCGAGGGCCTCGATGCCATGGCCCTCTTTGTCGAAGCCGGCCGCAAGGCCAAAGGGTGAGGGGAAGGTCAGCCCCAAAGCCTCGGTGCGCAAGGAGGGGTGGGGAGCCGTCATTTTGGCGAGGACGCGTCCTGCTCCTGAACGGTGTGCGAAGCGGATCGCCTGGAAGCCGATCTTGTGGGCCTTTTCGGCGTCCATCCAGGAGAAGGCCAACTTGAAGAATGTGGGGTAAACGCGCATGGTCCTAGTTTTCCGGTTTAGGGGTCCCGCACCAAACCAGGGCGGTTACCGGACGGTAGCATGTACGAATGCCGAGCAATCCACGTGATGGAGTTCACTCCGAGGCTATCATCAGAGCCGATGTCATCGTTATCGGTGCGGGATTGTCGGGGCTGGTCGCCGCGGCCCACGCCTACGCCGCCGGCAAACGCGTTGCGGTCTTGGACCAGGAGCCGCCGGCCTCCGTGGGCGGCCAGGCACATTGGTCTTTCGGCGGCCTGTTCCTGGTCAATTCTCCCGAGCAGCGGAGGCTGGGTGTCAAGGACAGTGCCGAACTCGCCTTGAGGGATTGGCTGGCGTCGGCTGCCTTTGACCGGCCGGAGGAGTCGTGGGCCCGGTTGTGGGCGGAGGCCTATGTGGATTTCGCCGCCGGCGAGAAGCGCCGGTGGCTGCGCTCCCTTGGCGTGCGGATCTTTCCGCTCGTGCAGTGGGCCGAACGGGGCGGTTATGGTCCCCAAGGCCACGGCAACACGGTCCCGCGGTTCCACGTCACGTGGGGCACCGGACCCGGCGTCGTGCAGCCCTTCCTGGCAAAAGTGAACGAAGGCGAGGCCCGCGGAAGGGTGTCCTTCCACTTCCGGCATCGCGCCACGGAAATAACGACGACGGCGGACCGCGCCACAGGGGTCAGCGGCGAGATTCTTGAGCCGTCCGGAGCCGGACGCGGCGAAGCATCGCCAAGGACCGTCGTCGGGCGGTTTGAGGCGACCGCCGGCGCGATCATCGTGACCACCGGCGGGATCGGCGGGAACCATGCCATGGTGCGCAGGCAATGGCCGGACGGGAGCACCCCGGAACACATGCTCAGCGGTGTACCCGCGTCGGTCGACGGCGAGTTCCTCGCTGCCGCTGCAGCCGCCGGCGGGCGGCTCATCAATGGAGACCGCATGTGGCACTACCCCGAAGGCATCCACAACCACTCCCCCGTGTGGCCTTCGCACGGCATCCGCATCCTGCCCGGTCCGTCGGCGCTGTGGATTGACGCGACGGGCAGGCAGTTGCCCGCCCCGCTGTTTCCGGGCTTCGATTCGCTGGGAGCCCTCCGGCATATCCTGGCGGGCGGGCACGGACATTCGTGGTTCGTGTGCAACCGCACCATCGCGCTGAAGGAGTTCGCCCTGTCCGGCTCGGAACAGAACCCGGACCTGACTGGCAAGGACATCAGGCTCCTTGTTTCCAGGCTCAAACCCGGCAGCGACTCTCCATTGCGCCTCTTCCTGGACCGTGGCGTGGATTTCCTGCAAGCTCCAACGGCCGCCGAGCTCGCCGCGAAAATGAACGCGCTGACAGGTTCAGCGCTCATAGATCCCGCCCGGCTCGATTCCCTCATCCACGATCGGGATTTGCAAGTGGCGAGTGGGCTGGGCAAGGATCCACAACTTGCCGCGATCCGGGCGGCCCGGCGTTTCGCCACCGACAAGATCATGCGTGTTGCCCCTCCGCACCGGCTCAGCGACCCGAAACACGGTCCCCTCCTGGCCGTCCGGCTCTCCGTTTTGACGCGCAAGAGCCTCGGCGGACTTCAAACGGACCTTCGCTCGCGCGTGCTCGACGATTCCGGCGTTCCGGTCCCCGGCTTGTACGCGGCTGGTGAGGCTGCCGGTTTCGGTGGAGGAGGAATCCATGGCTACCGGGCGTTGGAAGGAACGTTCCTCGGCGGGTGCCTGTTCTCCGGTCGCGCAGCCGGGCGCGATGCCGCGGCGAGTGTCTAAGCTGTTCCCATGGAGTGGCAGACCGACATCCTCGGTGCGGACTTCGAAAGTTGCGCATTCGAGGCGGCTGGACCTGACGGAGTGGTCCGGCGCGCAACGCTGGTCCGCCATGTTCCGCGCCAAGGTGCCGGCAACCCCTGTGATTCTCCCCCTCCGGCCGACCGCTCGGTCCTGTTCCTGCACGGGTGGAGCGACTACTTTTTCAACGTCGCCCTCGCGGAGTTCTGGACGGCACAAGGCTTCCGTTTCTACGCGTTGGACATGCACAACCATGGCCGCAGCCTGCAAGCGGACAGTCCTGGCGGTTACGTAGAGCACCTGAACGACTACGACGCCGAAATCAGCAAGGCCATCGACATGATCCGTTCCGCCGGTCAGCATGGCCAGGAGCCCGGTTCTTTGACGCTCATGGGACATTCCACCGGGGGTCTCGTCGCCGCTCTGTGGGCCAGCAGCCACCCTGGCTCTGTTCAGTACCTCGTACTCAACAGCCCGTGGCTTGAAATGCATGGAAGTTCCGTGGTCCGCCGCGCCGCGCAGACCATGGTGAAGCCGCTCGCGCGATTCCGACCCACGACGATCCTGCGCCTGCCCGAACGCGGCTTCTATTTCCGAAGCATCAGCAGCTCGGCCGAAGGCGAATGGCTCCTGGACGAAAAGTACCGTCCGCCCTTGGCCTTCCCCATGCGGGCCGGTTGGCTCAGTGCGGTCCTCAGCGGCCACACGAGGGTGGCCCGCGGGCTGAGGATAGACATCCCGATCCTGGTCCTGATTTCCGGAGCCAGCGCCAACGGCATGGTCTGGCAGGAGTCCATGCGGCACTCGGACGCCGTGCTGGACGTCAACACCATGGCCGTCCGGGCGATGACCCTGGGCCGTACGGTCACCCTGGAGCGGGTGGATGGCGGCCTCCACGACGTCTTCTTGTCGGCCGGTCCGGTACGCGCGGATGCCTATGACAGGCTTGCCCGCTGGATTCACGGGTACATCACCAGCGGGCCGCGGACGGAACCTCCGGCAGGCCGCGAACTGGGACAATCGGGGGAAACGCCATGACCACGGAACTGGGGTTGCCAGTCTGGCAACAGGACTTTCTGGGGGGCGGGTTCGAGGCCTTGGAACTCGAACTCCCGCCGGACGAAGAGGGACCCGCCTGCGCCACCCTCGTCCGGCACGTCCGTCCCGTGGCGGCACCGTCGGTGCCGCACGGGCTCCTGGATGCCTTGACGGCATTCACCCGACGCCGACGCCGGAGCGTCGTTCCTGTCAGCCAGGGGCCGCCGAGGGTGGTGCTGTACCTCCACGGCTGGGCCGACTACTTCATGCAGACCGAACTGGCTGAGTTCCTGGGCGCCTCGGGCTTCCATTTCTATGCCCTTGACTTGCGGAAGTTCGGACGAAGCCTGCGGCCGGGCCAGACCCCCGGCTACACGACTGACCTTTCTGTCTATGACGAAGACCTTGATGCCGCCCTCCGCGCGATCCGGCAGGATGTTGCCGAGCTGACGGGCAGCGTGGAGGAACCTACAATCCACCTCCTGGCCCATTCGCTGGGCGGCCTGATCGCGGCGCTGTGGGCGGACCGGAATCCCGGCCGCATTGCCACGCTGACATTGAATTCGCCGTGGTTGGAGCTCCAAGGCAGCAGCCTGATCCGCAGCATCGCGATGCACGTCGTGGAGCCGTTTGCCCGTACCGACCCCAAGCGTCCCTTCCGGTTCCCGGAGATGCCCGCCTACTGGGAAAGCGTGAGCAACCTGGCCCACGGCGAATGGACCCTTGACCCGGAATGGCGGCCGCGCGCTTCCTTCCCGATCCGCGCAGGGTGGACCAAGGCAGTCCTCGCGGGCCACGCCGCCGTCGAACGCAAACTCAATATCGACGCTCCGGTGCTCGTGCTGCTTTCCGGCCGGACCCGGATCCAGGCTGAGTGGACCGCGGAGCTTATGCGCGTCGACGCCGTGATCGACGTCGAGCAGACGGCCCGCCGGGCGCTGGGCCTCGGGCGCCGGACTGCGGTGTTCCGCTATCCGGGTGCGCTCCACGATGTGTTCCTGTCACGGCGCACCGTCCGGCAGCAGGCCTACAGGGACGTTGCCATCTGGTTGGCTTCGTACCCGGACTGAGCGGTTGGCACGCTTGTGCCAATTCCTTGCCGCAGTCAGCGGGGTGCGGCAGCGTCTACGGCGCCTCCGTAGCGGCGGTCGCGTTTGGCGTAAATCTCGACGGCGTCCCACAACGTCCTGCGGTCGACGTCGGGCCACAACGTGTCCATGAAGACGAACTCCGCGTAGGCCGATTGCCACAAGAGGAAGTTCGAGAGCCGTTGCTCGCCGGAGCTCCGTAGAAACAGATCGACGTCCGGAAGGTCCGGTTCGTCGAGGTACTTCTGGATGGTCTTCTCGGTGACGGAACCCGGCTTCAGGCGGCCATCGGCAACATCCTGGGCAATCGCGGCCACGGCATCGGCGATCTCGGCCCGGCCGCCGTAGTTAACACACATGGTCAAAGTGCAGGTGTCGTTGCCGCGCGTGAACTGCTCGGCATCCTCCAGCTCTTTGATGACGGAACCCCACAGCCTGGGCCGCCGCCCCGCCCAGCGAATCCGCACCCCCCATTCATCGAGCTGGTTGCGTTGCCGACGTAGCACGTCCTTGTTAAATCCCATGAGAAAGCGCACTTCTTCAGGAGAGCGACGCCAGTTTTCGGTGGAGAAAGCATAGACGCTGACATATTTGATGCCCAGTTCGATCGCCCCGGCCATCACGTCCAGCAGGGCCGGCTCCCCTGCCTTGTGGCCCTCGATGCGCGGCAGCCCACGTTGGTTCGCCCAGCGGCCGTTGCCGTCCATGACGATGGCGACGTGTTGCGGTATCAGTTCTGCGGGGATGGCCGGCGGCCTGGCGCCGGAAGGATGGTGGTAGGGGGCCTTCACCGGCGCGGTCCGCGTCGTTGCCGTCTTCTTTTTTCCCAGTGCCACTTTCAGCTTCGCTCCACATGTTTGAGGGACTTCAATGCTCGTTCAAGATGCCATTGCAGGTAGCTCGCCACCAATCCGGCGGCCTCGCGGCGGTGCAAGGATTCGGAGCTATCCGCGGTAGCCCAGTCCCCCGTGAGCAGCGCGCCCAGCAAGACGACGGTCTCGCGAGCGGGTGCCGGCGAACCGGGCGGGCGGCAGTCGTTGCAGATCATTCCGCCCAAAGGAGCGGAGAAAGCCGTGTGCGGACCGCTCGCCCCGCAGCGGGCGCAATCCGTGAAACTGGGTGCCCAGCCTCCGGTTGCCAAAGCGCGGAGCAGGTAGGAATCAAGAATGAGTTCCGGCGGGTGGTCGGAACGGCTCAACGCAGCTAGTGCCCCGACAAGCAGGTTGTATTGGGCCGTTCCGGAATCGGCGTCGGCGTCGGTCAGTTTCTCCGCCGTTTCCGTCATGGCGGCTGCAACGGTATACCGGGAGTAATCGGCGGCGATCGAGCTCCCATAGGCTCCCTTGGCGACCGCCTGGGTGACAATATCCAAGGTGCGGCCGGACACGAGTTGCAGGTCAGCGACCATGAACGGCTCCAGCCGGGCGCCGAACCGGCTGCTGGTGCGCCGTACGCCCTTGGCAACCGCCCTGACTTGTCCATGGTGCTTTGTGAGCAAGGTGATGATGCGGTCCGCTTCGCCCAGCTTGTGGGTGCGCAGCACGACGGCATCGTCCCGATAGGAGCGCGCTGCAAACGACGAAGGATTGGCCACAGTTAATCTTCGCACCACACCGGGCCTTCTCAGGTCCGGTGAAGCCGTGCGGCGCCGTGTTGACGGCGCCGCACGGCACATGGCTATGCCCGGACGGCCCTGATGGCACGGTTGACGGCAGAGATGACCGCCTTGAGCGCTGCGGTGCTCGTGTTGGGATCGATGCCCACACCCCAGAGAACCCGCTCGCCAACGGCGCATTCCACATACGCCGCGGCGGTGGCGCTGCCACCTTCGGACAGCGCATGTTCCGAGTAGTCCAGGACGCGGACGTCCACGCCGTCTTGGCGCAAGATGTCCAGCATGGCCGCGATCGGTCCGTTGCCGGCGCCGGTGCGCTGAACTACAGTGCCGTCAATGCGCAGGGCTGCGTGCAGGGTGAGCTCGCCGGACTCATCGGTTTCGGTGCGGATGGAACCCAGCGAATAGCGTCCCCACTGGCCGTCGGCCGTGCTGGCGGGCAAGTACTCGTCCTGGAACATCGCCCACAACTGGGCTCCGCTGACTTCGCCGCCCACGGTGTCGGTGCGGTGCTGGATGACGCCGGAGAACTCGATTTGGGCCCGGCGCGGCAGGTCCAGGCTGTGCTCGTTCTTGAGCAGGTACGCCACGCCGCCCTTGCCGGACTGGGAGTTGACGCGGATGACTGCCTCGTAGCTGCGGCCCAGGTCCTTGGGATCGATCGGCAAGTACGGAACCTGCCACGTGAAGTCGTCCACGGCCTTGCCGGCAGCGGCAGCGTCCTTTTCGAGGGCTTCGAAGCCCTTCTTGATGGCGTCCTGGTGCGAGCCGGAGAACGCCGTGAACACCAGATCGCCGCCATACGGGGAACGCTCGGGAACCGGCAGCTGGTTGCAGTACTCCACGGTCCGTCGGACTTCATCGATGTCGGAGAAGTCGATCATCGGGTCGACGCCCTGGACAAACATGTTCAGGCCGAGGGTGACCAGGTCCACGTTGCCGGTCCGCTCGCCGTTGCCGAACAAGCAGCCTTCGATGCGGTCGGCGCCGGCCAGATAGCCCAACTCTGCAGCGGCAACGCCCGTCCCGCGATCGTTGTGCGGGTGGAGGGAGATGATGATGCCGTCACGGGGATGCAGGTTACGGTGCATCCATTCGATGGAGTCCGCGTAGACATTCGGGGTGGCCATTTCCACGGTAGCGGGCAGGTTGATGATGACCTGCTTGTCCGCGGATGCTTCGAAAACGTCGGCAATCGCGTTGCAAACGCGCGCTGCGTACTCAAGTTCGGTTCCGGTGAAAGACTCCGGCGAATACTCGTACGTGATGTGGGTATCCGTGAGTGTTTCCTCGTACTTCTTGCACAAGCGGGCACCTTGGAGGGCGATGTCCAGGATGCCGTCCTCGTCCTGGTTGAACACGACGCGGCGCTGCAGAACCGAGGTTGAGTTGTACAGGTGGACGATTGCCTGCTTGGCGCCCACGAGGGATTCGTAGGTGCGCTCGATGAGGTGTTCACGTGCCTGGGTCAGGACCTGGATGGAGACGTCATCCGGAATGTGACCGCCTTCGATGAGCTGCCGCACGAAGTCGAAGTCGGTCTGCGAAGCGGACGGGAAGCCGACTTCGATTTCCTTGTACCCCATCTTGACCAGCAGCTGGAACATCTTCAGCTTGCGGGCAGGGCTCATGGGGTCGATCAGGGCCTGGTTGCCGTCACGGAGGTCCACAGCGCACCAGCGCGGAGCCTTGGTGATGACCTTGTCCGGCCAGGTGCGGTCCGGGAGCTCGACATTGATCTGGTCCTGGAAAGGCAGGTACCGGTGAATGGGCATTCCGGAGGGCTTTTGTGCGTTGCGCATGACTTGGGGCCTTTTCTCTTAATCTTTGATGGAAGATTGGCCGGGCACAGCTAACTCCGCAGCGAGGGTTGGCCTAGCGAATGATCGCCTTCGAGGCCCCGCCGCGGCAGCTAAGGAGAAGCATTCCTGCACGCACCATTTCACACTAACACGGGTGCGTATGATGACAATGCAATACCAGATGCAACGTCCACTATGCAGACGCGGGAACGGTTGTGAGCCGGTTCCGCTCGTCTTCCGAAGGAGTTCTTGTGCCACAGTCGGGGATCACACTGTCCAACATCGATGAAAGCGTCAGGCCGCAGGACGACCTTTACCAGCACGTCAATGGTGCGTGGCTGAAGTCGACGGTGATCCCTGACGACCGCCCGCTTGAGGGAACGTTCACGGCCCTGCGGGACGGCGCCGAACTGGCAGTCAAAGCGATCATCGAGGAAGCTGCCGCCAAGGGCGAGGACGCCAGCGGCATCGAACGCAAGGTAGGCGAGCTCTACAACAGCTTCATGGACGAGGAAGCCATCGAAGCAAGGGGCATGGAGCCTGTCCGGGACAGGCTCGCGGAGGTTTTTGCGACTACTTCGCCCGCCGGCGTGGTGTCCCTGACCGGGCGGCTGTTCCGCTCGGATGTCTCCGGCCTCTTCTCGATCTACCCGGCTCCCGACGCCGGGAACCCGGACCGGGTCCTGTTGTACATCGGCCAGGGCGGCCTGGGGCTTCCCGATGAGTCCTACTACCGGGACGAGAAGTTCGCAGGCATTGTCAGCGCCTATGCGAAATATGTCGCCAAGCTCTTCGGGCTGGCAGGAATTCCCGACGCCGACGGTGCTGCCGCGCGCGTTGTCGCCCTCGAAAAAGCACTCGCCTCGCACCATTGGGACAACGTCACCTTGCGGGATCCGCAGAAGACGTACAACCTCAAGACCGTGGAAGAGGGCCGGGAGCTTTTCCCGTACCTCGACGCATGGTTCGATTCGGCCCGGATCGAAGGCGACAAATTCGCCGAGCTGGTGGTGAGCACGCCTGATTTCTTCACCGGCGCGTCTGCCCTCGTCGAGTCCGAGCCGCTTGCCACATGGCAGGAGTGGCTGGCCCTTCGTGTGCTCAATGCCGCCGCCCCCTACCTCTCCTCGGGGTTCGTGGACGCGAACTTCGATTTCTACGGCACCACCCTGAGCGGCACTCCGCAGAACAAGGACCGCTGGAAGCGCGGCGTCGCCGTCGTCGAGGCCGCCTTGGGCGAGGCCGTCGGCCAAATCTATGTGGAGCGCCACTTCCCTGAGGGTTACAAAGCCAGGATGCAGACTCTGGTTGCCAAACTCATCGAGGCCTACCGCGAGAGCATCACGGCGCTCGATTGGATGGGCGAGGACACCAAAGCGGAAGCGTTGAAAAAGCTCGCGGCCTTCCGGCCCAAGATTGGTTTCCCGGACAAGTGGATCGACTATTCCGCCGTCGACATTCACCCTGGCGATCTTCTGGGGAACGTCGAGCGGGCGCACAACGCCGACGTCGACCGGCACCTCGATGAGGTCGGCAAGCCGGTCGATCTCGACAAGTGGCTCATGACCCCGCAGACGGTCAACGCGTACTACCACCCGATGTTGAACGAGATTGTCTTCCCAGCTGCGATCCTGCAGCCGCCCTTTTTCACGGCGGAGGCCGACGACGCGGTCAACTATGGAGGCATCGGCGCCATCATCGGCCATGAAATCGGCCACGGCTTCGACGACCAGGGCTCCCAGTTCGACGGGAGCGGGGCGCTGCGGAATTGGTGGAGCGAGGAGGACCGCAAGGCCTTCGAAGGGCTCGCGGCGAAACTCGTGGCCCAATTCGACGCCCTTGCCCCCTATGCCGCGCCCGAGCACAAGGTCAACGGGAAACTCACGCTCGGCGAAAACATCGGCGACCTGGGTGGCCTGACCATCGCCTACAAGGCCTACCTCCTGAGCCTCGACGGTTCGGAGCCGCCGGTTCTTGAAGGACTGAGCGGTGGCCAGCGCTTCTTCATGTCCTGGGCGGCCGGCTGGCGCCAGGTCATCCGTCCTGAGGAAGCCATCCGGCGCGTCGCGACTGACCCGCACTCCCCCAACGAGTTCCGAACCAATGCCATCGCGAAGAACCTCGACTCGTTCCACGACGCGTTCGCAGTGGAACCCGGGGATGGAATGTGGCTGTCGCCCGAGGACCGGGTCAGTATCTGGTAGCCATCTGGTAGGCGGCGACGCTAAACGGAAGGGAGCGGTCTCCACGCGACGTGTGGAGACCGCTCCCTTCGCTGCGTCCCGGGTCTTTCCCGTGTTGCTATCTCGCGATGAGTGCCGGGTTGACCGCCTGGCATTTCACGTCGCCTGCAGTCTGCTTCACGACGTTGGATGGTACGGAGGCCACTCCGTACTTGGTCCCGGAATCGAAGTCACTGCCGATATAGACCTGGACACCGACCACACCCGTCGATGGTTCGATTTGCGAAGCCGGGATGCCGAGGAGGCTCGCGACGTCCGGAGCGACGTCGGCATAACCGGCCCCGTAATAGACAACGGTCTTCGGTACGGCGGCCGCAAGGAAGTGCGCGGCTTTCGTGAATCCGCCACCGGCCAAAGCTGCGGCGATCTCCTGGCCGCGGGATGCGACGCCTGTTCCGTCGGCAACGGTCACTGGCTGAAGGGCCTTGTCATAGGCGGGAACGGCGGGAACAGGCGGCGCCGGTGCCGCGCTGCTGGACTGCGCGCCCGATGCCGCAGGCGTGGGACCCGCCGATGGAGCGGCGGTAGCCCCCGGGGTGGTCAGGTCCAGGTTCGCACGCATGGCGGCGAAGAGTTGGGAAGCCTGCGGTTGGACCAATTCGAGCCTGTTGGGATCGACGGCGGCGGGCTGGGTGGGAACCGAAACGAACGCGACCTTGGACAGGTCGACGTCTTTGAGGCGGCTGCCGATGGTCAGGAGCGACTGGACCGACGCCAGGCCTTCATCCACGGTCAGGTTCTTTGTCACGGCATCCGCGATGGACAGCAGGCTCTGCGGATTGCCCAGCGTTCCGTCGGACTTGATCTTGCGGGTCAGGGAGGAGAGGAAGCCCTGTTGCGCCTGGATGCGGCCGAGGTCGCTTCCGTCGCCAAAACCGTGGCGGGTCCGGAGGAAGGCCAAGGCCTGTTCCCCCTGGACGCTCGATGTTCCCTTGGGGAGCCGGAGGCCTGAATCGGGGTCGTATACGGCATCGCTCACGCACACGTTGACTCCGCCGACGGCGTTGGACAGCTCCTTGACGGCGTTGAAGTCGGCCATCATGAAGTGGTCGACCTGCAGTCCCATGAGCTTGTTCACGGTGTCTACGGCGCAACCGATCCCGGCTTCCGCCATGGCCGAGTTGATCATGACGTTGGAGTGCGGTTGATATACGGTGCCGGTTTTGGGATCGGTGCATGACGGGACATCCACCAGGAGGTCTCGCGGAATGCTGGTGAGGCTGACCCTCTTGTTGTCCGCCGAAATGTCGAGCAGCATCATGACGTCCGACTGGCCATAGCCCGTGGAATCCTGCGTGGATCCGTATTGCGAATTCTTCCCATCCCTGGTGTCGGAACCGAGGATGAGGATCTGCAGGCGGTCCGTGGCGTCGTTTGCTGCGGCCTCGGTCCTCGGTGCGCCTGCCGACAACGGTGCCGTGCTGATGTTCGACTGCAAGCGGATAACCCAGTAAGCGGCGAAAGCGATACCGCCGAGCAACAACACTGAGACCGTGGCGGCAGTGACCTTGAGCCAGATCGGGAGGCCCTTGGGAGCATTCATGTGGCGGGGGGTGCCGGGAGCTTCCCCGTGGCGTGCAGCGCCGCGGGCACCACCGGTGCCGGGCTCCTGTACGCGTGCATCGCGACGTCGCACGACTTGCTCAACCTTTCCTCGGAAAATGGGATTCGGACCATTTTACGGGCCCAATCTGGGAAATTCCCCAGCGGCTAGAATCCCAGCTTCACGAGTTGCTTCGGGTCGCGCTGCCAGTCCTTGGCCACTTTCACGTGCAGGTCGAGGTAGATCTTGGTTCCCAGGAGGGCCTCAATTCCCTTGCGGGCGTTCGTTCCGACCTCGCGCAGCCGGCTTCCGGCCTTGCCAATGATGATGGCCTTCTGGGACGGGCGCTCAACGTACAGGTTCACCCGCACGTCGAGGAGCGGGTTGTCCTCCGAGCGTCCTTCGCGGGGCAGGATTTCCTCCACCACCACAGCCAAGGAGTGCGGAAGTTCGTCGCGGACGCCCTCCAGAGCTGCCTCCCGGATAAGCTCGGCCACCATGACAGCCTCCGGTTCATCGGTGAGTTCACCGTCCGGGTAGAGCGGCGGGGAAGGCGGCATGTGGCCGATGAGGACGTCGGCCACAGTGCTGACCTGGAAGCCGTCGGTCGCCGAAACCGGGACGATATCGGCCCAGCCTTGTTCGCCGAGGACTTCGCGGCCCAGGGCGGCGACCGCCAAGAGCTGCTCGGTCAGCGCCTGGCGGTCCACCAGGTCGGTCTTGGTGACCAAGGCGATGATGGGCTTGCGTCCGACGGCGGCGAGCTGGGCTGCGATGTACTTGTCACCCGGCCCGATCTTTTCGTTGGCCGGCAAGCAAAAACCGATGGCGTCCACTTCGGAGAGGGTGTCCGCGACGAGATCGTTGAGCCTCTTGCCAAGGAGGGTGCGCGGGCGGTGCAGGCCCGGAGTGTCCACCAGGATGAGTTGGGCGTCCTCCCGATGGACAATGCCGCGGATCGTGTGCCTCGTGGTCTGCGGCTTCGCCGAGGTGATGGCCACCTTCTGGCCTACCAAAGCGTTGGTGAGGGTGGACTTCCCGGCATTGGGACGGCCGACAAGAACCGAGAATCCTGCGTGGAAGCCGCCGAAGTCCTGATCGGCGTCGAACTTCTTATTGTGCTTGCTCACGTGGAACTCCCTGTTGCGTTGTATCGGCCTCGTCGAGAAGGTCTTCAAGGTCAGTGTCTTCTTTTGGAATGGCTGCCGCAATGATATGGCTGACCCGGTTTCGCCGGCCTTCCAGCCTATCGGCTTTCAAGGAGATCCCATCCACCTCCACCGCACTGCCTACGATCGGCACTTTGCCCAGGGTCTTGGCCAGGAGGCCGCCCACCGTGTCCACTTCGTCGTCGTCGAGGTCTATGTCGAAAAGCTCGCCGAGGTCGTCGATGCTCATCCGGGAACTGACGCGGTACGTGCCGTCACCAAGGTCAGTGACCTCGGCATCGTTGGAGTCGTACTCGTCGACGATCTCCCCCACGATCTCCTCAATGAGGTCCTCGAGCGTCACCAGTCCTGCCGTGCCGCCGTATTCGTCAATGACGACCGCGACGTGCGTGGACTCTTGCTGAAGCTCGCTCAGGAGGTCGCTGACAGGCTTCGATTCGGGAACGAAGCGTGCTTCGCGCGCTATGGCGTCAACGTCCTGGCGCACTGACGGCTGGTCGGGGCGGTGCAATGCGGCCGCGACGTCCTTCAAATAGAGGATGCCCCGGATCTGGTCGGCGTTTTCGCCGATGACGGGGATCCTTGAGTACCCCGAGCGCAGGAACAAGGCCATGGCCTGTTCCAGGCTGGACCCGGACTCGATGCTCACAATGTCGGTTCGAGGGACCATTACCGAGCGGACCAGTGTGTCTCCGAAGTCGAAGACCGACTGGATGAGTTCGGCCTCGCTGTCCTCGATCATGTCGGATTCCGTGGCCCTGTCGACCAGTTCGCGGAATTCTTCCTCGCTGAAGAAAGCTTCATCGCCGCTGGGTGCACCGGGTGCGACCGTACTGCCGATCGCCACGAGCCAGCCGGGAATGGGACCAAGGATCCAACACAGGAACCTGATGAGCGGAGCCGAGTAGCGAACCACGCCTCCCGAGTGCGCGCGTCCAAGTTGGCGCGGCGAGACACCCACCAAAACGAATCCTATGACGGCCATGATGCCTGTCGCCGCCAAACCGGCAAGCCAGACGTTCTCGAGGAGGCTGTGCATGACGACGGCGACGGCCACCGCAGCCGCCATCTCGAACCAGACCCGCCAGAACCGCAGCGCGCGGATGTGCGCGACGGGCTGGGCGAGGATGCTGCGGAGCGAATTCCCCCGGCTCTTGACGACGGCTTGCTCTGCGTCATGCCGCGGCAGGAAAGTGAAGGCAGCTTCAGCCGCGGTCAGCAGGGCGACGAAACTGAGGAACACCAACGCCATCCCGACCAGGATGAGTGATGTCACTGCATGGTCTCCATGGGGGCATCCTTGCCAAGGAACGCGGACAGCAGCTCACGCTGCAGGCCGAACATCTCTTCTTTTTCCTCCGGCTCGGCGTGGTCGAAACCGAGCAGGTGAAGGATTCCGTGCGTGCAGAGCAGGAGCATTTCATCCTGCGTTGAATGACCGGCGTTGCGCGCTTGGACCTCGGCCACTTGCGGGCAGATGGCGATGTCGCCCAGCATGCCCTGCGGGGCCGGCTTGCCCGGTGTTCCCGGCGTCAGCTCGTCCATCGGAACAGACAGGACATCGGTGGCGCCGGGTTCGTCCATGAGCTCGATGTGGAGTTTTTCCATGGCGGGTTCGTCCACCAAAAGGATGGAGAGTTCGGCCTGGGGGTGAATGTAGAGCCGCTCGAAGATGAAGCGTGAAAGCGTCACCAATTGTGCCTCGTCCACCTGGACGCCGGACTCGTTGTTGACCTCGATGCTCATCGGTGTTCTCCCCGTTTGTCGTGGATGGGCGTGTGCTGGGCACGCACCCGGTGCTTTTCATCCCAGATGCTGTAGGCGGACACGATGTCGGCAACGAGCCGGTGCCTGACGACGTCGGACGCGTCGAGCATCGTAAAGTTCACGCCATCGATCCCGTTGAGGATTTCCTGGACGATGCGCAGCCCGGACGTGGCGCCGAAAGGCAGGTCCACCTGGGTGATATCGCCCGTCACGACCATCTTCGAGCCGAAGCCCAGGCGGGTCAGGAACATCTTCATCTGCTCTGCGGTGGTGTTCTGGGCTTCATCGAGGATGATGAACGCGTCGTTGAGCGTGCGGCCGCGCATGTAGGCAAGCGGTGCCACCTCAATGGTCCCGGCCGCCATGAGCCGCGGGATCGATTCCGGGTCCATCATGTCGTGCAGGGCATCGTACAAAGGACGGAGGTACGGGTCGATCTTGTCGCTCAGCGTTCCCGGCAGGAAGCCGAGGCGTTCCCCTGCCTCGACGGCAGGCCTGGTGAGGATGATCCGGCTGACTTCCTTGAGCTGCAAAGCCTGAACGGCTTTTGCCATCGCCAGGTACGTCTTGCCGGTGCCCGCCGGGCCGATCCCGAAGATCACGGTGTTGTCGTCGATGGCGTCGACATAGTTCTTCTGGTTCAGCGTTTTGGGGCGGATGGTGCGTCCGCGGCTCGAAAGAATGTTGTGGGTCAGGATTTCCACGGGGTTCTGCAGGGACTGGCTGCGCAACAAGGAAACGAGCTGTTGGAGGACGTCCGGTGTGATGACCGTCCCCTTGCCGACCAGGCCGCGGACTTCTTCCAGGAGGCGCATGATCCGGGGAACATCGCTTGACGGGCCGCTGAAGGAGAGCTCGTTGCCGCGCACATGAAAGTCGACACCGGGGAACTGGGCTTCGATGTAGCGCAACGCCTCGTCATGGCTGCCAAGGGTCTGAACCATCTGATCCGAGTTGTCGAAGATGACAACTTCCGTCCGGGCGCCCGGGACAGAGTGCGGGAACTCGGCCGGACCTGTGTCAACGCTGCCGGCCTTGGGCCGCCCGTTCAATGATTCTGTCATAGTGCTGGCCTTGCGGCCTGTGCTCCTCCGGCTTGGTGATGTCCATCGATTTTCTCCGATGTCCGTGTGCTGGATGGGCGCAGGATCGCGGGCCTCGGATTGCTTTCAATCCTACGCCAGCCAGTCTCCCGGATGGTTCCGGGCCGTGCCCGTCGGGGCTGCAGGGCGGCGGATCCGTGCGCTTTGGTATCAACTCGGCATCGACCTCGTATCAATCGGATTGCAGTTCGCCGCCGGAGTATCGAAACGCCAACCGGCGCCCGCGGGACTATGACAAGCTGATTCATGGGCAAAAATGCCCCTGTGCCCGAAACCGGGCGCACGACTCCCCCGCACCACAGCGGCAGAACACGAGCAGGAATCCACCATCACCAGGCCAGCCGTCACTCCACACGGCACTCGCATCCGGAAACGTTCCGCCATGCTTGTGACCGCCTTGACGGCTGCCATGTTCCTGTCGGGTTGCATCGCAGATCGCACGGGACAGGGTTCCACGACGCCGATCCCCACTCCGACAGTCGCCCTGCAGGCGGCCCCCGACAGCAATGCTCCGCTCGAAACGACGCAGGCCTCGAACAAGATCCCTGTGTATTGGATCGGCCGCAGCGACACTGACACCTTCCTGTACCGCGAATTCCGTGACAACCCGGGCAACGAGAACCCCATCACCACAGCCCTGCGGATCATGATGTCCCAGAAGCCGTTGGATCACGACTACTTCACGCCGTGGCAGAATCCGAGCAGCCTGGCGACCACGATTTCCGGTAAGAACGTTGTCACGGTGGATGTTTCCCGTGACGCGTTCAATTCCAATCTCGACGGCGGGATGGCGCAGCGGGCGATCCAGCAACTCGTCTATACCGCCACTGCCGCGGCAGCGAGCTCAGGCCTCATTGATGCCGGACAGCAGATCAAAGTGGCCATCCTGGTGGACGGGCACACAGACTATATGGCGTTCGGGCAGGTCAAGCTGGGCGACCCCATGGTCCGCGACGCCACCGTGGTGGCACCCGTGTGGATCATCGACCCGCAGGAGGACCTGACCTTGCCTGCCGGTCCGGTCAAGTTCAATGGTCGGAGCACGGACCCCTCGAAGAAACTGCACTGGCAAATCCTTCGGGAGAACTCAAACGGCGACAAATCGTCCTACTTGGCCGGGCAGACCACCGCTTCGACCGTACCGGGACAGGGTGGCGTCTTCAGCCTCACCGTGGGGCTCGGAGCCGGCCGCTATGAATTGCGGGTCTCCTTGGTCGGTCCCAACGACGCCGACGTCGCGACGGATACCCGCTCCTTCAACGTCCGCTGATCGAGGGGTCTTCCTACCAGCGCCCTAGAATGTCGCTGGCCAGTACGACGGCGGCAGGACCCGCCGTCGACGAGCGAAGCACGTGGTGGCCCAAGAGCGCGGTGACGGCGCCGACGTCGCTAAGCTTGGTCACTTCGCGCGGTGAAATGCCGCCCTCCGGGCCGACGATGAGCAGGACTTCCCGCCCCGCGTCGGTGTCCTCGCCGGAAATCCCGCCGCGCCAATTCTCCAGGACGTCGCGCAAGGGACGTTTCGCGTCCTCGTGAAGGATGATCGCCAGGTCAGCCGCGGCTACCGCCGCAGCCAGCCCGGAGCCGTCGACGGCGGCACGCACCTCGGGAATCCACGCGCGCCGCGCTTGCTTGGCGGCCGCGGTGGCGACGGATTGCCACTTCGCGTGGGCTTTGGCAGCCCGGTCGCCCTTCCAGCGGACGATCGAACGCTCGGCCTGCCAAGGCACGACGGCGTCAATACCGAGTTCCGTTGCCGTCTCGACGGCAAGCTCGTCACGGTCGCCCTTCGCCAGCGCCTGGACCAGCACAAGCCGCACGGCCGGGCGGCCTTCCTCCTGGACGGCGGAGGCAAGGACGGTCAAGGTACCCTGCCCGGATCCGGCCACGGTGCCCGTGAGCCGCTTACCCGCACCGTCGGCGATGTCGACCGCTTCGCCGATTTCCAGGCGCTTGACCGTGACAGCGTGCCTGGCTTCGGCGCCGTCGAGCACGAAAGTGTCACCGGTGCCGAGTCCGTCCAAGGTTCCGGCAGCGGTGAAGAATACGGGGTTGCTCACCGCTACAGGTTACCGAGCTTGTCCCGCAGCTTCGCGAACATACCGCCGCTGGCCACGAGCTTGCCCTCGGTGAACTGCTCTCCGCGCAATTTGGCCAGTTGGCGGAGCAGGTCTTCCTGGGCGGCGTCTAGCTTGCCGGGCGTCTCCACATGCAGGTGCACCTTGAGGTCTCCCCTGCCGTAGCCGCGCAGGTGGGTGACGCCCAGCCCGCGAAGGGTGATGACTTCGCCGGACTGGGTGCCGGACTTGACGTCGATCTCCTGGGGGCCGTCGAAGGTCTCAAGCTGCAGTTCCGTGCCCAATGCCGCGGCGGTCATGGGAACACTGAGCGTTGCATGAAGGTCGTCGCCTTCACGAAGGTAGGTGGAATCGCTGTTTACCCGGATCTCCACGTAGAGGTCGCCGGGAGGCCCGCCCGCAGGACCTGCTTCGCCTTGCGACGACAGCTGGATGCGGGTTCCGGTGGCGACGCCGCCCGGCACCTTGACGGTCAGCGAACGGCGGCTGCGGATGCGGCCCTGGCCGTTGCATTCATTGCAAGGATCCTTGATGATCGAGCCGAAACCTTCGCACGATCCACACGGTGCCGCGGTCATGACCTGGCCGAGGATCGAGCGCACGGCCCGCTGGACCTGGCCCGAGCCGCCGCAGATGTCGCAGCGCTCCGGGTGGGTGCCCGCGCGGCAGCATGAGCCCTCGCACGTGGGGCAGATGACAGCAGTGTCCACCTCAAGCTTCTTGTTGACGCCGAAGACAGCCTCGCGCAAGTCGATGCGCACGCTGATGAGGGCGTCCTGCCCGCGACGCATGCGTGATGCGGGCCCCTGCATGCCGCCACCTCCTCCGCCGAAGAAGGTGTCGAAGATGTCCTGGAACGCGAATCCCTGGCCTGCGTAGCCGCCGCCGAAACCGTTGTCCGTCCCGTTCTCGTTGCCTGTGGCGTCGTAGACGCGGCGCTTCTGGGGGTCGGAGAGGACCTCGTAAGCGTGGGTCACGGCTTTGAATTCCTCCGCAGCGCCGGCCCCGGGGTTCACATCGGGGTGGAGCTTACGTGCAAGCTTGCGGTAGGCCTTCTTGATCTCCTCGCCGGTTGCTTCCGACGAGACGCCCAGAACGTCATAGTGACTGCTCAAAGTCGGTATCTCTTCCTTTATTACGGGTACACTGCGTTTCTTGCGGGGCGGTTCCAGCCGAAGCCGTCAACCGCCCAGAATGCGGGAAAGGTAGCGTGCGACGGCCCGGACGGCCGCCATGGTGTTGGGGTAGTCCATGCGGGTGGGTCCAAGAATGCCGATCTTGGCGCTGCTGCCCGGACCGTAGCCCGTGGCAACCACCGAAGCCTCGGAGAGGCCGTCATAGGGGTTTTCGCGGCCGATGCTCACCGTGACTCCCCGGGGGTCTTCCGCCATGTCCGACAGCAGCCGCAACATGACCACCTGCTCCTCGAGCGCTTCGAGGACAGGGCCGATGCTCAGGGGGAAGTCCACGTTGGAGCGGGCCAGGTTGGCCGTGCCGGCCATGACCATGCGTTCATCGCGGCTCCGGTCGGCGAGCCTTTGGAGACCGTGGGCAAGGGCGCCTGCAAGGTTCCGGAGCGCCGGCGGGCACAAGGCCACCACCGAGGGCAGGACTTGGGGCATGAGGTCGAGCTGTGAGCCGGCAATGCTTCCAAGGAATCGCGCGCGCAACGTCATGAGCTCTTCGTCGGCAGTGTCCGCCGCTGCGTGCACAACGCCTTGTTCCACTTTGCCCGAATCCGCGATCAGCACTACCAGGACCTGGCGCGGTGCCAAAAGGACAAACTCGATGTGCCGGACGCGTGCGCGGCTCAGGTGCGGATACTGGACGACGGCGACCTGGTTGGTCAGTTGGGACAGGAGCCGGACCGTGCGCTCCAGGATGTCCTCGACGTCGTCGGGGCCCTCAAGCAACGAGTGGATGGCCCGGCGCTCGGCAGCCGACAGCGGCTTGACCTCGGAAATGCGGTCCACGAACAGGCGGTAGCCCTTGTCCGTGGGGATGCGGCCTGCACTAGTGTGCGGTGCCGCAATGAGGCCTTCCTCTTCCAAGAGGGCCATGTCATTGCGGATGGTGGCGCTCGACACTCCCAGATGGTGCCGTTCGACCAAGGCTTTGGAGCCGACAGGCTCGCGGGAGTGAACGTAGTCCTCCACGATGGCGCGTAGCACTTCAAGCTTGCGTGGTTCGCTCACTGCCCACCTCCATTCAACAACCGGTACTTCTACAGTTAGCACTCAACATGCCCAAGTGCTAACAAGTCTAGTATGAGCCACCTCGTTGTTAGCATTGGTACCGCTCGCGGCGAACATGATGCCCGCGCGGTCCTGCGGAATTCCAAGGACCGTGACCGATCCCTTAGCGCAAAGTGGTGTGAAGACCGTGTCTTACGACAATTGGGGCCCGCAAGACCTCTCCTCGCCGGCCAAGCGGCAACTGCCTGAAGTGCCCGCTGAACGCGGAATGGTGCTCGAGGACGTGCAGTCCGGTTGGGTCGGGGCCGTGACCAGGGTGGAGAAGTCCGGAGGCATGCACATCGTGGTGCTTGAGGACCGGCGGGGAAAAGCGAAATCGTTCCGGCTTGGTTTCGGATTCCTGCTGGAGGGGCAAGCGGTGAAGCTCCTCCCGCCGGTGCCGCGCGGGGCGGCCGCAAAGGGCGCATCCCAACCGGGCAGGACGGCGTCGGGTTCCGTCCGGGTGGCCGGCCAGCGGGCGCAGGTCGCCAAGGCAAGCCGGATCTGGGTGGAAGGCAAGCACGACGCCGAACTTGTGGAAAAGGTCTGGGGAGACGATCTGCGGGTGGAGGGCATCGTCGTCGAGCCCTTGCACGGCGTGGACGATCTCAAGGCGGCCATCGCCGCCTTCTCCCCCGGCCCTGGCCGCCGGCTCGGAATCCTGGTTGATCACCTGGTGCCGGATTCGAAGGAGTCGCGCATCGCTGCCGACGCCATGACGTTGCCGGGCGCCAAAGGAAACGTCCTGATCGTCGGTCACCCGTATGTGGACGTCTGGCAGGCAATCCGGCCCAAGGTGCTGGGGATCGAACAATGGCCGACCGTAGCGCGCGGCACGGATTGGAAGACCGGCATCCTCAGGTCGTTCGGTTGGCCGCACGAGACGGCCGAAGACGTGGGACTGGGTTGGCAGAGGCTTCTGGGCGCCGTCCATAGCTACGCCGACCTGGAGGCGTCTTTGTTGGGACGCGTGGAGGAAGTGATCGATTTCCTGACCGTCGCATGATGGTTTGGATGCCTCCGGGCCCGGACGTGGTCGTCCGATCCCGTGCCGAGCAAGTATTCTGGGACAGCAACACCGCACCTATAGCTACTCGAAGGAAGAAACTGTGGCAGACAACGCTCCTGACGATCGGGACGGCACCTCGGGCCAGTCCCAGTACCACGGCGTTCCTGCCAACGCGCTGCCCTTGACCGCCTCGGAAGACCGGCAGTGGGCAACCTTGGCGCACTTCGGCGGGATCCTTGGCTGCGTGCCTTCGCTTCTGATCTACCTGATCTTCCGCGAACGTGGTCCGTTCACGGCCCAGGAATCAAAGGAAGCCCTCAACTTCACTTTGCCGCCGACGATTGCCGCGGTGCTCGCCAACATTCTCGTCTTGCTCCCGGTGGTGGGAAACCTGTTCGCGGTCCTTGCCACGGGAATCTGGGTCGCGGTGACCTGCTTCTCGGTGTCCGCCGGAATCCGCGTCAACCACGGACAGCCGCACCGCTACCGCTTCAACCTGCGCTGGATCAAGTAGCCGTTCTTCGCGGGTGCCTATGACGGTTCGCGCGCCCGCCGTCCGCGCCGGACGCTAGTCCGGAAGGATCCGGCGGACCACGGCATCTGCGAGCAGCCGGCCCTTGAGGGTCAGGACCAGCCGTCCTTGGAAGGCCGCTGCGGGTTCAACCAGGCCGTCGGCAATGAGGCCTGCGACGGCGTGACGGCCCACTTTGTCGAGCGCGTCGACTTGAAGCCCGGTGCCGAGCCGCGCCTCCAGCATGATGCGTTCCACTTCCCGGGTTCCGGCGTCGAGCGTTTCGCGTCCAGCGGCCGGTGAGGCCCCGCTACCAAGCCTGTTGGCATAGGCGGTGGGGTGCTTGACGTTCCACCAGCGGACGCCGCCCATGTGGGAATGCGCACCGGGCCCGATGCCCCACCAATCGTCTCCCCGCCAGTAGGCAAGGTTGTGTTTGCACGCCTGTTCGGGAGTGCGGGACCAGTTGCTGACCTCGTACCAGTCCAGCCCTGCGGCGCTGATCAGCTGGTCGGCGAGTTCGTACTTGGCGGCGTGGTCGTCGTCGTCGATCCCGGGAACTTCTCCGCGCCGGATCTGTGCGGCCAGCTTGGTGCCTTCTTCCACAATCAGCGCATAGGCGCTGATGTGGTCCGGGGCGTAGGACAAGGCGGTCTCCAGGGACGCCTGCCAATCAGCCATGGACTCACCGGGAGTGCCGTAGATAAGGTCGAGGCTCACGGCAAGGCCGGCGTCGCGCGCCCACTGGACCACCAAGGGGACGCGGCTCGGTGTGTGCGTGCGGTCCAGGACTTTGAGCACATGAGGTACCGCCGACTGCATGCCGAAGGAAATCCGCGTAAAGCCGGCGTCGGCGAGCAGCCGGAGGGACTCCGGCGTCACGGAGTCCGGGTTGGCTTCAGTGGTGACTTCGGCTCCCGCTTCCAGGCCCCAGCGCCCGACGGCGGCCGTCAGGATGCGTGCCAGATCTTCAGCAGGGAGCAGGGTCGGGGTGCCGCCGCCGAAGAACACGGTGCTCAGGGGGCGCTGCGGCAACCCGGAGCCGTCCATGGCCCGGACGGCGAACTCCACTTCCGAAATGGCAGTAGCAGCGTAGGCGTCCTGGGAGGCGCCGCCGCCAAGCTCCGTGGCCGTGTAGGTGTTGAAATCGCAGTAACCGCAACGCACGGCACAGAAGGGTATGTGGACGTAGAGTCCAAACTTCCGTGAATCGACGCCGTCAAGCACTTGCGGCGGCAAAAGGCCGTCCGCAGGTGCCGGATCCCCGAGGGGAAGAACGCTAGGCACAGACTTCCCCTCGTGGCTGTCCTGTACGCACCGCTACAGCGTGCGCCGGTCCCGCAGTGTTCCGGGCGAACAGCCGCATTACTTCCTGGCCTTGTCCTTGGATTCGTCGGTGGTCAGGGCTGCGATGAAAGCTTCCTGTGGAACTTCCACCCGGCCCACCATCTTCATGCGCTTCTTGCCTTCCTTCTGCTTTTCCAGAAGTTTGCGCTTACGGGTGATGTCACCGCCGTAGCACTTGGCAAGGACGTCCTTGCGGATGGCGCGGATGCTCTCACGGGCGATGATTCGCGAGCCGATGGCTGCCTGGATGGGCACCTCGAACTGCTGGCGGGGAATGAGCTCGCGCAACTTGCCCGTCATCATGACGCCGTAGGCGTAAGCCTTGTCGCGGTGGGTGATGGCGCTGAAAGCGTCAACCTGCTCGCCCTGGAGCATGATGTCCACCTTGACCAGGTCGGCGACCTGCTCGCCGTCGGCCTTCCAGTCCAGCGAACCGTAGCCCCGGGTCTTGGACTTGAGGATGTCGAAGAAGTCGAAGACGATCTCGGCCAGCGGCAAGCGGTACCGGATTTCCACGCGATCCTCGGAGAGGTAGTCCATGCCGCCCATAACGCCGCGGCGGCTCTGGCACAGTTCCATGATGGCGCCCACAAACTCATTGGGCGCCAGGATGGTGGCCGACACCATCGGTTCGCGGACTTCGGCGATCTTGCCGGTGGGGTATTCGCTCGGGTTGGTGACGTGCAGGACCCGCTTGTCCTCCAGCGTGACCTCATATTCAACGTTGGGAGCAGTGGAGATGAGGTCGAGGTTGTACTCGCGCTCAAGGCGCTCACGGGTGATTTCCAGGTGCAGCAGGCCTAGGAAGCCCACGCGGAAACCGAAGCCCAGGGCGGCAGACGTCTCCGGTTCATACACCAGCGCTGCGTCGTTGAGCATCAGCTTCTCGAGGGCATCCCTGAGCACGGGATAGTCCGTGCCGTCCAAGGGGTACAAGCCGGAGAAGACCATGGGCTTGGCATCGGCGTAGCCCGCGAGGGATTCCGAAGCGGGCTTGGCGAGGTTGGTCACCGTGTCGCCGACCTTCGACTGGCGGACGTCCTTCACGCCGGTGATCAAGTAGCCTACTTCGCCGACTCCCAGACCCTTGGAGGGGGTGGGTTCCGGAGAGCTGACACCGATCTCCAGGAGCTCGTGAGTGGCGCGGGTTGACATCATCTGGATTCGCTCGCGCGGGTGCAGCATGCCGTCCACGACGCGGACGTACGTGACCACGCCGCGGTATGTGTCATACACGGAGTCGAAGATCATGGCGCGGGCCGGTGCGTCTGGATCGCCGACAGGGGCTGGAAGATCGCGGACGATCTTGTCCAGGAGGGCCTCAACGCCGACACCCGTCTTGCCTGATACGCGCAGCACGTCCTCCGGGTCGCCGCCGATCAGGTTGGCGAGTTCAGCCGCATACTTTTCGGGCTGGGCGGCCGGGAGGTCGATCTTGTTGAGCACCGGAATGATGGTGAGGTTGTTCTCCATCGCCAGGTAGAGGTTGGCCAGGGTCTGGGCCTCGATGCCTTGAGCGGCGTCCACCAAAAGGACAGCGCCTTCGCATGCCGCCAGGGAACGGGAAACCTCATAGGTGAAGTCAACGTGGCCGGGAGTATCGATCATGTTCAGCGCGTAGCTGGTGCCGTCAAGTTCCCAGGGCATGCGGACAGCCTGGGACTTGATGGTGATGCCACGTTCGCGTTCGATATCCATGCGGTCCAGATACTGGGCCTTCATGTCGCGGGACTTAACGACGCCGGTGTACTGCAACATGCGGTCGGCCAGGGTGGATTTACCGTGGTCGATGTGGGCGATGATGCAGAAGTTCCGGATGATGGCCGGATCTGTCGCGGCGGGCACCGGTGCGGTGCGGGCCATGGGAGACACGCAGGGTCCTTACTGTCGATACTCACACGGCCGGACTCCGGACTGGTCTGGACCATTCCGGCCGAATGCCGCATATCTGAACTAATAGTCTCCCATGAACACGACGCCGCTTGTGCACTGTGGCGGTAAGGGAAAGTACGGTGGAGCCATGGCATCGGACACACATTTGCTTGGCAGGCTCCTCAAAGGCTCCCTGGGCTACCTTCGACGGATCGTCGGGGCCCCGGCCGGCACGCCGCGTCGCCGATCCCCGAACGCCGGGAACGCTGCGAAGGCGGGCCGGACCGGGCGCGCAGGCACCGGCGTCGGGCAACTCTCCCGCCCCTACCCTGGCGACTTCCGCGGCACCGTGTCCCCGCGATACTCCCCCAACCCCGACGGCAAGCCCGACCCTGGCGAGATCGTGTGGTCCTGGGTCCCCTATGAAGAGGACTATTCCCAAGGCAAGGACCGGCCGGTCCTTTTGATCGGGCGCGACGGCGGGTGGCTGCTCGGGCTGATGCTGACCAGCAAAGACCACGACAACGGCCGCCGCTCAGATGGTTACGTCGACATCGGCACCGGCTCCTGGGACCCCCAGGGGAGGCCCAGCGAGGTCAAGGTGGACCGGGTGGTGCGCATCAATCCGGCGGACGTCCGGCGCGAGGGTGCCGTCCTCGACAAACGCACCTTTCAGCAGGTGGCCCGTCGGCTCGATAGGCAACACGACCGGGCCTAGAGACCAAATCCCCGGAAATGCGCCGAGTCTGATAATATTTATGGCTGTGTGTCCGTGCAGGTCGACGGCCACTCATGGTTGGCTGCCATAGGCATCCCCACGCCGCTCAGTCGATGGCCAACCTGAAAACCCTCTAGACCATTTTCCGCATTAAAAAGAGAGTTCACACACGTGGCTAATATCAAGTCCCAGAAGAAGCGCATCCTCACCAACGAGAAGGCTCGCCTGCGTAACAACGCCGTCAAGTCTGAGCTGAAGACGGCCATCCGCGCCGTTGCCACCGCCGTTGAGTCCACGGACAAGGATGCCGCTGCAAAGGCTCTTGTTGCTGCTAGCCGTAAGCTGGACAAGGCTGTCAGCAAGGGCGTTATTCACAAGAACAACGCTGCAAACCGCAAGTCGGCGATCTCCAAAAAGGTCAACGCACTCTAAGGTTTATCCAGTTCGACTGAGCTGAACGTGAGGCCGGCACCCCTTGGGTGCCGGCCTCGGGTATTTAAGATTGGTGGTTCCATTGAGAATCCGGAAGTATACGTAGCGCCTGACAACTTGGGTGTCTTGGGTGGCTTAGCGGCCCCGAGCCGAGGTGGCAATGACGGTGACCGCGTGCTCCACCGCGTATACGGGATCCCGCGAGAGGCCCTTCACCTGGGCATCCGCTTCAGCCGTGACCTGGATGGAACGGATCAGTCCTTCCGGAGTCCAACGGCGGACATCCCGTTGCGCCTGTTCCACGAGCCATGGCTGGATGCCGAGCTGCTTGGCGATCTGTGCCGACGATCCCTGGGCACCGGCAACCTTGGCCAGAGTGCGGAGCTTCGCGGCGAGGGCGGCAACCAGTGGCACCGGGTCGACCCCGGTGGCGAGGGCATGCCGGAGGCTGGACAGGGCCTGAGGACCATTGCCGGCCATGGCTGCATCCGCAACCTTGAATGCCGTGGCTTCGACGCGGCCACCGTAGTAGCGCTCCACTGTGGCTGCGTCTACCGCTGTAGTAGCGTCCGCGATGAGCTGGTTGCATGCGGCGGCGAGCTCGGAAAGGCTGGCACCTACTGCATTGACAAGGGCCTGGACGGCTTCCGCGTCGATGCGGCGGCCGCCTGCCTTGAATTCCGAGACGACGAACGCGGTTTTCTCGGCGTCCTTTTTCAAGGGCTGGCAGTCCACCACCGGCCACCCGGAAGACTTGATGGCGTCCAGGAGCTTTTTGCCACGCACCCCGCCGCCGTGGCGAAGGACCAACACGACGTCGTTCTCCGGTTGGGCGACGTACTTCATGGCATCGGCAAGGAAGGCATCGGTCATTGATTCGAGGCCTTCGATCTCGATGAGTTTGGCCTCATCGAACAGCGACGGCGTGACGGCCATTGCGAGCGAACCGGACTCGTAGCTTCCGGCATTGAGCTTGCTGATTTCCACTTCCGGTGCCACGGTCCGCACCTGGGATCGGATCCGATCCATGGCACGGATTCCAAGGTATTCCTCGGGGCCGGTGATAAGCACTACCGCGGACGGGGCAATGTCCCGCCAGCTGACGGTGTTCGCCGCGGAGCGTTTAGCCTTGGAGACCTGGGCAGCAGCCAATGTCGCTTCCTTCCAGAAGGGTTTTTGCAGAATCCCAGTCTCCCACGTTGAGCGTCCTGGGTGGTGATCTTCAAACTTGCGGCCTGCCTTCCCGTGCGGCGGCGGGCCCCGGGACGGCTCCCGGTCCGGCGGCGGACAGCAGACTCCCCCGCGGCTATTGCGAACACTAAGCGGCGGTGCAACGACAGTACGGCGGACCCCGCCCACGTTGGATGCAGGGCTAGCCACACCAGCAGGATGGCGACAAGCGACCAGAGAGTCATGGTGGCGATTCCAATGGGACCTTCCGGCCACGGCAAAGCCGCTCCTGGGAGCCCGGCGAAGAACCTCGCGATTGCCGCCACGATTCCCGCGCTGGCCCCGGCAACGGCTATTGGAACTATTGCAAGCCAAGGAAGCAGCGGAACGAGGGGAACCGCGATTGTTCCCAGGATCGTCACCGGTGCGACAAACGGGGCAACTGCGATATTCGTCAGTAATGAGTAGCTGGAGAACTGCGGTTGCAAGGCCACGATCACCGGGCTGCATAGAAGCTGTGCGGCCAAGGGAACGGCAACGGCGGACGTGAGCCAGGAAGGCACCCAGGCCGGAGCCCAGGACGCGATGGGCCGTGCCAACAGGACAATCCCCAGGGTGGCGAGGACCGACAAGAGGAATCCTATGCTCGTGCCAAGTGAGGGATCCAGGATGAGCAGGCCGGTCATGGCCAGGAAGAGAAAGCCCAGGCTCCGGCCCCGCCTGCCGGCACTGAGCGCGCTGAGGCCGATCGCACCCATGACGGCCGCCCTCAGGACGCTCGCGTCCGGCCCCACCATCACGACGAAGGCCGCCAAGCCACCCAGGGCCACGGTAGACGCCATTCCCCTGGCAAGCCGAAAGCTCCTTGCCAGTAGCACCAGACCGCCGAGGATGAGGCTGCAGTTTGCGCCGCTGACCGCCGTGAGGTGCGTGGTCCCGGTGGTCTTCATGGCCGTTTCCAGGCTTTCGTCCAAGCCTGTGGTGTCGCCCGTGACCATTCCGGGTAGCAGTCCGGCTGCGTCGCCGTGCAACCACTCAGCGGCGGAACTGAATTGCTTTTTCAATTGAGCGGGACCTTGGGGAATGTTGGCAAGTGCTTCCGGCCTGTTGTGTGCGTCCGGACTGTGCCGTGTGTCCTTGTGCCGCGGGTCCGGCCGCATGGGTGGGGTGGCGGCGGTAAGAACACCGGTCTCGACTTGTCCCGCCTTTGCAGGCTTTAGCTTTCCGGCGGTTCGCACCTCCTGTCCCGTGACCACCCGGTCCCAGCCTTCCCCTCCTGTCAGCAGAATCTTCGTGCGGGCGCGGGTCAGCATGCCGTCGGCCGCAATATCAATGATTTCGGCTGGCACGGCCCACCGTGCCGATCCGCGTGAATCGGTGCCTAGCTCGCGCGGCTCACCCACTATCACCGCATGAATGACAACCGAGTCGCGCGACGCCGCAGCCTCGGCAACCGGACCTTCTTGGCGCGGTCCGGCATCCATTGCTGCGTGGGCGGCCACGGCCGCCCCGAACAGGCACGCGACCGCCAGAGTGGCGGGAAACGTCCTCAAGCTTCGGGCGGCCATGGACCGGGTGGCGAGAAGAACACCCGCGGCGGAGAGCAAAGCCACGCACATGACTCCTGTCCACAGCGAAGGTAGATAGGCGGCTGCTAGGGAAACAGCCCACGCGAGAAAGGCCGACGGGGCCAGCCGAAGGTCTACACGGCCCGGGCTCACCTTCACTCGGCTCACCCTAGACCGTCACCAAAGGCAGCAGGGATTCCATCATCTTGGGACCGACACCATCCACTGCATCGAGATCCTCTACAGCAGCGAACGGGCCGTGCTGCTCGCGCCATTCGACGATCCGCTTGGCGAGGACAGGACCGACCTTCGGCAAGGCGTCGAGTTCCTCAGCAGTTGCGGTGTTGAGATTGACTTTGCCGCCGACAGACCCGGCCCCGATGCTCCCGCTAGTTGGAGCTGAGCCAACTGGCCCGGCAATCTGCGACGGAGCCGCCTCCCCCGTCCGCGGAACGTGGATCTTCGCGGCGTCCTGCACCACCGCCGCAAGGTTGAGGCTGTTCAGCTCGGCTGCAGGATCCGCACCACCTGCGGCAGCGATCGCGTCGAACACCCGCGCTCCCGTGGGTACTCTGACAATCCCGGGATTCTTGACCGCACCCGCAACGTGGACTGTAAGCAGCTGTGCTCCATCGTCGTGTTCCGAAGCCCCGTTGCCATCGTCGCCTTTACTTTCTGTGCCCGCTTTCGGAGTTCCTCCCGCAAGTGAACTTCGGACGACGGGCTCAGTGGTCGGGTGCCCGGACCAGGACTGCCAGAGGAACCACACCACCAGCAGCAAACAAGGCACAGCCAGCAACATTGCTACGCGCCATGGCGTTCGCCACCGAAGCTGTGATGGAGAACGTGCCTCCGAGGACGGGTCTTCGGTGCCTGACTTCTGGTCCGCGTCGGCCTTGCCCGAGCCAGCCGTCATCGAGGCCGGCACAGGAAGCAGAGGCTCTGTTTCGTTGACGTGGGCCGGCTGCGCGTCGGCGTCGTGGTCGGTCGGTGGTGCAAGACGAACAGCGAACCGGAGCCGGGCGGCACTCGCAGCATCATCCGCGGGCGAGGCTCGGTTCCTGCGTGGCATATCCACGAGCCTAGGCGCCCGCATCCGCCGCAGCAGCAGGGAATGCCCCTATGTGGATACGGCCACCGCAGGATGCCTGTGGAGGACCAGTGGCCGCGGGACACCGCCTAGCCCGGTCTCATATTTGGAAGTAGTGGTTTCTTCGGGGTTTCCGCTGCGGGTCGGTGTGGGGTGGCGGGATGAACCAGGGGATGCCGTTGCGGAGCTGGATGTGCCAGTCTTCCTTGTGGATCAGATGGTGGTGATGGCCGCAGAGCAAGGTCCCGTTCGCGGTGCTCGTGACTCCGCCCCGGGACCAGTACTCGATGTGA
>NZ_JAHHZS010000031.1 GCF_022606295.1 Arthrobacter bambusae
CACGGCCCCCGGACCCCCGCCCCACCTGACGTGAGCGCGCGTCCGGCCCGGACCCGCCATATGTGAGCGGGCGTCCGGCCCGGACCCGCCATAAGTGAGCCGGCGATCAACGAAAACCCCCGAAACGTGAGCGAGGGTCCGGCGGATCAAACCCCCGCCCACATATGGCCCGGTTTCCACCAACCCCGGCCCACATATCACCCGGTTTCCACCAACCCCGGCTCACATATCACCCCCTTTCCACAAACGCCGGCTCACATATGGCCCGTTTTCCACAACCCCGGCTCACATCAGTCCGGCCCGGAACCCCCTGGATATGTGAGCGCGCGTCCGGCCCGGGACCGCTATATGTGAGCGAGCGTTGTTGTAGGGATTGGGTAGACTTGACGGCTTCTAAGAACTGACACGCCGGCCGTGGGCTTGGATTCCCGGAGGGCCGAAGGGTGTTTGCCGAGGCATCAGGTTGTGATGATTCCCACGGGAAGCTGAATACGCGGCCTTCGAATGCGTCCGCCGATGGCTGTTCACCTAGAATTGCATAAGAGATACGAGCCGGATCCCGGCGGCGTGAGAACAAAATACGGATAAGAGCGGCTGCGCATGCGCCAGTGGTCAGCTCACAACAGGAGGAATCCATCATGGCTGAGCACAACGGCGGCAATCGCGGCAACTTCGGCGGTGGCCGTGGCGAGCGCGGCCCGTTCCGCGCCAACAACAATTCCGGGGGCGACCCCCGAGGGTTCCGTTCCAGGGACAACCGTGACGGCGCCGCCGGCGGCGACCGGGATCGGAAGCCGGTCGGCGATGGTGAGCGCCGTAGCTTTGGTGATCGTCCTCGTCGTGATGGGGATGCGCGTCCGAGTTTCGGTGACCGGGATCGTAAGCCGTTTGGTGATCGCCCGAGCCGCGACGGTGATCGGGATCGTAAGCCTTTCGGTGATCGCGATCGTAAGCCCTTTGGTGATCGTCCTCGTCGTGATGGGGATGCGCGTCCGAGTTTCGGTGACCGGGATCGTAAGCCGTTTGGTGATCGCCCGAGCCGCGACGGCGACCGTGACCGTAAGCCCTTTGGTGATCGTCCTCGTCGTGATGGGGATGCGCGTCCGAGTTTCGGTGATCGTGACCGGAAGCCGTTTGGTGATCGCCCGAGCCGCGACGGCGACCGTGATCGTAAGCCGTTTGGTGATCGTCCTCGTCGTGATGGGGATGCGCGCCCGACTTTCGGTGATCGTGATCGTAAGCCGTTTGGTGATCGTCCTCGTCGTGATGGGGATGCGCGCCCGAGTTTCGGTGATCGTGATCGTAAGCCGTTTGGTGATCGTCCTCGTCGTGATGGGGATGCGCGCCCGAGTTTCGGTGATCGTGACCGGAAGCCTTTCGGTGATCGTGACCGGAGGCCTTTCGGTGACCGTCCACGCCGCGATGGCGACGGAGAGCGTCGTAGCTTCGGCGACCGGCCGGAGCGCGGTCCCCGCAAGTTTGATGGCCCACGTACCGAGGGACGCGGCTTCGGCGGCGGATCCTGGGAAGAACGTCCCGCGCGGGTTCCGAACGCGGCGGATCTGCGCAGCGCCAACCGCCCGGACCGCGAGCGTTCCCCCGAGATCGACGACGACGTCACGGGCCAGGAACTCGACCGGGTCACGAAGCACCAGATCAAGACCCTTGAAGGCATGAATGCCGATTGGGTCGCCAAGCACCTGGTGATGGCCGGCCGCCTCATCGATATCGACCCTGAGCTGTCCTTCCAGCACGCCCTGGCCGCGAGCCGTCGCGGCGGGCGTTTGGCAGCCGTCCGTGAAGCCGTGGGCCTGACCGCCTATGCCGCCGGCCACTATGGCGAGGCTCTTCGCGAATTCCGCACCTACCGGCGGATCAGCGGCTCCAACGTCCATTTGCCCCTCATGGCCGACTGCGAACGCGGCCTGGGGCGGCCGGACCGTGCGCTCGACGTCGTCCGTTCACCCGAGGCCCAGGATCTCGACGCTCCCGGCAAGGTTGAGCTCGCCATTGTGGCTTCCGGCGCCCGGAGCGATCTTGGCCAGTTGGACGCTGCCGTGGCCGAACTGGAGATCATCCAGCTCGACATCAACCGCGCCTTCTCCTACAGCCCGCGCTTGTTCCGTGCCTATGCCGACGCCCTGACGGCAGTGGGTCGCACGGAAGAAGCCGGCAAGTGGCAGCGCCAGGCAGTCGTGGCCGAAAACGCCCTCGGCGTTGGAGACTTCGAGGACCCGGACATCATCGACCTCGGCGAAGACGACGAAGACGAAGCACGCAAACCTCGTTTCCGGAACCTCGAAGGGACCCCCGAGCGAGCCGAGGAGCGCCAGTCCGCGGAGGCGCCGGCACGCGCAGAGACAGTTATCGCCCCTGAAGCCCCCGAACAGGACGAAGTGGAACTCGACGACGCCGAGTCTGACTACTTTGACTCCGACGACGCCGAGTCGGACCGCGATTCCGTGGAGGAAGACGACGACGCTGAAGAAGACGGAGAAGAGGCTTCCCACGCCGGCGAAGAGTCCGGGAATGACTGAAGCCTCACTGGTTTCGCGTTTTGACGCCGTTCTGTCCGATCTGGACGGAGTAGTTTACGCAGGTCCGCACGCCATCCCGGGCGCAGTGGAAGCCCTGCAGCGGCTTGAGTCCGTCGGGGTGCGGCTGGGTTATGTCACCAACAACGCCTCGCGTACCCCGGCACAGGTTGCAGCCCATCTTCGTGAACTTGGCGCGCCTGCCGAAGATAACCAAGTGGTCAGTTCTTCGCAGGCTGCCGGGGATCTTCTGGCCGAACTCCTCGCTCCGGGTTCGCGTGTCATGATCACGGGAAGCGCGGCCTTGGCCCACGAGATCGAACTCGTGGGCCTCACCCCCGTCCACAGCGCCAAAGAGAAGCCTGTGGCTGTGGTCCAGGGCTTCAACCCGGAAATCGCATGGAAGGACCTGGCCGAGGCATCCTATGTTGTTGCCGCAGGAGCCCTCTGGGTGGCTACCAATACGGACATGTCCATACCCCAGGCCCGGGGGATTGCCCCGGGAAACGGCACCCTCGTGGCTGCCGTGGCGTCTGCCACGGGCAAGCAACCGCGGGTCGCCGGCAAGCCGGAGGCCCCGCTCTTCCATTCGGCCGCCCGGAGGCTGAAGTCCGAGCGGCCGATCGTTGTGGGAGACCGCTTGGACACTGACATCCTTGGCGGTAACCGTGCGGGCTTCGCGACGGCGGCCGTCCTCACGGGCGTCGACACGCCCGAGTCCATCCTTGCTGCGCGCAGCTCTGAACGCCCGGGATACTTGCTGGCTGACCTCACGGAACTGTACGAGCCGTACCCCGAGATCGTCGAGGAGGACAGCACGTTCCGCTGCGGAAAGGCAACTGCCGAAGTCCAGGATGGCCTGATCAAGGTCTCCGGGTCCGAGAAGGACCTGGACGCCTGGCGCGCTGCATGCGCAGCCTGGTGGGCGGCCACCCCCGACGCTGCAGAGGCTACATTGCCGCGGCTCGAATGGCTGGAAAACTAGACTGGTCCAATGAGCGAGTTGAACGATCACCCGGAGAGCGCAGCCGAAATGGGTGCCATCGATCTGGACGGCCTCAAGCCGCAAAGCGTCGAGCCGCACGATGCCCCATGGCCGGACGACACGGTCGCCACAGCTGACGCCGCCGTGGATTCCGCGTTGGGGCGACTGGCCGGGGTCTCCGCTGCGCCGGTGGCCGAACACAGCGGGCTCTATGCCGAGGTCCACGACTTGTTGCTGGCGGCCCTCGACGCCGACGAACGCTGAGCATGGCCAGGCTCGACCAGGAACTCGTCAGCCGTGGATTGGCGAGATCGCGGACCCATGCCGCGAAACTCATTGCGGACGGGAAAGTCAGCTCCGGAGGCAGCGTTCTCGCCAAGGCAGCGCAACAGGTCTCCGAAGAAACGGACATTGACGTTCAGGCCCATGCCGAGGACGTTTACGTCAGCCGCGCCGGACACAAACTTGCCGGAGCGCTGGCGGCGTTCCCTTCCGTCGTTGTCGAGGGGAAGCGGTGCCTCGACGCCGGAGCCTCCACCGGTGGCTTCACCGACGTGCTGCTCCGGCAAGGTGCCGCGCACGTGGTGGCGGTCGACGTCGGGCATGACCAGTTGGTGCCGTCCCTGCGGAACGATCCCCGTGTGGCAGTCCATGAGGGCCTCAACGTCCGCTACATGACGCCCGAGCAGATCGGCGGGCCGGCCGCGCTCACTGTGGCAGACTTGTCCTTCATTTCCCTCACGCTGGTTCTGCACCCGCTCGCGGCGTGCACCGAACCCGGGGGAGACCTGGTGCTCATGGTGAAGCCGCAATTCGAGGTGGGCAAGGAGCGGCTGAGCCGCACCGGCGTGGTCACCTCGGACCATGAACGGCGGCGCGCGGTGGCCCAAGTCGCGCAGGCCGCCGTGGATGCAGGGCTTGAACTCTGCGGCCTTGCACCGAGCCCCTTGCCCGGGCAGGACGGAAATGTGGAGTACTTCCTGTGGATAAGACGCAGGATGCAGGTGGACTTGCCTAAGATCGAAGAGCGGGACGAGGAAGTTGCTGCACTGATGGAACGAATCTGGACCACCCACTAGAAAGCAGAACACCATGAGCAGGCGCGTTATGGTCCTTGCCCACACCGGGCGCGAGGACTCCCTTCGCGCGGCCTGGGATGCCTGCGGGCAGCTCCACTACTCCGGACTGATCCCCGTGATGCAGAAGTCCGAACTGGACGATATCGAACGGTTCTATGGCGTGGTGGACAAGCCGATTGAGATACTCCATGAGGATGTCCGGCTGGAGGACGTCGAACTCGTCATGGTTCTTGGCGGCGACGGCACCATACTGCGCGCGGCCGAGCTGGTCCGCAACGTCGATGTTCCCCTGTTGGGCGTCAACCTCGGGCATGTTGGCTTCCTCGCCGAGAGCGAGCGTGCCGATCTCGCCCAGACTGTGGAGTGGATTGCCAGCCGCGACTATACCGTGGAAGAACGCATGACCATCGACGTCCAGGTGTGGGTCCGGGGCCAGAAGATCTGGCATACCTGGGCCCTCAACGAAGCCGCCATTGAAAAGGCGGACCGGGAGCGCATGATCGAAGTGGTGACCGAAGTGGATGAGCGTCCGCTGACGTCCTTCGGCTGCGATGGAGTGGTGCTGGCTACCCCTACGGGCTCCACGGCCTATGCCTTCTCATCCGGCGGCCCGGTAGTGTGGCCCGAGGTGGAGGCACTAGTGATTGTCCCCATCAGCGCCCACGCCCTCTTCGCCAAGCCCCTCGTGGTTTCGCCGCGGTCCAAGCTGGCCGTGGAGATCCTCACCCGGACGGATGCCCAGGGCGTACTGTGGTGCGATGGCCGCCGTTCCGTGGACCTGCCGCCCGGCGCCCGCATCGAAGTCACCCGGTCCACCCGGCCTGTGCGGCTTGCGCGCACGCACCAGACCCCGTTCTCAGCGCGGCTCGTTCGGAAGTTTGAGCTCCCCATCCACGGCTGGCGGGGTCCGGCGCCCCGTTCGGCCGACATCCACACGGGCCCGACCCCCGTGATCAGGACCTTCAAGCCCAGCCCTTTGCCGACGCCCCACGACGTGCGGACAGGTAGAGCGGCCGATCCCACAAAGGAGATGTAAACCATGATCGAGGAACTCCGGATCCGTGATCTCGGCGTCATCACCGACGCCACCCTGCCGTTGGGGCCAGGCTTGAGCGTCGTCACGGGCGAAACCGGCGCCGGCAAGACCATGGTGGTCACCGCCGTCGGCCTCCTTCTGGGAGCGCGGTCCGACGCCGGTGCGGTACGCTCCGGTGCAAAGTCGGCCTCTGCTGAGGCCACGCTCTTGCTCGATCCGGCGCACAGTGCCGTGGAAAGGGCCGTGGAGGCGGGCGGCGACGCGGAAGAGTACGACGGCGGCACCCAGCTCCTGCTGGCCCGCACCGTGGGTGCGGACGGCCGCAGCCGTGCGTTCGTGGGCGGCAGATCGGCGCCTGTAGGCGTGTTGGCGGAACTTGGCGAGAGCCTGGTGGTGGTGCATGGCCAGTCGGACCAGATCCGGCTCAAGGGTGCCGTGGCGCAGCGGCACGCGCTGGACCGCTTCGCCGGTGCCGATCTCGCCGCGACGCTCACGGAATACCAGGAGCTTTACACCCATTGGAAGTCCAGCCAGGCGGAGCTCGATACCCTCCGCAGCGAGGCGCGGGAAAGGCTGCGCGAGGCGGAATCGCTCGCGGTCGCGCTCAGTGAAATCGACGACGTCGATCCGCAGCCGGGCGAGGATGAATCCCTCAAGGCCGAGGCAGTGAAGCTGGCGAACGTGGAAGAGCTCCGCATTGCCGCCGCGGCAGCGCACGAAGCACTGATTTCGGAGGAATTCGGCGAAACAGCCGACGCGACCACGCTGATCGACTCCGCGAAACGGGCGCTGGACCAGGTTTCCGAGCATGACGAAGCGTTGGCGGGAGCTGCTGCACGGCTCGCCGAGATCGGCTTCCTCATCAACGACATCGCGGGGGAGTTGTCCAGCTACCAGGCCTCCCTGGACTCCGAGGGGCCCGAACGGCTCTCGGAGATCGAGGAACGGCGCGCTGCCCTGGCCAAACTCATCCGGAAGTACGCCCCGAGCATCGACGAGGTCTTGGAATGGGCCGCAGCTTCGAGGACCCGGCTCGACGAACTGCAGGACGACTCGAGCCGGATCGAAGCCCTCGAAGCCGAAGTGACTGCCGCAGAGTCCACGCTGCGGAAGCAAGCCGCGCGCATCTCGAAGTCGCGATCGAAGGCAGCCAAAGAACTTTCCACGCGCGTGAGCGCGGAACTCACCGCCCTCGCGATGGCCGACGCAACCCTGGTGATCGAGGTGGACAGCCAAGGACAGTTGGGCCCCCACGGCGTCGACGACATCTCCTTCCTCCTGCAGCCACACTCGGGTGCCCCTGCCCGCCCCCTTGGCAAGGGGGCGTCCGGTGGCGAGTTGTCACGCGTGATGCTCGCCATCGAAGTGGTCCTCGCGGCCGTGGATCCGGTGCCGACGTTCGTCTTTGACGAGGTGGACGCCGGAGTTGGCGGGCGCGCGGCCGTGGAGATCGGACGCCGGCTTGCCATGCTGGCCCGCCACGTCCAGGTGCTGGTGGTAACCCACTTGCCGCAGGTGGCTGCCTTCGCCGACCAACATATCCGCGTCACCAAGACCTCGGTCAGGGGAAGCGACGGCAAGACCGCCACGGGCTTCACGTCCAGCGACGTGCAGCTCCTCGATGACGAGGAACGCGTGAAAGAGCTTGCCAGGATGCTGGCGGGCCAGGAAGACTCGGAGTCCGCGCGGGCGCATGCCCAGGAATTGCTGGACGACGCGAAGCTTCTCCCGCAGCAGGCGTAGCTACCCGGCTGCGGCCTGGGACATCGGTCACATGCGCGCTTTCGCCGGACAGGGAGGCTCCTTCTGCGGTACCTGAGGCCAAGCAGCTGATTCCCGGGCGGCTGAGCTGTTTTGCCGTTCCGGGTGGGCTTTACTCTTGATCCTTGCCCGATGGCAGGGGACTATTGAGCATTTGGGAAAACGGCTAGCGGATCCTTTGGAGGCGCAATTGATGATAGGCTCGAATTCCGTGGTGCAGCGATCAAATTCCCGTGTAAATTCCCGGTTTCCGGGCTCGTCCAAGACGACCAAACACATCTTTGTCACTGGCGGTGTGGCGTCCTCGCTCGGTAAGGGACTGACGGCTTCGAGCCTCGGCCACCTGCTGCGGGCACGCGGTTTGTCTGTAACTATGCAGAAGCTCGATCCCTATCTCAACGTGGATCCGGGCACGATGAACCCCTTCCAGCACGGCGAAGTCTTCGTCACTGACGACGGCGCCGAAACCGACCTCGACATCGGACACTACGAGCGCTTCCTCGATGAGAACCTCGAGGGTTCGGCCAACGTCACAACCGGCCAGATCTACTCGACGGTTATCGCCAAGGAAAGGCGTGGTGAGTACCTCGGCGACACCGTCCAGGTCATCCCGCACATCACGGATGAGATCAAGCGCCGCATGCGCCTCCCCGCTGAGGGCAAGAACGCTCCTGACGTCATCATCACCGAAATCGGCGGCACCGTTGGCGACATCGAGTCGCAGCCTTTCCTCGAGTCCGCACGCCAGGTCCGCCAGGACATCGGCCGGAACAACGTCTTTTTCCTGCACGTCTCGTTGGTGCCCTACATCGGCCCCTCGCAGGAACTGAAGACCAAACCAACACAGCACTCTGTTGCCGCGCTGCGTTCGCTCGGCATCCAGCCGGAAGCGATCGTCATCCGCTCGGACCGCGAAGTGCCCGACGCCATGCGCGAGAAGATCGGCCGCATGTGCGACGTCGATATTGACGCAGTGATCAACGCCGCCGATGCTCCCAGCATCTACGACATCCCGAAGACGCTGCACTCCCAAGGCCTTGACTCCTACGTCGTCCGAGCCCTGGACCTCCCGTTCAAGGACGTCGACTGGACCAGCTGGGACAAGCTCCTCGAAGCTGTCCACAACCCCAAGCACAACGTTGAAATTGCGCTGGTGGGCAAGTACATCGACCTCCCGGACGCTTACTTGTCCGTGACCGAGGCCTTGCGTGCCGGTGGTTTTGCGAACGAAACCAAGGTCAAGATCCGGTGGGTCCCGTCCGACGAGTGTGAAACCCTCGAAGGCGCCACGAAGTCCTTGGCAGGCGTCGACGCTATTTGTGTTCCCGGCGGCTTCGGCATCCGTGGCCTGGAGGGCAAGCTCGGCGCGCTCAAGTTTGCCCGCGAGACGAAGCTTCCCGTGCTGGGCCTGTGCCTCGGCCTTCAGTGCATGGTCATCGAGTACGCCCGCAATGTGGTCGGCCTCGAGGGGGCGTCCTCCAGCGAGTTCGAACCCGACTCCAAGTACCCGGTCATCGCCACGATGGAAGAACAACTGGACATCGTGGACGGAAAGGGCGACCTTGGCGGCACGATGCGCCTGGGCCTCTACGAAGCCACGTTGGATGAAGGCTCCGTGGTCGCAGAGACCTACGGTGCCACGACGGTCAGCGAGCGTCACCGCCACCGCTACGAGGTCAACAACAAGTACCGCGAGCAGATTGCGGCCGAGGGGCTCGTGTTTTCCGGAACGTCCCCCGACGGCAAGCTGGTCGAGTTCGTGGAACTGCCGCGCGAAGTACACCCGTACTACGTGGCAACGCAGGCCCACCCCGAGCTCAGCTCCCGCCCCACGCGCCCCCACCCGCTGTTTGCCGGCCTCGTGAAGGCTGCGCTGGAGCGTCAGGCGGGCGTGGACGCCGGAGCAAAGTCGGCCCGCAAGGTAGCTGCAAAGTAATCGCTCACACAAACGAAGGACGGCGCGATGCCCGGTTTTCCTGAAACCCCCAGCACTTTTCGGAAGGTTTCGGACATGCCGAGCCCGCGCCGTCTTTTGTCGTCCAGCAAGGTCTATAAAGGCCGGATCTGGGACGTCGTCAGTGACGCGTTCGAACTGGGCGAAGACACCGGCACTTTGATCCGCGACTACATCGACCACCCCGGTGCTGTTGCGGTGCTGCCGATGAATGTCGACGGCGAAATCCTGTTGCTCAAGCAATACCGCCATCCCGTGGGCATGGACCTGTGGGAGATTCCCGCCGGGCTTCTTGACGTGGCCGGCGAAGACTTCGTCGTCGGTGCAGCCCGGGAGCTCGCGGAAGAGGCCGATCTTACTGCGGCCACGTGGAATGTCCTCGCGGACTTCTTCAACTCGCCCGGCTCCTCGAGCGAGGCGATTCGCATCTATTTGGCACGCGGTTTGGGAAGCGTTCCCGAGGCGGAACGGCACGTCCGCACGGATGAAGAAGCCGAAATCGAGCTCGTGTGGGTGACACTCGACGAAGCCGTTTCAGCGGTGCTCGAAGGCCGGCTGCACAACCCGTCCGCCGTCGTCGGGATCCTCGCGGCCGCCGCCGCGCGCGCGGACGGCTTCAGGAACCTGCGCCCCGCCAATGCTCCCTGGCCCGCCCACCCGAGCCAGCGCTGACCGTGCCCCAGCTCGCGGAGACCCCTGTCCAGACCGCCATTGACCGGGCCGTCACGGATTACCTGCAACACCTCGGCGTGGAACGTGGCCTTGCCAGCAACACCTTGTCCGCTTACCGCCGGGACTTGTCCCGCTATTCGAACTTCCTGGCCGCGTCCGGCGTGGACAAACCGGGCAACATCTCCCGCCACGATGTCACGGCCTTTGTCCAGGCACTGTCCGACGGCTCGGATGGTGGCGCCCCCCTCGGGGTCCGCTCAGCTGCACGCACCGTGGTCGCCGTCCGGGGGCTCCACAAGTTTTGGGCCCTGGAGGGCACGACGACGGCCGATCCGGCGAGCGATGTCCACCCGCCCATGCCCGGCAAGCGGCTGCCGAAGGCCATCAGCGTCGGCGAAGTGACCCGGATCCTCGAGGCTGCGGGCGCCGATACCGCCACCGGATTGCGGGACCGGGCCCTGTTGGAGTTCCTCTATTCCACGGGCGCCCGCATCAGCGAAGCGGTGGGGCTCGACGTCGACGATGTCTCCCTCGAAGCGGAATCCGATGGCCCCGCGATCGTCAGGCTCTTCGGAAAAGGTTCCAAGGAGCGCCTGGTGCCGCTGGGGTCCTATGGTGCCCGCGCCGTCGGGTCCTACGTGGTTCGCGGACGGCCGGCGCTGGCCGCGAAAGGCAAAGGCACTCCGGCGCTCTTCCTGAATGCCCGCGGAGGCCGGATCAGCCGGCAGAGCGCCTGGACCATTCTCAAGACAGCGGCGGAGAAGGCAAACATCACCAAGGATGTCTCGCCGCACACCCTCCGGCATTCGTTCGCCACGCATCTCCTGGAGGGCGGCGCCGATGTCCGGGTGGTGCAGGAGCTCCTGGGCCACGCCTCGGTGACCACCACGCAGGTGTACACCTTGGTCACCGCCGACACTTTGCGCGAAGTGTACGCCGCTGCGCATCCGCGGGCGCTCGGCTGAGCGTCGCCCTGAACCCGATGCGGGGCTGCAGGGTTAGGCTTGGTCAATGACCGCAGCCCACGTCACCCTGTGCTTCCTGCTCCGCGACGGCAACGCTGGACAGGAGGTGCTCCTGGGCCGGAAAAAGACCGGCTTCGGCACCGGAAAGGTCGTGGGTGTCGGCGGACACGTGGAGGCCGGAGAGACGGCGGCCCAAGCCGTATGCCGGGAAGTCCACGAAGAGATCTTCGTCCACCTGGAAGAAGAGGACCTTATCCCCGCGGGCACTGTGGATTTCGTCTTCCCCGCCAAGCCCGAATGGAACATGTTCACCACGGTGTATCTGACCGGGCAATGGACCGGCGAACCCGCCGAAAGCGATGAAATAGCGCCACAGTGGTATCGGGTGGAGGGACTCCCAGTCGAACAGATGTGGGCCGACGCCGAACACTGGCTGCCGGCCATGATTTCCGGCCAACGCATCGCCGTTGAAGTCGTGCTTGCCCATGACAATGAAAGCGTCGCCGAAGTCCACACGGCCGAGTGGCTGGATTCGGGAGCCGCGCGCTGACTTCCTGGCAGAAACCAGAACGACGCCGGGCCGGCCCCCTGAGGTGACCGGCCCGACGTCGTACGTTCAGAAAATTACGGCAGGTGCCGTTCGTCGACGCCGTTGTATTCGCTGAGCGGACGGATCAGGGAGTTCGATCCGAGTTGCTCCATGACGTGTGCGGTCCAGCCGGTGATCCGGCTGGCGACGAACAGCGGGGTGAAGGTCGGGGTGTCGAAGCCCATGAGGTGGTAGGTCGGTCCGGCGGGGTAGTCGAGGTTGGGCTTGATCGCCTTGGCCTCGTCCATGGCCTGCTCGAGGCCGTTGTAGAGCCCAAGGATTTCCGGCCGGCCGTAGTGGGCGATCATCTTGTCCAGTGCGGCCTTCATGGTGGGAACCCTGGAGTCGCCGTGCTTGTAGACGCGGTGCCCGAATCCCATGACCTTCTTCTTCTGCGCAAGGGCGTGTTCCATCCAGGTCTTTGCCCGGCTGGCGGCCTCATCCAGCGATTCCTCGGTGCGGATGCCGATTTCCTCGAAGGTGTGCATGACGGCCTCGTTGGCGCCGCCGTGCAACGGACCCTTGAGGGCGCCGATCGCCGCGGTGACCGCGGAGTGGAGATCCGAGAGCGTGGAGGTGACAACGCGGGCCGTGAAGGTGGACGCGTTGAAGGAGTGCTCGGCGTAAAGGATCATCGAGACGTTGAACGCCTTCACGACCTCGTCCACGGGATCCTCGCCGAAGGTCATCCACAGGAAGTTCGCGGAGAATCCGAGGTCCTCGCGAGGATCCACCACTCCCTGGCCGCGCCGGCGTCGCTGGTCGTAGGCGACCACCGCAGGCATCGCGGCGAACAAGTCGATTGCCTTGGTCATGTTGGCCTCGGGCGTGGAATCCTCGGCCAGGGGGTGCCGTGCTCCCAGCACCGAAGCCGCCGTCCGGCACACATCCATGGGATGGGCAGTCGTCGGCAGAGCATCGATGACCTGCTTCACCACGGGGTCAAGGGCGCGGCCCGCGCGCTCGCGGGCTGTGAACTCTGCGAGCTCCTCCGGCGTGGGCAACTCGCCGTTCCACAGCAGGAAGGCAACTTCTTCGAAGCTGCACTTGGCGGCGAGTTCCTGCACGGGATAGCCGCGGTACAGCAGCGAGTTGGTGTCCGGATTGACTTTGGAGATCGCGGTGTAGTCAACCACGACGCCGGCCAGGCCCTTCTTGATCTCAACAGCTACCATGCTGTTCTCCTTCGTTCATCGGCAAGCACTCCGGAATAGCCGGAGCGCCTGCATCCCTTGGTTGATCCAGTTACCGGCTGAGCCCAGGAACCTGGAAGTTGAAAACGCTCGTGTCGAAGTGGTTGTAAGCCTCGTAGTCCACGAGGTCATAGAGCCGCGCACGGGTGAGCATGTTCTCCACCTGCGCCTCCTGCGTTCCTGTGGCCTTGATCGTTTCCAGCGTACGCTCTGCAGCCCCCATGGCAATGCGGAGCAGGGTGACCGGGTAGATCACCATGTTCACGCCCACGCCTTGGAGCTGTTCCACGGTGAAGAGCTCGCTCTTGCCGAACTCGGTCATGTTGGCCAGGATCGGCACGTCCACTGCATCACGGATGGCTTGGAACTCGCTGAGATCCTTCATGGCTTCGGGGAAGATCGCGTCGGCGCCGGCGTCGACGAGCGCCCGGGCGCGTTCCTGGGCTGCCTCGATCCCGTCGACGGCGCGGATATCGGTCCGGGCCATGATGAGGAAGTTCGCATCGCGCCTGGCGTCGGCTGCCGCACGGATGCGCTTGGCGGCGGTGTCGACGTCGACGACGTTCTTGCCGTCAAGGTGCCCGCAGCGCTTCGGGTTGAACTGGTCCTCGATGTGGCAACCGGCCAGTCCGGCGTTCTCAAGCTCCTGGATGGTGCGGGCCACGTTCATCGGTTCGCCGAATCCGGTGTCCGCGTCCACCAGGCACGGGAGATCGGTCATGCGGGCGATCTGCCCTGCACGGGTGGCGACCTCGGTAAGTGTCGTGAGTCCGATGTCCGGCAGGCCGAGGTCGTTGGCGAGGACGGCACCGGAGATGTAGACGCCGGGGAAGCCCTTCTCCTCGATCAGCCGTGCCGAGAGCGGGTTGAACGCGCCTGGGAACTGGTGGACGGTCCCTGAGTTCAGCAGCTCCCGCAGGGCGAGCCGCTTCTGCTCAGGCGTGGTCTTGGAGTACAACATCTAGAACAACCCCTTCGGTGCGGCAGCGAGGTCGATGACGCCGGGAGCAGCGGTGATGTTCAGCTGGTCCAGCTCGCCCGGGCCGAGCTCAGGGAGGCGCTCGACGGCGGTGAGGAACCTTTCGATCTCGGCCTCCTCGACCAAACCGGCAGCAAGGGTGCGGAACTTGTTCACGTACTGTTCGCGGGCGAACGGCCGGGCGCCGAGCGGGTGGGCGTCGGCCACGGCGATCGATTCGGTGATGACGGTGCCGTCGTTGAGGGTGATTTCGACGGTGCCGCCGAAGGCCTTCTCCGCGATGTCCAGGGAGTGGTAGCGGCGGGTCCATTCCGGGTCCTCGACGGTGGTGACCTTGTGCCAGAGTTCCACGGTGTCCGCCCGTCCTGCGCGTTCCGGGCTGTAGGAGTCGACGTGGTGCCAGGAACCGTCCTGCAGGGCGACGGTGAAGATGTACGGGATGGAGTGGTCCAGCGTCTCGCGTGAAGCGGTGGGCGAGTACTTCTGGGGGTCGTTGGCGCCGGAGCCGATCACGTAGTGGGTGTGGTGGCTCGTCTTGATCAGGACGGACTTCACGTTGGCCGGGTCCGTGGCCTCCGGGTGCTCCTTGTTCAGCTTGCGGGCGAGGTCGATCCAGGCCTGGGCCTGGTATTCGGCGGAGTGTTCCTTGGTGTAGGTGTCAAGGATCGCGCGCTTGGCTTCCCCGGCCTCGGGGAGCGGGACCTCGTAGGAGGCATCCGGGCCGTCGAGCATCCAGGCGATGACGCCGTCTTCGCCTTCGTAGATCGGTACGGGGGAGGTCTGGCCGCGCATGGAGCGGTCCACGGCTTCGACGGCCATTTTGCCGGCGAACGCGGGGGCGTGGGCCTTCCAGGTGGAGATTTCGCCCTTGCGGGACTGGCGCGTGGCGGTGGTGGTGTGCAGGGCCTGGCCGACGGACTGGAAGATCGTCTCGACGTCGAGGCCCAGGAGGGTGCCGATACCGGCGGCGGCGGACGGGCCGAGGTGCGCTACGTGGTCGATCTTGTGTTTGTGCAGGCAGATGGCCTTGACCAGGTTCACCTGGATTTCGTAGCCCGTGGCGATGCCGCGGATCAGGTCCTTGCCGCCCGCGCCGACGTGCTGCGCCACGGCGAGGATCGGGGGAATGTTGTCGCCGGGGTGGGAGTAGTCCGCGGCCAGGAACGTGTCGTGGTAGTCGAGTTCGCGCACGGCGACGCCGTTGGCCCAGGCGGCCCACTCGGGGGAGACCTTGTCGCTGATGCCGAAGACGGACGAGCCCTTGCCGTTGGTGGTCGGCGCGTGGGTCAAAGCCTGAGCCCGGGCGGCGACGATCGGGGCACGGTTCAAGGATGCGATGGCGACGGAGGCGTTGTCGATGATCCGGTTGATGATCATGTCGGTGACCTCGGGAGTCACCTCGACGGGGTCGGCGGCGACGGTGGCGATCTTGTGCGCCAGTTGCTCCTCGCGGGCGAGGTTTTCTTCGCTCTTATAGACGCGGACGTGGTTGTTCTTCACCATGGTGCTCCTTAGTGAGGTGTGTGGGTGGCTTTGACGTGGGAGAGACTGCGGTGCAGATGAAGGGTGGTGGCGGCTTCGGCGAGCCGGGGGTTGCCTGCCGCGATGGCTTCGGCGATCGCGGCATGCTCAGCCGCGGCGGCATGGAGGCGTTCGGCGTCGTCGGCCGCGAGGCGGCGGACCCGCACGAGGTGGACGCGCAAGCTGCGCATGGCCTGGGCGAGGTAGGAATTGGAGATGGCTTCGTCGATCGCGTCGTCGAGCCGTCCCACCAGGGCGTAGTAGTCGTGCCGTGCAGGATCGCTGTCGTTGAGCATCTCGGGCGCCCGGAGGAGCTCGGCGTGCAGCTGCTCGAACACCGCATGTTCGCCTCGCTTCGCGGCGAGGGCTGCGGCTTTGCCTTCCAGGGTTTCGCGCAGCTCGAACAGTTCGTCGATGTCGTCCAGCGAGATGTCGGTGACGACGACGCCGCGGCCGCCTGCCGCCGTCGTCAGCCCTTCCGCGCTGAGCCGGCTCAGCGCCTCCCGGACCGGTGTGCGGGACACGCCCAAACGTTCGGATTGTTCCACTTCCGCGAGGACCGTTCCGGGTGCCAGACGCCACTCAATGATGTCTTCGCGCAGGGCCGCATAGGCTTTGTCGCTGGCACGCATGGACCCTCCTTCGCTGGGTGGACGTCCTCAGTGTATACACAAATGGCCATCAAGCCTAGCTTTTCTTGAGAATGCCCGGCCAATGACCCACCTATGTATACACCCAGATGAATTGTGGGCTAACCCCGGTTCCAGCGGTACTCGTTCTCCGGCCGCCCCGGAGTGCCGTATCGAGCATTCCGGGTGACCATTCCGGCGTCGGCCAGGTACTCGAGATAGCGGCGTACGGTGACCCGGGACATCCCCAGGGCGACGGTTGCCTCGCTCGCGGACACCGGCCGGCCAAGGCTGGCCAGGAGGTCTTTGACGGACTCCAGGCTATGGGCGGAGAGGCCCTTGGGCAGCGGGACTTCGGAGGGGGCGCGGAGACTCGCGAACGCCTGGTCCACATCGCTTTGGGACGCACCGCTCGCCCGCGCGCCCGACGCCGGTGCGGCGAGTTGCTCACGGAAGGCGCGGTAGCTGGCGAGCTTGTCCGCGAATGTCGCGAACGTGAAGGGCTTGATGAGGTACTGCACCACGCCGATCGACACCGCACTGCGGACAATGTTCACTTCCCTGACGGCGGTGATGGCGATGATGTCCGCAAGCAGTCCCGAAGCACGCATCCGGCGGGCAACGTCCAGTCCGTGAAGATCCGGCAGGTTCATGTCCAGCAGGACGAGGTCCACCGGTTGCCCGGCAACAGCGAACTCGTTGAGCAGCCGCAGGGCCGATTGTCCGTCAGGGGCCGTTCCCGCAACGGTGAAGCCGTCGATTCGGCCGACGTAGACGCCATGGGCATCGGCGGCGATGGGTTCGTCCTCGACAACGAGGACGCGGATCTCGGTCATTCGGTTTCTTTCCTGGAGTCCGGCGCGGGGAGCGCTACGCGGAAGAACGCACCGCCCAAGGCGCTCGTGGAGTCGCTGATGGACAGCGTACCGCCCAGCCGCTGTACCGCTTGCCGCACCAAGGCCAGTCCCACGCCGCGCGACGGGGCTCCGGGTTGCCCGGTTTGTCCGATGCCGGCCGCCTTGGTGCTGTATCCGTAGTGCCAGACGTCGTCCACGATGGCGGGATCGATCCCGTGCCCGGAATCGACCACCGTGAACGTGGTTCCTTCGGGGCCCGATTCGATGCCCAGTTCCACTTTGCGGGGCGGGGGAGCGGCAGCCGCGGCGTCGAGCGCGTTGTCGAGCAGGTTGCCCAGGATCGTCACGAGGTCCTGGACAGCCAGGCCCTGGAGTCCGTCCCCGCCCGTCACCGTGACCGTGAGCTCCGCCCCGCGTTCGTGCGCCTCGGCGGACTTCCCCATGATGAGCGCACTCAAGACAGGTTCGTCCACCGATGCCACGAGGTGGTCGGTCAGTTGTTGGCTCAGTTCAAGGTCCATGGTGGCAAAGTCCAGGGCGTCGGTGGTCCGCCCGAGTTCCATGAGGGACACGATGGTGTGCAGCCGGTTGGCATGTTCGTGTGTCTGGGCCCGCAAGGCGTCGGACAGGGTCTTCATGGTTTCGAGTTCACTGCCCAAGGACTCGATTTCCGTCCTGTCCCGGAGCGTGGCCACGGTCCCGAACACGGCAGGTCGTTGCCGGCCCCTCATTCCCGGGGGTCCCACGGCGGGCGCCTGGTTCACCACCAGGATCCTGGACCCTGTCAGGTGGATTTCGTCGTGCGCCGTCCGGCCGGACTCGAAGAGCCCGTGGAGGCTGGGCTCGAGGGGCAGGTCCGCAAGGCGCGGTGCGGCTCCCGCGGCGGGATCGACGTCGGACCGCTCCAGTCCCAGCAGCTCCGCGGCTTGGTCGTTGTACATGACCACGCGGCCTTCCGTGTCGATCAGCACCACGCCTTCGCGGACAGAATGCAGGACCGACTCGTAGTAAGCGAACAACTGCGCCAATTGCTCCGGTCCCCACCCCCGGGTGACCGAACGCAGGTAGCGGCCCAACAACCAGGAGGCCAGCGAGCCTCCGGCGAGCATGGCCAGGGAGAAGGCGATGATCGTCGTGAGCCGGGCTGAGACCGCGACGTCCACCGTCCGCACCGTGACACCCGCGGCGACCAGTGCCCGTACCTTCCCGGAGGAATCCTCCACGGGAACGATGGTGCGGACGGACGGGCCGAGAGTACCGGCGGTGACCTCGGTGAAGGTCTGGCCGTGGAGGGCCGGATCGATGGTGCCGATGTAGGGTTTGCCGATTTCGTCGGGGTTCGCATGGGTCCAGCGCGTCCGGTCCGGGGCCATGATGGTGATGAAGTCGGTATGGGCGTTGGCCATGACCACTTGGGCGTAGGGCTGCAGGGCGGCGGACGGGTTTGGTGTGCCGGCGGCCTGAAGGACGAGGGGGTTGGCTGCGATCGCCGCGGCCACAGCCTGCATGCGCTGGCCGGCGTCGTTGTAGGCCCGGTCCCGGGCGTCCACGAAGGCCACCGTTCCCACGATCGCGGTGAGCGCCAGAATGAACAGCAGATTTGCCACAAAGAGTCTCCGGGCAATGCTCCAGCGTCGGATCACGTGCTCCTTTCCACGGGCCATCCTGTGACCAATATGAACGCAACAGTGATGCATGTCACGCCGCGCCTAATGATGGGTATCACAGCAGAGCGACGCAGGGACATTTTGCAGGGACCACGGCGCTTTCCAGAGTATCTATAAGGAGTAAAGCCATGACCTCTCAAAGAGGAGAGATTGCACCCGCGAAGGCCGGGCGCAAGGGGCTGGACAAGTCGCATTACCTCTACATCGCCGTGATCGCCGCAGTTGTGCTGGGCGCCGTCGTCGGCCTGCTTTTCCCCGAAGTGGGCAAATCACTCAAGCCTTTGGGTGACGGATTCATCAAGCTCATCAAGATGATGATCGCCCCCGTCATCTTCTGCACCATCGTCCTGGGCATCGGGTCGATCGCCAAGGCTGCCACGGTCGGCAAGGTCGGCGGCCTCGCACTCATCTACTTCCTGGTGATGTCCACGTTCGCGCTCGCCATTGGTTTGGTCGTCGGCAACATCATCCACCCGGGCGAGGGGCTGAAGCTGATCCCGTACAACCCGAACGCGCCTGCTTCTTCGAACAGCACCGCCGACTTCCTGCTGGGGATCATCCCCGGAGACATCCCCGTGCTGCCGACGCTCCTGGTTGCCATCCTGGTGGGCTTCGCGCTGCAGCGCATGGGTTCGCAGGGCCAGCCGGTGCTCAAGGCCATCCAGCATGGGCAGGCGCTCGTCTTCCGCATCCTCATCATGATCATGTGGCTGGCGCCCGTCGGCGCCTTCGGTGCGATCGCCGCGGTGGTCGGCGCCACCGGAGTGAAAGCCATCTTCGGCATGCTCACCCTGATGGTCGCTTTCTACATCACCTGCGCGCTCTTCATCGTGGTGATACTCGGCAGCTTGCTGCGGGTCGTTGCCGGCGTCAGCATTTTCCAGCTGATGAAGTACCTGGCCCGCGAATACCTGCTCATCTTCTCCACCTCATCCTCCGAAGCGGCGCTGCCCAGGCTTATCGCCAAGATGGAGCACCTCGGCGTCTCCAAGCCGGTTGTCGGTGTCACGGTGCCTACCGGCTACTCCTTCAACCTGGATGGAACCGCCATCTACCTCACCATGGCTTCGCTGTTCGTCGCCAACGCCATGGGTATTCCGCTGGACCTGGGCGCCCAGGTATCGCTTCTGGTGTTCATGATCATTGCGTCCAAGGGGGCGGCCGGCGTTTCCGGTGCCGGCCTGGCCACCCTCGCTGCAGGCCTGCAGGCACACCGGCCCGAACTGCTGGGCGGTGTAGGCATGATCGTCGGGATCGACCGCTTCATGTCTGAAGCCCGCGCCCTGACCAACTTCACGGGCAACGCGGTGGCCACCGTGCTGATTGGTACCTGGGTCAAGGAAATCGACCGCACGCAGGTCACCAACGTCCTGTCCGGTGCGACTCCTTTCGACGAGCTGACCATGATCAGCCACCATGCCGAACCCGAGGTGAAAGAGGCCGTGGCCGCTTAGTCCGGCATACTGTTTGGAGTGTCGATGCAGGCAAGGCAGGAACCCGTCCGGGGACCTGCCTTGCCTGCGTTTTGCGGGCACGTTTTGGTGCACGCGGACCCAACCTTCTACCTCAGCTAGAAGGTAAAGGCTCAAACTGCGGGCAATGTCAAGTTCCGCAGAATGCCGTGTCGGGCGCTGTAGCCTAGGTGGGGAGCAGTGCTGGTGCTGGAGACAGCCGCAGGAAATGACCGTCGTGGAGAGAGTGGATAGATACGTGAGCAGCGAACGGGGAACGACTACGCTGGAGGGCACGGATTTCGATCTGGAAGACGCCGTCATGGGGCCCACGGGCCGCCCGCACCGCGACTTCCCCGAGCCCGCGCCATTGGCCTCCCACGGCCCGGCCCGCGTCATCGCCATGGTCAACCAGAAGGGTGGCGTGGGCAAGACCACGTCAACCATCAACCTCGCCGCTGCGCTCGCAGAATTCGGCCGGCGCGTGCTGCTCGTTGACTTCGACCCGCAGGGAGCTCTTTCCGCGGGCCTGGGCGCGAACCCGCACGAGCTCGACCTCACGGTCTACAACGTCCTGATGGACCGCAAAGTGGACATCCGCGATGCCATCCAGAAGACCGGCGTCGAAGGCATCGACCTCCTGCCGGCGAACATCGACCTCTCCGCCGCCGAAGTCCAGCTGGTCAACGAAGTAGCGCGCGAGCAAGTGCTGGACCGCGCGCTCAAGAGCGTGGAGGACGACTACGACGTCGTGCTCATCGACTGCCAGCCGTCCCTCGGCCTCCTCACGGTCAACGCCTTGACGGCTGCGCACGGCGTCATCATCCCGCTGATCTGCGAATTCTTCGCCCTCCGCGCGGTGGCACTGCTCGTCGAAACCATCGAAAAAGTGCAGGACCGGTTGAACCCGCGCCTGCAGGTGGACGGCGTGCTCGCCACGATGTACGACGCGCGCACCCTGCACAGCCGCGAAGTCATTTCCAGGCTCGTGGAGGCGTTCGGGGACAAGGTCTTCGAGACCGTCATCAAGCGTTCCATCAAGTTCGCCGACGCCACGGTCGCCGCGGAGCCCATCACCAGCTACGCCGGAAACCACATCGGTGCCGACGCCTACCGCCGCCTGGCCAAGGAACTGATTTCGCGCGGCGGCGCACCCTAGCCAGCGTGGCAGAGCCACTCACCCCTGAAACCGCGACCGTCCTGGCGGACGACGCGCCGCCGTCGAACCCACCTGAAAGCAACGCGGACGACGCCGGAGCCCGGCCTTCCGGACGGAAGGCCGGCTTCGAAGTCAGGCTGGCAAACTTCACCGGCCCCTTCGATCTCCTGCTCGGCCTGATCTCCAAGCACAAGCTGGATATCACGGAAGTTGCGCTGGCGACCGTCACGGATGAGTTCATCAAGTACATCCGGCGCCTGCAGGAACTGGGGGAGGACTGGGCCCTGGACGAGGCCAGCGAATTCCTGGTCATCGCCGCAACGCTCCTGGACCTCAAAGCCGCGAGGCTCCTGCCGGCCGGGGAGGTCGAAGATGCCGAGGACATTGCCTTGCTGGAGGCCCGGGATCTCCTCTTCGCCAGGCTGTTGCAGTACAAGGCCTTCAAACAGGTGTCCGCGATCATGTCCGGCACCCTTGAATCGGAAGCCCGGCGCTTCCCGCGGCAAGTCGCGTTGGAAGGGCATTTCGCGGCAATGCTGCCGGAGCTGATCTGGCGCCATACGCCCGAACAGTTCGCCGCGCTGGCCGCCAAGACGCTGGCACCCAAGGACAACACGCCCGAGGAAGTCGGGCTCGACCACCTTCACGGAACACCCGTCAGTGTCAAGGAACAAGCCGAGATCATCGGGTACCGCCTGCAGCGGGGCCAGCCACAAACATTCAGGGCACTGATCGCCGACGCCGAATCCACGCTCGTCGTCGTCGTCCGGTTCCTGGCGCTCCTCGAGCTGTTCCGCGACCGCGTGGTGGCGTTTGATCAACCGGGTCCGCTCGCCGAACTGACGGTGCGCTGGACAGGGCGCCCCGAAGGGTGGAGCAGCGACAATATGAGCGACGAGTACGAGCAGATCGACCAAGGAGAGGAACCGCTGTGAGCGAGCAGGAAACCGGCGGAGACGGCCTCGCCGAGCTTGAAGCCTTGCCGGGAGGGGCCCGCGCAGCCCTCGAAGCCGTCCTGATGGTGATCGACCAACCGGCCACCGCGGAAGAACTGGCCGCCGGGCTCAACGTGACGGTTGCCGTCGTCGAGGATTTGCTGGAGGGACTGCGGCGGGAGTATAGCGGCTATACTGTTAAAGCCCCGGGCAGGGACGCTGATGACTTGCACACTGATGCAAGTGCCAGCGCTGCACCCCGGGGTTTTGAGTTGCGGAACGTTGCCGGAGGGTGGCGGATCTATTCACGCGCGGATTTTGCCGACGTCGTGGGCAGGTTCGTTCTCGAAGGCCAGACCGCGCGGCTGACGCAGGCAGCCCTTGAAACCATGGCGGTCATCGCGTACCGGCAGCCGGTTTCCAGGGCCAGGGTGTCGGCCATCCGCGGCGTCAATGTCGATTCGGTCGTTCGGACCCTTGTCCAACGCGGGCTGATCGAGGACTCGGGTAACGATCCTGAATCGGGGGCGATCCTTTACCGGACCACCTCGTACTTCCTCGAACGCATGGGCATTGGCTCGGTGGCGGAACTTCCTCAATTGTCCCCCCACCTTCCGGGGCTGGAGGGCATCGAGGAGTTCTTCGACGCCGAACGCATGTAGTCGCGGGAAACCCGGCCGCAGGCAAGCTGAACAACTCAATATTGCAAGGATCTACAAACGCCCGGCTAGTAGCGGGCAGACACACGGGACAGATATTCTCTGTCCGGCTGGCTTACGTTGAGAAAGAACAAGCCGGCCACCATAACAAAAGGACGGGTCATGACACAGGCGGGACGCCAGGGTTCACCACGTAACAGTTCGGGACGAAACAATTCCGGACGCAACGAGTCGCAAGACTCAGGCCGCAACAATGCCGGCCGCAGCAGTGCCGCCCGCGCCGGAGGCAGCGGCTTCGGTGCCGGCCGGGGTGGCGCAAGCCGTGCCGGCGGCGCCTCCGGAGGCAGCAAGCGCAGCTTCTCCCCGGGCGGAGAACGCCCCTTCAAGCCCACGCGTCCGCGTGAAGAGCGCCCCTTCGATCCGGACAACCCCACGTCGGCCGGAGGCTACGGGCGCCGTGAAGACGCCGGCCGCCAAGATCCCAGGCCGGCCAAGGCCCCTCGCAAGCCTGGCTCCAACAAGCCCGGCTTCGGCAAGGCTCCGGGCACGCCCGGCGCATTGAAGCCCAAAGCCAGCAACAAGAAGCAGTACGCTTCCCGCGCCTTCGGCAGTGAGCGCTTCGGCCAGAACCTTGGCCCGATCCGCAAGCCCCGCGGCCGCCGCGGCGAGGTGGCGCAGTCCGAGCAGCACGACGCCGATGGCGTGCGCCTGCAGAAGGTCATGGCCCAGGCGGGCGTGGCTTCCCGCCGCGTCTGCGAGGAAATGATCGAGGAAGGCCGCGTCGAGGTCAACGGCCAGCTCACCACCGAGCTGGGCATGCGCGTGGACCCCGCTACCGCGGTGATCCACGTAGACGGAATCCGCATCCAGCTCGATGACACCATGCTCTACATGGTGTTCAACAAGCCCAAGGGCGTCGTTTCCACGATGGAAGATCCCGAAGGCCGTCCCTGCATCAGCGACTTCCTCAAGTCCGCCAAGAACAAAGGCGAGCGCCTCTTCCACGTCGGCCGCCTCGACGTCGCCACCGAGGGCCTGCTGCTGCTGACCAACGACGGCGAACTCGCCAACCGCTTGACGCACCCTTCCTATGAGGTGCCCAAGACGTACCTTGTCCAGGTCCGTGGTCCGTTCCCGCAGGGCGTCGGCGCGAAGTTGAAGGAGGGCATCGAGCTCGAAGATGGCATCGCGTCCGTCGACTCCTTCAAACTGGTGGACTCCACTCCGGGCCACGTCCTGATCGAGGTCGTGCTGCACTCCGGCAAGAACCGAATTGTCCGCCGTCTGTTCGAAGCCGTCGGTTTCCCCGTGCTCCGTCTCGTGCGCGTCAAGATCGGTCCCATCGGCCTGGGCGACCAGCGCCAGGGGAGCATCCGCAACCTCGGCAAGCAGGAAGTCGGACACCTCCTGGCCTCCGTAGGACTGTAAGGTATGTCGGCATTCCACTCGCACGGCCGGGGCCACCTTGACGGCCCTGTGGTCGTTTTCGGCACCGGCCTGCTCGGAGCCAGCATCGGTCTTGGCCTGCGTGGCCGGGGTGTCTCCGTGTTCCTTTCGGACCCGTCGCCAACCAACCAGGCCGTGGCCGTGGATATCGGTGCGGGCAGGCCTCTGTCCGAGCTTGAGAACCCACCCCAGCTGGTTGTTGTCGCGGCGCCGCCGGATGTGACTGCCGACGTCGTCGAGCGTGCCCTGGGTGAATACCCGGAGGCCGTTGTGGTGGACATAGCCAGCGTCAAGCTGGCAATCCAGTCCGAGCTCCGGGGCCGTGGAGTGGACATGTCCCGTTACGTCGGGACGCACCCGATGGCGGGGCGCGAGAAATCGGGGCCCGTCGCTGCCCGCGGCGAGCTCTTCACGTCCATGCCCTGGGTCCTTTGCCCGTCCGACGAGACCAGCGCCGACGCGCTTCACGCTGCGCGTTCCCTCGCCGGTGACCTGGGGGCAATAGTTTCCCAGTTCACGGCGGAGGAGCACGATGAAGCGGTTGCGCTGGTTTCGCATTTGCCCCAGGTGATGTCTTCGCTTCTGGCCAGCCGCCTGCAGGGGACGCCGCTCCACGCGCTGTCTTTGGCTGGCAACGGGTTGCGGGACACCACGAGGATTGCTGCCAGCGATCCCACCCTATGGGTGCAGATCCTGGGCAACAATGCGGCCAAGATGGTGCATATCCTTCATGGCGTCCGCGAGGACCTCAACCGTCTGATCGGTACCCTGGAGGATCCCACGGCACCCGGCGCCCGGCTGGACCTTGCCCAGCTCATCAGCGAGGGCAACGCGGGGCAGGCCAGGATCCCGGGAAAGCACGGCGGACCCCCGCAGGCATATTCATGGCTTACAGTTCTGGTAGACGACCGGCCCGGGCAGATCGCCAGGCTGTTGACGGAGATCGGTGAGATCGGCGTCAACGTTGAAGATCTCCGCCTGGATCACTCGTCAGGGCAGAACGTTGGCATGGTGGAACTCTCCGTCATGCCGAACAAACATGACCTCCTTGTTGAAGCCTTGACCGACCGTGGATGGCGGGTACTCCAGTAATGACACGTGAACTTTTCGGCCCGGAGACCGTAGTTCGTCCGGGCAAGCCGCTCGTCGTCGCCATCGACGGCCCGTCAGGATCCGGCAAATCCAGCGTGAGCAAGGAAGTGGCCCGGCGCTTGAAGCTCGCCTATCTCGACACGGGTGCCATGTACCGTGCGTTGACCTGGTACTGCCTCAAGACCGGCATCGACCTCAGCGACGGCGCCGCCGTCGAGCAGGCCTCAAAGGACCTGCCGCTGGAACTCAGCACCAGCGCCAACGCCGAATACGTCAGCGTTGCCGGGGTGGACATCACGGAGGAAATCCGTGAGCCGAGGATCTCCTCGTCGGTCAGCGCGGTGGCAACCACTCTGGGTGCCCGCAACGAGTTGATTCGCCGCCAGCGCCAGCTGATCGAACAGCACCACCGCCGCATGGTGGTGGAAGGACGGGACATCACCACCGTCGTCGCGCCCAATGCGGAGGTCCGCATGCTGCTGACCGCCAGCGAGGAAGCGAGGCTGCGGCGACGCGGCCTCCAGTTGGGCGGAACGCAGAGCCACGAGCAGCTGGCCGCCCAAGTGATCCACCGCGATGCCAAGGACTCCACCGTGGTGAACTTCACGCAGGCGGCCGACGGTGTGGTCACCCTGGATTCCTCGGAGCTGGACTTCGAACAAACGGTCGAAACGGCGCTGAGCATTGTGGGCAAGGTCATCTACGGTGACTGAGCCCCGGCTCCCGGCACGCTGGACCATGATCTGGAGCCGGCCCGTTGGCTGGCTGTTGGACCATGTCCTGTACCGGACCGCGATCACGGGACGCTCCAATGTTCCCAAATCCGGCCCGGTCATTTTCGCGGGCAACCACATCAGCTTCCTGGACGGGCCGGTGATGTTCGGCGCGGCTCCACGGCCTATGCACATCCTGGTCAAGAAAGAGATGTTCAAGGGGTTCCTGGGAAAGGTGCTTCGTGCGTCGGGACAGATTTCCATCGACCGCACGGGCGACCGCTCGGCGCTCCAGCTCGGAAAGAAAGTGCTCGACGCCGGCCGTTGCGTGGGGATTCTCCCCGAAGGAACGCGGGGAGGCGGCACCGCCGGCAGCATCAGCAACGGCGTCGCATGGCTCGCGTTGATGTCCGGAGCCACAGTGATTCCCGTGGCCATCCTCGGAACGCGGATCGGAGACGAACACCGTGATCACATTCCGAGGCTGCGCCGCCAGCTGCAGGTCAGTTTCGGAGCCCCCTTCAATGTGACCCGCAGAAATGGCGAGTCGGGGCGTGTTTCAATGGACAGGGCGGCTGCGGAGATCCGCGCTGCGCTGGCTGGACACGTCCAGGATGCCGTCAAGACCACCGGTCAGTCCCTTCCGGGGGACTAATGCGCCGGCCCGCAGCCAATGCATCACCGCCAAGAAGAAGTAGCCGGGACGCCGGCAGATCACCACTAAGGAAAGTGCAATGAGCGATACGACTCACAAATCCGGCAACATCGGAGCCGGCGACGACGAATACACGCCCACCGGCACCGACCAGGTGGCTGAAAACCTCGCCGCCCTGGACGACGACGAAGCCGAACTCCGCGCGGCCTCCCTTCGCGCAGGCCTGGAAGACTACGACCTCGACGAGGACGACGCAGCCCTGCTGAGCGGACTCTACGACGACGAAGGCGAAGACGGCCCCCTCAAGCTTGACCCGGTCCTGGCCATCATTGGCCGCCCCAACGTCGGTAAGTCCACGCTGGTGAACCGCATCCTCGGCCGCCGCGAGGCCGTGGTCGAGGACACCCCCGGGGTTACCCGTGACCGTGTCATGTACTCGGCTCACTGGAACGGCCGCAACTTCACGCTGGTGGACACCGGTGGCTGGGAGCACGATGCCAGGGGCATCCACGCCCGCGTCGCCGAGCAGGCCGAGATGGCCGTGGAACTGGCTGACGCCGTTCTCTTCGTGGTGGACTCCGCCGTGGGCGCCACCGCCACGGACGAAGGCGTCATGAAGATGCTCCGCAAGTCGAAGAAGCCGGTCATCATGGTGGCCAACAAGGTTGACGACTTTGCGCAGGAAGCCGACTCGGCAACGCTTTGGGGGCTTGGCTTCGGCGAGCCGTACCCGGTCTCTGCCCTCCATGGCCGCGGCGTTGCCGACCTCCTGGACCACGTCATGGACACCCTGCCCGAGTTCTCCACCGTTGAAGGCGTCGAGCGCTCCGGTGGTCCACGCCGCATCGCCCTCATCGGCCGCCCGAACGTCGGCAAGTCCTCCTTGCTGAACAAGCTGGCCGGCTCCGAGCGCGTCGTCGTTGATCCCCTCGCCGGGACCACCCGCGACCCCGTGGACGAATTCATCGAACTCGGTGGCCGCACCTGGCGCTTCGTGGACACCGCAGGCATCCGCCGCCGCCAGCACATGGCCCAGGGCGCGGACTTCTACGCCTCCCTCCGTACGCAGGCCGCGCTCGAAAAGGCGGAGGTCGCCGTCGTGCTCCTGGCCGTCGACGAGGTGCTCAGCGAGCAGGATGTCCGCATCCTGCAGCTCGCCATCGAGTCCGGCCGCGCGCTGGTGCTCGCGTTCAACAAGTGGGACCTGCTCGACGACGAACGCCGCCGCTACCTTGAGCGGGAAATCGAGCAGGACCTGGCGCACGTTGAATGGGCTCCGCGCGTCAACATTTCCGCCAAGACCGGCTGGCACAAGGACCGCCTGGTGCCCGCACTGGACCTCGCCCTGGAGAGCTGGGACAAGCGCATCCCCACGGGTCGCTTGAATGCGTTCCTGGGCGAGCTCGTGGCTGCCCACCCGCACCCGGTACGCGGCGGCAAGCAGCCCCGCATCCTGTTCGGCACCCAGGCGTCCAGCCGTCCGCCGAAGTTCGTGCTCTTCACCACGGGCTTCCTGGACCCCGGATACCGCCGGTTCATCACCCGCCGGCTGCGCGAGACCTTCGGCTTCGACGGCACGCCGATCGAGGTCAACATGCGCGTCCGTGAAAAGCGCGGCAAGAAGCGTTAATTGAGACGCGCATCACAGATGACACCCGCCAAGGTGTCATTGGGGACCTCGAACATCGTGTAAGCTTTTTGAGGTGGTTCGGCCGGACTGCTTAGGTGAAAACCTAGGCGGAGAACGGCAGGACTGACGGGCTGTAGCGCAGCTTGGTAGCGCACTTGACTGGGGGTCAAGGGGTCGCAGGTTCAAATCCTGTCAGCCCGACCGCAAGGTATGGATAGCAAAGTCCCAGGAACGTAAACGTTCCTGGGACTTTGCGTTTAAGTGTTGGTGTGGCTTTGAGTGCGGGTTGGATTCTGCTCAATCATTCGAATGGATCTGCGGAATCACAGGACCGGGAACTTCGGCGAAGAGAGTGATCCAGCAGAATCGACGCCGTTCCCATGATTCTCCCGGCCTGACTCGCCTTCCTGACCTTGTTTGAAGGGCCCAGAGCTTTGAAATGACGTGACTCGCCGTGTCGTAAGCGATTTCCCAAACCAAAGAAGGTCAGGAAGGCGCTCACTCGTCTTGAGTCAGTCATCAGGGCGAAGAGTCTGGGCGAGCGAAGATATATGCTGACGACCAGCCATCCCAGGACGAGGCCCCATGTAGGCAACTGCACGGTTCATGCACCAACTTTCGAAGTCTTGGGCATTGGCAATATATGGCCGACATGTGGCCTCTCAGTGGTCAAACCCAAGAATTAAGTGGTCTGCAGTTCCAATCTACGTGTTCAATTCCGCGAGATCTCGGGGTTCCTGCCGGCCGTTTCCGTGTGCCCGGGTCCTCGTCTCCGTGTTGGACCGCCCCCAACTATCATTGGACGGTGAGCGAAACACTTCCCCCTTGCCCCGAATGCGCCAGCGAATACACCTACGAGATGGGTGCCTTGCTGGTCTGCCCCGAATGCGCGCACGAATGGGCGCCGGCGGCTTCTGACGAAGCGGAAGCCGAGTCAACGGAGATCAAGGACGCCGTGGGCAACGTCCTCTCAGACGGGGATACCGTGACGATGGTCAAGGACCTCAAGGTCAAGGGGAGCGCCACGGCCATCAAGGTCGGCACCAAGGTCCGCAACATCCGCCTCGTGAACGGCGTGGGGGATCACGATATCGACTGCAAGGTGGACGGATTCGGACCCATGCAGCTCAAGTCAAGCGTGGTCAAGAAGGTCTAACGCCCTCAAGCCCCCTGCAACGCCCCCAACGCCTTCACCAGGGGCTCAAGCTCGGGCACCGATTCTGCGGCCGTCAGGGACTCCGCGAGGGTTTCGTCATGCACGGGCCTGGCGGCCAGCAACAGCTTCTGGCCGGCCTCGGTGAGTTCCGTGTAGATCCCTCGCCGGTCGTCGGCGCACAGGATCCTGGCCAGCAGCCCCCGGTCTTCGAGCCGGTTCACCAAGCGCGTCGTGGCGCTGCTGGAAAGCGCCGTGGCCCTGGCGAGCTGCTGCATCCGCATGTGCCAGCCGTCCTGGCGGCTCAGCGCGTCCAGCACCGTGTACTCGACTACGGAAAGATCCGCGGCGGACTGCAACGCCTTCTCCAGTGCTGCCACGATGTTGCCGTGCAGCGCCGCGAGAGTCCGCCACCCCTGCGCCCGCACCTCAACGGCGTCGTCCTTGATGCCCATGTCTCCTGTAACTCCTGCCGATTGATGAAGAAACCAGACGCACGCAAAAGTAGTTGCTTGCGCAATTACATGGCGTGTGCAACTATATATGCAGCGTCTGCAACTAATATTCTACGGTTCTCGGCGACGCACTTCCAGTCTCACGGGAATCCATCCCCACAAAGGAGCAACAACATGCCCGCAGGGTTGATCGCCCTTGCCCTCGGCGGATTCGGCATTGGCTTGACCGAATTCGTCATCATGGGCCTCTTGCCAGAAATTGCCACCGACTTCGGAGTCAGCGAAGCGGCCGCCGGATGGTTCATCACCGGCTATGCGCTGAGCGTCGTGGTCGGCGCCCTCCTGGTTACGGCGGCCGTCACCCGCTTGCCCCGCAAGCCTGTGCTGATCGGGCTCCTCGTCCTGTTCATAGCGGGCAATTTCCTGTCCGCCATCGCGGACAGCTACCAGGCAATGCTGATCGGACGCATTGTCGCAGCGCTCTGCCATGGAGCCTTCTTCGGCATCGGCTCAGTGGTCGCGGCAGGCCTTGTCCCGGCCCACAAAAAGGCGGGAGCCATTGCCATCATGTTCACGGGCCTCACCGCCGCGAACGTGCTGGGAGTGCCCTTCGGAACCTTCCTTGGCCAGAACCTCGGCTGGCGATCCACCTTCTGGGCCATCACGATCATCGGCGTCGTCGCCCTCATCGGCATCGCCCTCATGGTCCCGCGCACTAACGAAGGGGCAGTCGCCAGCAGCCTCCGCAGCGAGCTCGGAGCGTTCAAGTCCGGCCAGGTCTGGCTGTCGATTATCGTCACAATTCTCGGATTCGGCGGCATGTTCGGTGCCTTCACCTACATTGCCTTCACCCTGACCGACGTCTCCGGGTTCGATCCCCGCGCCGTCCCGTGGCTGCTGGTCCTGTTTGGCGCCGGGCTGTTCGTCGGCAACATCGCCGGCGGCAAAGCGGCCGACAAATCCATCGACAAAACGCTCACTGTCATCCTCGCGGGGCTGGTGCTCGTGCTCGTGTTCTTCGGACTCACCGCCGCGAGCCCGGTGGCCACCCTGTTCTCGCTGGCACTCATGGGCGGATTCGGCTTCGCCACCGTTCCGGGACTGCAGATGCGCGTCATGCACTTTGCCGCCACCGCACCCACCCTCGCCTCCGGCGCGAATATCGGCGCCTTCAACCTGGGCAACGCCCTCGGCGCCTGGCTGGGCGGCATCACCATCACCATGGGCCTGGGGTACACCTCGCCGATCTGGGCCGGTGCCGCCATCACCGTAGCGGCCCTGCTCGTCATGATTGCCGCCGCGGCAGCCGCCCGGCGCGGGGGAGCGGAGCAGCCAGCTTCCGCGCAGCAAGCAGCCCCCGACGTCGTACGCGAACCTGAGGAGGCGCCGGTCGCCTAGCGAAAAGCAGGTCCCTCAGGATCAGTCTTCGCCCGAACGGCGTTTGGCCAGGATCTCGCCGTTGGTCTGGCACGTAGGGCAGTACTGCAGCGAAGTCCCCACGAAGGCAACCTCGCGCACAGTGTCCCCGCAGGCCGGGCAAGGCTCGCCGGTCCTGCCATGCACGCTCATCGAGGCTTTCTTGGCCGCCTTCAGGTCTTCCGGTTTCTTGCCCGACAGCCCCCTGATGGCACCCGTGAGAATGTCCTGCATCGTGGTGAAGAGACGCTTAAGTGCGTCCGGGTCCAACGAAGAAGCGTGGGCAACGGGAGAGAGCTTCGCCGCATGGAGGATTTCGTCACTGTAGGCGTTCCCGATACCCGCCATAAGCTTCTGGTTCTTCAGGATTCCCTTGATCTGCTGCCGGTGCGTGAAAAGCCGGCTGAACTCGTCCAGGCCGAAGGCGGGGTCAAGGGGATCCGGCCCAAGCTCGGCAATGCCATGGACTTCCTCCGGCTCGCGAACGATGAAGATGGCCAATCCCTTCCACGTTCCGGTGTCGGTAAGCGTGATGCCAAAATCGCTGCCATCGTTGGAAAAGTCCAACTGCGCCGCGAAATATCCGCCCACAGCAGGCGCTTCGTCTCCGGGCTTCTTGTCCGAGAAGGTGAGCCAGCCGGACTTCGCGAAACTGACGATCACGTAGAGGGCCTCTGCAAAGCCTCCGCTGTCCGGAGCCTCGGGAGCGATCTCGAAAACGAGGAATTTGCCCCGCCGTCCGACGGATTCGACGGTCCGCCCGACCAGGGATTCGTGGGGAACATCCGCTACTTTCAGCGGAAACGCCGATGGTAGCAATACCTGCGTGAGCTGGGCCCCGGCCAGCTTCTCGTCCAGAAAGTCGCCCAGGGCAGTGATTTCGGGCAGTTCCGGCATGATCGCGCTCCTTCGACGGCGGTGCAGGAATATGCGTCTGGAGTCTGCTTCCAATCATTCCAGACACCTGTGGGGAGGGGGCATGGATGTGCTTATACTTTCAGCGGTGGCCGGATGACCGGGCCGCCGTCGTGGTCCGAAATGTCCCGATGAAAGGCGACTCATGAGCAACATTCCTGCCGATCTTTCCTACACCGCCGAACATGAATGGGTCAGCGCCCCGAATGCAGACGGCGTCGTGCGCGTCGGCATCACGGACTTCGCCCAGGATGCCCTCGGCGATGTCGTCTATGCCCAGCTTCCCGAGCCCGGCACTACTGTGAAGGGCAACGACGTCGTGGGTGAAGTGGAATCCACGAAGAGCGTGAGCGATATATACGCCCCGGTCAGCGGCGAAATTGTCTCCCGCAACGAGGCTCTCGACACCGACTCTGCCCTGATCAACTCGGATCCCTACGGTGACGGCTGGCTGTTCGAAGTAAAGCTTTCGGAAGCTGACGCCATCGAGACCCTTCTCAGTGCATCAGAGTACGAACAACAGGTAGGCTAAATGGTATCTGGCCCGCCAAGTCGGTTCTCCCCGGAACAGGGGAGCGACGGCGGCGGGCCAGCGACCTGTTTGGCCCGGGGGAACCGGGCAGTTGCGTAACCGGCAGTTGGTGACAACGGCCGGCGGATGAGGAGGAATTCCATGGTTGGCGGTAAGCGGAACCACGCCCGGGACGAGCACGGTGCTGTAGGACAGCCAACCTCGGAGACCACCTCGATCCAGCTCACCCCGGTGCGCCATCACGAGCCGGATGACCGCCCGCCGCTGGCTGCCGAAGAACGCGCCGCGGTGCAGGCATTGCCTCCTGGCTCGGCCTTGCTCATTGCCCACACCGGCCCCAATGCTGGTGCGCGGTTCCTCCTGGACTCGGACACCACCACTGCCGGCCGACACCCGGATGCGGACATCTTCCTGGATGACGTGACGGTTTCGCGCAAGCACGTGGAGTTCGTACGCACCCCCGAGGGCTTCGAAGTCGTCGACACCGGCAGCCTCAACGGCACCTATGTCAACCAGGACCGGGTGGACAACGTGCTGCTCAAGAACGGCAGCGAGGTTCAGATCGGCAAGTTCCGCCTCACCTACTACCTGAGCCCTGCCCGCGCAGCAGGCCAAGACTGATTCCGGGTACGCCTGTGGCACTGCCCCAGCCGGAACGGCGAGGACCGCAGGTCCTCAACATCGGAGAGGTCCTCGCGCAACTCAGCGACGACTTTCCTACCATGACGGCGTCCAAGATCCGTTTTCTTGAGGAAAAGGGACTGATCAATCCGAAGCGCACGCCCGCCGGTTACCGGCAATACGCCGAAAGCGACGTCGAACGCCTGCGCTTCGTGCTGTCCCTCCAGCGTGACCAGTACCTGCCCCTCAAAGTCATCAAGGACTACCTCGACGCGATCGACCGTGGAGAGCGCCCCGAAAACCTCCCGCCGGGGGTGTCGGTTTCCCCCCGTATTGTCTCGGACGAACTCGCGGCCGAGCTGCAGGGCCGCGCACGTGCCCTGAGCGAGGAACAGCTGCGGACGGAATCCGGCGCCAGCGTTCCGCTCCTGCAGTCACTCCTCAGTTATGGGCTCATCAACCACGTCAACGGCAAATTCGACGAACACGCCCTCCAGGTGGCGCGCGCGTGTGTCCAACTTGAAAGCCACGGACTTGAACCGCGGCACCTCCGTCCCTTCCAGGCGGCAGCCGAGCGCGAGTTCGGCTTGGTGGAACGGGTTGTCGCTCCCTTGACGTCCCGCAAGGATGCGGCATCGCAATCCCGGGCTGCCGAAGCCGCCCGGGAAATCAGCGAACTCTGCCTCAGCCTGCATCGAGCTTTGGTGCAGGACCGTATCTCCCGTATGGATGCATGATGATTGAGGTCGAGATCGTTGGAGTGCGGATTGAACTGCCTTCAAACCAGCCCTTGGTCCTCTTGCGTGAGATGCACGGGGAACGCCATGTTCCCATTTGGATCGGCACGCCCGAAGCCAGCGCCATCGCCCTGGCTCAACAAGGCGTGGTGCCGCCCCGGCCCATGACCCACGATTTGATGATCGACGTCGTGGAGGCGCTCGGCCACACGATCATCAGCGTGAACATCGTGGCGGTCGAGGACAACATCTTCTACGGCCAGCTCCAGTTCGACGACGGCACTGTGGTGAGTTCCCGCGCTTCCGACGCGCTGGCGCTTGCGTTGCGGGCGAAATGCCGCATCTGGTGCGCCGACGCCGTGATGGACGAAGCCGGCGTCCGGATCACGGAACACGACGAAGGCGAAGACGCCGAACCGGGTCCCGAAGTCGACGAAGAGCGGGAATTGCGCCGATTCCGGGAGTTCCTGGACGATGTGGAGCCTGAGGATTTCGAAGGCTGAAGGCAGCCTAAGGTTAAAGTGGAGGATGAAAGTTTCGACACGATCCGAAAAGGGCCCGGACGTCTTTGACCTGAGGCCCCGGCACGCCTAACGTCGAAGATATCAAGTTCCCGTTGCGTACAGGACCCGCGCAGGTCACACTGAAAGGTGCGGACGCGTTGAAATTACACGAGTGCATTTCCCCTTTTCGTGTTGCCCCCGTATGCACCATCCCCAAGGGAACTTCTGACAAGGAGGGTCACGTGAGTCCCAAAGGCGAAGCAGGCGAGCTAAAGCAGGCCTCGACAGGCGTTGCTGTACCCGCAAGCGGTGCCCAGGGTCTGCTTTTCACCGAGGACCTTCCGGTCCTGGACGAAGATGCCGGCTACCGTGGCCCCACCGCGTGCAAGGCGGCAGGGATTACCTACCGTCAGCTGGACTACTGGGCACGTACTGGACTTGTTGAACCCGCAGTGCGGGGCGCCGCCGGTTCCGGATCGCAGCGCCTGTATGGCTTCCGGGACATCCTGGTACTCAAGGTCGTCAAGCGCCTCCTCGATACAGGTGTGTCCCTTCAGCAGATCCGCACGGCCGTTGAACATTTGCGCGAACGGGGAGTGGAAGACCTGGCGCAGATCACGCTCATGAGCGACGGCGCGAGCGTCTATGAATGTACTTCAGCGGACGAAGTCATTGACCTGGTGCAGGGCGGCCAGGGCGTATTCGGCATCGCGGTAGGCCGCGTGTGGCGCGAAGTCGAGGGCAGCCTTGCCGCCCTTCCGAGCGAACACGCCGCAGAACAGTCATTTCCGGACGACGAACTCAGTAAGCGCCGCTCCGCGCGCCGGACGGGCTGAACCGCCGTCGGGTTTGCCGCCAGCGGCCACAGAAGATGCCACTGAAGGCCAATGGAGCCGCCTTCCAACAGGAAGGCGGCTCCATTGGCTTTTCTCGACGATCGATGATCTCGAAAGGGCGGCTTCTGCCCCGAGGACTCCCGTCAGCGTTTGCGGCGGTCCCGCGTGCCGTTGTGGGAGGACAACATATTCGCCAGAAGCGTGTCGAACAGCTTGGCGGTGTTCTTGGCGGAGTCGCCCGGCCAGTGGTGAACTGCGTGGGCGGCCCCCTGGATTTGCTGCCAGTTGGCCTGCTCCGGAATGTGCGGTGCCAGCAGGAGCTCGCCGAACATGGATTCCATCTCGGCGAGGCGGAAGGTGTGCTCGGACGAGGCGGGACGGACGCGGTTGGCAACGATCCCTGCCGGGGCCAGCTGGGGGGCGAACTCCTGGCGGAACAGTTGGATGGCGCGCATGGTGCGTTCCGTGCCGGCTACCGAGAAGAGCCCCGGCTCGGCGACGAGGACCACGCGGTCACTCGCGGTCCAGGCCATGCGTGTGAGGCCGTTGAGGGACGGCGGACAGTCCACGAGTACCAGCTCGTACTTTTCGGCCGCGGCAAGGACTGCCGTCAGGCGGCGGAGATCGCGGCGCCCAAGGTCCGGCCGATCGTAGATTCCGGTGTACGCGGATCCGACGGCGACATCAAGGGCCGTCCCTCCGCCATTGCCGCGGGGGTGGTCAACCCAGCCGCTGCTGACCACGTTGTCCAAGAGCCTCGCCTTGCGGGGGTTCTTCAGCATGCGGCCAATGTCGAGTTGCTCGCCGGCCTGGACGCCGAGGGCCGTGGTGGCGTCCGCGTGGGGATCCAGGTCCACGACAAGGGTGGGGATCCCTGCGGCCAATGCGGCCGAGGCTAGCCCAGTGGTTACGGATGTCTTGCCCACGCCGCCTTTGAGGCTGCTGATGCTGACTACTTGCACTTGAAAACCCAAAACCTAACGCCGGTTGCCGTGTCGCGGTGCTTGTGTTCCGGCCTTGCCGGAACCGGGGCTCTGCCGCTGCCCTTCAACATCATATGTTGAGTGGCCGCCGTTTCCTGCCTTATCGGCCCGGAACGGCTTGGGCCGTCCGAAGTCGATCGCCTTTTAGCACGTGAAACTGCATCGTGCGCGAAGGTACACTGCTCGTGACGAATTCCCGTGTGACAGTCACCACAAAGATTTGTGTTTGGGTATGGAGGTCTTACACACTGTGACCACCGACCGTTACACCCGCAATGATGCAGGAGAAGCATGTTTTCCAAGATTCTGGTGGCTAATCGCGGCGAAATCGCGATCAGGGCCTTCCGCGCCGGCTACGAACTCGGCGCCAAGACCGTAGCGGTCTTCCCGTATGAGGATCGCAATTCGATCCACCGTCAGAAGGCTGATGAGGCCTATCTGATTGGCAAGGAGGGTCATCCGGTCCGCGCTTACCTGGACGTGGATGAAATCGTCCGGGTCGCCAAGGAAGCGGGTGCGGACGCAATCTACCCGGGCTACGGATTCCTGTCGGAAAACCCTGACCTCGCCCGGGCAGCCCAAGAGGCGGGCATCACGTTTGTCGGCCCTCCGGCGGAGGTGCTTGAGCTCGCGGGCAACAAGGTCGCCGCTCTCGAGGCCGCCCGCAAGGCCGGCGTGCCGGTCTTGAAGTCGAGTGCGCCGTCCCGTGACATCGACGAGCTCATCGCCGCGGCGGACGAGGTCGGATTCCCGATCTTCGCCAAGGCCGTCGCCGGTGGCGGCGGCCGCGGCATGCGCCGGGTGGAGACCCGCGAGGACCTTCCGGAAGCCCTCCAGTCGGCCATGCGCGAGGCGGACGCCGCGTTCGGCGATCCCACCATGTTCCTGGAGCAGGCCGTGCTGCGTCCCCGTCACATCGAGGTACAGATCCTGGCGGACGCCGAGGGCAATGTCATGCATCTCTTCGAGCGCGACTGTTCCCTGCAGCGCCGCCACCAGAAAGTCGTGGAAATCGCTCCGGCTCCCAACCTGGACGAGTCAATCCGCCAGGCCCTCTACCGGGATGCTGTGGCTTTCGCCAAGGCCCTGAACTACGTCAACGCCGGAACGGTCGAGTTCCTCGTGGACACCGAGGGCGAACGGGCCGGCCAGCACGTCTTCATCGAGATGAACCCGCGCATCCAGGTTGAGCACACGGTCACCGAGGAAATCACGGACGTGGACCTCGTCCAGGCGCAGATGCGCATTGCCTCGGGCGAGACACTCGCAGACCTCGGCTTGAGCCAGGAGTCGGTATCCATCAAGGGCGCCGCCCTGCAGTGCCGCATCACCACGGAAGATCCCGCCAATGGCTTCCGGCCCGACGTCGGAAAGATCACCGGCTACCGTTCGGCCGGCGGCGCCGGTGTCCGTCTCGACGGCGGCACGGTCTACTCCGGTGCCGAGATCAGCCCGCACTTCGACTCCATGTTGGTCAAGCTGACCTGCCGCGGACGCGACTACCCGGCCGCAGTGGCCCGTGCCCGGCGCGGTCTGGCAGAGTTCCGGATCCGTGGCGTGTCCACCAACATCCCCTTCCTCCAGGCCGTCCTCGCGGACCCCGACTTCATTGCCGGCAACGTGGCGACCGACTTCATCGACAAACGTCCTGAACTGCTGAAGTCCCACGTCTCCGCGGACCGCGGAACCAAGCTGCTGACCTGGTTGGCCGACGTGACGGTCAACAAGCCCAACGGCGAACTCAAAGTCCACACGGATCCCGCGGCCAAGCTCCCTTCGGTTGCAGGGATCGTTGCACCGGCCGGTTCGCGCCAGAAGCTGCAGGAGCTTGGTCCCGTTGGCTTTGCGAAGGCGCTGCGCGAACAGACCGCCGTCGCCGTCACCGACACAACATTCCGCGACGCGCACCAGTCGCTGCTCGCCACCCGTGTCCGTACCCGCGACCTCGTCGCGGCCGGCCCTGCGGTCTCCGCGCTGCTGCCCGAGCTGCTGTCGGTCGAAGCCTGGGGCGGCGCCACCTACGACGTCGCCCTGCGCTTCCTCGGCGAGGATCCCTGGGACCGGCTGGCCGCCCTGCGCAAGGCCCTGCCCAATGTCTGCCTGCAGATGCTGCTGCGTGGCCGCAACACGGTCGGGTACACGCCCTACCCGGAGGAAGTCACCGAGGCATTCGTCAACGAGGCCGCGGCAACGGGCATCGACATCTTCCGCATCTTCGACGCCCTCAACGACGTCAACCAGATGGCTCCTGCCATCCGCGCCGTGCGGGCCACCGGCACCGCGGTAGCTGAGGTGGCACTCTGCTACACCGGCGATCTCCTCGACCCGGACGAGACCCTGTACACCCTCGACTACTACCTGGACCTCGCCCAGAAGATCGTCGACGCCGGTGCGCACATCCTCGCCATCAAGGACATGGCCGGGCTGCTTCGCCCGGCGGCGGCAGCCAAGCTTGTCAGCGCCTTGCGCGAACGCTTCGACCTGCCTGTCCACCTGCACACCCACGACACCGCAGGCGGCCAACTGGCCACCTTGCTGGCGGCTGTGGACGCCGGCGTGGACGCCGTCGACGTCGCGTCAGCGTCCCTGGCGGGTACCACGAGCCAGCCGTCGGCGTCGGCCCTCGTGGCCGCATTGGCACACACGCCGCGCGATACCGGGCTCAGCCTGGCCAGCGTGAGCTCCATGGAGCCCTATTGGGAGGCGGTCCGGCGGGTCTACGCACCGTTCGAATCCGGGCTTCCCGGTCCTACGGGCCGGGTCTACCAGCACGAAATCCCGGGCGGCCAGCTGTCCAACCTGCGCCAGCAGGCCATCGCGCTCGGCCTTGGCGAGCGTTTCGAGGCCATCGAGGACATGTACACCGCCGCGGACCGTATTCTGGGCCGTTTGGTGAAGGTCACGCCATCGTCCAAGGTGGTCGGTGATCTCGCCCTGCACCTCGTGGGAATCCATGCGGATCCTGCGGACTTCAACGAGAACCCGCAGAACTACGACATCCCGGACTCCGTCATCGGCTTCCTGTCGGGTGAACTGGGAGATCCTCCCGGAGGATGGCCGGAGCCGTTCCGCACCAAGGCGCTCCAGGGCCGCAGCATCAAGGTCCGCGACGTCGAATTGAGCCCCGAAGACAGCGCGGCGCTCAAGGGTGATTCGAAGACCCGCCAGAGGACACTGAACCGGTTGCTGTTCGCGGGCCCCACCAAGGACTACCTCAAGAGCGTGGATACCTACGGCAACCTGTCGGTGCTCGATACCCGCGACTACCTCTACGGTCTCCAGCTCGGTACCGAACACGTCATGGAGCTCGAAAAGGGCGTGCGCCTGATCGCTTCCCTGGAAGCAGTCTCGGAGCCTGACGAAAAGGGCATGCGCACCGTCATGTGCAAGCTCAACGGCCAGTCCCGCCCCGTGGTGGTCCGCGACAAGTCCGTCGTCAGCAACGTGAAGGCGGCGGAGAAGGCGGATGCGTCCCAGCCCGGCCAGGTCGCAGCGCCGTTCGCCGGCGCCGTGACGCTGACCGTCAAAGCCGGGGACACCGTCAAGGCCGGCGACACCGTCGCCACTATCGAGGCAATGAAGATGGAGGCGTCCATCACGACGCCGGTGGCCGGCACGGTCTCGCGCCTCGCCATCAACAACGTGGAGCAGGTCCAGGGCGGCGATCTGCTGATCGTGGTCGAATAGCGGCCCGCTCCTCCGCGGAGCACACATGAAGGAAGGTCCCGGGCTAAAGCCCGGGACCTTCCTTCATTGCTTTGACCGATGCGTCGCGTGCGGCGTCAGGACGCCTTGGGCGCCGAGTACATTTCCTCGATCACGGCGTCGAAGTCCTTCATGACCTGGGCGCGCTTGACCTTCAGCGACGGCGTGAGGTGGCCGGAAGCCTCGGTGAAGTCGGACGGCACGATCCGGAACGACTTGATGGCCTCCGCATGCGAGACGGACTGATTCGCGTGGCTGATCAATTCCTGGACCGCCGCCCGGACAAGGGCGTTGTCCGCGGCAGCGGTCGTCGTCGTGGATGAGGGAAGGCCATGGCGCTCCAGCCAGCCGGGCAGGGCTTCCTCGTCGAGGGTGACCAGCGCGCCGATGAAGGGCCGGTTGTCGCCGATGACGAGGACTTGGGACACCAGCGCGTCCGCGCGGATCTGGTCCTCCAGCAGGGCGGGCACCACGTTCTTGCCGCTGGCGGTGACGATGATTTCCTTCTTGCGGCCGGTGATCTTCAGGAACCCCTGTTCATCCAGTTCGCCGATGTCACCCGTGCGGAACCAGCCGTCCACGAAGGTTTCCGCGGCAAGGTCATCCCGCTTGAAGTAGCCCCTCATGACGCAGACGCCCTTGGCGAGGATTTCGCCGTCGTCGGCGATCCTGACCGCATTGCCGGGGAGCGGCGCCCCCACCGTGCCGATCTTGATCAGGGACGGGGTGTTGACTGATATGGGCGCCGTGGTCTCCGTGAGGCCGTAGCCTTCCAGGATCTGCAGGCCGATACCGTGGAAGAAATGGCCCAGCCGTTCGCCGAGCGGGCCACCGCCGGAGACGGCGTGGCTGACATGGCCACCCATGGCAGCGCGAAGCTTCCCGTACACCAAACGGTCGAAGACTGCGTGCTTGAGCCTGAGCACCAAGCCGACGGATCCCGACTGCTGCGCCTTCGAGTAGGCGATCGCGGTGTCCACGGCCTTGTGGAAGATGGCACCCTTGCCACCGTCCTCTGCCTTGGTGAGGGCCGAGTTGAAGACCTTCTCGAAGACGCGGGGGACAGCCAGGATGAAGGAGGGCTGGAAGCTCTGCAGGTCCGCCAAGAGGTTCTTGATATCGGGCGTGTGCGCCACTTGGGCCCCTGCCGCGACGGCCAGGACCGAGATGAAACGGGCAAAGACGTGGGCCAGCGGAAGGAACATGATGGTCTTGGCGTTCTCGTTGACGACGTTCCCGAGGGAGGCCAAGGCGTTCTCCGAGAGTTCCACGAAGTTGCCGTGCGTGAGTTCGCAACCCTTCGGGCGGCCTGTGGTGCCCGAGGTGTAGATGATCGTGGCGACGTCGGCCAGTTCCGCGCTGCTGCGGCGCGCCTCGAGTTCCTCGTCGCTGACGGCGCTGCCGGAGTTGCGGAGTGCGTCTAGGCCGGCGCCTTCGAGCTGCCAGACATGGGCGACTGAGCCGAGGCCTTCTCCGGTAACGGCCTGCCGGATCACGTCTTCGTGGTGCGGGGACTCGGCGAATGCGGCCACCGCGCCGGAGTCGCCGAGGTTCCAGGCCACTTGCGACGGCGACGACGTTTCATAGATCGGCACGGAAATGCCGCCGGCAAACCAGATGGCGAAGTCCACGAGGGACCACTCGTAGCGGGTCCTGGACATGATGCCCACGCGGTCGCCCACGCTGACGCCGTTGGCGATCAGTCCCTTGGCGAGTGCCGACACGTCCTTGAGGAAGTCCGTTGCCCGGATATCCTGCCATTGGCCGGCGCTGTTGAGCTTGGCAAACAGTGCCGGGTTGGACGCCTTGGCGGCCTGACGAACCACGAGGTCCGTGATGTTGGTTTCGGGGGCAACATTCACCAGGGGCGGAACACTGAATTCACGCACGATAGCTCCTTCGATATCAACAGACCATTGCGGGGCTGCTCTAACTCTATACGGCCAAGTAATGGGTGTGTCGCAATTCACGATACTCAAGTTACTGATGAGTAACTTTACGTGAAGCGTGGAATTCCGCCAATGCGGGCGTGTGAACGTTCCCTCCGCGCAGCGTCCATGTCAGTACATATGCGGCACGCGGAATAGGATGGCGACATGCCCTTGAATTCATCCAACGACCAGATCCCGGCAAGAGTCCGGAAGATTTCCTGGTCCGGTTCGAACGCAACCGGCCGGCGCGCCGGCTCCACACACGGAGGCCTTCGTTGGGAATCGGTGCCGTGGGCCGCGCGCCGTTCCCATCTCGGCCGCAGGGGCTTGGCGATCGGCATCGACATCGGCGGCACGAAGGTGGCAGCCGGAGTTGTGGATCCCTCGGGCCGCGTGGTCGAAGAAGCGTGGCGCTCCACGCCGGGCAATGACGCCCGGGCAGTAGAGCAAGTGATCGTCGAGCTTGTCCAGGAATTGGGTAGGAGCCAACGCATAGCCTCCGTGGGGATCGGCGCCGCCGGCTGGATGGACCTCGACGGCGGCACGGTGCTTTTCAGCCCGCATCTCGCCTGGCGAAACGAGCCGTTGCGTGAAAACCTGCAGCACCTGTTGAGGCGCCCGGTACTCGTCACCAACGACGCCGACGCCGCTGCCTGGGCCGAATGGCGCTTCGGAGCGGGGCAAGGGGAGAGCCGCCTCGTCTGCATCACGCTCGGCACGGGCATCGGTGGCGCCATGGTCATGGACGGACGGGTGGAGCGTGGACGGTTCGGCGTAGCGGGGGAGTTCGGCCACCAGATCGTGGTGCCCGGCGGCCATCGCTGTGAATGCGGCAACCGGGGCTGCTGGGAGCAATATGCTTCCGGTAATGCGCTCGGCAGGGAAGCCCGGGAGCTTGCCCTGCGGAATTCACCGGTTGCCTTCGAATTGCTCAAGGCTGCCGGGGGCTCTGCCGGGAACATCTCCGGCGTAACCGTGACGGAGCGGGCAAAAGCCGGGGACTCCGCGTCGAGGGAGCTCCTGGAAGAAGTGGGGCACTGGCTCGGGCTTGGCCTTGCAAACCTCGCGGCTGCGCTTGACCCAGGAACATTTGTGATCGGCGGCGGGCTGTGCGACGCCGGTGAGCTTCTTGTCGGCCCCGCGCGGACAGCCTTCGCCCGGAACCTCACGGGCCGCGGCTTCCGTCCCGTGGCCGCCATCAAGCTTGCCGCACTCGGACCGCGGGCCGGGATGATCGGTGCCGCCGACCTGTCAAGGGTCAGCGGCCGGGCACGCGGCTAGCAGGCCCCAGCCGCGAGGGTATGGGCAGGGGGGGAGTCCGCTCAGCCGCGAGGGATGCGCAGGGCGGCAGTCCGCTCAGACGCGTGCGCCGTCGTCGTTCTCGTCTTTTTCCTGGGGCAGCTTCATGATGAGGTACACAACGGAGGCCAGGAAGGTTGCCAGGATGCCCATCACAGCCAGGAGCGGTGCCGAGCGCCAGAACATCGCGGTGAACAGCAGGGCAAGCGGGCCGCCCACGGCTCCGAGCCAAGCGAGCATGGTCAGCGGTTCGGTGCCGGCCAGGCTCGGCGGCTCCTCCGGGACGAAGCCGTTTTCGTCGTCGACGTCGTAGTCGCGCGGACCGGCAGCTCCGCTGCCCCCGGATTCTTCAGCAGCGCCCCTTTTGGACAACCCGAGGGGATCGAAGTCCTGGAAGGAACGGGACGACGACCGGCCAGGAACGTCCTGCGGACCCGGACCCGTACCCGTCTCGGTTCCGGAATCGCTCGCTGACGTCTCCGCCGTCGGCGCTTCGTCGAGCGCCGAGGAAGGCATCGACTCAAGCCGGGCCACCAGATCGAGCCAGACGGCGTCGTCGTCCTTGTTGGCGCTCTGGTCGGGGGAATCGGGCCCCGGCCTATTCATGGGGTGAATCCCGGAGCTCGGTGCCGGACTGGCCAGCGGGGGCGGAACTGCTTGCCACTCCCGCCATTGTCTTCCTGATGAACTCGGCCGATCCCCGGAAAATCTCCGGAGCATCATTGTCCAGCGTAGCCACGTGGTAGCTGTTCTCCAGGGTGCTGAACTCCATCGGAGCCGTGACCCGCTCCTTCAACTGCCTGATGCTTCGATCCGAAACCACGTGGTCCACGGAGGAACGGAAGACGCGCACCGGCTCGGAAATCCGGGGCAGCAGGGTGACGGTGTCCTTGTACATCTTTTTCAACTCATGCGCGGCGGCAACCGGTGTCCTGGGGTACGCTCCTTCATCCATGCCCGGTTTGAGGATGTCGTTGGCGATGGCAGGGGTGGATTTCATCACGTGCTTGAGGATGCCGACCACGGCGGCGCGCGGGTCGTCGATCACCAGTCCCGGATTGACGACGACGGTGCCGGCCACGGGCCGCGTGGCCGCGATCCGCAGGGCCAGTGTTCCCCCCATCGACAGGCCGGCGGCGAAGACGAAGTCACACTCGGCCTGAAGCTCGAGATAAGCGGCATCCACCGCATGGTGCCACTCCTGCCAGTGCCTCGTTGCCATGTCCTGCCACGTTGTCCCATGGCCTGGAAGCAGCGGGAGGCGGACCGCGTAGCCCTCCGCGGCCAGATACTCCGCCCAAGGGCGCATGCTGTGCGGACTGCCCGTGAAGCCGTGGCTCATCACGACGCCGATGCTGGGTCCACTACCGGTGAAGTCGCTGGCGTACGGCGAGGGATCGGGGAGAGTTTTCATAATGACTCCGAGGCTACTGAAGTTGGCGGCACTGCTTTCCGTGATGAGTCCATCGTGTCACTGTTCGGGACATTTCTCACTGGAGTAGGGTGGCTTCTGAATGCGGACCGGCACCGTCCGGACGCCTTGCAGACGCCGCCCCGGAGAGGAACCAACGTGTTCTATTGGGTCATGAAGCGGATCTTTTTGGGTCCGCTTCTCAAATTGCTGTTCCGTCCCTGGGTCAAGGGCCTCGACAATGTTCCCCACGATGGTCCCGCGATTCTCGCTTCCAATCATTTGTCCTTTTCGGACTCGATCTTCATGCCGGTGATGGTGCCCCGGCGCGTGAGTTTCCTTGCCAAGTCCGAGTACTTTACGGGCACCGGTCTCAAAGGAAGGCTTACGGCCTTGTTCTTCCGGCTCACCAACCAGTTGCCGATGGACCGTTCGGGCGGTGCCGCGTCCGAGCTGTCCTTGCAGGCCGGCAGGGACGTCCTGGCCGACGGCGGACTGCTGGGCATCTACCCCGAGGGCACCCGCAGTCCCGACGCCAGGCTCTACCGGGGCAAGGTCGGGGTCGCGAAACTTGCACTCCAGACCCGGGTGCCCGTTGTTCCCGTGGCGATGATCGGCACTGAGAAGGTCCAGCCCATCGGCAAACGTTTGCCCAATATCCGCCGGATCGGGATCATTTTCGGTCAACCGATGGACTTCAGCCGGTATTACGGCCAGGAGGAAGACCATTCCGTGCAACGCGCCGTGACCGACGAAATCATGTACGAACTCATGCGGCTCTCCGGTCAGGAATACGTGGACGAGTACGCCGCCGTCGTCAAGCAGCGGCTCGCCGGGCAGCTTCCGGAGCCGGCCGGCGGGTCAGAAGGGAATCCACGCGACGGCGGTGAAAAGGGGAGGCGGCTCCCCGGCAACGGTTCGGGGCCGGACGGCGACGGCGCGGTGGCCGGGAAAGTGTGACGGCGGTGGAATAAGGGTTACGGAAGCCGTGCCCCGAACAGCGGGCAAGGCAACTAGTCTTGGAGAGTGACTGAGCTATCCGCGAACCCCGCACCGTCCGTGACGAGCCCCTTGACCAGTTCCCTGGGCAGCCCCCTGACCAGCACCGCGCAAAGCGGCGCGGCAAACTATCCCGGCTTGGACGATTGGCGCCAGCTGCCTATCTCGCAGCAACCCACCTGGACCGACAGGGGTGTCTTCGATGCCTCAGTCAAAGAACTCTCCGTGCTTCCGCCGCTGGTCTTCGCTGGCGAAGTGGACGTATTGCGCGAGCGTTTGGCGGCTGCGGCCCAGGGCAAGGCATTCCTGTTGCAGGGCGGCGACTGCGCCGAGACTTTCGAGGACGCGACGGCGGACAAGATCAGTGCCCGGGTCCGCACCATCCTGCAGATGGCCGTTGTCCTAACCTATGGTGCGGCCATGCCCGTCATCAAGATGGGCCGCATGGCCGGACAGTTCGCCAAGCCCCGTTCGTCGAACGACGAAACCCGCGACGGCGTGACCTTGCCCGCCTATCGCGGCGACATCGTCAACGGCTACGAATTCACCCCGGAATCCCGAGCCCACGATGCCAGCCGCATGCTGAAGGCCTACCACACCTCGGCTTCCACGCTGAACCTCATCCGCGCCTTCACGCAGGGTGGTTTCGCCGATCTTCGCCTGGTGCACCTCTGGAACAAGGGCTTCACCGAAAACCCCGCCCATGCGCGCTACGAGTCCCTGGCACGGGACATCGACCGAGCCATCAAATTCATGGCATCCTGCGGTGCCGATTTCGAAGCACTCAAGCGCGTGGAGTTCTTCGCGAGCCACGAGGCATTGTTGCTCGACTACGAGCGGGCCCTGACCCGCATTGACTCCCGCACCGGGCTTCCGTACGACACCTCAGGGCATTTCCTCTGGATCGGTGAGCGCACGCGCGAGCTCGACCATGCGCATGTCGATTTCCTGTCCCGCGTGCGCAATCCCATCGGCGTCAAGCTCGGTCCCGGGACCTCGGGAGACGACGCGCTGCGGCTCATTGACAAGCTGGACCCGAACCGCGAGCCTGGCCGCCTCACCTTCATCACCCGGATGGGCTCCAAGAACATCCGCGAGAAGCTGCCCGCCGTCGTCGAGAAGGTCACTGCCTCGGGCGCCCAGGTTCTCTGGGTCACGGACCCGATGCACGGGAACACGGTCACCTCGCCCAACGGGTACAAGACCCGCAACTTCGACGACGTCGTGGATGAAGTCCGCGGCTTCTTCGAAGTTCACCACGCCCTCGGCACGGTACCGGGTGGCCTGCACATGGAAATGACCGGCGACGACGTCGCGGAATGCCTTGGTGGCGCCGATCCCATTGACCAGGACGCCTTCCTGGACCGCTACGAGTCGGTGTGCGACCCCCGCCTGAACCACATGCAGTCGCTCGAAATGGCATTCCTCGTAGCCGGGGCGCTCACCAATCGGTAGTCCAGACGTGCACGGCAGACAGGAAAGGCGATCCGGAATATTCCGGATCGCCTTTCCTGTCTGCGCGTGTCCTACACCACTGTCAAGGTGATGACGGTACCCTCCGGCGCATCGCTGTCCACAGGGTTCTGGTCACGGACGGTCCCGAAGAAGCCACCCAGGATGTTGTTGACCTTGACGTCGAATCCGAGCGACTCCAGGGCTTTGCGGGCGGCGTCTGCCTGCTTGCCGATGAAGTTGGGGACATGCACCATTTTCGGGCCCTTGGACAGGGTCAACGTGACAGAGTCACCCCGGACCAAAGTGCCGTTGGCGGGGCTCTGGCTGACCACGGCGCCTGCGGGGACCTTCTTGTCATTGACGGGTTCCGGCGCAATTTTCGCGGTCAATCCAGCGTCGCTGATCGCCTGGACGGCTTGTTGCTGGTTCATGCCGCGGACGTCGGGAACGGGGAGGGGCTGCGGTCCCTTGGAGACCACGAGCGCCACCGGGGTACCGTGGCGGACTGCGGTGTCCTGGGGCGGGGACTGGGAGATGATCGAGCCTGACGGCACTTTGTCGTCATACTGCCCGGTGACTTGGCCGAGTGTCATTCCGGCCACGCCCAGGGCATTCTTGGCCTGGTCGAGTGTCAATCCCGACATCGAAGCAAGCGGAAACAACTGTGGGCCCTTCGAGACGAAAAGAGACACCGCTTGGAACTTCCGGACCACCTGGCCGGACGCGGGCTCCGTTCCAACTGCCAACCCGGCTGTGACGTCGTCGTCGTACACATCCTTGGGCTCGGATTGGAAGCCGGCGGTTCTCAGCAGTTGCTGTGCCTCCGCCACTGTCTTGTTCTTGGTGTCCGGAATGGTTCCGGGCGAGCCGGGCCCCATCCCGAAGAACCAGCCTGCCGCAGTGGCCAGTATCGCCAGGACAATCACGACAATCGTCCAGATCACCGCCCGGCGGCGCGGATTGCCTTCGCGCAAAGTGCGCGACGGCGTGGCCGCGGCCCGGACGCGGTCCTTCTCTTCCTGGCGCGCCATCCGTTTGACGTCGCGTTTGTTCGCCGGGGCTTCGTCCGGCGCCGCGGGCTCCCGGTCCTGCGGCACCTGGATGTCGAAAGCCGTGGCGCCGGGGGAGAACCGCGACGGCGGAAGCACCGTGGTTGGATTGCGCTGGCTGGAGATGATCTCCGTCGGACGGCCGATCCGTTCGAGGGGCTCCGTGCGTTCGGCGTGGAAAGGCGCGACGACGGCGGTTGCCCCGGCCGCTTCCTGATGGCCTTCCGGAATTGCCGCCTTGGCAGCCGGCGGGTTGATGTCCAGTTGCGCGTCGCTCAACGTTGTACGGATATGCCGCAGTTCCGACAGGAGTGCCGAACCGTCCACAGGCCGCTCTTCGGGTTCCTTCGCGGTGCACCACTGGACGAGTTCGTCCACGTCCGCGGCAAGTCCGGGCACAGCGAGCGACGGCGGAGCGACGGCCGAATTGACGTGCTGGTAGGCAACCTGGATGGGAACCTCGCCCGCGTAGGGTTGGCCACCGGTCAGCATTTCGTAAAGCATGATGCCTGTGGAGTAGATGTCGCTCCGGGCGTCGGCGGGCTTGCCGAGGACGAGCTCGGGAGCCAAATACGCGACGGTGCCGATCAGGGCACCGGTGCTGGTTGTCGCGGTGACCGCCCGGGCCAGGCCGAAATCGCCCACTTTGATGCGGCCGTCGTCGGCGATGAGGACATTCTCCGGCTTCACGTCGCGGTGGATCAGCCCCGCCGAGTGGGCCGCGGCCAGCCCTTCGATGACGGGATCGATCAGTGCGAAGGCCAGCCGGGGCGGAAGCGCTGCCTTCTCGTTGAGGACGTCCCGCAGGGTGTGGCCCTTGATGTACTCCATGACGATGTAGGCAATGTGGCCGTCCTGTCCCTGGTCGAGGACTCCGACGACGTGCGGGTGGGAAAGGCTGGCCGCGGCCCGGGCCTCGCGTTGCAGGCGGTCCAGGAAGTTCTGGTCGTTGGCCAGGTGCGGATGCAGCACTTTGAGCGCCACGTCGCGATCGAGCCGCTCGTCGGTGGCGAGATAGACGGTTGACATTCCGCCGCCTGCCAGGCGCGACCGCACCAGGTAGCGCCCGTCCACGAGGGATCCGAGGAGATGGTCCGAAACTTGTTCCTGCACCCTACGATCCTAGTTGAGCAAAAACACGGGCCCGAATCGACATGCGATCCGGGCCCGGGTTATGCGATGTGGTTTAGTTGAAGTTCTTCTTCAGGGCCAGGATCGAGGCGACGTAGGCCTTGGTGTCGTCGTACATGCCGTGCTTGCTCACCGAGTACTGGCCCTGGTAATAGCCTGCGATGGCAGTGGGCAGGTCCTTGCTCGTGTTGACGAGGGCCCGGATGATGGCGACGCCGGCGGTCACATTGTCATACGGGTCCAGGATGTTGAGCTTGCGGCCCACTAACTCGGAAGCCCACTCGCCGGAGGAGGGAATAACCTGCATCGTGCCGATGGCGTTGGCGGGAGAGACCGCCCGCTGGTTGAAGCCGGACTCCTGGTAGGCGAATGCCATGGCCAACGACGGGTCCACTCCCATCCGACGAGCAGTGTCAGCCACGATGCCCTTCATCTGGGCGGTGCTGGGGACCGGGGACGCATTGAGCAGGGCCTTGTTCGCGTTGGCTGAACTGACCACAGCGTCCGGGTACCGGTAGCCCAGGAATGTGCTCGGGACCAACGGGGTGCTGACGGGAGCAGGGGCCGGTGCGGCAGGAGCGCCCGGAATGGCGAGCTTCTGCCCCGGATAGATGATGGTGTTCATCGACAGCTTGTTGGCCGACAGCAGCGATGACAGGGACACGCCAAGGCGGTTCGCGATGCCGCCCAGGGTGTCTCCCGATTTGATGGTGTACGAGCCGGTGTTGGCAAGCGCAGGTGCCGCCGGCGCCGCAGGGCGGGCCGGTGCCGCCGGGGCCGGTGCCGCCGGAGCCGGTGCGCTCGTTCCCGCGCTCACCTTGATCTTCTGTCCCGGGTAGATGATGGAGCGGCCGTTGAGGCCGTTCCAATTGAAGACGTCGGACAGCGCGACGCCGTGGCGGGCGGCAATGCCGCCCAGGGTGTCCCCTGGGACCACCGTGTAGCTGGCAGCCGACGACGGCGCCGGGCTGGGTGCCGGCCTGGGCGCGGGCGCCGGCGCGCTTGGAGCAGCCCCGGAACCGGACAACTTGATCTGCTGTCCCGGGTAGATGATGGTGTTGGCCGAGAGCCCATTGAGCTGCAGGACGGTGTTGGTGTTCAACCCGTAGCGGGCCGCGATGCCGCTGATGGTATCGCCCCGGACGATGGTGTAGGTGGCCGGAACCGCGGGTGCCATGGGCTGCATGGCGGCCGGAATGGTCGCAGCAACCGCAGACGCGGGAATGACGTTCGCAGGCACGGCCGACGCCTGAGCCTGGGCCTGGATGGCCGCAGCCAATGATGCGGGGATCTTCTGGGTTTGTACCGCCGGAAGCGCGGTTGCCGGCTGGGCGAGCGCCAGTGAAGAGAGCATGACGGCGGGCAGCGCCGCTGTGGTGGCCGCAATTATGGGCATGCTCGTTGTCTTCTTGGGCGAGCGGGGCGTCGTCATGGGAGCAATCCTCATCTCAGCAGCGGACGTTGGGAATGCCGCTGTTGCCAGTGTTACTAAAGTGAGTAGTGATGCAAATGTGATCAATGTGAATCTCTCACATTTTTCGATTCCGCACAAGAAATCACTGCGCATTCGATTCTTGGGCAATTCGAAGGCACTAATTCGGCCCCTGCTGCCCGTCTGGCTAGGCGCAAAGCGCGAGGGCGTGGCAATCTTGATCCGTGAGTAATGTAGAAAGCCTCGTTTCCGAATGGCTGCCGCTGCCCGATGTGGCAGAGCTGCTGAACGTTTCAATCACCAAGGTCCACGGTCTTCTGGATGAGCGTGCAGTGGTGGCTGTGAGAGTGGGCGAACGCAATATCCGTTCGATTCCTGCCCTCTTTATCCAGGACGGTCATGTGGTGGATAGCCTGAAAGGCACCATCGCAGTGCTTGGCGATGCCGGGTACACGGATGAGGAGCTCATTGTGTGGCTTTTCACTCCGGATGAGTCGCTGCGTGGCCGCCCTGTCGATGCGCTCCGCGAAGGTCGCAAAACTGAAATCCGACGCAGGGCCCAATCGCTGGCCTGGTAAGGGAATCCTGCCTTAAATACAGTGGTGGGGGGGGGGGGGGGGGGGGGGGGGGGGGGGGGGGGGGGGGGGGGTGTGGGGGGGGGGGG
>NZ_JAHHZS010000032.1 GCF_022606295.1 Arthrobacter bambusae
TTCCACGCATGCCGCGGTCTCCCAGCAGCGCGCCGAGGGCATCCGGCTCATGCGCGACGGGCTGTCCGCGCATTACGCGGACGATCCCGGGCAATCCTTCGAGCCCCAATCGCGGATTACCGCCCGACGCCGGCACGACTACCTCTCGACCCTCGCCACCGCCACCCTGGGCGGAATCACCCGCAGCTTCAGCGCTCCGGGACAGCCGTCCCGATAGTTCATTGTCCGACGTAAGCCGCCAGGTGCTCGCCGGTGAGGGTGGAGCGGGCTGCGACGAGATCGGCAGGCGTGCCCTCGAAAATGATCCGTCCGCCGTCGTGACCTGCTCCCGGGCCGAGGTCGATGATCCAGTCGGCATGCGCCATGACCGCTTGGTGGTGCTCGATGACGATGACCGACTTCCCGGAGTCCACGAGCCGGTCGAGCAAGCCAAGCAGCTGTTCGACGTCGGCGAGGTGCAAGCCCGAGGTGGGCTCGTCGAGGACGAGCACGCCGCCCTTTTCGCCCATGTGGGTGGCCAGCTTGATCCGCTGCCGCTCGCCGCCGGAAAAGGTGGTGAGAGGCTGGCCGAGGCTGAGGTATCCGAGTCCGACGTCGGCCAGGCGCTGGAGGATCGCGTGGGCTGCCGGGATCCTTGATTCGCCGGCAGAGAAGAACTCCTCCGCCTCTTTCACCGACATCGCCAACACTTCAGCGATGTTGCGGCCGCCGAGGCGGTACTCCAGCACCGATGCCTGGAACCTCTTGCCTTCGCATTCCTCGCACGGAGTGGCGACGGTGTCCATGAACCCGAGATCCGTGTAGATAACGCCCGCGCCGTTGCAGGTGGGGCATGCCCCCTCGGAATTCGCGCTGAACAGCGCAGGCTTCACTCCATTGGCCTTCGCGAACGCCTTGCGGATGGGCTCGAGCAGTCCCGTGTACGTCGCTGGATTGCTCCGCCGCGAGCCCTTGATCGCCCCTTGATCAATGGAAACGACGCCGTCCCGCTTGGACAACGAGCCATGGATCAGCGAACTCTTCCCTGAACCTGCGACGCCCGTGACCACAACCAGGACCCCCAGCGGAATGTCGATGTCGACGTCGCGCAGGTTGTTCTGGGTGGCCCCGCGGATCTCCACTGCACCGGCGGCTGTCCGCACCGCTTGCTTGAGGGTTGAGCGATCCTCCAGGTGGCGCCCGGTCAGGGTGCCGCTGGACCGCAGCCCTTCGAGGGTACCTTCGAAGACCACTTCGCCGCCGGCGGTGCCAGCGCCGGGACCGAGGTCGACGACGTGATCGGCGATCGCGATCGCCTCCGGTTTGTGCTCCACGACGAGCACGGTATTGCCCTTGTCCCGCAGCTGCAGCAGGAGTTTGTTCATGCGCTGGATGTCGTGCGGGTGCAAGCCGATGGTGGGCTCGTCAAAGACGTAGGTGACGTCGGTGAGCGAGGAGCCCAGGTGCCGGATCATCTTGGTGCGCTGCGCTTCACCGCCGGACAGTGTGCCGGCCGGCCGATCGAGTGAGAGATAGCCAAGACCGATCTCCGCGAACGAGTCGAGGAGGTGCCGCAGCCCTTTGAGCAGCGGTGCCACTGAGGGTTCGTCGAGGCCGCGCGCCCATTCGGCAAGGTCGCTGATCTGCATCGAGCATGCGTCGGCAATGCTGATTCCCTTGATCTTGGACGAGCGGGCGGCTTCGGTGAGTCGGGTGCCATCGCATTCGGGACACGTGGTGAAGGTGATCGCCCGCTCCACGAAGGCGCGGATGTGCGGCTGCATTCCCTCCGGGTCCTTGGAGAGCATGGTCTTCTGGATCTTCGGGATCAGGCCTTCGTAGGTGAGGTTGATTCCCTCGACCTTGATCTTGGTGGGCTCCTTATGGAGGAGGTCGTGGAGTTCCTTCTTCGTGTACTTGCTGATCGGCTTGTCCATGTCGAAGAACCCGGAGCCGCTGAAGATGCGGCCGAACCAGCCGTCCATGCTGTAGCCGGGAATCGTGAGGGCGCCTTCCGAGAGCGACTTGCTGGCGTCGTACAGTGCGGTGAGGTCGAAGTCGGTGACCGAGCCCCGACCTTCGCAGCGCGGACACATGCCGCCGGTGATGCTGAAACTCCGCCGCTCCTTCGTCGTCGTACCGCCGCGCTCGAAGGTGACCGCGCCCGCGCCGGAAACCGAGGCGACGTTGAACGAGAACGCCTGGGGCGATCCGATGTGCGGCTGGCCAAGTCGGCTGAAGAGCATGCGCAGCATGGTGTTCGCATCGGTGGCGGTACCGACGGTGGAACGGGTGTTCGCGCCCATCCGCTCCTGGTCGACGATGATCGCCGTGGTGAGTCCTTCGAGCAGGTCCACATCCGGCCGCGACATGGTCGGCATGAACCCTTGCACGAAGGTGCTGTACGTCTCGTTGATCATGCGCTGCGACTCCGCGGCGATCGTGGCGAACACGAGTGAACTCTTGCCCGAGCCGGAGACGCCCGTGAACACCGTCAACCGACGCTTCGGCAGCTCGATGCTGATGTCCTTGAGGTTGTTCTCCCGCGCGCCCTGCACGCGAATCAGATCGTGGGTGTCGGCAGTATGCAGCTCAGGCGACTGGGTGTCGGTGCTCGTGGCCGTGCTCATCGTGTCTCCATCTGGTACGCGGGGGTCGTCTTCGGTCTTCGTCGGCAAGTCCGGTGGGCTATTGAGGATCCTGAAGCAGCCCGAGGACGTTGCCGTCCGGATCGGTGACGGTGGCCACCAAGCGGCCTCCTCCGACGTCGCGGGGTGCGTCCTTCAGGGTAGCGCCGGCGGCGGTCACCTCTGCCAGCTTTGCCTCGATGTCCGAGACGTGCCAGTAGGCGACGGGCGAGGTCATGGCCTGCGGGCCACCTCCCGGAACGAGCCCGATGTGCTGGCCCGCGACGTCGAAGCCGACGTAATACGGTCCGTCGGCCTGCGGCGGTGTCCCGAGCAACGCCGTGTACACCGCCTTGGCCGCGGCGAGGTCGGATACGGGATGCAGCACGGTCTTGATTCCCTCGGTGGAAGAGTCGCTCATGATCACTCCTGGAGTCATTAGGGGACGAAGCTGGCGAGGACGGTTGTCCATGACCGCCATTCTAGGCGCGGCCCGAAAGCGGCGCTTCTCCATTCCTGACCGGTCCGGGCAGGGCTCAGCCACCACTCCCCAGGTGCAGGATCAACGCGTCGAGGATCGGCACCTGCCCGCCTACCAGTTTGGTGCGGGCAACGGCCTCCGTGGCCCAGATGGCGTCGTCAATCTCCGGATAGCTCCGAACGACGCCAGATCCGCGTGGCCATTCCAGCTCGAAGGTGTTGCTCACGATCCTCTCCGGTTCAAAATCCGACTCCGCGGTGAAGGCCGCCACGAGCTTGCCCGACGGTTGCCGGAAGATGCCCAGCTGGTGATAGTCGACGTCGGGCGGGGGAGTGCCCATCTCCTCGGCGAATTCACGCTTGGCGGCGACGAGCGGATCCTCGTCTTCGAGGTATTCGCCTTTGGGGATCGACCAGGAACGTGCAGCCTTGTGGGCCCAGAAGGGCCCGCCCATGTGGGCTATCCAGAATTCCAACTCCGCCGCGGAATTCCGCCGGTATAACAGAATGCCCGCGCTTCGAATTGTCATTTACCCTCCCAGGCATAAGTTATCCGCCGGGTCCGGCGGTCGGAACACGCAGCACGGCCATGGCCTCAAGCAAATACGGCACCAGATCCGGCTCCGTCCCCACGGCCCACTGCATCCACGCTTCGAACGTCGCCCCGAGATACGCGGCGCACAGATAGCCTGCCGCGCTTTCGCTGACGCCCTGCGAAACGAGGTATAGCCGTGCCCGGTCCCGTTGTGGGGCCAGGGCGTCGTAGCTCCTGCTCGCCAGCTCCGGGTGTTCTGCGATCAGGCGCAGGCGCCCGCGCGTCACGGTAAGGTCCGGGAGCGCCGAAACCCCGGCGACGGCGGCCGCCGCCAGCCCGGCGAGGATGCCGCCGTCGGACGGCTCCGCTGTGCGGGCGTTCTCCAGCGCTCGGCCCGAGGCTTCCACCACCGGTTCCATGCCGCCCCAGACGAGGTCGGCCTTACTGGGGAAGTAGCGGTAGAGGCTCTTCCGCCCGATTCCGGCCTCGCGTGCGATGTCCTCCATTGATGTCCGCTCGTAGCCGTTCTCGGCAAAAAGCCGGAGCGCGACGCCGGCCACGGCGTCCGGATCAATCGTCGCCGGGCGTCCGGTGGAGCGCCCGATGACGGGCTTCGTATGGTCTGAGGGCATCTCTCCAGTATCCACTCTTACATAATGAGACTGAGTGTCATTATGTGAATGGAACGCCACCAACGGCCAGGCCACGGCCCTGCGCGTCGCGAAGGAAAGCGGCCGGGGCATATCGTCGTTGCCCCTGGCTGCCCCGTGAATCAACGTCACCGTGCTCATGCGCCTGACCCGTGCCGTGGTCGGCGCTGTAGGGCGGCTCAGCCGGTGTAGCCTTCCACCTGCTTCGGGGGCCGTGGCTTCGCCTCGTTCGGGTTCTCCCCGTACTGTCTCTTGGCCCGTCGTTGCCGCAGCAGATCCCAGCACTGATCCAGGTCCTGTTCAATACGCTCCAGCCTTGCGCGGTCCGGGGCGTGCGCAGGACCCGGCGGGGCAGCCTCAGCTTTCTCCCGGAGCTCCCGTTCCTCCTCCACGAGTGATTGGATGCGGTGGAGAATGCCCTGTTCGTCCATGGTGACCCTCTTCCTGAACTAGCCGTTACCAGTCAGGTTAGTGAGGTGCGCTGGGCGTGAACAGAGCTAGCGGGAGGGGAGCGGTTCGACCGGAGGACCAAGTCGTACCGAAATGTCGCAAGCCTTGACGAGTGACTCGTCGTGCGTGGCTATGATGACGGCGGCACCGCGCGCTGCTTCTTCCCACCGCTCAGGGTCGCGACCTTCTAGCTGCCCCGTCCGGTGAGGCCCACCCGCTCGAGTGCACTTTCAATGCTGGCTTTCAGGCGCGTCCTGACGCCGAACAATGACATTTGGGAGAGACGGACGTTGCACTCGACCGATTCCTCATCGATGAGGCCGTTGTCTTGGAAGACAAATGCGGCGTGCTGCTGCCAGAACCGGCGGCGACGGCGGTCATCCCAGCTCGTGGCTTCCTGGCCCTCTACGAGCACCCGCCCGTCTTTCCGCACCCACTGGGTCCAACAAACGCCAGGGATGCCCCGGGTGTCGCGTGGACTCTTCGTCTTTTGAAGACGTCCTTGCCGTCGATTGTCACTGTAATGTTCTCTGCTTTGATGTCCACTGGATGGTCCCGATTTGAGTGGCCTCAGGGTAGATACTCAGCCCCGAGGGTTTGCGGAATACTAGGACGCAGATTCAAGATTTCCGCAAGCGAAGGCGGTGATTATCCGTGAACGGCGAAAGCAGTGCATTCAAGCGCCGGCTGGAGCGAGCCATGGAGCTGCGGAACGTCCGCGCGACCGGCATGACGGCCGAAGAAGAAGCCGAACTGGAAGCCGCCGAAGAAGAAGAGCGGCAGAAGCGCAAGAAGGTGGATGACGCCGCGCGGGTTGAATACCTGATCCGCGACGCCATGGCACAAGGGAAGTTCGACAACCTGAAGTACGCAGGCAAACCGATCCCCGGGCTGGGGGAGCGCTACGATCCCGATTGGTGGGTCAAAGGCCTCATTCAGCGCGAGCATCTCAGTGGCCTTGGCCCGAAGGCCATTCTCCTCCGGACCGAGGATGCCGAACTGGATGCAAAGCTCGATGCGCTTTACTCGGAAAAGCAGGTGCGCGATCTGGTGGAGGACTTCAACGCCCGGGTCATCGACGCGCGGCGCCAGCTCCAGGGCGGCCCGCCGGTGATCACGAAAACCCGCGACGTCGGCGTCGAGCTGGAACGCTGGCGCGAGCGCCGGGCGGCGGCTGCCGAGGCAATCGCGGCCCGGGAATCCGTGAACCAGGAACTTGCGGGCAAGAGGCCGTGGTGGCGCCGGATCTGGAAAGGATCGGGGTAGGTCGGGCCTCAGTGGCTTCTGCTGGTGTTGAACGCTGGCGTTCCTGCCAGCCGGCCGCCGTCGACGGCGAGAACGGTTCCGGTGACGAACGAGGACTGGTCCGAGCAGAGCCAGAGGGCCGCCGCAGCAACATCGGTCGTGGAGCCGATCCGGCCCAGCGGCACAGCGGCGGCGACGCGATCCTGGGCGGCCTGGCCCGCCTCTGCAAGCCGCTCGGTGAGGATGGGGCCCGGAGCAATGGCGTTGACCCTGATCCCGTGCGATGCGTAGTCGAGGGCAGCAACCCGTGTCAGGCCGCCGACGCCGAACTTGCTCGCCACATAGCCGCTCATGCCGGCGACGCCTTGTTCGCCTGCTGTGGAGGACATGTTCACGATCGCCCCGCTGTTCCCGCTTGCCAGCATGAGCTCGATTTCGTATTTCAGGCAGAGGAACGCTCCCCGAAGGTTGACTGAGATTGCACTGTCGAACTCCGCGCTCGCCCACTCGGCCAGGGGTGCCGGGATTCGACCGCCGCCTGCGGCATTGTTGACCGCGACGTCCAGCCGGCCGAAGCGATCCCGGATCCGGGCCATGAGGGCTTTCACCGAGTCCTCGTCGCCCACATCCACGGTCATAGCCACCGCATTCCCGCCGCCCGAAGTAATGGCGGCAAGCTGTTGGGAGAGGCGGGCGTCGTCACGAGAGGCAAGGACAACGTCGGCGCCGGCGCCAGCCAGCACAGCTGCGACCTCCGCACCGATTCCGCGGCTCGCTCCGGTGACTAGCGCGACCTTGCCGGACAGCGGCCGGATGGGATCCGCCGTCGTCATGGCGTTGTCCGGCTTGCGCGGTGCATTTGGCTTGCCCCGGACGCATGCGCCCGGGGTTCTTGGTTCGCTGCTGCCCGGGTGCGCGGGAGCAGGAAGCCGGCGGCAACCAACCAGAGCAGGCCGCCGAAGCGTCCGATCGGCAACAGGAACTGAAGGGGCTCGATCGCCATGGACAGGAAGCTCAACTCTGACAGTGCGGCAATGACCAGGCCGGTCCAAGCCAGCCAACGTGGCATGAAGCCCAGGATCAAGGCGGGGACGGCCACGCCCGCCATGAGAAGGCCGATTCCGACGACGAAGCCGACGCCGCCGGTGATGAACGCGAGGAATGCGAGTGCGTGGGTGAGCGTCACATCCGCGGTGATTTCGGGCCGGCTCAACAGCCACGTCACGGAACCTGACAACATCAGGAAGAGCGCTGAGCTGACGCCGCCAAAGAAGCTGATGGCCGGTCCGGGAACACGAACCCCGAGCCGGAGCTGCCGGGCGTAGATGGTAGCCGCGTAGATTCCCAATGGCACTGCGGAGCCGAATTGGAGCATTCCGCCGACTCGCGTCGCGGCGACGTTTTGCTGGAAGAATGCGGCCACATGCTCCGCCTGGGCAAAGGGCGAGACGAAGGTCTGGCCTCCCGTCAGTATTGCGGACGTGATGAGGCTGGCGAGGAAAATGCCCAGGCTGACGAGGGCTAGAACGCCGGGGTGCGGGCCGCCCGACCGAGCTGGACGGCCGCCTTCATCGGGAATAGAACGACTACTCATGGCTGGACCTTTCTAGTGCTGGCCGATATCTCGTAATTGCATCACTACTAAAATAGTTCACCTCTAGAATTATTCTGTCAAGCATGTATCCTGAATCCATGGACTTAGCCACGCCGGGCCGGCCGAAACGGACTGCTTTTCTTTTGTCGCAGCTAGGGGCCGTGGCCTCCTCCCGCTTTGCCGACCGCACCCGGGAGATCGGGCTCACGCCCAGCGACGCCGGTGTCATCCGCCTGCTCGGTCGCGCTCCGGGATTGAGCCAGCGCCGGCTTGCGGACCGGCTCGGTGCCGTCCCCAGCCGGGTGGTCTCACTCATCGACTCGCTTCAGGAACGCGGCCTCGTGGAGAGGGTCCGCAGCAGCACGGACCGGCGGAACTATGAACTCCATCTCACCGACGCCGGCAAGCGCGTGCTGCGGGAACTGCGCGGAATCGCGGAACAGCATGAAGCAGAGATCCTGGCCCCGCTGACAACGGAGCAGGTCACGCAACTTGGCGACTTGCTCGTCCAGCTCGCCAACGGCCACGGGCTGGACAGGGAGCTCCACCGCGACGTCGGCCGCGAGCGTGGAGGGGCGGCGGACCTGACGGCCGATCCAGGCCCTGAGCCGGCTATCGGGCCGCGTTAAGCCGCCTGGAACGGACGTGACGAATAGGGCACGATTTTTGCCACATTGTGGGGAATAGCAGCCGCATGGTGTATGTTGCACATTCGCCAGCAAATATACAAGAGAAGAGATAACCCCAGGTGGCAACCGATTACGACGAACTCCGCTCCGACGTCGCGGAATCCCAAAGCACGTCACTTCAGGCCCTGCAGTCTGCCAATGCTCCGGATGCCCGCAGCGTTGTACGGGAGCTTGACGAGGCCGATGCTTTTGAAGGCAACGAGGTACCAGGCGGCGAATTCGTGGCCGAGGAACTCATCATTGCGGTCGTTCCCCAGAAGGAAGACGAGTTCACGTGCTACTCCTGTTTCCTCGTCCGTCACCGCTCCCAGATTGCCCGTGAAAAGAACGGTCACGCGTACTGCGTAGAGTGCGAAGGCTGAGCCTCTGAGATCCAATCCACGTGCCGCTTAGCCATCTCCCTCACCGTTACGTTCATCACAGGGGATGTAGGCGCTTCTTCTTGGCGAGCTTTTCATAACGTGCCCCGGAATCCGCTGCTCGCTGCTCTTCGGCAGCGAGCAAGGGGCGGTATGGCGAGTTGTCCTCCACCGATCCGCCGGTATCGCTCGCGAGCCGGAGCAGCACCGAGCGGCTGACAACGCTGTCCTGGTGCTCTCCTAGGATCTTCTGGATCTTCTGGGCGTTGCGGGCCAGTTTCACAGCGGGTTTCCTGTGGACGTCCCGCAGCGCTTCGGCTGCATGGCGCAGCCGTTTTGCGTCTTTACGGACCTGATGCAATGCCCTGTCGCCTTCGACGCCGGTTTGCCCGGCCGCTGCCTTCTGGGACCGGCGCAACCGCTTGACCGCTTTCCCGGCCAGCTTGGCCGTGACGGGACGGGCCTTCTTCCCCGCACGAGGTTTCGCGGGAGGCTCGTCGCGGAATTCCTCGAGTGACTCCAGGAGCCGGAAATAGCGTTTCGTTCCCAAGGAGCGGAGCATCTCGCGATACCCGGAGTTGAAGGCGGCCTCGAGTTCGTCATTGATCCTGCTGGCAGCTGGAGCGGACACCGAGCCGTCGGGTTGTTCATTCATCAATTCCCCGATCCGGTCCCGCAACACCTCGGCATCCCGTGCCTTGCCCAGGACCTTGCTCAGCCATTTGAGTTCGGCCTTGAGCTGATCCACGGCATCGGCGTCGAAGAGCTTGCCGTAAGCGGACAACGTCGAGCGGAGCCTGCGGGTGGCCGAGCGCATGCGGTGAACAGCGTCGTCGACGCCTTGCCGGACTCCGGAATCCAGTTCGGTGATTTCAGCGATCTGCGCGGCGATGTAGGCAACTATTGCGTCGCCCGCAGAACCCTTCCGACGTGCTTTCGGCGGCGCCGGCACGGCTGCCGGCCAGGCCGTGCCAAAGGCACGCGCAAGCTTGGACGCATGCCCGGAGGGGGTTGCGCCGGCCTCTGACAAGACACTCTCCGCGCTCTCGAACAGGGATTCGTCGCCGTGGACCAGCTCGATTTCCCATTCCCGCCAGCGCCTCTCCAGTTGCCTCGGGTGCAAGGTCTCTGCGGTCACGTGGTCATCCATGAAATCGGCCAGCGTGACGTCGTCGCTTCCGTGTAGCCGGTGCAAAGTGCGGCGGGTATGGATCCTGGCCACGGGCCTGAGCTCCTCGCCGCGGGTGAAGACGATGAGACGCTCCGCCAGCTCCTCCGGGACGATCTCAGGCTGCCCCAGCGGCGCCTGGATCTCCACGCGGTTGTCCCGGTCTGCCGGCAGTTTCAAATGCCAGCCTGAATCGATGCCTCCGGAGCGGCGCCGCAAGGTGATCCGGTGCTTGGCAAGGACCAGGCCTTCTGTATCGAAGTAGACGGCCTCGAGTTGATGATCCGCAGGATCTGCGACCTGTTCGACGCCGGTGATGTCCTCGAACGCGGGAAGGGGCGTTTCCAAGTCGGCGTCGTACTTGCGCTCTGTTTCCACGGATTCCTGGGTCGACATGCCGTTTCCCGTCCTTCTCGTAGCTGGTCCGCACCTATAGGCATCCTCCCACTAGGCCTCCTGCAGGGAAAGAGCGGTCAAGGTTTTACAACCCCGGTCCTTCGATTCCCTAGACCGGAATCCGCCCAAGCCCTAAGATCACTCTGACGGCACCAGCCCTGCGCTGATCGATGTCCGTCGCGGTCTCACCCTTAAGCGTGAGCGCCGGGTCCGTTCTGCGACTCCTGGGTCTTCGAACGGGCCCGGTCGACCTCCGCCGGGACCAGCCAACAGGGCCGCCAAAACGGGACATGAACCCGTGGCCTCGCCGCGCGCCCGACGCAATTCGCGATGGTTAGAGAGTAATTACTCGCAGAGGGTGACGGCGGCCCGACAACGGAGGATGCTTGATTGATGGGAGGGAAAATCATGACACGAGATGTGAGTCATTTCGAGCGCCTTTCGGCGTGGACTGAAGATGACATGAAGCCAGCCGTCGGCAAGCTGTTGCGCGGCGATGGCGTGCCTTCCGAATCGCAGGAAGACCGCCGTCCCTCGCCCTTGGACTTCCAGATTCCCGGAGAACTGGACCGCGCCCTGGAGTCGGCTTCACAAACGCTTAGCCTCACGCCCAGCGAGATCTTGCGCGAGGCCCTGTCCGAATGGCTGGGGAGCCACGGACAGCCGGCCACGGGCCACCATCCGTTCGGGAAGCACACCGCGCTGTAACGGCGGCCGGGCTGCGGGTCGCGAAGCTCCAGCCCTTACTGGCGTCTGCCCTGGACAGCGTCGCCGTGCCGCGCAGAGCGGAACGGAGAGGCCGCAAGGAGCAACGCCGCCGCCGCGAATCCCGCAATTCCGATCCACAACGTCGGCTGGTATCCGATTGATACCGCGAGGAGTCCGCCGGCCGGTGCGCCGACCACGATCATCGCGCGGTTCGCGGACCGAATTGTGGTGTTCATGCGTCCTTGCAGATGGTCCGGTGTTACCGCTTGCCGGTAACCCATCTCGTTCGCGTTGCTCAGTCCCAGGGCCAGTCCGTAGACGGCCTGCCCCGCGGCCAGCAAGAGAATCACGAGCCACTTCTGTCCGTTGCCGGTAGGCACGACGGCGATGATCGCCCAGCCGACCGACATGAGGAAATTGCAAATGATCACCGCACGCCCGGCACCCCATCGCATCCCGAACCTGGTCGAGAAGCTGCTCCCGAGCAGCCCCGCGACGCCGGCGGCCGCCAGCGTGATGCCAAGCTCGAAAGGCGACAACCTCAATTCGAGCAAGACGAAGGATACGAAGACTGTTCCGAGCATGCTGTTGGCGAGGAACCAGACGTGGGATCCGACGGCCATTGGCGCAAGAACGCGGTGCCGGTAGACCCAGCGGAGTCCCTCGGCGATCTCCGCGCGGAGGCCTCGCAGGGATGAGCCGGATACTTCCCGGGGCTCCACAACACGCACCCGGGAGATCGCCAGCGCGGAAAAGAGATAGGACACGGCGTCGGCGAGGACAGCGAAGGGAGCCCCCAGGAGCGTGACCAAGCCGCCGGCAACCAGCGGGCCGGAAGTCTGGGCGACGGCATCGCTTTGGTCGGCCCTCGCGTGTGCAGCCAGCAAGTCCCGCCTGCCCACGATCCGAGGGAGGAACGACTGGGATGCCGCGTCGCCGAAGAGGGAGAACACGCCGAAGAAAGCTACGAAGACGATGAGGACAACGAGGTTCAGCCGTCCCACGGCGTAGAGAACAGGAATGGCCAGCAGGAGGATGCCCCGCGCAAGGTCTGTTCCCACGAGCACGGGCTTCCGCGGCCGTCGGTCGACGAGGGCACCTGCGAGCAATCCGAAGAAGAGATAGGGGAGCCACCGGGCAGCGTTCAGCAGACCGACGTCGGTTGCTGTTCCTCGGAGCGAATCCAGCACCAGGACCTGCAGGGCCAAAGTGGTGATGTAGGTTCCAAAACCCGACACTGTGTAGGCCGACCAGAAAGCCAGGTAGCCGGGAATCCGGAAAACGTCCCGCGGGTTCGAACCATCCATGCGGTCAGCGTCCGTTCACAGGCAGGATGAAGCCGACACAGCGCACGCCATACCGACGCAATGCACCCGAGGACTGGGCAGCCATGGCCAGTCCTCGGGTCCGGAATGCAAGCTGGCTTTAGCCGCCGCAGTACTTGCTGTAGTTGGTGCCCGCGTTCTGGTAATCGTTCTTCAGCGCGTTGAGCTTCGCGGTATCCGGGCTGTCCTTCGAGGACTCGTCAAGGTAGTCCACGATCGTCTTCAGGGTGGGCTTCAGCTCATCCGAGGACACGGTTTCGATCGGGCGGAGCTGGTTGGCTACCCGGATGGTTCCCGTTTTGTCCGTGGTGTTCGTGGGGTTCGAGATGACGGTCTTGACCCGGCTGCAGGTGTCCGCGGTGCTCAGCTGCTGCGGTGCGGAGCAAGCCGATGCGGAGAGGACGAGCCCGGCCGCGAGCAGGGCTGTGGTGATTTTCTTCATGGTTCCCTCAGTAGTTGCTGACGTTTGATTGTAAGCAGACGTCGCGTGGCGCCCAATGCAGCTTCGCCAGCCGAACGGTTCATTTCGTGCGGCCACGGGTTCGAAGATCACAAGGGAGGGGCCCCGCGGCCGTCCGGCCGCGGGGCCCCTCCAGTGTTCGAAGTGCGCTGGATCAGCGCTGGGGGAGTGCCTTGGTCCCCTCGATCTGCACGGCCTGCAGCTTGTTCGGATCCAGGCCAAGCGTCTTCAGGATGGTCGGCGCAATCTGCGTCGTCTCAACGGCGGTGGTCACGGTCCGGGCGTGTTGGTCGTTGCCGCCTGAGATCACGAGGGGCACATCGCGGTCGTCCGCGCTGGCTCCGCCGTGTTCAGCGATCTTGGCCTTGCCGCCCGTGTACACCACGCCGGTCTGGGCGATGCCCAGGATGTCCGGGTAGCGTGCGTCGCTGGTTTTGGTGCCGAAGTAGTTTGCAACCTCACTGCCCGCGTAGACCTTGCTCAACCCCGAGGTTGTCACGGTCTTGGCGGCACCGTTGACGTCGTTGCCGGCGGCCGAGTGCGCTGCCAGGTAGTCCTTGGCGAACTTGGCTGCCGCCTGCGAGTGGTCCGAAAGCCACAGCTGCATGATGTCGTCGTCGGTGGAGAAGGCCACGAGGTCTGCCGAGCCGGGGTGCGCCGACTTCCATGCCGCGTTCAGGCCATCGATGATTGCGCTGTCAGGAACCCTGGTCAGCGTCGAAGAGTCCATCGGCGACTGTCCGTGCTTGGCCGAAAGCATCACCGTGGTGTCCTTGGCGTGACCGGAAGCGGCCAGCTCGGACTCGAACTTGCCCACGGAAGCGTTGACGAAGTCCAGGGCTTTGCTCAAAAGCGGCCCGGGGACGGTGCCGCCCTGAAGGTAACCTCCGGTGAGGCCGTCCGACGTCGGGAGCTTCTGTGCCGTCGAGACGGCCTGGAAGTTCATCCCGAAGATGCCCGGTACTCCGGCTGTCTTGGTGCCGGAGTGGTCCTTGCCGTCGATCTCGTTCAGCACGGCCTGGACCTTGTAGCCGTCGTACTGCTGGGTAGCGGCGTTGTCCTGCGTCCAGTCGCCAGTAAACGGAGCGGCGGCCTTGCTGTTGATTTCCGGGGTGAAGAGGTCATCCAGGCCCTTCCCGGAAGGGCCGTTCAGGATTTCATAGGCCGGGTGCTTATCCGACCATGCGGTGGTCAGGCCAGCGCTCTTCGCCACTTCGAAGACCGTGTTCACCTTCAAGTACTGGTGCGGGTAGACCGGCTTGCACGTCGCCGGGTCAACCGGGAGGGCTGCGGGGTCCAGGAGCGAACCGGGCTGTCCGGTCATGTTCAGGATGCTGCCCGGAAGCCCGGGCAGGCCCTGGCCGGCGTCGAGGGCGTTCTGGTCCTTGTCCGCCGCTTCGGTGAAGGCCACCTCGGCGCCGGGCGCGGTGTTCTTGCAATCCGTAGTGCCTGCCGGCAGGAGTGCCCGGTTGAAGGTGTCGTCATAGTAGACGCCGGTGGTCCCGGGATTGCCGCCGGTCAGCTGGCCGACCATGCCGGGGAAGGAATCCGAGGGCACGGGAGTCTGGGCGTGCGTGTAGCTGGTGCCGTGGTTGACCAGCGACGCGAGCGCCGACGTCGGGTGGTTCTTCACGTAGAGATCCAGGTCCTTCTGGTGAAGGCCGTCCACCGAAAGCAGCAGGACGTGCTTCGCCGTTTCGCCCTGGCCGCCCTGGCCCTTGCTGCCGTCTGATGCCTGCTGGCCCTGGACGTCCTGGCCGCCGCGTGAAGCGTCGTCGGCCATCGCCGGCGCCACCGCGGACCCGGCCACCAGCACGGCCCCCAGGACCGCTGCTGTGGCAAGCCTGTTTTTCTTGGCTGTCTTCATGGAAGTAAGACCCTTCGCTATTGCGTTCTTATCGTTCGAGAATGCGTCCCCGATTGATTCTTGTTGCGGGGAGGGCCTCCGTCCCCCGAATTGGGCCGCACGGCAGAAACGTTCACGACAGGTTCAATTGCGGGTAGCCGAACTCTTCCGGAACTCACAGGAAATCCGCGTAACCCCCGGGGTTGTGCAGGCCGTCGTGTCCCTCATCGACCGGAATTCTCACCGGGAAGGACTCGGCGGGGGCGTGCCCGTCATGGACGCGGGCGGCGCAGGGAAAGCAGCCGCCGGGTACAGCCCGGCGACCTGTGTCATGTAGTTGGCCCACTGCGGCCCCGCCAGCATGTATCCGTCGATGGCGGTGTAGAACTTGCCGTTGATCGTGACGTTTTGTCCGGCCCGGCTCTGTCCTGCCATGGTGTCGCCGAAGAAGGACGCCGTGGCGAGCCCCGTGGTGTATCCGACCACCCACGTGGAGCCGTTGCTGTTGTTCGTTCCCGTTTTTGCCGCGGTGGGGAACATGTCCTGGACTTTCGGCTGAATGTAAATGCCGGATCCCCGCTTCAAGACGTCCTGGAGTGCCGAGTTGACGCCCCGGGCAACCTCGGGCTTGATGGCGGGGTGGCATGAACCGGCTTGGGCGGGCAGCTTCCCGCCGGAGGGATCGGTGATGCCCACAATGGCGATCGGCGAGCAGTACGTGCCGTCGTCGGCGAAAGTGGCAAAGGCGTCGGCCATCACGAGCGGCGATATTTCGGTGCCGCCGAGGAGATTGCCCAATTGGTGCATGTTGACCGGTGCGTTGTCCACGCCACTGTGGAGGCCCACCGCGTCCACCACCTTCTGGATGCCGCAGAAGTCCAGTTGGGCCGCCTCGGCAAAGGTTGCGGTGTTGATGGAGTTGTAGAGCCCATAGTTGACGGGCATGGGACGGTAGTAGCCCTCGTCGTTGTTGCGGAGATCGTCAGCTGTGCCCAGGCCGGCAATTCTCTGGGCCGTGCTGTAGCCGCCCAGTACCCGCCCGCAGCTGTCCCTCCAAGGGAATCCTAGTGGGTAGACCCTCCTCGACGCGTCCACCACCGTGGTCATGGACTTGCCCTCGTTGAGCCACTCCGTGAAAGTGAACGGCTTCATGGCGGAACCCGGCTGGAAGCCTCCGGCTCCGTTGAGATCATTGCCGTTGGCGTCTTTGGAATCGACATTGAAGTTGAGTTGGGTATCGAATTTTCTGGGTTGGGGAAGAAATACCGTGTTTTGCGCCATGGCCAGGATCTTGCCCGTGCCGGGCTGCACTGTGACCAAGGAGGCGCCCCATTTGTCCGGGTTCGCGCCTGCCGTGGCATCGACCTGTGTTTGGGCGACTGCCTGGAGCCGGCTGTCCAGCGTGGTGGTGATCGTCAAGCCGCCGCTGTACAGGAGCTGTTCCCGGTCCGTGACGCTGGCACCGTACGCAGGGTTGTTGAGGATGAGGTGGGAGATGTAGTCGCAAAAGTACGCGGCCATGTTTGCGGCGGCGCAGCCTTGCTTCGCTGGTGTGATGGTGAGCTTCAAGGGAGTGACGACGGCGGCGGCATACGCTGCCTGCTGGATCTTGCCCTGAGCGAGCATGTCGGACAGCACCAGGTTGCGGCGCTGGATGGCGTTGTCCGGATGGACGGAGGGGTCGAAGTAGCTGGGGCTATTGACGAGGCCGGCGAGCAGGGCGGCCTGCGGAAGACTCAGGTCCTTGGCGGAAACGCTGAAGAAGTGCTGCGCCGCGGCTTCGATGCCGTACGCGTCCCGGTTGAAGAACACGATATTGAGGTAGCCCTCCAGGATCTGGTCTTTAGTGAATTTCTTCTCCAGTTCGACGGCGAGTTTCATTTCGCGCACCTTGTCGCCAATGGTTTTCTGACCGCTGAGCACCACTTGCCCGGTCTGGCCTGCCGCCAAACGGGACTCGTTGAGTACGTTGGTCACGTACTGCTGGGTCAGGGTCGAGGCACCCTCGTTGGTGCCCTTGGTGAAATTGGATGCCAATGCCCTGAGAATCCCTTGGGGGTCAATGCCGCCGTGCTCGTAGAAGCGGTTGTCCTCGATGGCGACAATCGCTTCCTTGATGTAGGGCGACATCTGGTCCAGGCTGACCCGAACCCGGTTCTCGGCATAGAAGGTGGCGATCGTCCTTCCGTCCGCGCTGAGCACTTTCGTGGACTGCGACGGCGGGTTGACCACCAGATCACCCGGGAGGTTGTTGAAGTACTCGATCGAACCGCTGACGGCCATCCCGGCCGACGCTACGCCGGGGACCACGAGCCCGGCAGCCAGCACGCCGCACAGCGCACTCACCACGAAGAATCCGAAGATCCTTCGCAGGACCCGCGCCAAACCACTTTTCGGGCTGTTCTTCGGAGCCATTTTTCCAGCTATCGAGCGTGCGTGTTTACAGATTACGCCGCCATTCGTCCCTTCACATAGGCCCTGAAATCCGTGGCGACACGGCCCTCGTGGTTATGTTCGTCACTTCGCCCGCGCGCTGACCGTGTCCGGCGTTTTTGCGGATGCATACTGAAGTTATTCGGGCGCGGTGATGGAAGGCAGGTGGCAGCCGGTGGAGACGCTGATGGCTGTAGTGAGGAGCGAGTATTTTCCGGCGGGAGCCGTGCTCTTGGGCGTGGTTTTGTTCTGGACAATCGGCTTGCTCGGCGGGTTGTCCTGGTTGAGCGGAGCCCAGCAGCCCTTGGCAATCCTGACGTGGCTGATCTTCATCTACGGCGTGGTTGTGCTGTCTCCCCTCGCTGGAATCTGGGCCGCCGTGGACCTTGCCCGCCGTTGGTTGCGGAACCGCCAGGCCCGCCGGCAGCAGCTCGGATCGGCCGACGTCGAGTCCTTCTAAGTCCCCACCGGCGTGAGCCCACACGGTAGGCGATAGCCTGAGGCTAGCGCCTGCCCACGATCGGACCGCACGGAACGAGGACCTCCCATGATCACACGCGTCGACGTCGATGAAGCCGCTGCCCGGATTGCGGGGAGGATCCGCCGCACACCCGTCTTCGAGGCGGATGCCGGGACGGTGGCCGGACAATTGTGGTTCAAATGCGAGTTCATGCAGCACACGGGGACGTTCAAGGCGAGGGGCGCGCTCAACCGTGTGCTGGCCGCACGGGAACGCGGCGAGCTCAAGGAAGAAATCGGGATCGTCGTCGCCTCGGGCGGCAACGCGGGGTTGGCGAATGCCTACGCCGCAGCCCAACTCGGTGTGCCCGCAACCGTTTTTGTCCCGGAAACCGCCCCTGCCGTGAAGGTCAGGAAACTCAAGGCCAGCGGAGCCACGGTGGTCCAGCGCGGAACCGAGTACGCCGAAGCATTTGAGGCCGCCCTCGACTACGCCACGGAAACCGGGGCGGTCTACTGCCATGCCTACGACCAAGCCGAAATCGCCGCGGGGGCCGGAACCGTGGGCTCGGAGCTCCTGGACCAGCTGGGCGACATCGACACCGTGGTGGTGGCCGTTGGCGGCGGCGGGCTCATGGCGGGAATCGCGGCCGCCGTCGAAGGCCACGCCCGGGTTGTCGGCGTCGAACCGGACAATGCTCCCACCCTCTATTCGGCCCTCGCCGCAGGCGCACCTGTCGACGTTGCCGTCTCCGGGATCGCCGCGGATTCCCTCGGCGCCCGGCAGATCGGCCGGATCGGTTTCGACGTGGCCGTCCGCACGGGCGTCCGGACGGTCCTGGTGTCCGACGACGACATCGCCGCGGCGCGCTCGCTGCTCTGGGAGCAGTACCGGATAGTCGTGGAACACGGCGCAGCAGCTGCTTTCGCGGCCGTGAACTCCGGAGCGTATGTTCCTGCCGAAGGGGAACGCGTGGCCGTGATTCTTTGCGGTGCCAACACCGACCCCGCCACGGTCTAGGGGCGAGTCAAGCCCTGCCGCGAGCGCTCCGCAGTTGCTAAGCTCGAGCCACAATGCCGGGGCACGCGAAACCGCTTCACGAACGGACAGGTGACATTTGCGATTGATCATCATGGGCCCTCCCGGCTCGGGCAAGGGCACCCAGGCCGAACATATTGCCGGGCATTTCGGTATACCCGCCATTTCCACCGGAGACATCTTCCGCGCGCACGTTGGAGGCAGGACGGAACTCGGAGCCGAAGCGAGCAAGTACATGGACAGCGGCGAGTTCGTGCCGGATCACGTCACCAATGCCATGGTCCGCCAGCGGCTTGGCGGCGCCGATGTCCTGGCTGGGTTCCTCCTGGACGGATACCCCCGCACAACGGCTCAAATCGATGCCTTGGACGGCATCCTGGCCGGCAACCGGCAGGAGCTTGACGCCGTCGTCGAACTAACCGTCGACGACGACGAACTCGTGGCGCGAATGCTCCGCAGGGCGCAGGAGCGGGGCCGCAGCGATGACACAGCGCCGGTGATCCGGCGTCGGCTGGAGCTTTACCGCAACGAGACGCAGGCCGTGGTGGAGCGGTACTCCGAGCGCGGTATCGTGCTCGCTGTGGAAGGTTCCGGCCAGCGGGAAGAGATCACTGCCAAGGCCATAACCGCCATTGAATCAGCACTAGGAAAGGGACTGTGAACGGTCAACCGCCTATCGGCCAGAGAATCGAAGACTATGCGATGATCGGGGACCTGCACACCGCGGCCCTGGTCAGCACGACGGGCTCCATAGACTGGCTGTGCCTCCCACGTTTCGATTCGCCCGCGTGTTTCGCCGCGCTCCTGGATTCACCGCAAGCAGGGCGCTGGCTTTTGGCGCCTGAGGCCGGGGGAATCTGCACGCGCCGGCAGTACCGGGACGGAACCCTCATCCTGGAAACAGACTGGGAAACCGAGGAGGGGCACGTCCGGGTCATCGACTTCATGCCCCCGCGCGACGCCGTCGCGGACATCGTGCGGGTTGTTGAAGGGATCCGCGGGACGGTCAAGATGCGCGGCGAGCTGATCCTGAGGTTCGACTACGGGCACGTCGTGCCTTGGGTGCGCCGCGACAGGCATGGCCTCCGCGCCGTTGCCGGTCCGGACTCCGTCTACCTCAAGACCCCGGCGCCGTTGAAAGGCAAGGACTTCACGACGGTCAGCGAATTCACGGTGAACGCCGGCGACCACATCCCCTTCGTGCTGACCTGGGCTCCGAGCCACGAACGGCGGCCACGCACGGTCGAGGCAGATATCGCGCTCGACGACACCGCGGCGTTCTGGATGGACTGGTCCAAGCGTTGCACCGTCCGGGGGCCTTACCGGAAAGCCGTACTGCGTTCCTTGATCACGTTGAAGGCCCTCACCTACGCGCCCACCGGGGGCATTGTTGCCGCCGCCACCACCTCGCTGCCCGAGCAGATCGGCGGCCCGCGGAACTGGGACTACCGCTATTGTTGGCTCCGTGACGCCACGTTGACCCTCCAGGCCTTCCTCGCAGCGGGCTATACCGAGGAGGCCGCCGCGTGGCGGGACTGGCTCCTGCGTGCTGTGGCAGGCGACCCGGCCGACCTCCAGATCATGTACAGCCTGCACGGACGCCGGAGGTTGCCTGAGGCGGAGCTGACCTGGCTTTCGGGGTACCAGGGGTCGACGCCGGTGCGCACCGGGAATGCGGCAGCGGAGCAGCTTCAGCTGGACGTCTGGGGAGAAGTCCTCGACTGCCTGTCCCTGACCCGCGCATCGTTGATGAACGTCGGCGATGAGACCTGGGCAATCCAGACCGCCCTGATGCGCCACCTTGAGAGCACCTGGGACCAGCCGGACAACGGGCTCTGGGAAGTACGCGGCCCGCGGCGGCACTTCGTGCACTCCAAGGTGATGGCCTGGGTTGCAGCTGACCGCATGGTCCGCGGAATCCGTGAATCGGGGATGCCCGGCCCCTTGGATCGCTGGGAGGCTTTGCGGGACACCATCCATGACGAAGTCATGACCCACGGATTCGACGCGGACCGCAACACCTTTGTCCAGTCCTATGGGAGCAAGGAACTGGACGCGAGCCTTCTCCTGATCCCCAAAGTAGGCTTCCTGCCGCACGACGATCCACGCGTGATCGGCACCATTGACGCCATCCAGCGCGAGCTCACGGAAGACGGCTTTGTGCTGCGCTACCGTCCGCAGGACAGCGACGACGGGCTGCCGGGCAGGGAAGGAGTCTTCCTTGCGTGTTCCTTCTGGATGGTGGACGCGCTTTTGGGGGCCGGGCGCCGCGCGGAGGCGACGGCACTCTTCGAGCGGCTTCTGGCCTTGCGCAATGATGTGGGACTGTTGAGCGAAGAATGGGACGTCCAGGAGGGCCGGCAACTTGGCAATGTCCCCCAGGCCTTCAGCCATTTCGGCATGGTGCTCAGTGCCTTGCAACTTCACCACGGCAAAGCGCACCACAGCAATGTACCGATCGGCGGGGTCCCGCCGTCGGACACGTCGCCAGGGTCGCATGAATCGTAGCCGGCTTCAGGAGCGGCCTTGAGCTGAGGTTCCGGCGCGCTTGGGCCAGCGGAAGATCCGGCCTGCCAAGGCAAGCCCGGCCCCGAGGTTGAGCATTGGCAGGTAGGCCCGCGCCACGGCGGTTCCAACGGCAGGCAGGGACGCGGCATCGGGGTAGAGCATGTAGAGGGGCTCGTACCGGGGCCGGAACTTTGCCTTGAACGCCAAGAGGGACCTGAACCCGTACACCGGTTCCAAAGTCGCCCCCAACCAGTCGAGCAAGCGGTCGAGGTTGCCCGGAGGCCGGGATCGGAGCCTCGGGCGTGGCATCTCGGAAGGATCCTCTTCGACCCGTGCCAAGGGCGCACCGGAAAGGCTCACGAATTCGCATCCTTCATCCTTGAGGCTGAGGGCCGCGGAAGCGATGAGGAATTCGATGCTGGCACGGAAGCCGCCGCTGCGTCGTCGCATGAAATCCAGGGTCCAGCCCACGATGTGCCCGTTGCGGTAAACGGGCAACCAGGAGGTGACGGCGTGAACGGTGTGGCGCTGGTCGATTGCGAGCAGGCAACGCACTTCGGGGTCGTCGAGCTCGTCGAGGCTGCCTAGGGTGAAGCCCATTTCGGGCATGTTCTTGTCAGCCACCCATTCTTCGGAGATTTCCTCGATCTGGACCTGGACGGAGAACGGCGCCGAGGCGTAACGCGTCCATTCGTAGCGGATGCCCGCCTTCGAGGCATTGTTCAACGCCGTGCGGATGTCCTGGAACTTCTTCCCCTTGAAGGACACCGAATGCAAAGGCAGGATCGTTTCCTGGGCTACTTGTGCCGAGCTCCAACCGGAGGCATCAGCGTGGTCGCGCAATTCCTGGGGTACGGAGTAGAAACACGGCGTCCACCCATTGCCCCTGCAATAGAGGACAAATTCGTCGAAGACGGCCTTCATCTCGGATTTGGGGCCCACCGGGCCGCCGAGCGTGAGGGCGACCCCCGTGCTGACCCGGTAGGCGACAAAGGACTGCCCGGACGCTGAGAACCAGTACATGTTTCCCGGCCAGGTGGTCATCCAGGACAGCGAGCTTCCCTCCCACGTCTTGATGACCTTCCGGGCACGCTCCGTACTGGCGTCGTGCCGGGTGTGGGACTGGTGGAGGAAAGTCCTGAAGATCAGGACACCCGCGACGGCCCAGAAGACGACCCCCACGCCCTCGTACACGAGAACGGCGGCCGTGCCCAGGGGGAAGATGGCCGGGGGCACGTCCAGGACGAAGCCCAGCGGAAGGAAGCGGTCAGGGACATCCGCCAGTAGGTCCGGCAGCCCCGGAACAGGGGAGAATTCCCGGGCAAGGAAGAGCCCGGCGCCCACATAGACAACACTGAGCACGGCCGCCATCGCGAGAACCCTGATGGCGAGGCGTCTGTAAGTCCCCTTCGGCGCCTTGACGTGAAACAGCTTCCGGGTTGCGAGCAGGATGATGGTCAACGCAAGGGGCAAAAGGAGGGGGAGTGCCAAGGTGAATGGCTGCGAGGAGGCCGAACCTTCGATTGCGACGATCCCCTCGCTCGCACCGGTGTCCGAAGTAGACGGCTGCAGGACTCCGGCGAGTGCAATTCCGGCCAGGACGGAAAGGCCCACCTGGATCACGAGCGTCCCCACCCATGCAAAGCGCCGTCCACGGCGGAGGCCCTCCGCAAGCAGGAGCAGGAGGAAGGACGGAAGGATGGCCATGAAGATCCCACCGGCGCCGGCGCGCAACTGCAGCTGTGCGACGGCACAGTCCTTCGCTTGCGCCGGATCCGAACAGAGGCTCTGGAGTGTCTGGGGATCGACAGGTTGGATGTTGGTAAACAGGAAACGCAGGATGGACAACGGTCCCACGGCATGCGGGATCAGGCCGGCGACCACCGGTCCGATCGCCGATGCGGCAATGAGCAGCGAGAGCAGCACCCGGCCTTCGTGCCGGGAACTGACCGGGCGCGCGAACCGCGGCCGACGGCCCATCAGGAATGGACCGAGAGCCATGCCCGCACCTGCGGCGCCGAGCCTGACCAGATCCGCAAAGCCTCCGCTGTACAGGGCCAGGAGAAGGAGCAGGGCGGAGACGACCAGCCGGATGCGGCGCCTCCACAGGGTTGGCACGGACGCAGTTCCCGCCATCGCCGTACCGATGATGAATGCACTCGGACCGAAGAAGAGGTGACTGCCTATCTCCTCGGTCCAGTTACCGAGCAGGCCCTGGGCCACAGCAAGGAATCCAAGGGCAATGCCGACGCCAAGAATCTGGCTGGAGACCGCAGCTATGGCGAACGCTCGCCGCCCCATTCGCCGCTCCAAAGGCACGCCCAGCAGCAGCACCAACGCAGTATCCAGCACATAGCCCGTCAGATCCCTGGCCCAGGCGGCGGAAGCCACGATGGCCTCCCAGTGATCAGGCAAGGAGCGGGGGGTCAGGGCGACGTTGAGCCGCCACTGCGCGTCCGGTCCGGTGGCAAGACTTGAGGTCAGGGCTCCCAATCCCCAGAAAACGATGACAAAGCCCAACGTGAGCTGCGCTGAGCGCAGCCTTCCCGTCCATGATCGCCGCAAGCGGACGTCCGGGACAGGCGGGGTTCCCGGCTTGGGCGCCGGTGCGTGCACGGGGTTCCTATCTGTGCGTCGGAAGGATGGGGGTGCGAAATGAAATTCTTCCACACCGGCCGTCCGACGAGGTTAATTCCGACGTCGCGGTGACCTTCCCGGTCCCGATCCAATAGACTCCGACGTAGGCAGGCCGGCGGCTCGCACCGTCACCCGCCTATGAGTAATGGAATGGTGCTTCACCACCGCTAAACCGAACAGAAAGCAAGCCCGGTACAGGACGATGCACAAATCTCGCATATTCCGCTTCTCTGCGTCCGTGATCGCCGCCGGAGTGCTCTTGGCGGGCTGTTCGCAAGCGGCCACCGTACCGTCCGACTCATCCGGCGGCAGGCAAACAGCGGCACCGATTGCCCCCTCGGGGAGTCCGGCGGCAGCGGGCCAAGGTCCCAGGAAGGTTGATTCGGGGCAGGACCCGTCAAAGCTTCCCGTGGGGTCCTTGTACAAGAATCCCGGCGACAACCGGAACGAGATCATCCTCGCGGACGTCCGGCACACGGCCGTCCTGATTGGCGACTCACAGTCCCAGCCTGAAGGATCCTGGCCGCGGGCAGCCTTGGGCGCCATTGGCTACAAGGTGTACACAGTCGGTCGCGGCGGAACGGGTTTCGTGGCCGCCACGAGCACCACCGGCAACTATATCGATGCGCTGCAACGCGGAGACTGGGTACTGCCGTATGGGACGCCACCCCTGATCGTCCTCCAAGGCGGCGGCAACGATGCTTCCCGCAAAGTGAGCGATGAGCAGATCACGAGCAATGCCAACAGGCTCATTGCAGCCCTCAGGAAGAGGTATCCGCTGGCGAAGATTGCGATGATCGGAACCCTGGCAAGGGGTACCAACGCCGGCGGTGGCCGCCGTACGCAGGTTGACGCGCTACTGGGCACCATCGCGGCAAAGGCCGGAGCGACCTTCTTCAGCGTGGGCGATTGGATCACCAAATATCAGGTCGCCGGGGACCTGGTGGACGGCGTGCACCTGAATGCTGCCGGGCATGCCAAGCTCGCTGGTGTCCTGGCGGCAGACATGGCCGCGGCGGGACTTCGCTTGCCTGCGGATCCTGTCAACTGACCCGTCTCCACAGTCACGGACCTGCGCCAAGATTGACGCTGGCAGAACTTCGTGCGCCGGAGAACAATTGATCTATGGTCAGCTATTCAGCCCTTGAAGACGCGTCCAGCAAGAATCCGCATGACTGGGGCCGGGCGATGGCAACGGCGATGACGAAGCTCCTGGATGCGGCTCGGATTGACGGACGGCATTTTGAACACGAGTTCCTCTACGGCGAGGAACTGCGCCTGAGGATCGACGAGAACAACGGCGGAGCCACGGTCAAGCTCACGTGGACGCCCGCGGACCAAGAGCCCGAACAGGAGGGCAACCCCGGCTGAGCGCGCCCTTGGCGTACTGAGCTTGGGCGGCGGCTACTCCTTTGCGAGGGGCCCACGGTCGTCGCTTCCGAGCAGGCTCCGTGTGAGGGCCTCGCCATCGGCCATGAGCTGGCCCACCGCGTCGCCCAGGTGCGAATCGCCGGGAGCCTGGCCTGCCGTCGCGGCCGCTACCACCGAGCGTCGGATCAGTTCCTTGGCGAACGACGCCGTAGTGCCGGCTGTGTGGGCAGCGGCACCTTCGATCGCCGAAGGGGAGAACCGGAGTCCGCTCGAATACAGCTTCAATAGCTCCACCCGTTCGTGCTTGGACGGAAGGGGTATTTCAACCGCCAGGTCCACTCGTCCAGGCCGCTGGGAGAGTGCCCGTTCCAAAAGTTCCACGCGATTGGTGGTCAACACGAACGCGACGTCAGCGTCGTTGTCCAACCCGTCCATGGCGTCGAGCACTTCGAAAAGAAAAGGTCTGGGTCCGTGGCCGAAGCTGCGGTCCTCGGCGATCAGATCGCAGTCCTCCAGCACCACGATGGACGGCGCCAAGGCCCGGGCCATCTTGGCTGCCTCGGCAATCCTGGCGAGCGAACCGCCGGAGAGGAGTACCGCCGTCGTACCCTCGCTTTGGCTGAGCAGGTACCGGACCGTGTGTGTTTTGCCGGTGCCCGGCGGCCCGTAGAGGAGGAGGCCGCGCTTGAGATGCTGTCCGTGCGCAGCCAGGATGGCCGATTGCCGGGCAATGCCCAGGGTGTGGCCCTCCACTTTGTCGAGGAGGCCGGCCGGAAGGACCACGTCGCTGCTGGCCAGCTCCGGGCGCCTGATGAAGGTCACCCCGCTGATGTTCGGCCCGTAATCGCTGACTGCGAGGGCGACGATCTGGCCTTTGAAAACACTCTGGCGTTCCATGTCGCGACGCACCTCCGCCAGAAGCCCGGATGCGACGGCAGGGCGGGTGGCCAGGACTTCGAGCGAGACAGTCTGCCGGTGTCGTTCCATCTTGGCCTCGCGCTGGAGGACTGCCACGGGCGAGCCGCCATAGTTGAAAAGCCACAGTCCCAGCGCCACGGCCTGGCGCTGGGAATCCGGCCCCGTGGCCAGGTTGGTGTAATCCGGCTGGGCGATGGGAAAGCGCGGATAGCTGCGGGACTGCTGGAGCATATCGCTGAAGGACATATGGTGGCGTTGATCGCCACCGCCGATGCCTACCAGCCGATAGTCCGGATCCCGGCCGGCAAGCCTTTCCATGACGATGTCCACATCCACCAACCGGTGCGGCGGGATCTCCTCCGCCACCACGGATAGTTCATGTGCGGGCACGCCGAGATGCCCGGTCAGCGCCTGCAGCAGCTGCTCGGCGTCGGACTGGTCCAATCCAGACTGGGCCAATCGGGTCAGTGTTGCGAAGTCCTCGATGAATTTCCCCAGATTCTCATCCATGGTCAGACCCTAGCAGGAGGGGAATTGCATGGTCAGGGGCGCCGGCATCGGAGTGAATCAGCAGAGTCCGTTCATCGCCGCGATGCCCACCTCCCGGAGCTGTTCGAACTCCGGCTGGCCGCTCCCGTCTGTCGACTCAAGGTGCTTTTCCGTGTCGGAGGGATAGGCGAAGCTCATCGCTATCTGGCGGCTCCCGTCGCTCGTGGACAACGCGATGCTCGCAAACCAGGTGCTGCCCCCATAGCCGTAGTAGAAACCGTTGGTGCATTCGTCATTCCAACGCTGCAACCCGAGTCCGTGGTCCTCCTGCCACATGGTTTGCATGTCGCGGAGGGTGTCCGCCGTCAGGAGGCGGCCTTGCATGAGCGCTGCATAGAACGTGTTGATGTCGCCCACCGTCGAGATGACCCCCTCGGCGGGGGAAGCGATGAGATACTCCGGCTGCGAGGCGTTGATGCGCTCGCCGTCGATGAATTCGTAGCTCTGGATCATGTCGCGGGCATCGCGATCCGGCTCGGCTGCCAGCGAGGTGTGGCTCATTCCCAGCGGCGCGAAGATGTCCGAATTCAGGACATCGCCGAGTGGTCGGCCGCGGAGCTTTTGCAGGATCGCGGCGAGGACGAAGTAGTTGGCATCCGAGTAACGGAAGAGCTGGAAGTTTGCGTGCGCCCACGGAACCGTCCCGGCCATCCGGAGATAGTCCTGGATGCTGAACCTCGTGTCGATGGCCTGTTTGGGCGGCATGGCCTTCAAGATGGCTTCCGGCGCATCGGGCAGGCCGGAACTGTGGTTCAGAAGGGAGCGGATGGTGACGGGGCCAGGCGGATGGTCGAGCTGCTCGAATTCCGGGAAGTATTCCGTGACGGGGTCCTCAAGGCCAAGCTTTCCTTCCTGGACCAGCTTGAGCACCGAGACCGCCACCATCGACTGAGTGATGCCGCCGGCCTGGATCCGGTCGGTTACGGCAACGGGTTCGCCGGTTTCGACGTCTTGGCTTCCATAGGCCTGGGACCATTCCCGACCCCGGACTTTGATCTGGACGACGACGGCCGGCGCACCCCGGTTGAGCATTTCATGCGCGAAGAAATCCGCAACAGGGGACTCAGGAAGTGCCGCCTGCGAATCGGATAGCGAAGTGTCCGCCGGGGGTTCGCTTGTCAGGGGGTAGGTGCAAGCTCCGGACACCAAGCTCAAAGCCAGGACCGCGGCGACCCGCGCTCGCCGCGACGTCCGGGAAGTCCGAGAGGCCCGCGCAGCCTCCATGGCTGCCTCCTGAAGCAACGCTGCAGGGCAACGGCTGGGCGCCCTTGCCCCCTAGCTTCGATCGTCCTCTTCCCAAGCGAGGGGGTCAACGCCGAGAACGCAGGTGCCCCCCAAACCCAACTGACTCGCAGTAGTTGTCGTTATGAGCGCTCATAACGACATTAACTGCGAGCCAGTTGGGGAAGCCGGAAGGACGAGTCCTAGGTCAGTTTGATCTGCCGGTTCATGTCCTTGTACAGCAAATAACGGAACTGGCCCGGACCGCCGGCGTAGCAGGCCTGCGGGCAGAAGGCGCGGAGCCACATGAAGTCGCCGGCTTCCACTTCCACCCAGTCATTGTTGAGCAGGTACATGGCTTTGCCCTCAAGCACGTAGAGGCCGTGCTCCATGACGTGGGTCTCCGGGAACGGGATGACCCCGCCCGGCTGGAACGTCACAATGTTCACCTGCATGTCGTGGGCCAGGTCGCTGGAATCCGTGAAGCGGGTGGTCTTCCAGGCGCCATCGGTGTCCGGCATCGCGGTGGGTTCCACCTCGGCATCACTCGTTACGAAGGACTTTGCCTCGTAACCCTCAAGCCGTTCGTAGGCCTTGCGGATCCATTGGAAGGAGACGATGTCGTCGGAGACGTTTTCCAGGCCCCAGGAGGCACCGGCGGCGAGGTAGGCATAACCGCCCTCCTCGAGCTCGTGCAGTTCGCCGTCGAGAGTCAGGTTGACCTTGCCCTTGGTGACGAAGACGACGCCTTCGACGCCGGCCTCGAACTCGGCCTTGGGAGCGCCGCCTCCCGGGCCGATCTCAACGATCAACTGAGAGAACGTGGTGGCGAATCCGGAAATGGGGCGGGCCAGGATCCAGGAACGGGTGTTGGAGAAGCCCGGCAGGGTGCTGGTCACGATGTCCGTCATGACACCCTTGGGGATCACGGTGTAGGCCTCGGTGACGATGGCCCGTTCCGTGGTGAGGTGGGTCTGCGGCGGCAGCCCGCCCTGGGGGTAGTAGTACTTTCCCATCATTGGATCCTTACTTGGAGGTGGTGTGTGCGAGCCGCGGATGCGCCAGTGCAGTCAGCCGGGGGAGTTCGACGCCGGCAAGCGCCAGCACTTCTTCGGAACCCACCGCTCCGCATTGGACGCCGCGCAGGACGAAGGCGGCCAGGGCGCGGGCGGTGGCGGGTTCGTCCATGACGCCGCCTTCGGTACGCTCCACGTAGTTGCGGAGGCGGGCCGCGGCGGCAGGCAGGCCCTCGCGGTAGAAGGCGTACGTTGCCGCGAAGCGACTCGGCAACTGGGCAGCGTGCAGGTCCCAGCCCTGGTAATAGCCGCGTTCAAGGGAGCGGCGGACCAAACGACCGTGCAGCTTCCACGCGTTTTCCACGTTGTCCCCCACAGGGATGATGTTGGTGGAGCCGTCGGAGAGCCGGATGCCCGTTCCCGCGACGGCCAGCTGCATGACTTCCTTGGCGAAATCGGCCACCGGGTGCTCCATGGACTGGTACTCCGCGGAAATCTGCAGCGAAGCGGAGTAGTCGTAGGTGCCGTAATGCAATGCGCTGATACGGCCCGGAACTGCGTGCGGAAGCCGGGCAACGGGGGAGGTCCCCTCCGGGCCGAGGATCAGCTGCGGCGTTTCCACCTGGACTTCGAAACGGAGCCGGCCCGCCGGAAGGGAGTGGATCTCTTCCAACCGGGACACTGCGAAGTCCATCGCCTGTACCTGGGCCACTGTGGTGACCTTCGGCAGTGTCAGGATAAGACCCTCGGGCAGTTCCCCGGCGGAGGCCAGCGTGGAGACGAACAGGTCAAGGGTCTTCAGGCCACGTGCCCGGGTGGGGGCCTCGAAGCATTTGAAGCGGATGCCGATGAACGGCGGGGCGGAACCCGCGGAAACGGCTTCGCTGACAGCCTGGGCCGCCGCTACGGCCGCGACGTCTTCCGCTTCGTCACCGCGGTCGCCGTAGCCGTCCTCGAAGTCGAGGCGCAAGTCCTCGATCGGTTCGCTGCGCAACTTGGCAGCCACACGGGTGGCGACGGCGGCAGCCAGTTCAGGCTCCTGGCCCAGAAGCGTGCCGAGCCTTTCGAGACCGCCGTGGGCCTCCGCCGTCGTGATCGCCTGAGCGCCCCATTCTGCGGAGAGCGACGGCGTGAAACGGTCCGCCGGGACGTACACGGTGTGCACGGGCTGGCGGGTGCCGTCGTCGCCAGGGTAGTTGCGTTCCAGCAGCTGGTCGGTCGCGGCCAGCTGGGAGTCTATCGCGGCGAGATCGGCCGCCGAGAAGGAGGATGCGGCCATTCCTACACCAGCTCGTAGGCGGGAGTGGTGAGGAAGTCCGTGTAGTCCTCGGACAGGCAGATGTCCGCGATCAGGCGGCTGGCCGGCTCGTAGAACTTCCCGAAGGTCTCGGCGTCGACCTCGCTGCGCAGGCGGTCGGTCTCTTCGCCCAGGATCTTGGTCACCAGTTCGCGGGTGACCGTGTTGCCGGTGTCAGCCAGGACGGACTTGTTGCGGATCTGCTGCCACACCTGGGACCGGGAGATTTCCGCGGTGGCGGCGTCTTCCATGAGGTTGTGGATGGCAACGGCGCCGCTGCCGGAGAGCCACACGGCGGTGTACGCGACGGCGACATAGAGGTTCAAGCGAAGCCCCGCCTCGGTCACGTGGCCACCGGCGGAGGAAATGTCCAGCAGTTGCTCGGCGGTCACGGAAACCTCGGGTCGCTGCTTGTCCAGCTGGTTCGGCTTCTCGCCCAGCACCGAGTCGAACACTTCGCGGCACGTGGAGACGAGGTCCGGGTGGGCCACCCAGGAACCATCGAAGCCGTCGTTGGCCTCGCGGGTCTTGTCCGCGCGGACCTTCTCGAACGCCTGGGCAGTAACCTCGGGCTCGCGGCGGTTCGGGATGACGGCAGCCATGCCGCCCATGGCGAAAGCGCCGCGCTTGTGGCAGGTCTTGACCAGCAGTTCCGTGTAGGCGCGCATGAACGGGGCCGTCATGACCACGGACGCACGGTCCGGCAGGATGAAGGACTCGCCGGCGTCGCGGAAGTACTTCACGATGCTGAAAAGGTAGTCCCAACGGCCGGCGTTCAGGCCGGACGCGTGGTCCCGCAGTTCGTAGAGGAACTCGTCCATTTCGAAGGCGGCCGGGATGGTTTCGATCAGCATCGTGGCGCGGACGCTGCCCTGCGGGATGCCGAGGTAGTCCTGGGCGAAGACGAAGACGTCGTTCCACAGCCTGGCCTCGAGGTGGCTTTCCATCTTGGGCAGGTAGTAGTACGGGCCGTGGCCGTTGAGCAGGAGCTGCTTGGCCACGTGGAAGAAGTGCAGGCCGAAGTCCACCAGCGCACCCACGGTGGGTTCGCCGTCGAGCAGCAGGTGCCGTTCGTCCATGTGCCAGCCGCGGGGGCGGGCGACGACGACGGCGAGCGGCGCGTCCGTGCGGAGCCGGTATTCCTTGCCCTCCGGGGAGGTGTAGCTCAGGGTGCCCTGGGCGGCGTCGCGGAGGTTCAGGATGGCATCGATGACGTTCGCCCACGTCGGCGTGCTGGCGTCTTCGAGGTCGGCGAGCCATACCTTGGCGCCGGAGTTCAGGGCGTTGATGGCCATCTTGGCAGGGGAGGCCGGGCCGGTCATCTCGACCCGGCGGTCCTGCAATGCCTTGGGTGCTTCGGCGACCTTCCAGTCGCCGTCGCGGATGTCCTGCGTTTCGGGCAGGAAGTCGAGGCGGCCGGTACGGGCCACTTCTTCGCGCTTGGCGACGCGGGCCGCGAGGAGTTCGGTGCGGGTGCCCGCGAAACGGCGGTGCAGTTCCTCCACGAAGGCCAGCGCCTTGGGAGTCAGGATCTCCTCGGCTCGTTCGATCGGCCGGGGGTCTGTGACTGTGAGAGCCATGGGATGGTCCTTTCCTAGAGAGCGCTGGTGGCCTGCGTTTGCTGCTGCCGCGCGTTTGCCGCGTTGGCTGCATTGGCTACGGCTGCGGCGACGTCGGCTGCAACGTGGGGGTCGAAGACGCTGGGGATAATGTAGCTCGCATTCAGTTCATCATCTGCGACCCGGTTGGCGATAGCCTCTGCGGCGGCCACGAGCATTTCCGGGATGATGTCCGATGCTCCGGCGTCGAGCAGTCCGCGGAAGAAGCCCGGGAAGGCCAGCACGTTGTTGATCTGGTTGGGGAAGTCGCTCCGGCCTGTGGCGACCACGGCTGCGTGCTTGGACGCGATCACCGGGTCGATTTCCGGGGTCGGGTTGGCCATGGCGAACACGATTGCGTCCTCGGCCATCGAGGCGACCTGCTCTTCGCCGATAACGTGCGGTGCGCTGACGCCGATGAACACGTCGGCACCCTTGAGGGCTTCGTGCAGCGTGCCGGAGAAGCCGGCCTCGTTGGTGTTCGCCGCAATCCAGGAACGGTGCTCGTCGTCGTACTTTTCGCCTGAGTGGATGGCGCCGGAGCGGCCTGCGGCGACGATGTGCTGCGCGCCCTGGGCCTTGAGGAGCTGGATGATCGCCGAGCCGGCAGCACCGACGCCGGAAACCACAATCTTGACCTCGGACAGCTTCTTGTCGACGACGCGCAATGCGTTGACGAGGGCCGCGAGGGTGACAATCGCGGTTCCGTGCTGGTCGTCGTGGAAGACGGGGATGTCCAGCTCGTCGCGGAGCCGCTTCTCGATTTCGAAGCAGCGCGGGGCTGCGATGTCTTCAAGGTTGATACCCCCGTAGACGGGGGCCATGGCCTTGGCGATCATGATGATTTCTTCAGTGTCCTGGGTGTCCAGGCAGACCGGCCAGGCATCGACGTTGGCGAACTGCTTGAACAGTGCGGCCTTGCCCTCCATGACAGGCAGCGCCGCGGCAGGGCCGATGTTGCCCAGGCCAAGGACGGCCGAACCGTCGGTGAGGACGGCGATCGTGTTGCGCTTGACCGTCAGGTTGCGTGCAGCGGCCGGGTCCTCGGCGATGGCGAGGCAAACGCGTGCGACGCCGGGGGTGTAGGCGCGCGAAAGGTCGTCGCGGTTGCGCAGGGCCACCTTCGGGACGACCTCGAGCTTGCCGCCCAGGTGCATGAGGAAAGTGCGGTCCGAGACGTGCTGGACCGTGACGCCGTCGAGCGCGTTGAGGGCGTCCTTGACGCGGTTGGCGTGGTCTTCGTCCGTGGTGTTGCAGGTGACGTCGACAACCAGGGTGTCGTGGTGCGACTCGGTCACATCCAGTGCGGTGACGGCTGCGCCGGCAGCGCCGACGGCTGCGGCCAGCTCGCTCGTAGCAGTGAAGCTCGACGGCGCGGCGACGCGCAGGGTGATCGAATTTCCGGGGCTCGGGTTCGCCATTGAATTTCCTCCTCGTACAAGGCCCGTGACGGGCCTCCGCTCAAACTGAATGTTTTCGTATTATGGATATTATTATCTACAAAGTGGAAACACAAGCCCCGCTTGGTGAGCGAGCATTCCGGCGTCGCGTGCTGTATCTTGAGTGTTCTAAGCAATTCTTTTCACGATGCGGATAAGAGTTGTCGGATTCCGAGCCATAGGAGACAACGGAATGGCTGAAAAGCCCTCGGGAGGCGTGCAGTCCGTCGAGCGCGTCTTCGAACTGCTGGAACTCATCACCGACGCCGGCGGAGACGTCACGTTGAGCGAACTGTCGTCGTCGACGGACCTGCCGCTCCCCACCATCCACCGCCTGCTGCGCACCTTGGTGTCCCTCGGCTACATCCGGCAGCTGCCCAATCGTCGTTACGCGCTGGGCCCCCGCCTCATCCGGCTTGGCGAAGGCGCCAACAAGCAACTCGGAGCCTTGGCCCGCCCCCAGCTGAAGTCCCTCGTGGACCGGCTCGGCGAAACGTCCAACATGGCCGTGCTGGATTCCGACATGGTCATTTACGTGGCCCAGGTTCCGTCGTTGCACTCGATGCGCATGTTCACCGAGGTGGGCCGCCGCGCACACACGCACGACACCGGCGTCGGGAAGGCTATCCTGGCCCAGCTCGACGACGAGGTGGTCCGCGGGATCGTGGCCCGCACGGGAATGCCGACCCCCACGGCCAAGAGCATCGGGGACATCGACTCCCTGCTCGCCGATCTCGACCGGATCCGCGAACGAGGCTACTCGATCGACGAAGAAGAGCAGGAGATCGGCGTCCGTTGCTTCGCGATGGCCGTCCCCAACGCTCCGACGCCTACCGCCATTTCCGTGTCCGGACCGGTGTCCCGCGTGGACCAGCACTTTGCCGACCGCGCCGTGCCGCTCCTGCGCGAGGCAGCCCTGGCAATCTCGGCCGAGCTGAACCAGAACTAACCCGTCCCGGACGCTCGCTCGCTCACCTATGTGGGGGTTCGGGCGGACGCTCGCTCACCTACGCTCGTTGAACAAGTTGCATCAACACAACTGCTCCCCGGAAATCGGAACTGAAATTCTCAGTCCAACTTCCGGGGAGCAGTTCTTCATGTGAGCGAGGGTCTCAAAAACAGTCCATATACGTGAGCGGGCGTCGGAGGAGGGCCGTCAGTGCTCGGCGGGGCTGTCCGACTTGAGCGGCACTTCCTTGCCTTCGGCGTCGATCAGTTTGCCGTTCTCGAAACGGTCGCCGTGCGCGAGGCATGCAATGTCCGCTTCGCTGACCACGCGGCCCGTTCCTGCCACGAACACGGATTGGTTGTCCGAGTTGCCGGCCTTGAGGTGGTTGAAGAGCACGTTCAGCAGGATGGCCATGAGCGCGGCCGAGCTGATGCCCGAGTGGAAGATCGTGGAGAACCACGCCGGGAACTGGTCGTAGAACTTCGGGGCCGCGATCGGGATCATGCCAAAGCCGATGGACGCCGCCACGATGATCAGGTTCATGTTGTTGCGGTACTCCACCTTGGAGAGCGTCCGGATGCCGCTGGCGGCCACGGTTCCAAAGAGTACGACGCCGGCGCCGCCCAGGACCGGCGTGGGAACCGCTGCGACAACTCGCCCGAGGACGGGCAGCAGGCCGAGGATCACCAGGATGAACCCGCCGGCGCTGACCACGAAGCGGCTCTTGATGCCGGTGATGGCTACAAGGCCGACGTTCTGGGCGAAGGCGCTCTGGGTGAAGGAATTGAAGATCGGCGAGATGGCGCTGGAGAGCATGTCCGCCCGGAGGCCGTTGCCGATACGGCGTGAATCGACTTTGGTTTCCACGATTTCCCCGACGGCGATGATGTCAGCCGAGGTTTCGGTCAAGGTGACGAGGATGACGATCAGCATCGAAACGATGGAAGCGATCTCGAAGGTGGGTGCACCGAACGCGAAAGGCGTGGGGAAAGCCACCACCGGACCTTGGCCGATCTTGGAGAAATCGGCCATGCCCGTAGCGAGGGCGATGACTGTTCCGATGACCATGGCCAGGAGGATGGACAGGCGGGAGATGGCCGCGTTGCCGATCTTGCTCAGGAGCAGGACGATGCCCATAGTGGCCGCCGCGAGGCCGATGTTCGCCACGCTTCCGTAGTTGGGTGCGGCGCTGTTGCCGCCCATGGCCCAGTTGGCCGCGACGGGCATGAGCGTCAGCCCGATGGTGGTGATGACAGTACCCGTGACTACCGGTGGGAAGAACTTGATGATCTTCGAGAAAAGGGGTGTGATCAGCAGGCCGATGAGGGAGGCCACCATGACAGAGCCGAACACCGCCTGGATCCCGCCCCCGCCGTTGACGATCGCCACCATGGTGGAGACGCCGGCGAAGGACACGCCCTGGACCAGTGGCAGTTGCGATCCGAAGAACGGGATGCCGACCGTCTGCAGGATGGTCGCGAGGCCACCCACAAACAAGCAGGCCGCGATCAGGAGGCCGATGTCCTGCGAGGACATGCCTGCGGCGGCTCCGATGATGAGCGGCGGGGCGATGATGCCGCCGTACATGGTCAAGACGTGCTGGAAGCCGTAGGCGAACGTGCTTCCGAGCGAGAGGCGCTTGTCCTCGGGTCGGGCTGGCCCGGACTCTGCGGGGCGGGATTTCTTCTTCGTGTTCATGGCAGACTCTCTTGGTTCATGGCAGACGTCTTTGTCTGGCTAACTTTGTCTGGCTAACAATGTGGTTTTGGGTATGGCTGCCCAACTGACTCGCATTTGATGTCGTTTTGAGGGTCCAAAACGACACTTACTGCGAGCCAGTTGGGCGGGTACCTGGGGGCTTAGCAGAAGCCGGCGATGCCGTTCCACGCAGCCGGGGCAGGTGTGGTGTTGTCGCGCTGGACCGTGGCTTCGATCAAGCCGTACGGGCGGTCGGCGGCAAAGAAGACCTCGTTGGGGTTGTCGAGGCCGAACGGGCTAAGGTCCACCAGGAAGTGGTGCTTGTTGGGCATGGAGAACTTGATCTCGTCCACTTCGCTATGGGCTTCGAGCACCTTCTTGCCCATGTCGAACAGGGTCTGCTGCAGAGCGTGGGAGTAGTTCTCCGTGAAGCCTTCCAGAAGCAGGGCCTTGATGTCTTCGTAGCTCTTGTTGAAGTCGGTCCCGGCGACGTCAAGGCCGGTGCTGTAGCGCCAGCGGGCCGAGACATCGGTGGCCAGGATGCGGTCCGTGGTCTCGGGCAGCGTGGTGTAGCGGTCGCGGGGGTAGCCCACGAAGCCGGACTGCGTGGTCTTGAGGACGGTCAGGTCCTTGAGGCCCGAGATGACGTGCGTGGTGTTGCCTTCCCGGACCACGACGGCGGTGCGGACTTCCTGCCCCTTGCGGACAAAGCTGTGGTCGTGTTCGGAGCCGTGTGCCTGGATGCGGTCCCAGGTGTAGGCCTCGGCTTCCCAACGGCCGCCGGTGACCCACTCGAAGCTTGAGGTGAAGTGTTCGCTCAGGCGCAGGAGGAAGGCTTCAGGGGAGCCGATGCCCTCGCGGGCAAAGGCGTAGACGGTGTTCTTCTGGGTGTCCGTGGCGACGACGTGTGCGTTGTCGCCCTGGAGGTGCGCAGCCTGGAAGTCGCCCCGCAACTGCGAGGTGACGTTGAGGTCTTCGATCTGGTGGCGGTCGGTGTCGCGGGTGACTTTGACGACGCGGACTTCTGCCTTGCCGTACTGGTTGTCGCCGAGGACGATGTTGTTGCTCATGGTCATATCCCAACTTCTATGAGGTGGAACCACTAAGGTCCACCAATGAAATTAAGCGCGTGTTTCATACGCGTTTCTGGTGGAGCCGACCCAACAAAAAAAGAGCCGGCATCCGTTGATGCCAGCTCATTACGACCCTGCCTGCTGCTCCCAGGTTACGTGACCTGCGCCACGAATTGAAGAAAGCGTAGCCCACGTTTGCCAGTGGTGTACATCACTTCCGAAGAATCGTTATCTACTTTCCGATTGTGACCGACGGCGGGTGGCGGCGATGGCGTGCCTCTTGGGCACCCCTTGACGCGGTTCCGGAATCCCCCTTACGATTTCCATATAACAAAAACTGTTTTCCAGCATGTGGAAGTTCAACTGAGAAGAGCCACATCGCCACGGAGAACTTGAGCGCATGAAACAGGAGGACAGATGGACTCGCAGGATAAGAACAACGTCGTGGACTTCCCGGCGCCCGGCCAGGAACTGTACCTGCCGTTCGGCGCCACGGATCCCGACTTCTACATTCCGGCCGATTGTGACCGTATGCCCGGGACGTTCTCCCGCTGGCTGCGCGCCCTCCCGGTATTCGGCCGCCAGCGTTCCTAGGGCTCCTGCCCCGGGGATGAAGGACTCTGCGCAACAGAGCCAAAAAAGGCAGGCGGCACGGCCCCTCAGGGGTCGTGCCGCCCGCCGTTTTGCGTCGTGCGATGGAAAATCCGTCCGGCGAAGCTACATTTGCATGGCCTTGGCGAGGGTGGAAACGATCGAGCCCGCTTTGACCGACACCAGGATCAAGCTCAGTGCAGTCAGGCCAATCAGTGCCCAAACCGGTGCGAGCCCTCGCTGCGGGGCGACCTTGTGGACGATCACTGAACGGCCTACCACGTAGACTCCGGCGCCCAGGAAGGCCCATGCCCAGTGGAAGGGGCGGACTACCCCGTCCCTTTGGAGCTTTTGCCAGTCGAGGTAGGACAAGAGAACGCTGACTCCGTAGATGAGCCAGGCTGAAATAACGAGCAGGAAATATGGAACGCTGAATGCGCTGGGATCGAGGGTCGGTACGCGGCGGGCACCGACGTACCTCACGTGGAAGACCGGGTTCCAGAGCAGCAGGATGATCAGCGTGATCACAGGCAGCAGAGTGACAAGCCAGATGAACGGATTGTAGACCGGGGTCTGTTTGCTGATTTCCGGGCGCGGCGCGGGCTGGACAGGTCCCATGTATTGCCCGGTTCCGCCGTATTGCCCGGTTCCCCCGTACTGCCCCGTTCCGCCGTATTGCCCGGACCTCGCGGCCGCGGGCCACGCTGCGCCGGGCTGACCCGCGCCCGCCTGACCTGCGCCGGGCCACGCTGCGCCGGCCTGACCTGCGCCCGCCTGAGCCGCGCCCGCCTGACCTGCGCCGGCCTGAGCCGCGCCGGCCTGAGCCGGTGGGTTCCACGCGTTCCCGGTCCAGGCGTTGCCGTCCCACCACCGTAGTTGCCCGGAGCCCGAGGGGTCCGGGTACCAACCTGGAGGAGTCGGCGTGTTGTGCTGGGGGACGGTCATGATGTGCCTCCTGATCTACGACCTAATCGAGAGGCTACTCCGAAGCCCTGATGATTTTCTGTGCGGCGGCTGAGTGTTTGGCAATAAGTTCCGGGATGTCCAGGCCGGGAATCTGCCCGTCCACAACGCGCCATTTTCCACCCACCATCACACGGTCGGCGCGGTCCGCGGCGCAGAGCAGCAAGGCCGCGATGGGATCGTGGCTGCCGGAGAAGCGCAGCCCGTCAAGCGTGAACATGGCAAGGTCTGCCTGCATGCCGGGCGCAATCTGGCCGATGTCCGTGCGCCCCAACACTGCGGCGGACCCCCGCGTCGCCCAGCCGAGCGCCCGCTCCACCGGGACGTCCGCGCCGTAGCGCAGCCGCTGCAGGTACAACGCTTGCCGCGCTTCGAGGACCATGTTGGAGGCATCGTTCGACGCCGAACCGTCCACTCCCAGCCCCACCGGAACCCCGGCGGCCTCAAGTTCCAGCACCCGCGCGGTGCCGGACGCGAGCCGCATGTTCGACGTCGGGCAATGCGCGACGGCGGTGCCCGCGGCACCCAGCCGGGCGATCTCGTCGTCGTCGAAATGGATGCCGTGGCCAAGCCAGGTGCGCTTTCCGAGCCACCCGACGCTCTCCAAATAGTCCACGGTGCGCAGTCCGAACATCTCGCGGCAGAAATCTTCCTCGTCGATGGTTTCCGCGAGGTGCGTGTGGAGCCGGACATCCAGCCGTTCGGCCATGGCGGCGCTCTCGGCCATGATCTCCCTAGTCACCGAGAACGGCGAGCAGGGGGCCAAGGCGATCTGGATGACCGCCCCGTCTCCGCGTTCGTGGTACTTCCCGATGAGCCGTTCGCTGTCGGCGAGGATCACCTCAGGACGCTGGACGGTGGACCGCGGCGGCAGTCCGCCGTCGTCCTCGCCCAGCGTCATGGACCCGCGGGTGAGGGTGGCGCGCATCCCGAGTCCGCGTACGACGCCGACCTCGACGTCGATTGCGTCCTCGAGTCCCGCGGGGAAGAGGTAGTGGTGGTCGGCTGCCGTGGTGCAGCCGGACAGCAGGAGTTCGGCGAGCGCGACTTTCACGGCAAGTTCGAGGCTGTCCGGCGTCAACCGCGCCCACACGGGATACAGGTTCTGCAGCCAGGGGAACAGGGGAGCGTTGGCCACCGGGCCCCAGGCCCTCGTGAGGGTTTGGTAGAAGTGGTGGTGCGTGTTGATGAGCCCGGGCAGCAGGACGTGGCTGCCGGCGTCGAACGTTTCATGGCACGGCGCGGATGGACTCTTGCCTGCGGGGACGAGCTCGGCGATTTTCCCATCGCTGACCACGATGCCGCCGCGGGCGTCGAGGCCGTTGGCGGTGAACACTGCGAGGGGATTCTTGATCCAGAGCCGGGAAGAGGCCGGGTCTGTTGCGGGAGTGGTTGGCTGGAAAACGGATGTCGGGGACACGGGGATCCTTGTCTGGTCGGCGTAGTTGCGTTCCAGCTCAGTGGTTCCTGTCTGCTGATCCAGGTTCCGGAGGTCAATCCTGCCGGTGGCACCCAGCGTAGGTGGCTCCCCGAAGTGCGTCAATGTGACCGGCGCCCAAGCCCGGCGCTCGCCCAGCCACCTGCCCGCCACCAAGCTGGAATTTCACATGTTGAAACTTTTTTTCCAGAAACTATGGCGCGGCTCACAACTCCGGTGCTAATCTCAATTTGCCAAAGGCGGGCACCCGGACTCCGGGAAGCTATCTACCAGGCGAAACCTTCAAAAGCACATGCTGAAGCCTGGTAATCGCAGCACTGGTCTGTCATGTTCAGATGCCCCCTGGTTACAGGCTTCCTCAGCACTAAGGAAGTCGCACATGAGTACCACCGTCACGGCCGAACATTTCTTGGCCACTTCCATTGAGCTGGCAACAGCCAATGTCCTCAACAGCGGCGGGCCGTTCGGCGCCGTCATTGTCACTGCGGATGGCCGCGCCTTCGAAGGCGTCAACAGGGTCACCGCTACCAACGACCCCACGGCGCACGCCGAGGTCACCGCGATCCGCAACGCCTGCCGCGAGCTCGGCACCTTCGATCTCAGCGGAGCCACTCTCTACACGAGCTGCGAGCCGTGCCCCATGTGCCTGGCCTCGGCTCTTTGGGCCCGCATCGGCAATGTGGTTTTCGCAGCGGACCGGCACGACGCCGCGTCCGTCGGCTTCGACGACGCCGTCTTCTACGAATACTTCGAGAACGACGACCGGAATACCCTCATGCCGGTCGCCAAACTGGAACTGGGCGACCCCCAGGCGCCGGCCATCCTGGAACCGTTCAACACCTGGAACACGCTTGACTCCAGGATTGACTACTAGGGCCGGTGGCTGAAAATGACAATCCTGGACCCCGCAGAAATGCGAACGGCAACTGAAAAGCAGGCTGCGCCTTCCGGCGCAGGGCAGACAGAGGCACGCGAAAAGCACACGGCAACCGGACTGGCACGGCGGGGCAGCAGCCCCAAGCCCCCGGCGTCGAACTCCTTCCTGGATCGTTTCTTCCAGATCACCAAGCGTGGCTCCACGCTGGCCCGCGAATTCCGCGGCGGCATCGTCACGTTCTTCACGATGGCCTACATCGTTATCCTCAACCCACTGATCCTGGGGGGATTCTCCGCCCAGAACGCACCCACGGACGTGGCCGGCGGATGGTTGTCCGCGGCGCAGGTCGGGGCAGTCACCGGCCTGACCGCCGGCGTCATGACGGTCCTCTTCGGCCTGATCGCGAACCTGCCGTTCGGGCTCGCCGCGGGCCTGGGAATCAACTCGTTCCTCGCCGTAGCCGTCATCCACGAAGTAACCTGGCCGGAAGCCATGGGCCTGGTGGTCATCAACGGCATCCTGATTGTCCTGTTCGGTGTCACAGGTGCCCGGACCGCGATCTTCAAGGCTGTGCCCAAGGAACTCAAGGCCGCCATCACAGTTGGCATCGGCCTGTTCATCGCCTTCATCGGCTTCGTCGATTCCGGCTTCGTCCGCCCCACGAAAGGCGGGCCGCCGGTCCAGCTCGGCACCGATGGTTCCATCACCTCAATACCAACCCTTGTTTTCATTGTCGGTCTGCTGGTCATGGGAATCCTCGTGGCCCGCAAGATCCAAGGCGGCCTCCTGATCGGAATCGTCGCCACCACGGTCCTCGCCGCCGTCGTCGAGGCCGTCATGCACATCGGGCCTGGCAGCGCCGCCAATCCCGGTGGCTGGCACCTCAACACCCCGGTACTGTCCGGCCAGTTGGTTTCCGCCCCGGACTTCAGCCTGGTGGGCCACTTCGACCTCTTCGGTTCGTTCTCGAGGATCGGCGGCCTGGCGGCCACGATGCTGGTGTTCACCCTGGTGTTCACCAACTTCTTCGACGCCATGGGTACCATGACCGGCCTCGCCAAGAGCGCCGGGGTGGCCTACAAGGACGGGACGTTCCCCAAGCTCAAGTCGGCCTTCATCGTCGAAGGCCTGGGCGCGGTAGCCGGCGGCGCGACGTCGGGCTCGTCCAACACCGTGTACATCGACTCCGCGGCCGGCATTGGCGAAGGAGCCCGTACCGGCCTGGCGTCGGTAGTCACCGGGCTGCTGTTCCTGGGCTCGATGTTCCTGACCCCGCTCACGAGCGTGGTTCCGCTCGAGGTCGCAGCCGCGGCGTTGGTAGTCGTGGGTGCCATGATGATGGCGCAGATCCGCGAGATCAAGTTCTCCAAGTTCTCCGTGGCCCTGCCCGCCTTCCTCACCATCGTCACCATGCCGCTGACGTACTCCATCGCCAACGGCATCGGCGTCGGATTCATCTCCTGGGCCGTGATCCATTCGGCAGCAGGGAAGGGCAAGAAAGTCCATCCGCTCATGTGGGTAGTGACCGTGGGCTTCTTGATCTACTTCGCCCGCGGCCCGATCAGCACGCTCATGGGAGGGTAGCCGGCCAGGAGGGTAGCCGGCCATTGAGACGGCGGTCCGGCCGCAAGTCACCGCAATGAATAGGCGTCCGCCGATCGTCACCACCCGCACAACGCGGACGACGACGGCGGGCGGCGGCGAGATGCGGCCGCTCCGCCAAGGACCGGGGCGGGAAATGAGAGGCCCGCCCCGGTCCTCTTCACGCAACGGGGTGCCTGTTTACCCGAAGCTCTCCTGTACCGACGCAAGGAATGAGAATATGAGGCAAGATCGCACACTGCCCCGGGCGGGTTTCCGGTCCGGGACCTCGGTTATGGAGGTGTTGCCATGCTGGATTTGATGCCCTCGCTGGGCACCTGGCGGCCCGCTGTATCCGGCCAACGGTGCGCCGTCGCCACCATCGTGGCCGCGGGAGGCTCCGTGCCCCGGCCCCTCGGCACATCAATGCTGGTTTCCGAATACGGCGACGTGCTTGGCAGCCTCTCCGGAGGCTGCGTGGAAGGCGCCGTGGTGGAGGCCGCCCTTCAAGCAATGCACGACGGCGGCAGCCGCCTCGAGTGGTTCGGCTACAGTGCCGAGGACGCGTTCGCCGTCGGACTCACCTGCGGTGGCGAGTTGGAAGTCCACATCCAGCCAATCCAATCAACCAGCGCCGCCGGGCTTGACCTGGCACTCCTGAACAGCGCCGGTGGCTCTTCCCTGGCACTCATCCGCAGGCTCGACGCGGCGGGAGGCGCCGTCGTCGTTCCTGATCCGGCGGGTTTTTCCGCCGCAGGTTCACGGGAACTTTCGGCCCTTCTCGGCGGGGATGACGCCGTGATCCGCGCGGCCGCGGTCCAGCTCGAACCACTCCTGCATGGAGGCCGTGCGGGCTTGGTGCGGCTCGCTCCGGCCGAGGGCTGCGCGGGCTCAGCGGTGGAAGCCGAACCCCTTACCCTCTTCGTGGAAAGCCGCTTGCCCGCAGCCCGGATGTTGATCTTTGGCGCCAACGACTTCGGCGCTGCATTGCTCCCCGCCGGGAAACTCCTGGGTTACGACGTCACTTTGTGCGATGCGCGGCCTGCCTTTTCGAGCCAGGGCCGATTCCTTGCCGCCGACCGCCTGGTCACCGACTGGCCGCACCGCTACCTTGCCGCGGAAGCAGCCGCGGACCGGATCGATTCCCGCACGGTCGTGTGCGTGTTGACCCACGATCCCAAGTTCGACATTCCGCTGCTGGAAACCGCCCTGGATTTGGATCTCGCCTATGTGGGAGCCATGGGTTCGAGGCGCAGCCACCGCCAGCGGATCGACGGACTGCTGGACTGCGGCGTCCCGGCCGAGGCCCTCGAACGCCTTCATTCGCCGATCGGACTGGATCTGGGCGCGGTCACTCCCGCCGAAGTGGCCGTTTCCATTACCGCCGAAATCCTCGCATCCCGCGCTCCGCACCCGGCCTCCGCCCGGGGTTCGCTCAAAGACGGAACGGGACCGATCCATCAGACCAACACCCTCGAACAAAGCAAGGTGACCCCATGGACATGAACACCATCGAGTCTGTGGTTGCCACCACGGATCCAGGCCAGTGGCGCGACGGCGATGCCTGGCTTGCCGGCGGCACGGTCCTGTTTTCCTACGGCAGCCCGGTGGGCAGCGAAGAACCCCTCAAACGGCTGCTCGATCTGGGGCAAGCAGGCTGGCCCGCCGTCACCGTGAGCGACGCCGGCATTGAGCTGGCCGCCACCTGCACCATCGCCGAGCTCTACGCTGTGCCCGTGTCCGACGCCGTGGCCGGCCGGAACTGGCCGGGACTGGATCTTTTCCGGCCTTGCTGCGACTCTTTCGTTGCGTCCTTCAAGGTGTGGAACATGTCCACCGTTGGCGGCAACGTGTGCACTTCGCTCCCGGCCGGGCCGATGATTTCGCTGTGCGCCGGCCTGGATGCCAAGGCCACCATCCTCGGACGCCACGGCAGCAGCCGAACTGTTCCGGTGGCCGAGTTCGTCACCGGGGACGGGAAAAACTGCCTGGCACCCGGCGAGCTCCTGCGCAGCATCCACCTGCCGGCGTCGGCCTTGGCGGGGAGGGTGGCCTTCCGCCGACTCTCGCTGAGCAACCTCGGGCGATCCGGGGTGCTGCTGATCGGAAGGCTCGACGCCGACGGCGGCCTGGTCCTCAGCGTCACCGCCGCGACCAAACGGCCCGGGCAACTGCGGTTCGCCGCAGCGGAGTTGCCCGACGCCGAGCGGCTGGCCGCCGCCGTCGGGCATTCAATCCCTGCGGAGCTGTACCACGACGACATCCACGGGCTCCCGGAATGGCGCCGCGACATGACCCTTCGCCTGGCCGAGGAGATCCGCTCCGAGTTGCTCGATCCGGTTCCAGACGGACCGCCCACCGTATCGGGCGATTTCTGGCCGCCGCATGCCACGTCGCCGCAACCGTCCACGCAACCTGAATTCAGCACCGAGCAGCAGAAGGAGGCCTGAGCATGGCAATCGAGATCAACGGAACAGCCGCCGAGGCCGCACCCCGCCCGGGCCAGTGCCTTCGGACGTTCCTCCGCGAACAGGGCAACTTCGGCGTCAAGAAAGGGTGCGACGGCGGCGACTGCGGCGCGTGCACCGTCCACGTGGACGGTAAACCCGTGCACAGTTGCATCTACCCGGCCGTCCGCGCCGAAGGCCACTCGGTCACCACCATCGAGGGGCTCTCCAGCGAGGGCGAGCTGCACTCGGTCCAGGAAAAGTTCCTGGAAAACCAGGGCTTCCAGTGCGGCTTCTGCACGGCCGGCATGATGATGACCGCCGCCACCTTCGACGAGGAACAGAAGGCGAACCTCCCGCGAAACCTCAAGGGAAACCTGTGCCGCTGCACAGGCTACCGCTCGATCGCGGACGCGGTCTGTGGCAGTCACGCGCCCGACGGCGGCGTGGCGCGCTCCGGCGCGCCAGCCGGTTCCGGCGCAGTCGCCAAGGGCTCCGGGCAGCTCGGCGACAACGTACCCGCCCCGGCGGGGCACGCCGTCGTCACCGGCACCGCCCGCTACACCCTCGACATCCCGGCAGAACAGCTCCCGGGTCTGCTGCACCTCAAACTGCTGCGCTCGCCGCACGCGCATGCCCGGATCGTTTCCATTGACACGACGGCGGCCCTCCAGCTACCCGGCGTCGTTGCGGTCTTCACGCATGAGGACGCGCCGGACCGGTTGTTCTCGACGGCCCAGCACGAGCTTTACACCGATGATCCCGACGACACCCGCGTCCTCGACGACGTGGTGCGCTTCATCGGCCAGCGGGTTGCCGCCGTCGTCGCCGAATCGGTGGGCGCAGCCGAAGCCGGGGCCCGGGCCATCAAAGTGGAGTACGAACTCCTGGACGCTGTCTTCTCGCCGCAGGAGGCGTTGCTGCCCGGTGCGCCCGCGATCCATGGGGAGAAGGACGGAGAAACGGCCCGGATTTCCCGCCCGCAGAACAACGTCGTGGCGGAGGTCCACTCCGAGCTGGGGAACGTCGAAGCCGGATTCGCGGCGGCCGACTTCATCCACGAGAACACGTACCAGACCCAGCGGGTGCAGCACGTCGCCATGGAAACGCACTGCTCCATCGCATGGGTGGAGCCCTCAGAGAACCCAGGGGAGGACCGGCTCATGGTGCGTTCCTCCAGCCAGGTCCCGTTCCTGGTCCGGCGCACTCTTGCCCGCGTGTTCGATCTTCCCGAAGACCGCATCCGCGTGGTGGCCGGCCGCGTGGGCGGCGGGTTCGGCGGCAAGCAGGAAGTGCTCACCGAGGACCTCGTGGCCATGGCGGCGCTCAAGCTGCGCCGGCCCGTCCAAGTGGAGTTCACCCGGACCGAACAGTTCACCGCCACCACCACTCGCCACCCCTTCACCATCAAGGTCAAGGCGGGGGCGGCCCGGGACGGCCACTTGACCGCGATGCAGGTGGACGTGGTCACCAACACCGGTGCGTACGGAAACCACGCGCCCGGAGTGATGTTCCACGGTTGCGGCGAGTCCTTGGCCGTCTACAACTGCGACAACAAGAAGGTGGATGCCCAGGCCGTGTACACCAACACGGTCCCGGCCGGTGCCTTCCGTGGTTACGGGTTGAGCCAGATGATCTTCGCGATTGAGTCCGCCATGGATGAACTCGCCGTGGGAATCGGCATGGACCCCTTGGACTTCCGGCTCAAGAACATGGTCCGGCCTGGGGACCACATGCTGTCCACGCACCCGGAACCGGAGGAGGACGTCGTCTACGGGAGTTACGGACTGGACCAGTGCGTGGCTCTGGTGCGGGATGCCCTCGAGAGGGGCGAGAAACGCTACCGGGATGCCGGCCTCGACAACTTCGGCCCGGGGTGGGTCACGGGCGTCGGTTCCGCGCTGTCCATGATCGACACCGTTCCGCCTCGAGGGCACTTCGCCCACACGCGCCTCACGCTCCTGCCGGACGGGACGTTCGACGCCGCCGTCGGGACCGCCGAGTTCGGCAACGGCACCACCACGGTCCACGCTCAACTGGCGGCAACCGCCCTGTCCACGACGGCGTCGAACGTGGCTGTTCGCCAGTCCGATACGGACCTCGTGGAGCACGATACCGGCGCGTTCGGCTCCGCAGGAACCGTGGTGGCCGGGCAAGCGACCTTGCTCGCGGCGCAGGAGCTCGCGCTCCGGATCCGGGCGGTGGCGGCCGAGGTCGCCGGTGTGCCGGAGGCGGACTGCGTGCTCGAGGACGGCGCCGTGCGCTGCGGTTCGCGGGTGGTTCCCTTCACCGAGGTGTACGACGCCGCGCGGCAGCAGGGCGTTGAAGCCGCAGCCGAAGGGCGTTGGGGAGGGACTCCGCGTTCGGTCGCGTTCAACGTCCACGGATTCCGCGTTGCCGTGAATACAGGCACGGGGGAGCTGAGGATCCTGCAGAGCGTCCAGGCCGCCGATGCCGGAGTCGTGGTCAATCCACGGCAATGCCGCGGCCAGGTGGAAGGCGGAATCGCCCAGGCGCTGGGTGTCGCGCTGTATGAGGAAGTCCGCGTGAACGACGCAGGCAAGGTCACTACCGACATCCTGCGGCAGTACCACATCCCTTCCTTCGCGGACGTGCCGCGCAGCGAGGTGTACTTCGCGAAAACGAATGACCAGATGGGGCCGCTCGGCGCGAAGTCGATGAGCGAGAGCCCGTTCAACCCCGTGGCGCCTGCGCTGGCCAACGCCATCCGGAACGCTACCGGGGTGAGGTTCGCGGCGCTCCCCATCGCCCGGGACAAGATCTACCTGGCGCTGAAGGACGCCGACGCCTCCACCCCCACCCAACTGACTCGCATTTGATGTCGTTTTGGGGCCTCATAACGGCATCTACTGCGAGTCAGTTGGGGAGCTAGTCGCCGAGGAGGTGCAGCTTGTCCTTCGTGTCCACGTCGGCTCCGTCGGTCAGATCGCTGCAGTCGACGAGCTCCACCAGTCCGGCGTGCGCCTTGAGGAAACGGCGTGCCCCGGCGTCGCCGACGGCGGACTCGGCCACCTCGGCGCGGAGGCCGGCGTCGATGATCAAGGGGTGGCCGCGCCTTAGCTTTGTCGTGTGGCCGCCCTCAAAGGGGGCTTCGGCGTATCCCGCTGCCGTCACCCGGCCAGCCTGGTGGGCTGCCAGGAGCCTGGCGACGACGGCGGGAGTCACCCCGGGTTGGTCCACCAGGGCCACCATGACGTTGTGGCCATGTGTCGCCGCCGCAACACCGGTACGGAACGAGCTGGCCATGCCGGAAGCCCACTCCGGGTTGTCCACCACGAGATACCCTCCCAGGTCCGCCGCGCGGCGGACATCGCCGGCTCCAGCACCGAGCACCACGACTACCTCGCTGCATCCGCCGTCAAGCAACGTCTTGGCGATTACCTCCACCAAGGTCCGGCCGCGGTAAGGCAGCAGCGCCTTCGGGCCGAGGCCCAGGCGGGTCCCTGCACCGCCGGCCAACAGCACACCGACGGTATGCGCGGGGCTGGAATCGTTCATGGGGTTCACCTTATCCATGTGCCTTCGCGAGGTCTCTAGGCTCACCTTGCTTTCCGATATAGGTCTACCGAAAAAGGTTGAATATTACCCGTGGGTAGGCCTTCTGGCAGGCTTCCGTGGCCGATATTCTCTTATGGACTTCACGAGAGTCAGTGGTCATCGAAGGGGATGCAATGACGCATCCGCGGTGGAAAGAGGTTTTATGTCTGGCATTTTCGAAATTTTGGCAGCTGGGGAGCAATCATTCCGTTTCCGGTTGAAGGCCGATGATGGAACGGTAGTGGCGGTGTCGCCCAAGTTCCCGGATATCGCGGCCCTTGTGGCCGGCATCAATGCGGTCAGGGAGAATGCGGCCACAGGATTCGTGGTGGATCGGCGCTCGCTCGGAGCGTAGAAATAAATCGGCGGTAGTGCTCAAGGAGCACTACCGCCGATTCCTTTTTGCAGAGACCTGCCGGGCTTAGTTGTCGCCTCCCGAACCGCCGGTGGTGCCGGCAGTCACGTCGAGGAGCTTGTACCGGTCAATGGCGTACGACGGCGCACTCGGGTCAACCTCGCCCCTCGCCGCGAGGAGTTGGAGGGTTTTC
>NZ_JAHHZS010000033.1 GCF_022606295.1 Arthrobacter bambusae
CCACATCGAGTACTGGTCCCGCGGCGGAGTCACGAGCACCGCGGACGGGACCTTGCTCTGCGGCCATCACCACCATCTGATCCACAAGGAAGACTGGCACATCCAGGTCCGCAACGGCATCCCCTGGTTCATCCCGCCACCCCACACCGACCCGCAGCGGAAACCCCGAAGAAACCACTACTTCCAAATATGAGCTCACGCACCCAGCAGTCCCGTCGTGCGGTATGGAATCACCTCGCGCAGGAACATGCTGGTGGACGTGCGCACGATTCCGGGGCACAGCCTGATCTCTTCGGAGACCCGGTATAGATCGTCGGGGCTCGTGGCGACCACGCGGATGATGAGGTCGGTGTCCCCTGCTGGCGCATGGCATTCAAGCACCTCGGGGATGTCGCGGAGGGCAGCGATCGCCTCGTTCAGCCGGCTCTGATCCAACTCTGCACTCACCGCCGCCGCAACGCCGCGGCCCAGCGCCGAGGGCAGCACCCGGCTGCTGTTCGGACGTAAAGCGCCCGACGCCGACATGCGCTCCAGGCGCGACTGGACGGTCCCGCGCGCCAAGCCCAAGCGCTGGGCGAGGACCATGATCGGCACCCGGGGGTCGTCGTCGAGCGCGGCAAGGATCCGCTTGTCCGTTGAATCCAGTTCCTGCATCGCTGCCGCTTTCTGCCTGGTTGCCGGGAGTTCGGTTGGTCAGAATGTCCAGCCGAAGCTATTCTCCCGCACCCGCCGAACCAACTCCGGCAAAGTGATCATCTCCTGTCCATCTATTGTCAAGAAAATGGTCAGATTGACCAGTGGTGATTGAGTCCGTTGCGCCAGCTGTAGCGTTGCTGTTGAAATAGTGGCAACGAAGGGAAAGGCTACCGCCGGACCCCCACAGGCTACGGATCCTCCGGTACACCAACCGGCCACCCGAAACACCGTCCCGCAAAGACGCAGCCGCTGATTGACTCTTGTTCACACATCGTCTTTCCGCACCCCGTCGGCCGAGCGCCGGCACCACCATAAGAGCCCCTGAGCCACCGAACGCGTTGCGGTAGCTGAGGGGCTCTTGTGCTGACCGGGTTGAACGGGGGTCCTCTCTTGGGCAACTAACGGTACGCAATTCTCCCAGTCTCCCGCACCCTCGCCGGAATCCTGCAGGCATGCCCGGCGACGCATAGTCTTGTGCCATGACTTCCACTGGCCGCTTCGCTCCGAGCCCCTCCGGCGAGCTCCACGTGGGCAATCTGCGCACCGCCATGCTCGCGTGGCTCTTCGCGCGTTCCACGGGCCGGAGCTTCCTGCTGCGCGTCGAAGACCTCGACCGCGCACGGGCAGGTGCCGAGGAAGTCCAGCTCCGGGATCTTGAAGCAATCGGCGTGACGTGGGACGGTGCCGTCGTTCGCCAGACGGACCGGGCCGGGCTTTACAACGACGCGATCGAGCAGCTCGCTGACGCCGGACTAACGTATGAGTGCTTCTGCACGCGGCGCGAAATCCAGGATGCGCCGTCCGCCCCGCACGCACCGCAAGGCGCCTACCCTGGCACGTGTAGGAACCTTTCGACGGCGGAGCTCGAGATCCGGCGGGCCTCCCGCCCGGCCGCCATCCGGCTCCGCTCCGAAACGCATGAATGGACTGTGGAAGACAAGCTGCACGGATCCTACACAGGCGTCGTGGACGACTTTGTGCTCCGGCGGAATGACGGCGTCACTGCCTACAATCTGGCCGTGGTGGTGGATGACGCGGAGCAAGGCGTGGACCAAGTGGTCCGCGGGGATGACCTCCTGTCCTCCACACCCCGCCAGGCCTATTTGGCCTCCTTGTTGGGCGTACCCGTTCCGGAATATGCCCATGTCCCCCTGGTACTGAATCGCGACGGCGCCCGGCTGGCCAAGCGCGACGGTGCGGTGACGCTCGGCGAGCTCGCCGCCGTCGGGCTGCCTGCCGGGGAGGTGCGGGACATGATCCTGGAATCGCTCGGCTTGCCGGGAGGGCCCCTTGGTGAGGCCTTGGGTAGATTTGATCCGGCCCGATTGCCAGGCGGGCCATGGATATGGAATGGCATTCAGCAATCAACCCTCCGGAAAGGGGCCTAAGTGCTCGCCTATGTGCTGACCCGCTACGGCGGTGCCGACGCAATGGAGCTGCAGGACGTCCCCAGGCCGATTGCCGGTCCGGGAGAGGTCCTGGTCAGGGTATTTGCCGCCGGGCTCAACCCCGTGGACTACAAACAGCGCGAAGGTGCAGTCCGGGTGATCACCAGGCCCAGGCTGCCTTTGGTGGCCGGAAGCGAACTGGCCGGGATCGTGGAAGCCGTGGGACCGGGCGTCACCCGCTTTTCCACGGGAGACCGGGTGTTTGCGCGCGTGGACAAGACCCTGCTGGGAGCCTTTGCCGAGCACGCTGCAGTCCACGAGGATCTTGTGGCGCTCATGCCCCGGTCGCTCAGCTACACGGAGGCCGCGAGCCTTCCCTTGGCCGGCCTCACCGCGTTGCAGGCATTGCGCGACGAGCTCAAGGTCAAGCCCGGGACCAAGCTGTTCATCTCCGGAGGCGCGGGCGGAGTCGGAACCCTTGCCATCCAGCTGGCCAAATACTTTGGTGCCGAGGTGACCACCACTGCGTCCCCGCGTGGAGAAGCGTTGGTACGGCGGCTCGGGGCGGACGCCGTCGTCGACTACACGAAGGAAAACCTGGGCGAAGTGCTCAGTGGCTTCGACGCTGCGCTGGACCTCGTGGGTGGCGAGACGCTGGACCAGACGTTCAAGATCCTCAAGCCGGGCGCGAAAGTGGTCAGCATCGCCGGGATGCCCGAACCGCAGACGGCATTGAAGGACCTTGCGGCCCCGGCCTGGATGACCGTGTTGTTCTGGGCGGTCAGCCTCGGAATCCGGAGGCGTGCCCGTGAGGCCAACGTCCGGTACCGCTACCTTTTCATGCACCCCAGCGGCGAGGACCTGAAGTTCTTGGCACGCCTTGTTTCCGAGGGGAAACTGCAACCAGTGGTGGACAGCAGCTATCCGCTCGAAAAGATCGCCGATGCTTTCGCCACCCTGGAGCAGGGACGCGCCAAGGGCAAGATCGTGGTGACCATGGACACTCGCGGCTAGGCCCACTCTGCCGGGTTCCCTGGCCGAACGTAGCGAGGTTAGGGGGCAGAAGGGATTAGGCTGTCCGGGTGGATGCACAGACGATTGCCCCTGGATTCGAACCGGTAGCCGAACTCTTTGGCCGTTTCCTCAACGAGGACCCGGAATATTCAGCCCAGCTCGCGGCCTACCACCGCGGCGTCAAGGTGTTGGACATCAGCGGCGGCCCGCACCGCCGACCGGATTCCGTCACCGGTGTCTTCTCATGCTCGAAGGGAGTAGCCGGGCTGGTCATCGCGCTGCTGGTCCAGGACGGCTTCCTGGACCTCGACGCCGAGGTGGTCAAGTACTGGCCGGAATTCGGCGCCGAAGGAAAGGCCGCGATTACCGTGGCCCAGCTGCTCTCCCACCAGGCCGGACTTCTGGGAGTCGAAGGCGGACTCGCCCTCGCGGAATACAACAACTCGGAGCTGGCCGCCGCCAAACTCGCTCAAATGCGGCCGCTGTGGAAGCCCGGGACAGCCTTCGGGTACCACGCCCTGACCATCGGTGTCTTCATGGAGGAGCTCTGCCGCAGGATCACAGGGTCCACCCTCCAGGAAATCTACGAACAGCGGATCCGCTCAGTCACCGGCGCCCATTTCTTCCTGGGACTTCCGGAGTCCGAGGAGCGCCGCTACGCCACCCTTCGTTGGGCCACAGACCCCTCCCAGCCGTGGATTGATCCCGCCAGCCACCTTGGCCTTTCGGTAAACTCATCGGTCGGGGAGATCCTCGACCTGCCCAACATCCGCGAGGTCCGCGCAGCCGGCCTGAGTTCCGCCGCCGGGGTCGCCAGCGCCGAAGGCATGGCCCGCGTTTACGCTGCGGCACTCACGGGACTGGCCGCCGACGGCGACCGACCCGCCGTCGCGCCCCTCCTCAGCGAGGGGACCATCCAGGCCGTCTCGGCCGAGCAGGTCTTCGGCGTCGACCGCGTTTTCGGCGAGACCAGCTGCTTTGGCACCGTGTTCATGAAATCGCATGCCCGCTCGCCGTACGGCAGCTACCGGGCGTTCGGGCACGACGGCGCCAGCGCCTCTTTGGGGTTCGCCGACCCTGTGTACGAACTCGCCTTCGGATACGTGCCGCAGCAGGCCGAGCCAGGGGGAGCCGGATGCCGCAACCTCGAACTGAGCGCCGCCGTGCGGAAAGCGGTCACCGAACTGGCTCAGTAGGATGAAGCATGACCGAACCGAGATTCACCGTTGAAACAGCCATGGTCCTTGCCGAAGTGGCGCACAATCGCCAGAAGGACAAGCTGAAGCGGCCCTATCGCGAGCACGTGCTCGCAGTAGGGGATGCGCTCGCCGATTTCGATGACGACATCCGGATCGCAGGCTACCTGCACGACATCGCCAAGGACACGCCCATTACCAAGCAGGCGTTGCTCGACATGGGTGTTTCAGAGCGTGCCGTGGCCATCATCGAACGCGTAACGCGCCGTTTCCAGGACGACTCTGACAACGACGAAGCCGTCATGCTGCACATCGCGCAGGACCATGACGCCACCCTCGTCAAGATCGCATGCAACGCCCACAACTCCGTGCCGGAGCGGGTGCGGGCGCTCGCCGAGAAATGGCCGGACAAGGCGCCCACCACGCGCTACGCAGACGCCCGGCAAGTGCTCTACAAGGCGGTCCCACGGGGCGAAATCCACTTGGTCCTGCAGCGCATCAACCCGGATCTGCTCTCCGAGATGGACCGGCTGGCGGACTAGCAGTTCGGCCCGGCAGGTCCCGCCGGCCTACGGTTTGGCCGGGTCATCCAGACCCGGGTTGGTGGCGGCAGCAGCCTTCCGGGTAATGGATGCCGTGACTTCCGCCAGGACCCGCTGGTGGATCTCGGCGGTGAGCTCGTGGATCGCACGGGTCAGGTCGGTGTTCTCCTCGAGCAGGTGCTCCTGGGCGTTGTAGTCATGGTCCGCCTTCACCTGCTGGAAGGCCGCTTGGCGGTTCTGTCCGATCATGACGAAGGTCGAGAGGAAGATCGCTTCGAGCGAGACGATCAGCGTCAACGTCGGCCACGGACTCTGCTCGAACACGAGCATCCACACAGCGAAGAGCAATATATGCAGGTAGACGAAGTTCATCGATCCGGCGAAGGCCGTGATTGCATCCGCTACTCGAAGCTGAATGCTTGCCGCCCGGCGCTCGGCCTCTGCCAGGACCGATGGGTGAAGCTTTTCCCGCTCGCTTTGAGAGAGCAATCGTGTGGGTCTCAGATAGGAGCGCGGATGCGGAAGAGCGCCTTTGGTGGGTGTCGATTGCTGTCCGGCCTGCTGTGCCATACGTTCAATCCCTTGGGTCGCGGCGAGCCCATCTCGCCTCTGAGAGCGAGCCTAGCGTTGCCATGCGCGCGAACCTAGGATCCAACGCTCGTGCAAGATGAGCCGAGTCGGGGCAGGGCAGGGTAGTGCCGGGGCAAGGGGTGCCCTGTCCCGGCGCCCGCGTGGTGGAAGGCGGTTCGTGCTTATACGCGGGATGATCTTCCACGAAGGAAGTGGAAGATCAGGACGATCACGGCAATAACCAAGAGCAGGTGAATGAACCCGCCGCCGATGTTGCCGATAAAGCCGAGAAGCCAGAGGACCGCGATAATGATGGCTATCCAAAGCAACATAAGAGTCTCCCTTTTGTGTACAAATGGAACTGCTGATTCTGCGCCCCACAGCTCTGCGACCTGCGCAGATACCGCGTGGTGCCCTCACCTTATGTCAGGATCGGGTCCCTGTTAACGGGTAAGCAATAAGCGATAGCAGGGTTCCGGTTTGGGAGCCCGAAGCAGGGAAAACTACCCGCTCATCAACCTTCGCCGATGCTTGAGCTCCTTGACCCAGTCCCTCGTCTGCACCGGCCCGAATGGCAAGGTGCCGGCATCGAGCTCTGCGATGAGCGGCCCCGAAGCCTTGAGTGCGAGTTCCAGAACCCCCTCCGCCGCGCGCTCGGTCAGCCCGAGCTTCCCGGCCCAGGCAAGGAAGTGCTTCCGGGAGATTCCGCTCTTCTTGCCGCCGATTCCCAGCGCGAGGGTCTTGTCCCCGTAGACCACTGTGGAGGGGATGTCGTAAACCGGCGCGATGGTGTACTCGCCCTGCGGCGACTGCACCCCTGCCTGCGACTGCACCATCGACACGTTCTTCGCGTGGAGGTCGCCGTTGCCGCTGAGCCAGGCGAACGCGAGCTGGATAGCCAGGTTCCGCAAGGCCGGAAGGGGCGCGGAACAGTGGGCCGCCAACGCCGCGCAAACCTCGCCGAACGGAACGCTGTACTTGTCCGCGGGATAGAGTCCCAGCACTTGGGCCCCGTCCTCGACGGCGAGACGTACCGCGGCGCCGTCGGCTCCGGTGAGGCGATCGAAACGCTCCACGAGAAGCCCGGCCCGCCCACCGACGTCGTGCACCAATTGCACGCTGCTCACCGGGATCCGCAGCTTGCGCGCATAACGGAACATGAGGAACTCGTTTTCCACGACAAACGGGAACTCCGGCGCATTGAGTTTGAGGATGAAGCGCTTGCCCGCTTGCGCCACCGGGAGTGAGATCATCCCGGCCGACAACTTGTCCTGCACACCCGCCAGAGCCACGGGATCGATCAGTCCCGAATCGCCCAGCAGCGCATCGAAGTCGAGCGGCAGCTTCGAATCGAGGACGACGGCGGAGCCTCCCTCCGTGGGCGGCTCACCGTGGGGGACGGTCTGGACATCTCCCACCGCATCGCCGCCCGCGCCCATGAGGAGCGCGAGCTCGTCGTCGGCGCTGGCCTTGACCGCGCGGCGCAGGGAATTCAGGCGGCGGCCTTCCGGGAGGAGGCCCGTGAAGTAGGGCGGAACCGCGCCGCTCGGTGTGAACACTGCTTCTTTCGTCAGCGGGAGCGTCGTGGCGACAGCCGGCCCGCCCGAGTCGAGGTACCGCGGCAAGTAGCTGAACTTGGTGCCGCCTTCATGCCGCTCGATGCGCGCGGCCAGGACGCCCTGCTTGTAGACGTCGGCGATGCGGTGGAAGGTCATGACAGCTTGGATTGCTTGCCCGCGGCTTGCACCGTGAGCTCAAGGCCTAGCGTGCCGAGGACCGCGAGGAGTGGTTCCAATTGGACGGTGGTCTTCCCCTGCTCCACAAAGCGGATGAATCGTTCCGAGACTCCTGCGAGGTCCGCGAGGTCGGACTGGCTCAGGCTGAGGGAACCGCGGCGGGCACGGACCGTGGTGCCCAGGGACTCGGTGAATTCCTTGGGGGACATGTCCATCCTTCAGGGTCTTTTGCGGGCATGCGCGTTGTGCGTCTCCGGCACGTTCGTGCCGGTTTCACCATTTTCCGCCTACCTGGGAGGTGAATCAAGGGTTCGCCGCCGGGAATCGGCACGTTCGTGCCGGTCTCTTTCCAAGCGGCCGGGTGTGCCCTCAGCTTTTCGAGCGCCGCTTCCCGACGTGCGGCGCGTGGCGGTGCGATTCAGCTCCAGGGGATCGCGCCCGCCCATGCGCGACAATGCATGGCGCAATGGATACATGGACATGGTTCAGGGTACCGCCGGGAGGCCCCCTGGGTCCCGGGTCCTGGTGAGGGCTCCCGGGTTCCTTTTGGCCCACAACAGCAGCCCGATGTAGGTCAGGTCGAAAATGCTGCACAGGCCGCCAACGCCCAGGATGAACAGTGAATTCTCAAGCACCCCGAAGGTGATGGTGGGCGCCAGGGTCCCGATCCATTTCGCCACTGCGATCACCATGGATTGGCCCCGCACGCCGCGCCGGGCCGCGAACATGGCGATGAAAAGCCCGGACATCAGGAGGTTCTGCAGGAAAGCCGCGTACCGGGAGGCCGGATCCCAATCGAACTCGGCGATGAAAAGCCACTGCACGGTGAACGACGCCAGGCCCAGCAGAACCGCCCATCCGATGAACAGAGGCCGTGTGACAAATCCGGGAAGCTCCCGCCGGCCAAACGCGAAGAATGTGTACACAATCGCGATGTCGGCCAATGCCCAGGCAATGTTGATGACGCCCTGCACGGAGAGTCTCGTGCTGAGTGAATGCACGGAGTAGATGACCTCCCACGCGAAGTTCAGGCCCAGTGCCGCTGCCGGGATGGCGTACGTCCTGTCGCGGAACCCGATCCGGATCGCGCAAATGTAGACCGTCGTCCAGGCGACGCCGCTCAGGATGGTCAGAAACAGGTTCACGGTTCCTCCTTCTTCCAACGCGGGGTCACTTAGCGCCCATCCGGGGCCCCGACATGGGCCGTAAGTGACCCCGCGTTGTTTTAAACCCGGCCCAGTGCGTCGATGTCCTCGAGGAAGTCTTGGTGGACTTCGTCGCTGACGGTGGTGCGGGTGTCGGCGATGGCGTCGAGGTAGTCCTGGGTGACCGGCCCCTTGCGGGCGTTCGACGCCGGTGCGGCGCCTTCGGTAGGTGACGCGCCGGGAGCGCCGGCTGTGTAGACGGCCTTTTCCAACGCGCGCTGGGAGGCGCTGCGTGCCGCGTACTCAATGTCCGCGGGGGAGAAACCCTCCGTCCGTGACACCAGCAGCGCCACGTCCACGGAGTCCACCACGCTGGCGGGGATGAAGCGCTGCCACATGGCCTCGCGGGCGTGGACGTCGGGCAGGCCGATGGGGATGACGTAGTCGAAGCGGCCGTGGCGCAGGAAGGCGGTGTCCAGGGCGCGAATGAAGTTCGTCGCGCACACCAGCAGCCGGCCGGGCTGTTCGCGGAAGGCGGGGATGATCTTGAGGAGTTCGTTGGTGACGCCCTGCAGCGGGGACGGCGGCTCGCCGGAGCGCTGGGACGCGATCTCCTCGACCTCGTCGATGAAGACGACCGCGTGCTCCAGTTCGGCGATTTCCAGGAACGTCTCGCGCAGCGCACCGGCCAGTCCCTTGGGATCGGAGGCCAGACGGGAGGGGAAGACCTCCACGAAGGGCCACTCGAGCCGGGACGCGATGGCCTTCGCGAACGTCGTCTTGCCCGTTCCCGGCGGGCCGAAGAGCACGACGGCGCGCGGCGGCACCACACCGTATTGATCGGCGAGGTCGGCTTCGGCCAGGGGCAGGACCAGGCGGCGTTCAAGGAGTTCCTTTTCGCGGCGCATGCCGGCGACGTTTTCCCACAGGTCCCGGGCCAGGATGCGGCCGCCGAGTTGGCTCAACGGTTCGAGTTCCTGGCGCTGGACCGGGATGGTCCGTTCAAAATAGTGCAGGTTTTGCTTGAGCAGGAAGCCGCGGCCCAGGAACGCCTCGACACGGGTTTCGGACTCGGGCATGAGCGCCGAGAGCTTGTTGAGCCCGTGCGGGGTCATCCGGTTCTCGACGGCGGCCAGCAGCGAGGTGCCGATCCCGCGGCCGCGGAACTCGGGCAGCGTGGCCAGGAAAACGATCCAGCCCTGGTCGTGGGCCGCACGTCCGACGGCGGCACCCACCACCTGCTCGCCCTGCACCGCCACCACGGCGTGGTCCTTCTCGCACGACGCGAGGACCTCGGAGAGTGCATAGACAGGGTCCACGTTGTCCGCTTTGAGCGACTCCCACAGGTGCAGGATGCCGTCCATGTCAGACGAGTGGAAGTCCCTGATGCGCCAATTGCTCATGCCCTGCTCCTTGGTGGATCGCCATCGATTGCCTGGTGTTGAGCATAGGCGAACCGGTGGTGGAGAGGGGTTGCGCGGGCGTTGCGTTACGTGGCTGGATGGAACTCTTTGCGCTGGCGGCCGAGTCCTTCTATTTCAATCTCTACAACGTCCCCCGTCTGGATATACGGGAAGCGGCCGGACAAAGCGACACCTTCGGGCGTACCCGTAATAATGACGTCTCCGGGCTCCAGCACCATGTGCTGGCTCAAGTGGTGGACAAGCGTGGCGGGATCGAAAATCAGGTCCGCGGTGGAGGAGTCTTGGCGAGCCTCGCCATTCACCCAGGTGCGTAGCCGTAGTGCGCTTGCATCTATCTCGTCGGCGGGAACCAGCCACGGCCCTAGTGGAGTGGATTGCGGGAGGGTCTTGCCTTTGGTCCATTGCCCGGCAGCGCCGGGGAGCTGCAGATCACGCTCGGACAGGTCGTTGGCCAGAACGTAGCCTGCGATGCACGCTGCAGCCTCGTCTAGGTCTGCCAAATAGGTGGCTTCCCGTCCGACGACAATTCCGAGTTCCACTTCCCAGTCGTATTTTTCCGACGAAGGCGGAATGGGGGCGGCGTCGAATGGTCCCGCGACGGTGTTGGAAGGTTTGAGGAAGACGACGGGCACTTCCGGCGTTGTGGCTCCAGACTCCGCCGCGTGCGCGGCATAGTTCAGCCCGATCCCGACGACGGTGCCTGGCCGGGCAATCGGGGCGCCGACTCGGAGGCCTTCGGTGTGAACGGCGGGCAATCTTCCGGCGTCGAGCGCATCCTGCGTGGCGGCGATACCGCCGCCGGCGAGGAACGCGCCGTCGATGTCGGCAGTCAGCGGGCGCAGGTCGAAGAACTTTTCCAGGCCTTCGGAATCTGTGGCGATGACCACCGGCTGCTCGTGGCCGGCCGGTCCTAAACGGGCAAATTTCACGTGCATTCTCTCCTTTGAGCTGCGGGGTGTCCTTCATCCATAGTGCCACCGGCCTTCAAATCGGCCTGGTCACATTTCGCGGGAATCAGGTGACGAAGCGCCGCACAGCTTCAGGCACCCAACCAACTCGCATTTGTTGTCGTTATCAGGCCCCAAAACGACAACAAATGCGAGTCAGTTGGGCAATAACGCCAAGGGGACTAGATCTTGTCCTCTGAGCCGGCAACCGGCAGGTTGGCGATCACGGGGGAGCTGCCGGTGAAGCCGTCCCGGGCTGCGGCAATCTCGTGGATTTGCTTGCGGCACAGGTACCAACCAACCACAATGAGCGCACAGGCGATGGCCGTGACCAGCATGGTGAGCGGAGAGTCGATGAACACCATCACCAGCACACCCACGAGGAACAGCAACGAAAGATAGCCGGTGTAAGGGGCGCCGAACATCCGGAAGGACGGACGCTTCAGCCAGCCTTTGTCCGCCCAGCGCTTGAGCTGAATCTGGCACAGGACGATCGTGGCCCACGTGACGATGATGCCCACGGAGGCGACGTTGAGGACGATCTCGAACGCGTCGGACGGTACGAGGTAGTTCAGCGGGACACCGAGCAGGGAGACGCCGGCCGTGATCGCGATCCCGCCGTAGGGGACGCCGGCTTTGTTCATGCGCTGGGCGAACTTTGGAGCGGAACCCGCAACGGACATGGAGCGCAGGATGCGGCCCGTCGAGTACAGGCCGGCATTCAGGGAAGACAGGGCAGCGGTGAGGACCACAAGGTTCATGATCACGTCCACGCCCTGCACGCCGATGTGGCCGAAGAAGGTCACGAACGGGCTGACACCCTTGACGTACGAGGTGTACGGCAGCAGCAGCGCCAAGAGGATAACGGAACCGACGTAGAAGACGGCGATGCGGAAGACCACGGAGTTGATGGCCTTGGGCATGATCTTCTCGGGGTTCTCCGTCTCACCAGCTGCGGTACCCACGAGTTCAATCGAGGCGTAGGCGAACAGCACACCCTGCATGAGGATGATCATGGGCAGGATCCCGTTGGGGAAGATCCCGCCATGGTCTGTGAGGAGGCTGAAGCCGACTTCCTGGCCCGGTACCGGCGTGCCGAAGATGACGAAGAAGGTGCCGACCAACAGGAAAGCAACCAGCGCGGCCACCTTGATGAGCGCGAAGTAGAACTCCATTTCGCCGAAGACCTTGACCGAGACCAGATTCAGGCAAAGCACCACCAGAAGCGCGATCAGTGCCCAGGCCCACTGCGGAACGACGCCGATCCAAGGGACATATTTGCCGAAGAAGTTCATGTAGAGGGCCGCCGCGGTGGTGTCCACGATGGTGGTGGTTGCCCAGTTGATCCAGTAGAACCAGCCGGAGACAAACGCGGCCTTCTCGCCGTAGAACTCGCGGGCGTAGGAGACGAAGGAGCCCGACGACGGTCGGTGCAGCACGAGTTCGCCGAGCGCGCGCAGGATCAGGAAGGCAAAGAAGCCGCAGACTGCGTAAGCGATGACGAGGGAAGGGCCCGCCGCATTGAGGCGGCCTCCGGCACCCAGGAACAGGCCGGTGCCGATGGCACCGCCGATGGCGATCATCTGGATCTGACGCGGCTTCAGGCTCTTGTGATAGCCCGAGTCCTCGGCGTGGAGGAGCTTTTCAGTGGAGTGCGCCTGTGATGGGACCGTGTGGTCCGTGATGGGTGCGTTGGTCATGGGAATCCTTAGGGGGTGTCCTGTTGGGGGTCCGGATCTCGCCGTCCGGCCGGTCTGTCCGTGCGTTCAGGCCCGACGGCGGCACGTGGCTGCCGCCGTCGTCGAACGTTCTGCCCTGCTCAGCCTAGTTGCTGAGGTTGGCCAGGCGTTCGGGGCGGAGGAGCTCATCGAGCTGCTCCGAGGTCAGCAAGCCGTGTTCGAGAACGAGCTCGGCGACGCCCTTGCCGCTTGCCAGCGCTTCTTGGGCGATGGCGGTGGCGGAGGCGTAGCCGATGTGCGGATTGAGTGCCGTGACGAGTCCGATCGACTGCTCTACCGTGAGGCGCAGGCGTTCGGTATTCGCGGTGATGCCCCGGATGCAGCGCGACGTGAGTGTGCGGCACGCGGCTTCCAGGTGGGAGATGCTCTTGTGGAGGCTGTGGACGATAATCGGCTCGAAGGCGTTCAGCTGGAGCTGTCCCGCCTCGGCTGCCATGGTGACCGTGACATCGTTGCCGATGACTTCATAGGCCACTTGGCTGACCACTTCCGGGATCACCGGATTGATCTTGCCTGGCATGATGGACGATCCCGACTGCACAGCCGGGAGGTTGATCTCGCCCAGTCCCGCACGCGGTCCGGAGGACAGCAAGCGGAGGTCGTTGCAAATCTTGGAAAGCTTGACGGCGACGCGCTTGAGCACGCCGGAGAGGTGAACGAATGCTCCCACGTCCTGGGTGGCCTCGATGAGGTCGACCGATGTGACGAGCGGCAGGCCCGTGATCTCGGCCAGGTGCCGGCAGGCTGCGGCGGCGTACCCGACGGGGGCATTCAGGCCGGTTCCGATGGCGGTGGCGCCGAGGTTGATCTCGTGGATGAGCAGCTGGGACTCGGCCAGTCGAGCGCGGTCCTCGCCCACGGTCACGGCGTAGCCGCCGAATTCCTGGCCGAGGGTCATAGGGACGGCGTCCTGCAACTGCGTGCGGCCCATCTTGACCACGGCGCGGAATTCCTGGCCTTTCTCCGCGAAGGCGACCTGGAGTTCCTGAAGAGCCGCAAGAAGTCCCTGGACCGAGAAAATGGTGGCCAGGTTAACGGCGGTCGGGTAGACGTCGTTGGTGGACTGGCTCAAGTTGACGTGGTCGTTCGGGTGCAGCCTGGCGTAATCGCCCTTGGGGTGGCCGAGGATTTCAAGGGCGCGGTTGGCAATGACCTCGTTGGCGTTCATGTTGGAGCTGGTGCCGGCACCGCCTTGGATCACGTCCACCATGAACTGCTCGTGGAGCTTGCCGTCCAGGATGTCCTGGCACGCCTGCTCGATGGCGTCCGCCCGCTCGTCATCCAGGAGGCCGAGCTCGCGGTTGGTGCGGGCCGCGGCGAGCTTGACAGCGGCGAGGCCCTTGACGAGGTTGGCGTTGCTGGCCAAAGGGTGGCCGGTGATGGGGAAGTTCTCGATGGCGCGCAGCGTGTGCACGCCCCAATAGGCATCGGCAGGGACGTCGCGGTCACCGAGCAGATCGTGTTCCGAGCGGAACCCTGGAATTGTCGTGGAGTGCACGGCAGATGTCATTGCTGTCCTTTGGTCTTTGCGCTTGTTTGGCTGCGTCAGTTGGATGCGAGGAAGTTTGCGGCACGGAGTACGCCGACAGGGTGGCCGCCGCCCAACACTGGTGGGCTGGCAAGGGCGGCGAGCTGGCCGCCGTCGAGCCCTAGTTCCTCAAGGACCCGGACGGTGACGGGCATTCGTGCGCGGTCGCCGCCGTCGGAAATCTTGATTGCGACCCCGGTGCCGTTCCGCAGGCCGATGAGCTGGAGTCCTTCGAAGCCGTCCTTGGCGAGCAACCCGGGAACCGTACGCATGATCGCTGTGACGTCGCGACCCTCGCCGGCCACCATCTCGGGGAAGGTGCGCATGGCATGGGCTACCTGGCCTTCTGCCTCCGCGCTGTCCGCAGCCGCCATACGGCCGTAGGCCCTGGCCATCCCGCGCAGGCTGTGGGCAAAGAGCGGGGTGCCGCAACCGTCTGTGCTGATGGCCGCTGCGTCTTCGCCGGTGAGTTCGGTGATGGTGTCCTTGACGAGCACCTGGAGGGGATGCCCGGGATGAAGGTAGCCCTGGACAGGCCAACCGTTGATGACGCACGTTGCGGCCATGGAAGCGTGCTTCCCGGAACAGTTCTGTGCGAGCTGGGTGGGCTTGCCGCCCGCGCGGAGCCATTCCTCGCGCTCGGCGGTGCCGTAAGGGAGGTCGGTGCTGTTTTCCAGGGCACTTTTGTCCAGGCCGTGCATTTCGAGGATGCGTGCGGCACCGTCGAGGTGCATCGCGGCGCCGGAGTGGCTTGCCGCGGTGAGGGCGAGGAGGTTCCCGGGAAGCTTGAGTCCAGCGCGGACCATGGCGACCGCTTGCAGCGGCTTGAGGGAGGACCGCGGGTAGAACGCGGCGTCGGGCTCGCCCGCTTCGAGGAGCGTTTCGCCGTCCGGCCCGACGGCGATCAGGGAGCCGTAGTGGATGCTCTCCACCAGGCCGTCTCGGGTCTGCTCCGCCAAGGGAACGTGGCGTGGGGTGGTTGCCGCAGGGGTGGGTGCGGGCATGGCGGTGTGCGTTGCATGCGGGGTGGGCATGACTTCCTTCAGTTGGTGGATCATTTGCTGAGGATGGTGTCCAACGCAACGCTGACGGCGCTGAGATGGTCGGCCATGGCGGCTTCGGCGGCGGGAGCGTCGCCGGATTCGATGGCCTCGACGATGCGGAGGTGTTCATCGTCTGAAGCATGCTGGCGGTCGGCCACCATGTTCAAGGTTTCGGATTGATGGGCCAGGGCTTCGCGGATGTCTGCGACAACGCTTTCGAAAACCTTGTTGCCGCTTGCGCGGGCGATGGCAGAATGGAAACTGGCGTCGAGGCTGACCCAGGTCTCAGGGTCGGTCTCGGCGGCCATTGAACCGACGATTTCCTTGAGGTGTTCGAGTTTTTCCTGGCTGCGGCGTTTCGCCGCCAGGCCGGCTGCCGGGACTTCGATATGCGGGCGTGCCTCGTTGAGGTCGCGTGCCGAGTATTGACCGAGCGTGAGGTCATTGGCTACCCGGTCCGCGACGACGAACGTACCCTTGCCGGTCTTGGTGACCGTCAGTCCGAGCGCAGTGCAGGAGCGGAGTGCCTCACGGATCACCGAGCGGCTTACCCCATAGTGCGCTGCCAGAGTGGCTTCGGAGCTGAGTTTGGCCCCCACTTCCACGGTTCCGTCTTCAATGTCGTGGCGGATGGCGCTGAACACGGCTTCCGCAGCACTGAAGCGGGCGAGGGGCCGGGGGCTTGATAGCCTGGCCGCTTGGGCCGGCCGGGGGACGGCGCCGCTTGTGGCGGTGCGCTGGCCAGCCGCAGCTTTCTGGCTGACGGCTGGCTGTCCAGTGGCGGCCTGTCCGGCTGTCCGGCTGTCTGACAGGTTCACCCTACGAATATGGCACGGGTCACAGGGCGGTGTCAATGTTGGGAGCATAATTACTCCCATGGCCAACCATCGGCGCGGGGGAGGGGATTCAACGACGCAGGTAACACCGCCCATCACGGTGGAGGTGCCGGTGGTCGGTATCGGGGCGGGGCCTTCGGACTATGAAGAGTTGGCGCGCTACGTGTTTGCCCTGCGCAGGCCGCGGGGATTGCACATGACGCTGTTGCACTTGGGTGCCCTGGATGACTTCTGCCGGGACGTGGCCGGTTGGACCAAAGGCAACACCAGCACGGAGTCAGCCTTGCTCAAGACTGTTGCTTGGCTTGAGGCTCTGCCGGTGCTGGACGGCTTCTCCGGGACCGCCGGCAGGCTCATTGTCCTCGGCAGCGGCGGAGTGTGCGGGCTGGAAATAGAGGTGCCCGCCTCGGTGCGTGACTTTCAGGTCTCCCTCGTGCACGCCCTTCACGGGCTACTGGATGAACTGCTTGTCGACAATATCGACGACTTCATCCTCAGCTCCCCTGCCCTTGGGTTCCGTTCGCCTCGCTGGGTACCCCATGTGGCAGTGGGCAAGCCATTGCACAGGGGCCGCGGGCCTTGGGAGATTGGCCGGGTGGGAGTTGAGTTCGGCGAATCCCGGATCAGGAACCGCCAAACCTTCCCTCAATGGCCATAGTGGTACCTGCCAGCGGCGATAAGAACTTCGACGCCATCGCCAGTTTCGACGGACGTGTATCCGGAATTCCTATCCGTTGCTTCTGAGCCGGATCGTCCGGGCATGGTGGATGGCGGCCAAGGCAACCGCGCTGGCCGTGAGCCTGAGGGCGTGGACCCTGTACCAGCGCTTCAACAGGGGCCTGCGGCGCGTCTCTTCGAGCGGATAGGGGCTGAAGAAAAGCTTGGGGTTGACGGACCGAAGCAGGTACGCCGTAGCTGCGGCTCCCGTTGCGGAGCTGGCCGCACCCACCATCAGCCAAGCCTTGTTGTCGGAATGCTTCCAGCCGGCGACGAGGGCAGCGACGGCGGCAGGGGCACTGAGGGGCGCGATCGGCGCGTAGTAGCGCCCGGGGCTTCCAGAGCCAAACGGGGTTCGAGGGAGATCGCTGCTCGGTGCCGAGGCCGCGACCCGGTCCGGGATTTTGACGACGGCCTCATAGAGGTTGCCGAAGAACCAGTGTGCGTGCGTGAATTCCGCGACACCCAAGAGCCAATCAGCGAGCACATCCCGGCGGTCTGAAGAAGTCTGTCCCATGCCCACAATCTACCGCCGATGCTCGGTGCCGGACATGTGGTTCGCCTTCCACGTCAGCCGCCCGGCCTATATGGTCAGCACCATGGTCCGAGCACAGAAAGGCCAAACGACGTGAGCGATGGAGGGGAGCAGCCCTTGGTCAAGATCCGCATGATTTTGCCCGCGAATGTCCGACATCGTTCCGGGGGAAACATCTACAACGCGAGGCTGGCTGAAGCCCTCCGCGCCCAGGGCGCAGAGGTCTCGATCTGCACGCTCGACGGCGGCTGGCCTTCGGGAACTGCCGGAGACCGAAGCCGCTTTGCCGCCGCCCTTGCCGGAGAGGGACAGGCTATCTACATTGTCGACGGACTGATTGCCTCGGGAGCTCCCACGGAAATCGAGACCGCAATCACTGCCGGGCGTCGTGTCTGGGTGTTGCTCCACGTGCCCCCGTCCGCGGATGACCCACTTGGGACGAGGGCGCTACGCGCCGCGACAGGTCTTCTCTGCACTGGCTCGCGTACCGCCGAAGCGGCCAGAAGCCTTGGGTTGGGCGACGTGCACCTGGCGACCCCGGGGGTAGATCGCCCAACACGCCCAGGTCCGCGAGGCGCTGCGGCGGCAGCGCACTTCATCATGGTGGGCGCACTGCTCCCCAATAAGGACCAGATTTTCTTCGTCGACGCTCTGGCCCGGATCAAGGACCTGGCGTGGACAGCGGCGCTTGTTGGCTCCACCAAAGCAGACCCCTCGTACGCCGCGGCAGTGCAGGAGCGCATCCTTCGGAATGGACTGGAAAAACGGGTGAAAACAACAGGCGAGCTCTCCGGCCCGGCCCTGGAAGACCAGTGGAACTGGGCTGACCTTAGTCTGTTGATCTCACACTCGGAGTCCTTCGGCATGGTGGTCCAAGAGTCCCTGGCCCACGGCATACCGGTAGTGGTCCGAAAAGGAACCGGCGCCGTCGAAGCGCTCGGTGCCCACGGTGCCGGTGAAGCGATCGATCTCAGCGCAGGAATCGGATCGTTGGAGAAGTTCCTGCGGAGATGGCTCAGCGACGCTGCCCTACGCGAGGGCTGGCAGTCAGCAGCCGAGGCAGCGAGCAGTGTGTTGCCGCGATGGGAAGACACGGCACGGGAAGTCCTCCGCGCCGTCGTGGCGTCCTAAAGGCTTCCCCGCCCTACAGGTGCTGAATGCCCGCCCTCTGCATCGCGTCCCTGTAGGTTTCGATGTTCTTGGCCAGGAGTTCCTGCTGCTTCGCCTCGGACAGGGCAAAAGCCCGGCCACCGAGTGCGCTGGCCTTGTAGACCTTGATCCCGTGCTGCCGGAGCGGCGAGTGGTAGGTCTTCTCGAAGAGTGCCAGGAAAGCGGCGGCCTCCGCGCCGTGCGCGACGACAGCGGAAACCCTCTTGTTGATCTTGAGGAACTGGCGGAACGGGCGGAGACCGTCGGTCTTCTCTTGTGCGCTCAGTGCCGGGGGCAGTTCGGGGTCGCGGACCCATGGGTAGCAGTTCCACGGCATGACATAACGGACGTCCAAGTCGGCTGAGTCATAGATCAGCTGCGCACGTCGGGCGGCGTCGTCGTCATTGAGGTGCGATACGAAACCCGAGGTGGGGGCCCGCCCCGGGCTGGTCTGGAGGGTGACGATCCGGCACTCATCTTCGTCATGCACCGGATCGATGTAAGGCACGGAAGAACCAGGCCTTTTGGCCATCAGTTCGTCGCACAGCTGCGTTACGGCAGCAATGTTGGGCTCCTGTAGCAAGGCCCTTTTTTCGTCCCAGTCAATGGTCACGTTCTCTCCTTCGGCAGCGCGGCGTCCAGAATCGGCGTCCCTTGCCACTTTACGCCGTCGCTTTGCGCGTCGCTCACGCTCCTGCTGAGCCGAGGGACAAAACTGCCCGACGCCGGTCGGCGCGGCGAGCTTCCCGCCCGGCCATTAGTGCGGGTTACTACTGTCCCTTGAGCTTTTGCATGTCGCGCCGGTCCTTCTTCGTGGGCCGTCCTGCGCCGCGGTCGCGTTGAGGCAGCCCGAGTGCCGGCGCGGCGGGGCGCTCGGGGGTGTGGTCGGTGAAGCAATGGGACGCTGCTTCGGCGCCAACCCTTTTCGCAATGAGCCCGCGGACCTCAAGGATGCGCTCGAAGCCGGGCTGCCGTACACGGATGGTGTCGCCGATAATCACAGACTGGGACGCTTTGACCGGGTTCCCGTTGATTCGCACGTGCCCCGCCCTGCACGCGGTTGTGGCTGCGGAGCGTGTCTTGTAAGCACGGATGGCCCAAAGCCAGGCGTCAATGCGCACATTGCCGCTTTTTGATGTTTGGGCGGAGGTCGGAAGGCTAGTCATGATTGCGAACGAGTATAGTCGGCGCACAGCCTGGACTATTGTCCGCGCGGCCGATTACCGGCGTCGAAGTTCCGCGTATTCAAGGTGCGGGACGACCGTACCCGCGTCGCGTTCCAGGAAGTTGGTACCGGGCGCGACGATATCGTCAATGGCATCCAGGACCGCTTCGTTCAGGACGATATCCGCGGCCTTGAGGTAATCGACCAGATGGTCCTCCGTGCGCGGACCGATGACCACGCTGCTGACGGCCGGATGATTCAATGCGAAACCGACAGCAAGCTGGATGAGGGTCAGTCCATGCCGTTCGGCGACGCGCCCCAAGGCATCGGCTGCGAGGAGTTTGTTCCTGTTGAACGGCGCCGAGACGTTGAAGCGCCCGGGAACGGCGGACGCGCGGGAGCTTTCGGGCTGGGGAACTCCCACGCGGTAGTTCCCGGAGAGCCAGCCGCCGTCGAGCGGTCCATAGCTGAGCACGCCAAGGTTGTACTGCTGCGTGATCGCGAAGACGTCGCGCTCATTCGCGCGGACCAGCAAGGAATAGGGCACCTGGTCCACCACGGGCGGTATGAGGTGGTTCGTTGTGGCGATCCACTGGGCCTCCACAAGCTGCGACGGCGTGAACACCGACGTTCCGTAGTAGAGGATCTTGCCCTGCCGGATGAGGTCGTTGAGGGCCGTGATGGTTTCCAGGACGTCGGTGTTGTAGTCCGGACGGTGCGCCTGGTAAAGGTCGATCCGGTCTGTCTGCAAACGGTTCAGGCTGCCCTCTACTGCTTTCATGATCCAGCGCCGGGAATTCCCCGCATGCGCGGGATTCGGCCCCATTTGCCCGTGGAACTTCGTGGAAAGGAAAACGTCATCACGCCTGCCATGAAGGGCCCGGCCAACAATAGCCTCTGCCCCGCCTTGGGAATAGATGTCGGCGGTGTCGACGCTGGTGATGCCGCCGTCGAGCGCCGCATGGATGATGCGGATGCTTTCTTCGGCGCCCGTGGGCGCCGAACCCGTCCCGAGGTTGAGGGTTCCCAGGGTAAGGGGGCTGATCAGGGCGCCTGTGCGTCCCAGGGTTCGAAGCTCGTTGAGGCTCATCTCCGGCTTCCTCCGTGAAAAATCAAGGCTGTGCAATGGATTGACACGACGCTACACATGTCGTGGCCGGCGCACTCGGAAAACGTACAAATTCTTCGCTTTTCGTATTGCGGGGTAATGAAAACAGCGCATGACGAATTAAGAATTGACTTCAATCGACACGTGAATACACAAATATTGCCGTTATCGGCATCGAGTGAATTAGTAGAAAGGCAGGCACGAAACTACAGAGGAAGGAACCCGCCATGACCCAGGCGACGGTGGATGGAGCCGCTTCGATCAAGCAGGCATTCGCGCAATTTCCCTCAGGCGTGGCGGCCTTCAGTGCCCTGGTCGGCTTTGCGCCCGAGGTCTTGGTGGCATCGAGCTTCACCGTGGGAGTCTCGCTCGAACCACCCCTGGTCATGTTTGCGGTGCAGAACTCCTCCACGACGTGGCCCAAGCTCCGGCGCGCCCCTCGACTGGGTGTTTCCATCCTTGCCCAGGGCCAGGAAGCCGTGTGCCTGCAGCTCTCTTCGCGGACCCAGGACCGGTTCTCGGGCCTCACGACGTCAACGAGCGACGCCGGTGCGGTGTCGATCGACGGCGCGGCGCTGGTGCTTGAATGCGAAGTGGTCTCGGAAACCCCTGCGGGCGACCACGCGATCGTCGTCCTCGAAGTGAAGTCCGTGGAGATCAATCATGACGCCGAGCCCCTCATCTACCACGGGGCAGGGTTCAGGCAATTGGCCGCCTGAGCTTGGGTCCGGCCCCAACTAGCTCGCATTTGTTGTCGTTTTCGCGCGTCAAAACGACACCTAGTGCGAGTCAGTTGGGCGCTGCGGACGCTAGGCCCTGGGGCGCGCCCCAGCAGAGGCCGTCACGCGGCCGGACGAGACAGGCTTGCCGCCATGGGGGTCTTCCCGGTGTTCGCGCACCGGCGCGGACGTCTCGGACGACTCCGCGGCGTTCCTTCCGGCGGGTTCGCCGGAAGCTGGCGGTTCGTTGTCAGAAGCTCCCGCTTCCTGCGCCCGTTCAGCTTCGCGGGCCGCGGCCCTGGCGTCAGCCTCGGCGACGGCGGCGGCCCATTCGCTGTTCATGGCCAGAGGATCCTGCTTCACCGCAACCACAAAGGGATGTTCTTTGGCCTGGGTTGTGGCTGCGGCCGTGATTCCGGCCTTGACCTGGGCGGGCTTAGGCCACGTCCGGGGGTTGACGAGCGACTTCCAGGGGACGTTCCGGACAGAAGACCACAGCAACCTGACGGTCGCAATGATTCCAGGACGCGATTTCCGGGGGACTAAAAGCCCCGCGTCCAGTAAGTCTTCCGCCGTCGCCGATTCCTCGGAATCCGCCAGCGGGGAGGGGGTGCGCCGGGGCCTCGGGGGCAGGTGTACCACCGGTTCGGCATGGCGTTTCGGGAAGATCCCCACCATGGCGAGCAGGATGATCCAAACCAGCTTCGCGACGCCGGCCAGCACCAAGGTGACCACGATCAGCAGGCCCAAACCAAGGGACATCAGCAAAGCCACCCCGAGAGTTCCGAAAAAAGTCAGATTGAGGCCAAGTGTTGTTGGATCCTCCACGTAGCCTCCTCAAGCCAGAGTTGTGGGGTGGACGCCGCGACCGAAGGTCTGCGGGCATGTCTTCTAGCCTAAGGGCGAAATCGTAAGGAATCATCCGCCAAACTCCGGCTCGCCGAGGTTGTTTCGAAGCTGTTATCTGCTGTGACAAAATTTGTTACCTAGCTCTCATGTTCTCTTCCAGATAGGGCTTCAATGCCAGTCGATCCGGCCCGCCTCCGCCTAGGCGCTTGCCCTTGTTTGTCGGGGGAGCAGTACACCGAATGCTGTGGACGCTTCCACCGCGGAGACGCCGATGCGCCAACGGCGGAACAGCTCATGCGTTCGCGCTACTCGGCCTTTGTGGTCCTCGATGGCGATTACCTTCTGCGCACTTGGCACCCTGACACGAGGCCCGTCGCCCTGGACCTGGACCCGGATATTGAATGGCGCCGGCTGGACATCTTGGCGACGCGCCGGGGCGGTCCCCTGGACGCCGACGGGACCGTCGAGTTCGCGGCGCACTACAGGTCCGACGGCGAACGCGGAGTCCAGCGCGAAAACAGCCGCTTTAAGCGGATCGGGCGCCGTTGGTACTATCTCGACGGCGACGTCGGCTAGCGGTACTTCCGGTGCAGGCTCTCCTTCGGCGACGCGCCCGGGGTGGCGTCGGCGATCCATGGGCCCGTTCCTTCTGATTGGTCAAGGATTCCGGCCTCAAGCCAGGCGTAGTCGCCCGCGAGCACGTTCGAGGACAACTCGTGATCGACGTCGTCGGTGTTCCGCCACAACTGATCGAAGTATCCATCCACGCGAATCCGGGCCTGCTCGCAGTAGGCCTCTGCAAGTTCGTACGCCGCCGCGCCTCGCTCCGGTGCGGTCTGAAGCAGCATCTCGGCCCTTGAGCAGCACGCTGCCATGGCAAACAACTCAGCTCCGATATCCACGATCCTGCCGAGGAACGCTTGTTTGTATTCGAGCCTCGCCTGCCAGCGGCCCATCCCGTAGAACGTCTGCCTGGCGAGCCTCCGCGAAGCCCGCTCCACATACCTCAGTTGCTTCGCGAGACGCCCGAACTCACCGTAGGACCGGGGATCCAGGCCCGCCCCGGCCACCAGCTTGGGGAGCCATTTGGCATAGAAACCCGAGGCGCCGACGGCGGCACGCGCCTTTTCCTGAAGCGTCGCGTCCGCGGAAGCGAGCTCGCCCGCGGCCGAAAGGTGGGCGTCGACGGCTTCGCGGGCAATGAGGAGCCGCATGATCTCGGACGAGCCTTCGAAGATCCGGTTGATGCGCATGTCCCTCAGCAATTGCTCGGCGGCCACGGCACGCTCCCCGCGGGCCTCCAAGGAGTCCGCCGTCTCAAAGCCGCGGCCACCACGGATCTGCACCAACTCATCGGCCACCGTGTAGCTCAGCTCAGTGGACCAAAGCTTGGCCAGCGCGGCCTCGATCCGCACATCCTTCTGGCCGGCATCGGCCATCTCGGCGGAAAGTTCAAAAACGGCTTCCAGGGCAAAGGTGGTGGCGGCGATGAACGCGATCTTCTTGCCGACGGCTTCGTGCTTTCCGACCGGACGGCCCCATTGCGTGCGGGCGTTGGACCATTCGCGGGCGATCTTCAACGACCACTTGCCCGCCGCCACGCAGAGGCCGGGGATGGAGAGACGGCCAGTGTTGAGGGTAGTGAGCGCGATCTTGAGTCCCTGGCCTTCGCGGCCGAGACGGTTGGCTGCCGGCACGCGGACTTGGTGGAAGCGGGTCACGCCGTTCTCGATGCCGCGCAGGCCCATGAAGGCGTTGCGGTTCTCCACCGTGATGCCGGGGGAGTCCATTTCCACGACGAACGCCGTGATGCCGCCCTTGAGCACCGTTCCATCGGGAGCAGTGCGGGAAGGAACAACCGCCATGACCACTACCAGTTCGGCGATCACGCCGTTGGTGGTCCAAAGTTTGACGCCGTCCAAAACGTAAGACTCGCCGTCGTCGCTTGGCACTGCGGTGCAGCCCATCCGGGCGGGGTCGCTGCCGACGTCGGGCTCTGTCAGCAGGAAGGCCGTGACGGCGCCGGCGGCGCACCGCGGCAAGTATTCCTGCTTTTGTTCGGGCGTGCCGAAGACTTTGACCGGCTCCGGGACGCCGATGGACTGGTGGGCCGACAGCAGGGCGCCAAGGCTGGGATGGACTGATCCCAACAGCGCCAACGCCCGGCCGTAATAGACAAGCGACAGGCCCAGGCCACCGTACTCGCGCGGAATTTTCATGCCGAAAACGCCTAACGCGGTGAGGCCTGCAAGGTAATCGTCCGGGATCCTGGCATCGCGTTCGATCACGCGGCCGGACATCGTGCCGCAGAACTCCGTCAGCTTCGCCATGAACTCTTCGCCGCGCTCGACGTCCTCGGCTTTTGCCTGGGGCCATGGATGGATTAGTCCCAGGTCGAAGTCGCCCAGATACAGCCCCTTGGCGAAACTCGGACGGTTCCATTCGGTGTCGCGGGCGGCCTCGGCGACTGCGCGGGCTTCTGCGGCCGTGACGCCGTTGCTCTTGTTGTCGGTGGCGGAGGTCATGGGAGGACTCCTCTTGCCGGTTGTGCCGGTTTCGAGCCCAGGATCCGCCTCGGGTGGTGGACCCTTCAGCTGTCCCTCAATGCTACTCGCGGGTAGGTACCTGTGCTAGGGGCGGTTTGGGTTGGGAAATCGACCGGAAGTTCAACCTTTCCGGCCTGGTGGACAAGCTGGTCCCACGCAAAATTGATGCCGTGGACCAGCCCGCCGAGCACGTTCTTCACGGTGTACCAGGCGAGGCTTCCGGCTCCGACCAACGCGAGCGTGGCCATGGCGGCTACCGCGATGAAGGCTGCCAGAACCAGGCCAAGGATTAGTGTTCCCACGAAGACGTAAGTGCTGGTGTCTAAGGTCGTCAAGTCGAACTGCATTGGGTCCCCTCCGCAACGCTGCCAAAGTCGACGTCGGTGTGTCGGCGTCGTTGGTGTAGACACTAGGGTCGGCATCGGCGGTTCAGCCAGCAACGACACCGGCGTCGCGCCGGTTGATACGCGATCGAAACCCTACTGGGAGGTAGATCACGGAAGGGTTGCGACGCACCCTGCGTTAACCTTGTACGGGGCAGTTTTCGGGATTTCCGCTGCCAGAAGGTTCCGCGGCAGCTGAAGGAGAGTAAGTGTCCCGCTCAGCAATGTCCTCCGCCGATGCCATCAGCGCACGGCTCAGAGACCTCGAACTCCTGACCAAAGGCCCCGCGTGGGCCCTCACCCGCTCGGCGCCCTGGGTCATCGCGGTGCTCCAGGCATCCTTCACCCGAACGAGGCCGCAGCTTCCGCTCGAGGAGTTCCACGCCGACGTCGATGCTTTCCTGGATCAGCTCCGCAGGCAGGATCCCGGGCTGGGCGGGCAGGGGAGTGGCAAGGCTTTTGCCGACGAATGGACCCGCAAGCAGTTCCTGACCCGTCGCAGCCAGTCCGGCCAGATCGTCTACGAAGTCACCGAGGCCGCCGCGCGCGTCCTGGCATTCCTGGACAGCCTGTCCAGCGAACGGTCCACCCTCAACGGTTCCCGCCTCGGGACGCTCTTGGGCGACGTCGAAAAGCTCGCCAACGAGACGAACCCGGACCAAAGCGCCCGCTTGGAATCCCTCGAAGAGGAGATCCAGGAGCGCCAGCAACTGATCGAAGACATCAGTTCCGGCGACTTCGACGGTCTTTTGGACGATGAGGAAGCCGTGGAGGCCGCCGGGAACATCCTGGACCTTGCGGCGAGCCTGCCTGCCGACTACAAGAAGATGCGTGACCGCATCGAAGAACTGGTGGGCGAGCTCCGCAACCAGATCATCGAGGAGTCGCTCAGCAAGGGTGCCACGATGGCGCAGGTGCTGGAGGCGGATAAGCGCCTGCGGCAGAGTCCCGAAGGCCGCACGTTCCGCTCCTTCACGGCATTCCTTGAGGACCCGCAGCAACAGTTGCGCTTCCGGTCGGCGATCGGCGACGTGTTGAGCCGACAATTCGCGGATGACCTCAGCCATGAGGACCGCGAAACCCTCAAGAACCTCGTGGCGGAACTGCGTACCCAGCACAGCCAGATCCAGCGCATCTACGGCCGGCTGTCCGAAAGCCTCAACAACTACATCCAGAGCGACGACATCCGCCAGTCCGTCCGGCTCCGGCAGGTCCTGCGCGAAGCCGAACAGGCTATCCGGTCCATGCCCTACGAGCGCGACCGTCCCGGCCTGGTCCGCGGCCCGGTGTTGTTCAATGCGGGATTCGAATCGCTCGCCATGGTCAAGCTCTTCGATCCGGACGAGTTCGCTGCGCCGCCGAAGCTCGCCGACCCGATCGCCTTCAGCGATTCGGACCGGGTCCGTTCGCTGCGTTCCGCTAAGGCAAGGCCCGCCGTCGTCCGCTCTGCCATGGCGGGCGCCTCCACACTGGCCGGGGCCTGGGCGAACCTCCCGGAGGAAGAACGGCACATCAACACCGTCCGGGCACTCCTGTCCGAAGCGTTGCACGGTGGCGCGGCGTTCGACCGGGGCGCCTGGGAAAACATCGACTTCGAACAAATCGATGGCAGCACGCGCACCGCGTACCTGCCGCTCGTGACGCTGACTAAGGATTCCGATGACTGACGCCCACCCCACCGAGCATGCCCCCTCTTCGGAGCAAGGGGTGGACATAACGCAGCATGTCCGCTCCGAGACTTCCCAGGATGGACATGCGCATTCCTTCACTGGGGCGGAAGACGGACATGCTCGTCGGGATGTGCCCACCGATGGACATGTCCACCCGGACCCGTTCCGGGTCACGCCCCGCGACACGTTCGTCGACGGCGCTGCGCTGTTCCCGGGCGACACCGGCGTGCTGCCCATGAAGGTCCGGCAGGCCCTCGTGCGGCTACTCAAGGGCCCCTACGTCGACGGCGGTCGCGACGAAAAGCTCTGGACCACCCTGCTGGACAACCAAGTGATCCTCCGCAGCAGGCTTTCCGAGCTTTTCCTGAACCTGCAACTGGACCACGAGCGCAAGATCGCGGTGCTCCGACCCGTCGATCCCGAAGCCATCGGAGGAAGCACCCGTTCGAGCATCCTGCGCCAACAGCGCGCGTTGAGCCGGGTGGAAACCATCGTGCTTCTGCGCTTGAGGCTCCTCCTCGACCGCCACGTCACGGCCCAGACGGACCCTGTGATCACCCGCGAAGAAATCGCCGAACTCGTGGCGCACTACCAGCCATCCGGCCAACAAGACGCCCTCCGCGACACCGACGTCGTGAACCGCACGGTCACGAAGCTCCTGGCCCGCCAACTCCTCCTGCCCACGGGCATCGAAGACACCTTCGCGATCTCCAGGGCCCTCCCGCTAGCCCTCCCCTTCGAAAACATCGGCGACATCCCGGCCCAAATCGAAGCGCTGATCGCAGTAGCCGCCGACGAATCAGGTACGGAACCCCTGATCGAACTACCAGACGCGGACGACGACGGCGACACAAACTCGAACGGCGACGCAGAGTCCGACCCTGACCCCGACCTGGACGACACAAACGGTGACGAACTCGCCGCAGCGGTGGATGCCGGCCCGGGAGTGGCATCGGGCCTGTCGGAGCCGCGCGCTGAGCTGATCGAAGATCAGCCGCGCGGCGCAGGGGCGGGGCCGGCATCCACCGCGGAGGCTTACGCGACCACAACAGCGAAGACCACCAGTGAGGCAGCCAAGTGACCATAGCGACGATGCTTCCGATCGGCGAACTCACGAACCCGGGCCAGATGCGCCTCGCCTTGGTCCAGGTGGTCAACTGGGGCACGTTCCATGGCGCCCACACGATGCACGTGGACCGCAACGGCACCCTACTCACGGGCAATTCGGGCGTCGGCAAGTCGACGTTGTTCGATGCCATGCTGCGTGTCTTCGATGCCCGTCCGCGCTCCAACGAGGCTGCTGCACAGCGGGCCGGCGGGGCTGTGGAGGACAAGAGGACCACGTTCACGTACATGCGTGGAAAAGTGGGCGACAAAGCCGTGGGCGAGGGTTCGGCGAGTGCCTTCCAGCGACCGGGTGCCACGTGGTCCGCAGTCGCGCTGACGTTCGACAACGCGGCCGGAACCAAGACCACCATCTCGGCCCTCTTTGACCTGCCCAAGAACGGCACGGAGTCCAGCGTCGGCCGGTTCTATTTGATCGACAACAAGCCCCTGGATCTCGGCGCGATTGAGGGAATCGCGGAGAAGCGCTTCACGAAGGGCGCGTTGGAGACCATCTTCCCGGACGCCCAGATCTTCGATGTGCACAAGGCCTTCGCGGAGCGTTTCCGCCGGCTTCTCGGGATCAACTCGGACCAGGCGCTCCCGCTTTTGCGGGTGATCCAGGCCGGCAAGGGGCTGGGAGGCAGCGTCAACACGTTCTTCCGCGACCAGGTGCTCGACGCGCCGGCGACGCTTACGGCTGCGGACGACGTCGTCGAGGAATTCAGCAACCTCATGTCCATCAGGCAGCGGCTGGAGGACGTTCGCCAGCAGCGCGACCAGCTCGCCCCCGTGCCCGGGATGAACAAGGAGTATGCCCAGTCATTGCTGGAGGCCAACCGGCTCCGGGAGCTCAGCGGCGAAGAATTCGACGCGTACAAGCAGCAGCTCTCGGTCACGGTCCATGCCAGGACTTTGGCCCGTTTCAAGGAGCTTGCCCAGGCGAAAGCCAAGGAGCTCAGCACTGAACGAGGCGTCCGGGACGCGCTCGCCAGGGACCTTCGCCAGCTCGAATCGGATTACAACAACCAGGGCGGTAACGCGATTTCGGCGATCGAGCAGTCGCTCGAAAATGCCCGGGTCGGCCTCAAGCTCCGCCAGCAGGTGGAGGAAGCGGCCCGCCAAGCACTGGCCGACGCCGGACTCAACCTCGAGTGGACGGCTGAGGGTTGGGAGAAGGCCCACGAGCAGGCCGCGAGCCGCTCCGCCGAACTCAAGGACGATTCGGAGGCGCTGCGGGAACTCCGTTTCGAAGCCTTCGACGGCCACGCCACCAAGAAACGCGAGCTCGCCGCAGCCCAGCAGGAACTCGTCTCGCTGAAGACGCGCAAGTCCCTGCTGCCGCCGTCGAGCATCGAAAACCGCGCCGCAATCGCGGCAGCCACCGGCGTTCCCGAGGACCGCATGCCGTTTGGAGGCGAGCTGATCGACCTCGCCGAGGGCGAGGAACAGTGGCGGCCCGCGGCCGAGCGCGCCCTGCGGAACCTCGCCACGACGTTGCTGGTTCCGGGCGAGCACTTTGCAGCCGTCACGCGCTATCTCAACGACAACTCCGTCCGCGGCGCGCTGCGGGCAGTGGACGTCTCCAAACCGCTCGCGGGCGGCGCTTTGGCTGTGGAGGACGTGTCCGACGGCGAGCTGCTGACGAAGCTGAACATCCTCACCTTGGGGGCGAACGCCGACGCCGGTGAATGGATCCGTGAGCGGATCGCCGTCGACTTCGCCTACCCCTGCGTCGAAGACCCGGACGAGCTCGCGAAGCTGGACAAAGGCTTGAGCCTGGGCGGAGTGGTCAAGCGCAACAGGCACACCGTCGAGAAGGACGACCGCTTCACAAGCCGGCAGGACTACGTTCTCGGCTTCGACAACGCTTCCAAGCTGGAGCTCGTGGCCGCGAAGGTCGGCGAGCTCGAAAACGAGCTTCTGAAGGCCGCGGAACTTGCCCAAAGCCGCGAAGATTCCCACCAGGGCATGACGCGCCAGCTCGAAGCCTTGCGCCGCATCGCCGACGATGAGCGTGGCTGGGAACAGGTCTCCGCAGCGGTGGCCGCGGAGGAGCTCGCGAGGATCGAACAGCGGCTCAAGGACGCCTTGGCCGCGCAGGCCGACTTGGAACCCCTGCGGGCAAACATCGAGGCCGTGCGCGAAAAGCACCAGTCCTCCACAGGGTCGGCGGCGGTGTTGCAGAGCGAATACAAGACGCTCGACCAGCAGATGACCACGGCTGACGCCCTCCTGGACGCTGCACGCAACCGCCTGGACCAGGCGCCGCCGTCGGACGCTACCGCCGCTGCCCTCGAGCCGTACTTCAGCGCATTCGGCGCGGTAGGTGAGCTCCACGAACTGGACACCCTGGCTGCCGAAGTCCGGAGCAAGCTCCTGGCCGAACTGCACGCCACCGAGTCGCGCGGGCAGGCGCTGGCCGAGCGGCTGACGCGCATGTTCGAAGGATTCGTGCGCGAATGGGGCACCGCGATTTCCGCGGACCATGGCACTTCGATTGGCGCCGCGGGGGAGTTCGAGTCCCGTTACCACCAGATCGTCAGCGAAGGATTGCCCGCCCAGGAAGCCGAATTCCGGCAGTTCTTCAACCAGCGCACGCACGAATCCTTCAGCACGCTGCTCCACCTGCTCGACGAGGAACGCCGCGCCATCACCAGCCGCATCCTGCCCCTCAACGGCATCCTATCGGAGGTCAATTTCCACGAGGGGAGCTTCCTGGAACTCGACATCAAGCAGACGCTGCCCGCCACCGCAAAGCAGTTCAAGGACGCGATCCACAACGCGTTGAAGACGCGTCACTCGCGGCCGTCCCGCGCGGCGGGCGCAGCTTCGGGTGCCGGCGTTCCGCCAGAAGCGGACGACGACGTCGAACTCACCAACCGCTACAAGTCGCTCGAGACGCTGGTCAAACGGCTCGGTTCGCAGACCCCCGAGGACCGGCGTTGGCGAGCCGAAGTGCTGGATGTCCGCGGGCATCTCTTCATCCAGTGCAAGGAACACCGCTCCGTCCAAGGCCCGCGGGGTGGCAAGAAGACCGAGGTGTACATGCACGCGGACACCGGCTCGATGTCCGGTGGCGAGCGGCAGAGATTCACGGCGTTCATCATGGCCGCGGCCCTGAGCTACCAGTTGGGCATCGCCGAGCAGGGTTTCACGACCTACGGCACGGTGATGATGGATGAGGCGTTCGTCCTGGCCTCGGAGGAGTTCGCCGGTGCGGGCATCAAGGCCCTGCACGAGTTCGGTTTCCAATTGTTGTTGGCCGCGCCCGAAAACGTCATCGACCTTTCCCGGCATCTTGGTTCGGTCACCGAAATCCTGCGCGACAAACGGACCAACCGCTCCGGCGTGCTCACTGCTCCCGTCATCGGCGGCCCCGGCGTGCCCGGCGAATGGCGTTCCGAGGCCAACCCCGTGGACATCGTGCTCCGCTAGCCCCGACGCTAGCTCACGTATGTCGCGCTTCCGGCCGACGCCCGCTCACCTATGTGGGGTTTGGACGGACGCCCGCTCACTTGAGGTGAGCGAGCGTCCGCGGGGCGCCTATTTTCCTTGGACCCGCCCCAGGAACTGGGCGGTCCGGGACTGCAGTCCGGCGATTTGGCGAACGACGACGGCGGCCGGGTCCGGATTGATCTCATTCGCCGGGGGCTCCTTGCGGACGTTGGTGCAGCAACCGAATTCCGCGCAGATCAATGTCCCCACCGTGTTGCCGTCGCGACCCGATTGGCCTGCGCGTTTGGCAACCCAAAGGTAAACATCGTCTTTGGAAAACACGTCGCGGCACAGTTCGCAAAGGACCGAACGCTTCTTGCCGGAGCCTCCCTCGGGCGCGCGGAGCATGATGCCAGTGAGGGAACCCTCATTCGGAAGGACGAGATAGCCGCGCATCGGCATCTTCTCGTCGCGCCAGCCAAGGAATTCGAGGTTGTCCCAGTCTAGGGAATTGAAGTCCTTCGGGAGGTTGAGTTTGGCGGCCTCCGAGCGGCTCGCATTGATGAATGAGGAACGGATTTGCTGGGCGGTGATTTTCTGCACGGCGAAGTTCTTTCAGATCGTTTTGGGCTCCGAAGAGGAAGGACGCTGGCGTCTGGCGATCCGAGGGCGCGGCGAAGAAAGCCTTCGCGTGAATCTAGTGCGGGGGCGGTGGGTTTAGTTTCCCTTGCCGCCGAGCGGGATGGCCGACGCAGGGGGAGACGCCAAGTAGGCCGACACGGCCACCTCGCAAACCATGGCAGCGCCAACGTGTGCAGTGCGCATGCTCATCCTCTCGATCTTTACCGCGTTTACGGCCCCGGCGCAGTTCATTGAATCAACCGGCTCTGTCATCTTTGCAAAGGTCGTCCTTGGTGTCCAACAACCCCCGGGGGGCTATAGGTGAGCGGGCGTTGGGAGGCCTGGGCAGTACAAAAGTAATTACGTGATTCAAACGTTTCGTAATTATCGAAAGGGTAGGCTAGCCTTACTTAGGTTTGCATCACTTACCTAAGGAGTCCCGTGGCTTCCCGCCCCTCACGCCGTGCCCTGCTGAAGACCGCAGGTTCAGCGACGGCAGCCTTTGCCGCCGTCGCACTGTCCCTCACCGCTTGCTCAACGGGCTCAACCACCGCCGGTTCAGCCACCATGCCGGCCTCAAGCGGCCAGTTCCCGGTCACCATCAAGAACGTCTTCGGCGACACCACCATCAAGTCGCAACCGCAGCGCGTGGTGACCGTCTCGTGGGTCAATGACGATGTCGCCTTGGCTCTCGGCGTCGTACCGGTCGGGGTGCCCAAGGTCGCCTGGGGGAACAATGACAAGGGCTCCACTCCCTGGAAGGACGCAGCGCTGGAGAAGTTGGGCGCCGGCTTCGGCACCGCGAAGGCCCCGGTCCAGTTCTCCGAGGCAGACGGCATCAACTTCACTGAGGTCGCCAAGCTGGCCCCGGACGTCATCCTTGCCGCCTACTCGGGCTTGACCGAAGCCGAGTACAAGAAGCTCTCGGAAATTGCCCCCGTCGTGGCGCAGCCCGAACTCGCGTACGGCACGCCGTGGCAGGAAGCCACCACGATCATCGGCAAGGCCTTGGGTAAGAGCCCGGAGGACGCCAAGCTCGTCTCGGACACCGAGGCCACCATCAAGGCCAAGGTCTCCGCGTTCCCGCAGCTCGCCGGCAAATCCTTCATCTACGGCAACCTTGAGCCTGCGAAGGGCGACGGCGTCAACGTCTACACAGCCAACGACAACCGTCCGCGTTTCCTGTCCGAAATCGGCATGAAGCTCGCCCCCGTGGTGGAGAACGCCAGCAAGGGTTCCGAGGAGTTCTTCGTTCCGTGGTCCGCGGAAAAGGCCAACGAGCTTTCCTCGGACGTTTTCGTGACCTGGGTGCCGGATTCCAAGACCACGGACCAGATCAAGCAGGACCCCCTGCTCGGCCAGATTCCGGCGATCAAGAAAGGCGCCTTGGTTGCCGGCTCCGACAACACCCTCACTCTGGCAATCTCCGCATCCTCGCCCCTGAGCCTGCCGTGGGCACTGGACATGTTCCTGCCGCAGCTGGCCAAAGGCGCCGACGCGGCAGCCAAGTAAGCGGATCACCCGACATGACACAGAGTACGACGACGGCGGGCCCGCCTTCCGCGGACGGCCCCGCGCGCGAGTTGGCAGCTCCTGCCCCTCACAGCGACTCCAAAGGGCACGACCAGCCAGTTCGCGCGAAAGCCGCCTGGCTGGTGGCCGCCGTCGTCGTGCTTGGACTTGTGTGTGCGGCCTCGCTCGCGACCGGCGCGCGGGGCATGTCCCTTGAAACCGTGTGGCAAGCACTCACCCAGTTCAACCCCGCGGACGGCAACCATGCCGTGGTCCACACCCGCATTCCACGCACTGTGCTCGGTTTGCTGGCAGGGGCTGCCCTTGGCCTTGCCGGCGCCGCGATGCAGGGAGTTTCCCGCAACCCCCTGGCTGACCCGGGAATCATGGGCGTCAATGCCGGGGCGGCACTGGCCGTGGTCGCCGGGATCTACCTCTTCGGTATTTCGGGGGCGAGCGGCTACATCTGGTTCGCTTTCGTCGGCGCCGCCGCGGCCGCCGTCGTCGTCTATCTGATTGCGTCCCTGGGTCGTGACGGTGCGACGCCGGTGAAGCTCGCTTTGGCGGGGGCGGCGCTGAGCGCGGGGCTTTACTCGTTGACGAACGTGATCCTGGTTTCGAGCCAGGACACGCTGGACCGCTTCCGTTTCTGGCAGGTCGGTGGAATTGCCGGCACCGACTGGTCCATCGTGTTGACCGGGTTGCCGTTCCTGCTGCTTGGGGCCGTGATCGTGCTGGGCAGTGGCCGGACACTCAACAGTCTTGCCCTTGGTGACGATGTTGCGCGGGGCCTCGGCCAGAACGTGGCCCTGGCCAGGGGCGTGGCCGCGCTCGGCATCGTTCTGCTCTGCGGATCAGCCACGGCGATGGCCGGTCCCATCGGATTCGTCGGACTCGTGGTTCCGCACGCAATGCGCTTCTTCACGGGCCCGGACTACCGCTGGATCCTGCCGTTCTCGATGGTTCTCGCCCCGGCCCTCCTTCTGGTTTCGGACGTGATCGGCCGGGTGGTGCTCCTGCCCGGCGAAGTTCCCGCGGGCATCATGACGGCCATCGTCGGTGCTCCCGTCTTCGTCTGGCTCGTCCGCCGAGGCAAGGGAGTGTCGCTGTGAGCCCCCGCAACAGGACCGCACTCCTGGGCACCGGCGTCGTTGTCCTCTTCGCGGTGACCGTACTCCTTGGCAGCTACACGGTAACCGTCCCCGATTTCTTCAGGATCCTGGCGGCCCATTTGACCGGCAGCGAGAAGATCCCGGGCGCAAGCTTCATCGTCATGGAAAACAAACTGCCCCGGGCCGTGCTGGGAATCCTGATCGGCGTGGCATTCGGCCTTTCGGGCGGGCTGTTCCAGACCATGCTCCGCAACCCGCTCGCAAGCCCCGACGTCATCGGCATCACTTACGGTGCGAGTGCCGCGGCTGTCCTGGCCATTGTCGTGTTCGGCGCGTCCGGTGCCGCCGTGTCCGGTGCGGCGCTGGCTGGTGCAATCGGCGTCGCGCTCGTCATCTATGCCATGTCGCGAGGCGGCGGGGGTTCAGGTGGCGGATCGGGCGGCCGGGGCGGGAACGCGGCAGGCAACCGGCTTATCCTCGCCGGCGTCGGGATCGCCGCCGCGTTGGGGGCGGTGGTGAACTTCCTCATGACCCGGGCGGACATCCGGACTGCTTCCGAGGCCCTCATTTGGCTCAACGGTTCCTAAATTCAGCCGATTGGGAGCGCGTGGGTGTCCTCTTCGCCTCGCTCGCGGTGCTTGGTCCCGCGCTGGCCTTCCTCGCTGGTCCGTTGCGCATGCTCGAACTCGGGGACGACGCCGCGGCCGGACTGGGGATCCGGGTGCAGGCCGTGCGTTTCGGACTGGTGATCACCGCCGTCGCGCTCGCAGCAGTGGCGACGGCGGCAGCCGGGCCGGTTGCCTTCGTCGCGTTCCTTGCCGGACCGATCGCCCGGCGGATTGTCGGGCGCCCCAGCCTTCCGGCGTCCGCGTTCACGGGCGCCGTCATTGTCCTCGCCGCCGACTACGTCGCGTACAACGTGGCGCCCCTGATTCTGAGCGGCACGGTCCTGCCGGTCGGCGTGATTACCGGCGCCCTCGGCGCTCCATTCCTGTTGTGGCTCCTGGTCACGTCCAACCGAAAGGAAGCCTGACATGGCACGACTGAGCGCACGCGGCTTGACGCTCCAATACGAGCAGCGACGGGTGATCGAAGGACTCTCGACGCAGATTCCCGAAGGCAAAGTGACCATGATCGTCGGTGCCAACGCCTGCGGAAAATCGACGCTGCTCCGGGGGCTGTCCAGGCTCCTGAAGCCGAGCGCCGGCGTCGTCACTCTGGATGGCAAGGACATCCACTCCCGCCCGGCCCGCGAACTCGCCCGCACGCTCGGCCTTCTTCCGCAGCACCCTCTGGCCCCGGATGGCATCACCGTCCGCGAACTGGTGGGCCGCGGACGCTATCCGCACCAAGGGTTCTTCCGCAGCTGGAGGACTGGCGACCGGTCGGTGCATGATCTCGCCGTCCAACGCGCACTCGAGACCACTTCAACGCTTGAGCTTGCTGAACGGAACGTCGACGAACTGTCCGGCGGGCAACGCCAGAGGGTGTGGATCGCGATGGCCCTTGCCCAGGAGACGGATGTCCTGCTCCTCGACGAACCCACCACCTACCTTGACCTGGCACACCAAGTGGAGGTGCTGGATCTGGTGACCGACCTCAACCGCAGCCGCGGAACCACCGTGGCAATCGTTCTGCACGACCTCAACTTGGCAGCGCGATACGCGGACCACGTTATCGCGATGAAGGCCGGGGCGATCGTCGCCGAGGGGCGGGCGCTGGATGTGGTCACTGAAGACTTGGTCCGCGACGTTTTCGGCTTGGAGTCCCGGGTGGTTCCAGACCCAATTTCCGGCACTCCTCTCATTCTCCCGATCGGCCGGCACCACACCGCAACGCCCTCAACACCCATCGAATTGGAGTTCGCCTCATGAACGCAGACGCCGCAGTGCGAAACGCCATCACGGAGCCGATGACCCTCGCGTTCGACGTCACCGTCACCGCCGTCGAGGACCTGGGACCCAATTTCCGCCGCATCACCTTCGGGGGATATTGCCTGCGCCGTTTCGGGGTTTCGGGGGACACCCTGGACCTGCGCATCAAGCTCATGATTCCCTCGCTCGACGGCGTCGGCCGCCCCCTGCCCCTGCCTGCCTTCAATACGGGCGACGCCGGTTGGTACCGGGAATGGTTGGCGATGGACCCCACCGTGCGCGGTTCGATGCGCACCTACACTGTGCGGAACGAGAGGATTGACGCCGTCTACCCGGAGATCGACGTCGACTTCGTGATGCACTTCCATGACTGCGGCGGCACCCGCGGCTGGCCGCGCGGCGGCGTGGCGGGGTCCGACGTCGACGGCGGTTCGACTCACCCGACGGGCGGGCCCGCGGCTAATTGGGCGCTCGCCGCGAAACCGGGGGATGCGATCACGATCATCGGCCCCAACAATCGGGCAGCCCACTGCATCACGGCGGAAACTTACTCCGGCATTGAATGGCGTCCCGGCTTGGCACAGCGGGTCCTCCTTGGCGGCGACGAAACGGCGGTCCCTGCCATCAGCGCGATCCTGGAATCCTTGCCCGCGGGAATCACAGGGCATGCCTTCCTCGAAGTACCAGAGGCAGGGGATTTCCAAGACCTCGACACCGACGCCGACATCGAAATCACATGGCTCGCGCGCGGCGCGGCGCTCGGCCGTGCACGCCCCCATGGCGAGTTGCTGAAGAGCGCCGTCCGCGGAGCCGTACCCGTCCCCGGTTGGGTGGGCATCGTCCCGCTCGATGGCGCCGCAGGGCCCGAGCCCGAAGACGTCAATGTGGACCAGGACATCTTGTGGGAGACCCCGCTGCGCATGGACACGGCCGCGATCGAAGCGAGCCGCAACCCGGGCCTTCCCGCCGGCGCCTCGCCGTTCTATGCCTGGATCGCAGGCGAGGCAGGGGTCATCAAGGAGCTCCGCCGGTATCTCGTCCGGGATGTGGGGATCGACCGGAAACAGGTGGCATTCATGGGCTACTGGCGCAAGGGGAAAGCCGAACTCTAGCCCGCCCCTGGCGACGCCCGCTCACATATATCGTCACTTTCCCTGACGCTCGCTCACGTATACGGCCAAAAGCCGGAACGCCCGCTCACCTCATGTGAGCGGGCGTTCGGTCAAAATGCCCCATAGGTGAGCGGGCGTCGAATTAACCTGGGCTTTGCCGGCGGGCAACCAGGCGGGGCTACGCTGGCGGGGTGGCTGGGAACGTGCTTGATGCTGACCAGAACGGACGACGGCGGTTTGTTGCCTTGGGCGATTCCTTCACCGAAGGCGTGGGGGACCGGAACGAGGGCCTGCCGAACGGCGTCCGGGGCTGGGCCGACCGCGTTGCCGAGAAGCTGGCCAAGGCCGAACCTGGCTGGGAGTATGCGAATCTTGCCGTGCGGAGCAAGCGCCTCCGCCATATTGTCGACGAGCAACTGGACCGCGCCTTGGCCATGGAACCCACGCTCATCACGCTTTACGCGGGCGGCAACGACATCCTGGATTTCGGCACCGACATGGACATCCTCATGGCCGAGTACGAAAGGCTCGTGGCGCGCCTTGCAGCCACGGGAGCAACGTTGGTCCTGTTCACGGGGTACGACGTCAAGGTCTCGGCCGTGCTGGAACCGTTCAAGAAGCGGAACGCCCTCTACAACGAACGCGTCCGCGAACTGGCCGCCAAGTACGGGGCCGTGCTGGTGGATTATTGGTGCCTTGACGCCTACCACGACCGCCGGATGTGGGCCTCGGACCGTCTCCACATGTCGAAAGCCGGACACAAATACATGGCGTCGCAGGTCCTGGATCACCTCGGCGTCCCGCACAAGTTCTCTCCCAAGGACTGGGAGCCACCACAGCGCCTCAAGCTGCGCGATTGGGAACGCCGACAACGTCGCTGGGTGAACGATTGGGTCCTGCCCTTGTTCGGCCGGAAGCTTCGCGGCGTCACGCTTGGGGACAGCCTTGGCCCGCGCTGGCCGGAGCCCGTGAAGGTGCCGAGGAAGGCCGGGCTGCGGAAGGTCGCGGAGCGCCAAGCCGCAGCGGCGGCCACCGACTCTGGAAGCCAGGCAACAGGAAGAGCCCACAACGGGGGGACATGACCATGGCTACGCATACGCCGCTTCGATTCGTCGCCGTCGGAGATTCCTTCACCGAAGGCGTCGGCGACGTAGACCTTCGCCTTCCCAACGATTGCCGGGGCTGGGCCGATCGCGTGGCAGAGGAACTGGCCAGGCACCAGCCGCAGGCACAGTACGCCAACCTTGCCCTCCGCGGCCGGCGGCTCACGCCGATCGTGGTTGAACAACTTGAGCCGGCGCTCGCGATGGCTCCCACTTTGGTCAGCTTCCATGCCGGCGGCAACGATCTCCTCGGTGCACGGCTGGACATGCGCCTACTGGTCCGTGGTTTCGAGGCCGCCGTTGCCAGGATCGCGCAAAGTGGTGCCCGGGTCGTGCTGTTCACCGAATACAACGTGCCGCTCTCGCCCGTTCTGGAGCCGCTTAAGCTGCGCACGGCCGTTTTCAACAAGCACATCCGGCGCATTTCGGCAGCCTACGGAACGCTTCTGGTGGACCATTGGTGCTTCGAAAACTATCAGGACCGCCGTATGTGGGCTCCGGACAGGCTGCATATGTCCGGTATAGGACACCGCTACATGGCCAAGAAAGTCCTGGAAGTCCTGGGCGCCACGCACTCGCTCGAGTCACCGGTACTCGGGCCGCTGCAACCGCGGAGCCGCGCCGGGATCATGGCCGACGACGCCGCGTGGCTCAGGCGCGATGTCGCACCCTGGCTTTCGCGTCGCTTCAGGGGAGTTTCGAGCGGGGATCATCTGAGCGCCCGCTGGCCGGCCCTGATGCCCGTTGTCTTGCCGGAGCGACTGGGGACGTCCCGTCAATCAGTCAGGCTTTGAAATGGTCAAGCGTCACGCCTGACAACTTTGGCTGCGGACGGGCATCTAGTCCAGCAGGTTTTCGAACCCTGCGGATGCGGAGGTCACCGTGAATTCGATGATTTCGAAGTCCGCTACCCCGTTGACGTAGAACGGATCCGTCGCCAGCGAAGCGTCCAGCGTTGTGCGATCGACGTTGGACAGCAGCACGCCCCCGATGGCTGGAACACGACGACCGGACGCGAGGAACGTGCCGGCGTCGAACGCTTCTTTGACCCAATCCATGTGTGCCGGGCGGTGGAAATCGACGATCTCGTCGGGAACTTTGTAGGTCAGAGAGACGACGAACATGCCGCCCAGCCTACAACGCGGAGGACGGCCACAAGGGGCCGCCCTCCGAAAATGAACTACGGCAGGAGCTTGACTGCGGAGTTCCAGTTGTAGTCGGGGTGGGCTTCGCTGATCTGCAGGGTCATGACGAGCAGCTGGAAGGCTTCGAGCTCACGCGAGCGGCGCAGCGGTCCGACGTTCACCGGACGCAGCCCGGCGCCTTTGACGAAGTCGACGACGGCGCCCGTCGCCTCGGCGTCGTCGCCCGCCACGAGTACGTCGAGGGTCTGGCCGTCCACTTCGCCCTCCGCGAGCGTGGCGGCGAAGACGGTGTTGAATGCCTTGACGACCGAGGCGCCGGGCACCAAGGCCTGTAGTTCTTCGGCGGCCGAAGTTCCGGCGGGAACGGTGAGGGAATCGAAGGTCTCGAAGTTCACGGGGTTGGAGATGTCCACGATCGTCTTGCCGTTGAGCGCTGAGCCGTAGGAAGAAAGGACTTCTTTGGAGGCCCCGAACGGCGTAGCCAGCACCACGATGCTGCCTTCCACCGGAGATCCCGTGATGCCGGAGGTTCCGTTGACCGTCGCCGCAAGCGCGGCAGCGGAGCCGGCGTTGCGGCTGAGGATCTGGACGCTCTTGCCTGCTGTGGCAGCGCGGGCCGCGATGCCGGACGCCATGTTGCCCGTGCCGATGATGGTGATGTCAGTCATTATCTTTTCCTTCGCGTGAGTCCTGCGGATTCATTTACTTGAAGCTTCAACTAAAACAATAATGAGCTTGAGTTGAAGTGTCAAGTATTTATTTCCTTCTAAGATGAATCCATGACCGAACCGCGCTGGCTCAATGCCGACGAACGCCGTGCCTGGCTGGCCCTCCTGAGCATCAACACCCTTCTGCCCGCAGCTTTGGATACACAACTGCAAGCGGCCGGCAAATTGTCGCTGTTCGACTACAACGTGCTTGCGATGCTGTCCGAAGCGGATGGGCGTTTCCTGCCGATGAGTGAGCTTGCCGCCCGCACCAGCGCTTCCCTGTCGAGGTTGTCGCACGTCGTGACCAAGCTCCAAAGACGCGGTTGGGTGGAACGCGAGGCCCATCCGGGCGACGCCCGTGTCACCGTGGCGCACCTGACCGAGTCCGGGATGGACACCATCGTGTCCCTCGCCCCGGGTCATGTGGACGCGGTCCGCGCCTTGATGTTGGACGCCATGACCGACGACGACGTTGCGGACCTCGCGCGGATCGCAGAGAAAATCGTGGCCAGGTTGGACGACGATCACTGGATCCTGCGCGAACGCTAAGCCGCGGCTGGCGGGACCAGCGACCGCGGCTGCTGAGCGTGACGGCCGCCCCGCACTGATGAAAGACTGGCGCCATGGATTTTTCTGCCCGGTATGTGGCATTGGGTGACTCGTTCACCGAAGGACTTGGCGACGCCGACCCCTCGCGCCCCAACGGAGTCAGGGGATGGGCGGACCTCGTCGCCCACCAATTGGCCCAAAGCAACGACGATTTCGGCTACGCCAACCTGGCCATCCGGGGCAAGAAGCTCCGGCAAGTCATGACAGAGCAGGTGGATGCCGCCGTCGCGCTTCAACCGACGCTGGTGACCCTGTATGCGGGAGCGAACGACATCTTCCGCCCCAAAGTCGATATCGACAGGCTGATGGAGGACTACGAGGCCGGCATCGGGAAGCTCAGTGCCACCGGCGCTACGTTGCTTCTCTTCACCGGCTTCGATGCCCGCAGTTCCAAGGTTTTCGGCACCATGCGCGGACGCACCGCGATTTACAACGAACTGCTGCGGGAAATCGCGGAAAACCACGGGGCGCTGGTGGTGGATTATTGGCGCTTCAGCGAGTATCACGACTGGCACATGTGGGCGCAGGACCGGATGCACATGTCCACTGCCGGTCACATCAACATGGCCAACCGGGTGCTGGCCGTCTTGGAGCACGAAGGTTCCCTCGAGGTCCCGCCGCCGGTCCCGCAACCCCAGCTCGCGCGGGTGGAAGCGTTGCGGGCCAACGCGCGTTGGGCCCGTGAACATGCCGCCCCGTGGGTCGTCCGCCGCGTTACGGGCAAGTCGTCAGGTGATGGCCTGAGCCCGAAGTACCCGCAGCTCACCCGGCCGTAGCGAGGTTCCGGAAACCCGGGGTGGCGAGCAACCCGCCGTCGTTCTTCACCGCGAGCACGTCCACGTCCCAGTGTGAGGTGGCCAGCGCCAGGGTTGCGGCGCCGCCCGCCATGATGGCGGTGGCCAGGACGTCGGCCGTGATGATGTCTGCGGCTGCCACGGAAACCTGGCGGAACCCCTCGTTCGGCGCCGCTTGGAGGCCCGCGGACCAAATGTGGTGGCCGCGTTCGCTCGTTCCCGAGGTCGCCAGCGCGTGCTTGCCGGCGTTGCCGAGCGGAAACGCGGTCAGGAGCGTCGACCGGTTCTCCGGGTCGATAATCCCCGCCAGCCACGGCCGCGCACTGCCCGGCGTCGGCGAACCGTCCACCAGGACGTCCCCGCCCGCGTTGAGGCACCAATCCTTCAAGCCGAGCGCGAGCAGCGACGTTCCAGCTTCCCGTATGGCGTGTGCCTTGACGATCCCGGACAAGTCCACGACGCCGTCGGGCCGTTCCGCCGTGAACGCGCCATCGGTGAGGGTGCGCCATTCGCTCGCCTCGACGTACAGACGGCGCATGTCCGGGGCGGCGTCCCTCAGGGCCAGCTCGCCCCGCGCCAACGCGCTCGCCTCCGAGTCGGGGCGGTAGAGACTAAATGTCCGATCCAGCCTTTTGAACAACTGCTCGACGACGGCGGTGGCCGCCTCGAGCTCTTCCACCGAAGCTTGGGGAGCCGTCCCTGGAGCGGCGGGGATGGCCAGGCTCACCACGGTGCCCATGCTGGTGAACGTACGGGAACGAAGGCGGGGTTCCGCGCTGCCCAGTCCGGGCTCGCTTGGCTTAGAAGTGGGCTGCATCGAGGGCCGCCTGGAGGGATGTCAAATATGCCTCGCTGGTATAAGTGGCCCCGCCGATGGTCTGCACGTTCGCGGACTGGGCGCTCAGGACTTCGGAGCGGAGCAGGGGTGCTGCCCTGGCGCTGATCTGGACGGATCGTTGCTCCTGGTCGGTCAGATGCAGGGCTGTGACATCGGTGATCACGCCGGCCTTGATGGTTACCTGGACCTGGACTGTTCCGAAACGGGTCTCCACCGCCGTGCCTGCGTAGGTGCCGCCCGCTTTGGCCGAGGCTCCCAGGGTGGAAGTGGAACTGGAGCCCGTAGTGGAACCGGTGCCGGCCCCGGTTCCCGAGGACCCGGGCGTGCTGCTCCCGGTGGTTCCATTCGCCGTCGAGCCCGTACCTGAAGCGGTCCCACCGGTGGTTCCCGCCGCGGACGTCGTGACGGTGGAGGCGTTGGATGCCGTCACCTGTGTGCCCGCCTGCCAGCCGACCACGAGGATTGCGGCCGATGCCAGCACTGCTGAAATTCCTGCCCTGAGTCTCACCAGTCAAACCTTTCGTAGTGGAGTTGTTCCTCCCGGACGCCGGAGCTTTTTGCTTCGGCTAGTACCTCGCCGGCCCATGCCGTCGGGCCGCAAACGTAAACATCAGCGTCCGCTATGTCCGGCACAAAGTCCCGCAGACTCGAGGAGCCGGCAGAGGCAGGCAGCCAGGCGCTGTGGGGATGGCCGGACCGCGGACCCGTCAGGTGGAACAGGGTCGCGCCACGCTTCCGGCACAGTTCCATGATCTCGTCTCCGAGGAACAGTTCCTCCGCGCTACTGCCGCGCAGCAGGACTGTCGCCTGGCCTGGCGCGAAGGGAGTTGATTCCAAGAGCGCCCGGAGGGGCGTAATCCCGATTCCCGCACCGATCATCACGACGCGGTCCCTGCTTCGCGCTGCCGTGCTGAAAACCCCGTATGGTCCTTCGATCGCTACTTTCGTCCCCGGCTTGAGGGAGCCGAGGCGGGCCGAACCGGTCCCCAGGTTCCGAACAGTGATCCGCAACATCGGCTGCCTCGATGACTTTCCGGTTTGCGGTTCTGCCGACAAGCTGAACGGATGCGCCTGCCACCACATGCCGGGAGCGAGGAAGCGCCATACGAAGAACCGGCCACCGCTACCCGACAATTCGTTCAATCGCAGCCCGGTCATTTCGATGCTCACGACGTCGGGGGACACCCGCACTACGCGGCGCACCGTCAGTTGGTGCCGGTAGGTGGCTATTACCGGTTGGGCAATGCGGTACCAAACCAGCGCCGCGCCCGTTCCTGTGCAAAGCAGGAGCCAGTACCAGCGCTGCCAAGTGCCTTCGGCGAACAGGCCGCCCACGCTGAATTGGTGCGGGATTGCCGTCGCTACCGCAAGGTAGGTGAGCAGATGAACGAAATACCAGAATTCGTAGGGAAAACGGCGCCGCACAGCCACCAGCGAAGTGACCACCACGGCAATGAACAACGCCATGGAGACGAACGCCAGCCACATATCGGGTACCAAGACCCACAGGGAAACGGCCTCGCTGACGGGATTCAGGCCCTCGGCCATGCCGTAGCCGGTGGCAAGGAGAAGTCCATGTGCCAACAGCAAGTACAGCGCCGGCTTGCCTAGCTTTCGGTGGAATTCCAGTGCCCTGTCATGCCCGACTGCGCCGTCCACGAAAGGGAGGCGTGCCGCGAGCAGAAGCATCAGAATGACCAGGTCCATGCCGGCGAGTCCGGCCACGATCCCGACGGCGGTGACCGCCTGGGTGAGGTTGCCGACGGTCGACACTCCGCCGTCGGCGAGCCACAACGCCAGCGCCGCCGCAAGGGATGCCCAAAGCGCGACCGTGAGCATGTCCGCCCGGCGCATGCGCCGGCGATGTTGCGCCGCGAACCGTCCCTTAGCGGGATTGCGACGCGGTGACGTTTGAGGACGACGGCCTGGCGGTGTATCCACGCGTTGGCCCGGGGAGGCGAGGAGTTGTGAGTTCATGCCTCAAGATTGAATGCTCAACCTTTCGTTCTCCTGTGAAGGGGCTAGCCCCCGCTTATGACTTGTGGCCTGGTTCTTATACACCCGATTGGTCTTAATTTCCCCCAGCCCCTAGACTTATTAGGCGCTAGGTGGCGCGGAGCGTGTGCAATTGCTCCGGTTGGCGGTGACTGTTGGCAACAACAGGAGATCCGCGGGCCGGTAGTTAGGGGCTCAAGTTGCGTGCATTCCAGTATTCGCCCAGTATTCCGGCCTGTTGTCCGGACCCACTACCTTCGCCGCAGCGGTGATCATTGGCTGGTTTCAGTCGAGCGATACGAGCTGCGGGAACTACCGAAAACGGTGTGGACTGGCTGCGGACGTCGCCTATTGCACGGGAAGCAGGAACTCTGCTGGCCGTTTCATTTTATTTTTTAGGAGAGTCGTCATGGCAGCAAACTGCCAGGTGACCGGAGCCGAGCCGGGCTTTGGACACAGCATTTCGCACTCGCACCGCCGCAACAAGCGTCGGTTCGACCCCAACATCCAGAAGAAGCGCTACTGGGTTCCGTCCCTGCGCCGTAATGTCACGCTGACCCTGTCGGCCAAGGGCATCAAGACCATCGACGTTCGCGGCATCGACGCAGTCGTCGCCGAAGTTCTGGCTCGTGGGGTGAAGCTCTAGTGGCAAAAGACAAGGACGTACGTCCGATCATCAAGCTGAAGTCCACTGCGGGAACCGGTTACACCTACGTAACCCGCAAGAACCGTCGTAACGACCCGGACCGTCTGGTCCTGAAGAAGTACGACCCCAAGATCCGCCAGCACGTCGAATTCCGAGAGGAGCGCTAAACATGGCTAAGAAGTCCAAGATTGCTCGCAACGAGCAGCGCAAGGTCATCGTTGAGCGTTACGCTGCCAAGCGTCTCGAACTGAAGAAGACCCTGGTTGACGCCAACGCGACTGACGAAGCACGCGAAGAGGCTCGCCTCGGCCTGCAGAAGCTGCCCCGCAACGCCTCCCCGATCCGTCTGCGTAACCGCGACATCATCGACGGCCGCCCGCGCGGTACCTTCCAGAAGTTCGGTATCTCCCGTGTTCGCTTCCGCGACATGGCTCACCGCGGTGAGCTCCCGGGCATCACCAAGTCTTCCTGGTAATCCAGAAGCACTAGAAGGGCCGGCAACCGCTTGGTTGCCGGCCCTTCTTGCGTTTAAGGCGGCGGTCTTGTGGCTTCGCGATTAAGTGGTGCAGGACACAGTGTTGAATTACGACGCCGGCGGCTTCTTTTTGCGCGGAAACCGCCGTTTTGTCCCGGATTACCGCGGTTCTTGCTCGCCTGAGGCGTGATTTGCGTGGGGTCTTGGGGGTGTGTAGAGTAGATCGGGTCGCCGCCGCTGATGCGGAAAGATAGCGACCGACCCCCTCTGATAAACGGCCTGGAGATGGCGTGCTGATTAGCGTGCTGTGGATGGGTGGGGACCCTTGTTGAGCAGTGAATCGCGGAAACGCCGATTTGCTTGATGCTGGCAGTTCGGGTAAGTTTGGG
>NZ_JAHHZS010000034.1 GCF_022606295.1 Arthrobacter bambusae
CACCCCCCCCCCACCCCCCCCCCACCCCCCCCCCCCCCCCCCCCGCCCCCCCCCCCCCCCCCCCCCCCCCCACCACTGTATTTAAGGCGGGTATTTAAGCTGACCTTAACCTGGATTTATCCAAGAGTTCACGCGGCGCGGCTGACGGCGGCTTCGGCCAATTGCCTGAGTGCGGTAAGCGGGAGCTCAGCCAGGGGGAGGCGTTCCAAGGCCTCGAAAGCCTCGTTGCTCAGTTCCTCGATCATTGATTCCGTGGCTTCGAGCGCTCCGCAATCCACTATGATCCGCCTGATCTCGGCAACCTCGGCCTCGCCAAGGTCCTGCCTTCCGAGCATGGTATCGATGTACTTCGAATCCGCGGCACCGGCCTGGTTGATGGCGAAGCCCACCAGCACGGTCCGCTTGCCTTCGCGGAGGTCATCTCCCGCGGGCTTCCCGGTGGTTCCGGGGTCTCCGAATACTCCCAGGACGTCGTCGCGCAGCTGGAAGGCCTCACCCAATGGCAACGCGAAGGCTGAGTAGCCTTGCAGGAGTTCCTCGCTGGCACCGGCCAGGGCGCCTCCAAGTGCCAAGGGGTGTTCCGTCGAATACTTCGCCGACTTGAAACGGATGATGGACTGGGCACGGTGGACGGCGCCTGCGCGGTCCCTGACCGGGCCGGCGACTTCCTCCAGGATGTCCAGGTACTGGCCGGCCATGACCTCGGCGCGCATCAGGTTGAAGATCCGTCGCGCGGGTGTACCGGAGGCGGCCCGGCCGCCAATCTCCGTGAAGGCCTCCTCGCTGAAGGACAGGCACAGGTCTCCGGTGAGAATCGCCGCCGCATGACCGAACCGTTCGCTGTCCAAGGCCCAGCCTTCGCCCTCATGGAGCTGGCTGAACCGCTTGTGGACGCTGGGGCCTCCACGCCGCGTATCAGAGCGGTCGATGATGTCATCGTGGATCAGGGCTGCCGCCTGGAAGAGTTCCAAGGCGCAGCCGGCAGTGATGATGTCCGGATGCGCGGACTCGCCTCCAGCGCCTCGCCACCCCCAGTAGCACATCAGGGCCCGGAGCCGTTTGCCACCTGTCACAAGGCTTGTGATCGAACCCATGAGGGGAGCCACGTCGGGGGAGATGGTGGCCATGGTTTCCTGTTGCATACCGAGGAAGCCGTTGAGTTTGGCGGCGACATCGGCCACGAAACGGCTTTGTTCCGAGCCGAGGTTCTCCGTGGTCACTTGATCGACCCGGCGGCCACGTTGGCACCGATGGTGAACGTGGATTTGCCCGCGGTTTCCACCACCGAGATATTCACCGTTTCATTGTCGCCACGGAGGAAGTCCTTTGATTTGATACTTCCCACAGTGTTGCCGGGAACTTCCTTGAAGCCCTGCGCGGTGAGCGCAGAGGTATAAAAGGCCACGACTGCGTCCGACGGGGACGAAACAGTGCCGACCAAGGCCACCGACGCCGGGGAGGAGTTCTTGTCGAAGCTGCTGGATTCGACCGCCGCCTGGGGCATCAACGGAATCAGTTGCTGCGGGAATCCAGGGACCAGGGCGCCGACTTTCGCCGCAGCTCCGGCCGCGGGTGTGGACGTGGTAGCCGGCGCCGGACTTGCCGAGGCAGTGACCGCCCCTGACGATGCTGGCGCCGCCCCTTGGGATGCCGTGCTTGCCGGGGACGACCCGCAAGCCGATATGGTCAACGCGACGCCCGTGGCCAACAGGGCCAGGCTGACGGGTTGAGGCTTTCCAAAGAGCTTCACAGGGATTTCCTCCTGGGGACGACGCCGGATGCTGCCTCCAGTTTAGGACGCCGGACGCGGCGTCCAGTAACCAGCGCCGCGGCATAGGATTTCCCTGTGAGACCACAAGCAGAGGACAACGGGCGGGGCCCCCGCCAGGAAGTCGCTCCGGATCCCGCTGCTCTGCGGGAACTGAGGCGCACCAGCATCCTCCACGTGGACATGGATGCCTTTTTTGTCTCAGTGGAATTGCGCACCCGGCCCGAACTCAAGGGAAAGCCCGTCATTGTGGGGTTCCCGGTGGATCGCTCGGTTGTCCTGTCCGCTTCCTACGAAGCGCGCGCGTTGGGCGTGAAGTCCGCGATGCCCATGGCCAACGCCATGCGGATGTGCCCCCGGGCGGTCATCATCGAGCCCCGCCACAGCCTCTACTACGAGGTGTCCCGGCAGTTGATGGGAATATTCGAATCAATAACGGACCTCGTGGAACCGTTGAGCGTGGACGAAGCCTTCCTGGACGTCGGCGGCGCCATCAGGAGGCTTGGTCCGCCCCTCCAGATCGGCCATTTGATCCGGCGCCGCGTTGCCTCAGAGCTGGGAATCACTGCGTCGGTGGGTATTGCCGCCAATAAGTTCGTTGCCAAAATTGCCTCTACACGCTGCAAACCCGACGGATTGCTGCTTATCGAGGCGGGACAGACCGTGGCCTATCTGCACAGCCTGCCCGTGAACGCCTTGTGGGGCGTCGGGGCGAAGACCGCCGATGTGCTCGCGAGATTGGGCATCCGGACCGTGGCCGATGTTGCGGCCACGCCGCCTTCATCCTTGAAAAAGGTCCTCGGCGCTTCGGGAGAGCATGTCCACCGGTTGTCGATGGGCCTGGACCCGCGGCCAGTCACGCCCACGCGCCTCGAAAAGAGCATCGGCTCCGAGGAAACGTTCGCTATGGACACCCCGGATGATGCTCTCCTGCACCGTGAGTTGCTCAGGCTCTCCCATCGAACCGCGTCACGGCTGCGGACTGCGGGAATGGTGGCCAGGACCATAGCGCTGAAGCTGCGGTATGCGGATTTTTCGACCATCACCCGCAGCAAGACAATGCATACGCCGGTGGACAGCGCCCAGCTGATCTATCAGGTGGCGAGCCAGTTGCTGGCGTCCTTGGGGGAGCGGCCCATGAGCGTGCGCCTTGTTGGAGTCCGGGCCGAGCAGCTCGAGCCTGCCGAGCATGCCTCGCTGCAGTTGAGCCTCGATCGCAGGGACGACAACTGGCGTGCCGCCGAGCAGGCGCTTGACCGTGTCGCCGAGCGATTCGGCAACAAAACCGTCCTTCCGGCTGCACTTCTGGAACCGCATGCGGAGACTGACGGGGAGGGCTCTCCCTAGGCGGCGATGAGCCTCCCGCGTGCCTCCGGCGTGTCTTTCAGAACAGCGGCCAACAAACTATCCTAGAGATACACAGATTTAGACCGTCTGGATAAATTGCTCTGTTGTGTCTGTTCCGTGAGACCGTGTTCACAAGACCCGGTCTTCGGGAACCCTTTTTTGGGTTCATCCGTTTCTAGGGAACAAAGGCAACGGCCGCGGCGTATCCAGGCGCTGGCCGACTAAAGGAGGTCGCGATGCCCCTATCGGAGCACGAACAGAAGCTCCTCGAGCAACTCGAGAAGCAACTGCATGAGGACGATCCGAAGTTTGCCAATTCAATGGGCTCTGACCCCATTCGCTCATGGTCGACCAGGCACATCGTTATTGGCGTTCTAGGCACTATCGCCGGGATTCTCTTGTTGTTGGTAGGTGTGTCCTTGCAGAACATCTTCCTTGGGGTGTTGGGCTTCATTGTCATGGGCGCCGGCGTGTACTTCGCCACCCTGAGAAGGGCAGCCGGCGGCAAATCGAAGAGTGCCAAGCCGGGTAAGGCGCGGAACTCCTTCATGAGCAACCTCGAGGAACGCTGGGACGAGCGCCGCCGCGGCGAGGAGTAAGAGCGCTCCATCCGGAGGCTTGTCGTTCACGGATGACGAGTCCTCCACATTGCACCACCAGGCTCCGGCCTGATTGCGAAAAGACCCGAAAACCGGGTCTTTTCGCATTTAACCCCAGGTTGGCCGCGCCTCGCGAGCCTGCCTACGCGACCCTGAAGCCGCCGTCGTGCGGCTGCCCGCAGCGCCGCGCCAAGCCTCCTCCACTGCCAACCACCTCTGGAATCCCTGTGTTTTCAGGCTCCAGCATTCGAAAGTGGGGTAGAAACACGCCGGATTGCGTTGACTGTGGGGGCTTGTGGAGTAAAGTGGAGCAAGTAAGAGGGTAGTGGCGGCGTGGGGCAGGTACGGGCACCTTTTCGGATGGGGGCGGTGGGCCAGTGTTTCTTGGCACGCATTCTCCCCGTCTGGACGAAAAGGGCCGGATCATCCTTCCCGCCAAGTTCCGCGAGGAACTTGCTGACGGCTTGGTGCTCACAAGGGGCCAGGAGCGTTGCATCTACGTCTTCAGCCAGCGGGAATTCGAACGTATTCACGAATCCATGCGGGAGGCCCCTATCTCCTCCAAGCAGTCGCGTGACTACATCCGGGTTTTCCTGTCCGGAGCCTCTGACGAGGTACCTGACAAGCAGGGGCGCGTGACGATTCCGCCGGCGCTCCGGAGCTACGCAGGTCTCGAGCGGGAATTGGCGGTCATCGGCGCCGGAACCCGCGCAGAGATCTGGGATGCCCAGGCTTGGGACGAGTACCTGGCCGAGAAGGAAGCCGCCTTCTCGGAGACCGACGACGACAACCTTCCCGGGTTCATTTAGAAACCGGGACAGGAAACAGCAATGCTTCTTGGACGGGATCTCCAGCCGCCCATCACATTGTTTTCCTGGCTCACCTTCCCCGGAGCCAGGCAGACGCTGCGATAGGCGCGGATGGGGATCCGGCTCAAGAAGCGACCCACCCGACTGACAGACGAACAATTCAGCTCTGAGGAGGCCGCATGGAGGAGCAAGACGCCCCAAAACCAACCTCGGAGCGACATGTACCGGTCCTGAAGGACCGGTGCATCAATTTGTTGGCCCCCGGTTTTGAAGCGGCCCGCAGCCGCGGCGAAACGCCCGTGGCCATCGACGCCACGTTGGGAATGGGCGGCCACTCCGAAGCGATGCTGCAGCGGTTCCCCGACCTGCACCTTGTCGGGATAGACCGGGACGAAGAGGCCCTCGCCCTCGCCGGAGAGCGACTGCAACCGTTTTCGGCCCGCACTGACCTCGTCCATGCGGTCTACGACGAGATCGAAGATGTCCTTACCGACCTTGGCATCCCCGAAGTGCACGGGATCCTCATGGATCTTGGTGTGTCGTCCCTCCAACTGGACGAGCGGGAGCGCGGCTTTGCCTACTCCTACGACGCGCCCCTGGACATGCGGATGGATACCAGCCGCGGCCAGACGGCCGCTGACGTCGTCAACAACTACTCCGAAGAAGACCTGGTCCGGATCATCCGCAAGTGGGGCGAAGAGAAGTTTGCGGGCAGGATCGCCAACCGCATCGTCACGGCGAGGGCCTCCAAGCCATTCGCCACCACCGGCGAACTCGTCGAGCAGATCCGCGGGGTTGTTCCCGCGGCGGCTGCGAAATCCGGTGGGCACCCGGCCAAGCGGACTTTCCAGGCCTTGCGGATTGAAGTCAACGAGGAACTCGATGTCCTGGAGAGAGCAGTTCCTGCCGCTCTCTCAGCCTCAGCGATGGGGGGACGGGTAGTGGTGATGTCATACCACTCCCTCGAGGACAAGATCGTCAAGTCCGTCTTCCAGTCCCGGTCCAAGTCATCGGCCCCGCTCGGTTTCCCGGTGGAGCTGGAGGAGCACAAACCGGAATTCAAAACCTTGACCAAGGGCACGGAAGTGCCGACACCCGAAGAAATCGCCGAAAACCCGCGTGCGGCATCTGCCCGCCTGCGGGCCGTGGAACGCATCAAAGCGAGGAGAACAGCATGAGCACCGCTGCCGCGAAGATCCTGCCGACCACTGTGGGCAACACCGCGCGTGCCCTGCCCGCCCGAGGACCGGAGCGCGACGCGACCCGCAAGGCGCGGACCCCGCTCTCTCTCGTGCAGAGTGTTCCCGGACGAAGGCGGACTCCCTTCGTCGTCTTTTGCTTCGGCGTGCTGGCGGCGGCCTTGATGACGGTCCTTGTGCTGAACATCTCGGTTTCCACGGCCCAATACGACTTGGTGAAGCTCAGGAACGACGATGCGTCCCTGAACAAGCAGAACCAGGATCTGACACAGCAGGTGCAGAACTACCAAGCTCCCCAGAATCTGGCCGCGAAGGCCGCAGAATTGGGAATGGTAGCTTCCACTGCCACGGGCCAGATCGATCTGGACACTCTGACAGTCACAGGTAAAGCCACGCCGGCAACCAAGGGACAGAATCCCGGTGCCGTCATCGCCGCCCCTGCGGTTGCAGGCCAGTCCAGCGTGCAACCTTCCGCGCCCGCCAAGAATGATTCGCTCGACAGCCGCAAACCCAGCGGGACGGCCGACCCGACGCCGGCCAAACCGCAGGCGCCCGTGGTTCCTGCGGCACCCAAGCCGCCGGTGGTGGACCTTCACGGTGGTTCGGTCCCGGTTCCACAGCAGAAGGTACCCGGGCAGTAGCGTCCAGCCGACCTGATGTCAGGTAAACAGCAAGGCAAGCAGCAAGGAATCGACGTGGTGCAGAAAACCGGCAAACCGAAGAACAAGAGAACGCCGGTGGCGAAGAAGCGCCTGCGCATCGGGCTCGGAATCATGCTGACGCTGTTGCTGGTGATCGGGGGCAAGTTGTTCCTGGTCCAGGGCCTCGACGTCGGAGGCCTGGCCGAGGCGGCCTATAACAACAGGCTGACAACCACCATCCTGCCCGCCGAACGCGGCAAGATCCTTGACGCCAACGGCACCGTCCTCGCCAGCAGTGTGATCCGCTACGACATCGTGGTGGACCAAACGGTCAATACGAACACCGATCAGTTTCCTCGTTTCAACACCCAGACCCAGGCCATAGACACGATCTCCAGGTCCCAGGGCATTGCAGAACTTGCCAGCGCCTTGGGGATGGACGTCAACCAGGTCACCCAGGCGGTGACCGGCGTCAAGAAATACAACGTCGTGGCCAAGGAAGTGAAGCCGGACGTCGAAGACCGGATTTCACAGCTGCACATCCCGGGGGTGGTTTCGGAAGGCGTCAGCAAGCGTGTCTATCCCAACGGGAGCGTCGCCGGGGGCGTCATCGGCTTCCTCAAGGACGGCACCACGGGCCAGGCCGGCCTTGAGCAGACCCAGGACGCCCTCCTGCGCGGCAAGGACGGCAAGCGGGTCTTCGAGATCGGCGCCGACGGGCTTCGCATTCCCGTGGCGACCGACCTGCTGACACCCGCCGTGAACGGCCAGGACGTCAAACTGACCCTCAACACGGACATCCAGTACTTTGCGCAGCAAGCGATCCAGACCCAGGTCAACCAGCTCAATGCCGAGTGGGGATCGATTGTCGTCGAGGACGTCAAGACCGGCAACATCATCGCGATGGCGGACACGAACGCTCCCGACCCCAACGACCCAGGGAAGGTCGCGGCCGCGGACCGCGGCGTGCGGTCCGTGACGGCGGCCTACGAGCCTGGTTCCGTCGAGAAGATGATCACGGCATCGGCCGCCATCAACGAAGGGAAGTCCAGCCCGCTGGACACCGTCACGATTCCACCGGCCCTGACCATTGACGGTCAGACGTTCACTGATGCCTTCGTGCACGGTACTGAGCAGAGGACCCTCGCCGGTATCCTCGGCTATTCAATGAACACCGGTACCGTGATGATCGGCAGCCGCCTGAGCAAGCAGCAGCGTTACGACTACCTCACCCGCTTCGGCATCGGCGAAGCCCCGGACATCGGGCTTCCCGCCGAATCGACCGGCATTCTCGCCAAGCCGGATCAATGGGACGACCGGCAGCAATACACCGTGTTGTTCGGCCAAGGTGTGTCCCAGTCCACGCTCCAGACCGTCCGGGCCTACCAAGGCGTGGCCAACGGCGGCGTGATGATCCAACCGCGGCTCATCGATGGCTACGTGGGAGCCGACGGTGTGGAGAACAAGGTGCCCGCCAAGGATTCCCGGCAGGTTGTCACCCCGGACACGGCCCAACAGGTCCGTGACATCCTCGAGAGCAACGTCACGATGGGCGAAGTGAAAGACGCCGGCATCGACGGATACCGGGTGGGTGCCAAGACCGGAACCTCCGAAGCGCCCCGCGAAGATGGCCTGCCCGGATTCGACGGCTACACCGCGTCCATTATCGGAATGGCTCCCATGGAGAATCCACGGTTCATTGTCGAGGTGGTTGTCCAGCGCCCCAAAGGGAACATCTACGGCATCACCCAAGGACCGATCTTCCGCTCGGTCATGGGCCAGGTGCTGCGCACCTACAACGTCCCGCCGTCCACCGGCACTCCGGCGCGGTTCCCGCAATACGGCAAGTAGCCGGCACGGCACATCACGCCAGTACGGCAAGTAGCCCAGTTTCGCCAAGTAAGCTTGTTGGGCATCTGTCCGGCCACTTTACGATCCACCCATGCCGTTCCGGGAGTCCCATGATTCTCCCGCGGCCAGTATTACGAGTACCAACGGAGACCACCTTGTCAGAGCAGAATGACGCCGTATCGATCCCTCCAGGGAACCCGCCGGCTACGGACAACCCCGGCTTCCGTCCAGCCGTCGTGGCGCCTGTTCCCCTCGAGGCCATTGCCGCCTCCCTTGGAATCGCGCTGCCCCCGGACACGGGCGGCACCTCGGTGACCGGTGTATCCCTCAACTCGCGCACTGTCGAGCCGGGGGATCTGTACTTGGCCCTGCCCGGAGCCACCCGTCACGGGGCCGACTTCGTCGCCCAAGCGGTGGCTGCCGGTGCCGTGGCGGTCCTGAGCGATGAAGAGGGCGCCCGGCAATTGGCACTTGACGACCTTGCCGTTCCGGTGCTGATCGTCGGGAACCCCCGGGCCGCCGTCGGGACCCTCGCCGCCCTCATATACCGCAGCCAGCCGCTCGACGGGGATTCGCCCACACTTTTCGGAGTGACCGGAACGAACGGCAAAACCACCACGACGTATTTCATCAACTCCCTCCTGCGCGCCCTGGGCATGAACCCCGGCCTCATCGGGACGATTGAAATCCTTGCCGGGGGTGAAGCCATCCCGAGCCTGCTGACGACGCCCGAGTCCACGGATGTCCACGCCTTGCTCGCCCTCATGCGTGAACGTGGTCTCGACGCGGCATCCATGGAAGTGTCCTCCCACGCCCTGTCATTCCACAGGGTCGACTCGGTGACGTTCGATGTTGCCGGTTTCACCAACCTGACACAAGACCACCTCGACCTGCACGGAAGCATGGACGAGTACTTCCGGACCAAGGCGGAACTCTTCACGAGCGCGCACGCACGGCGTGCCGTAGTGACCGTGGACGACCCCTGGGGGCGCTTGCTGGCCGACGAGGCAGGAATTCCCGTGACCACGCTGTCGGCCACGCCTGGGGGCGACGCTGACTGGACGGTGGAGTCGGTCAAGCAACGCGGGCTTGGAACTGACTTCGAATTGCGCCACCGGGATGGAACGGTCCTGAGTGTCCATACAGGGCTGCCGGGGGACTTCAACGTCGCCAACGCGGCCCTGGCCACCATCATGGTGCTCGACTCCGGCATCGACCCGCATGCCCTGCAGGCGGCCCTGGACAGGCACGACCCCTTCACCGTTTCCGTGCCGGGCAGGATGCAGCTGATCTCCGAAGCCCCGGCTTCCGTTGTCGATTTCGCGCACAACCCGGACGCCCTCGCGAGGGCGCTGAAGGCCGTACGTTCGCAAGCACCCGGATCCCGCGTGATTGTCGTTTTCGGGGCCACAGGACAGCGTGACCAGGGCAAACGGCCGACCATGGGCGCCATCGCCGCCCGGCTCGCCGACGTCGTGATTGTCAGCGACGACGATCCCCATGACGAAGACGCCACGACGATCCGTGCGGAAGTCCTCGCCGGGGCGCGTGCCGCCCGCGCATCAGAGGACGTTGCGTGCGAAATCATCGAGGCGTTCCCCCGGGACGCTGCCATCCGCCAAGCCGTGGACCTGGCCACTGAAGCTGACACCATCCTGATCGCAGGGCGCGGCCATGAAGTCTGGCAGGAAGTGAAGGGCGTCAACCTTGCCCTCGATGACCGGGTGGAGCTCCGGGCGGCCTTGACAGCCAGGGGATTCAAGGTTTCCACGGACGAGCGGATAGAGTCCTAGACCGAGATGATTGCACTTACTGCGGCGGAGATCGCCGATATTACCAATGGCCGATTGGCAGCGGACCCGGGCATTGTCCCGGTGTCCGTCGTTACCGATTCCCGTGAGGCGGCTGCCGGATCGTTGTACGTGGCCAAGCCCGGAGAGAACGCCGACGGCCATGCCTACGTGGGCGCCGCGTTTGAGCGCGGTGCCGTTCTGGCGCTGACCGAGCGCGACGTTTCCGACGACGACGGACGGCCCTACCCCGCCGTCGTCGTCGATGACGCCGTGATCGCGATGGGTGCCCTGGCCGCAGAGTCGGTGCGCCGCATCCGTGCCGCACGTGCCGCCCAGGGGGAGCCGTTCACTGTCATCGGCATCACGGGCTCGGCGGGCAAGACCACTACCAAGGACCTGCTCGCGGGCGTTCTTTCCCGGGCCGGAGCCACGGTGGCACCGCAAGGTTCGTACAACGGTGAGGTCGGCGTGCCGCTCACCGTGTTCGGAGCCGATGCCGGCACCCGCTACCTCGTGATCGAAATGGGCGCCACCGGCGTGGGCCACATCACGTACCTTGCCGAGATGGTCAAACCGGACATCGGCGTCGTTCTGTGCGTAGGCAGCGCGCACGCCGGCGAGTTCGGTGGCGTGGAGAACATCGCCAAGGCCAAGGGCGAACTCGTCGAAGCGCTGGGTCTCGATGGAACCGCCGTCATCAACCTCGACGACGCGCGGGTCGCGGCGATGGCCTCCCGCACCCGGGCCACAGTGCTGGGTACCACGGCCACGGGCGTATCCGGTTCCGCGGTCGAAGCGAGGAACGCCGATATCGACGGCGACGGCCACCCCGAATTCGAACTCCACCTGCCCGACGGCGGGATGCCGCACCGCGTCCACAGCAAGCTCATCGGTGCGCACCACATCACCAACTTGCTGGCTGCCGCGGCCGCAGCGTTCGCTGCGGGCCTCCCTGCCGCCGCGATTGCCGACTCGCTGAGCGAGCAGTCGCCGGCCAGCCGATGGCGAATGGAACGCACTGAGCGGGCAGACGGCGTTACCATCATCAACGACGCCTACAACGCGAATCCGGAATCCATGCGTGCAGCCTTGCGCACCCTCGCCGACCTCGGCCAGGGACGCCGTACCTGGGCGGTGTTGGGCGCGATGCTGGAGCTTGGCGAAGACTCCATCCGCGAACACACGGCAGTGGGCACGCAAGTGGTCCGCTTGAACATTTCCAGGCTCGTCGTGGTTGGCCGCGAAGCCCGGGCGCTGTACATTTCCGCGATCCAGGAGGGCTCCTGGGGCGAGGAATGCAGTTTCACCGAAACGGCCGACGAGGCCTACGAACTGCTGCAGGCCGAGCTCGCACCCGGTGACCTGGTGCTTTTCAAGTCCTCGAACGGGGTCGGCCTACGGTATTTGGGGGATCGGATAGCATTACCCCCACAGGCCGGAACGAGTGCGAACACCGCGGCTGCAACTGCCGCAAATGAAGGGAACGAGCTGCTGTGATTGCACTGTTGATCGGCGCGGGCGTCGCCCTCCTGGTGGCTTTGGTCGGTACGCCACTCTTCATCCGGTTCCTCGTCACGAAGGGCTACGGCCAGTTCATCCGCGACGACGGACCCACGTCCCACCACACCAAGCGCGGTACTCCCACCATGGGCGGTACCGTCGTCGTGGCCGCGGTGCTCATCAGCTATGGGTTGACCCACCTGATCATGTGGATGATGAATCCACGATCAGCGGGCCCGTCGGCTTCGGGCCTGCTCTTGCTGTTCCTCATGGTCGGGATGGGATTCGTGGGCTTCCTCGACGATTTCATCAAGATCTCCAAGCAACGCAGCCTCGGACTCAATGCCAAAGCCAAGTTGATCCTCCAGGCCTTCGTCGGCATTGTCTTCGCAGTGTTGGTCCTGAACTTCCCCGACTCGCAGGGAATCACGCCGGCCTCCACGCACATTTCCCTCGTGCGGGACATTCCCTGGCTGAACCTGGCCTTTGGGGGGACGGTCCTTGGGGCCATCCTGTTCGTCATCTGGTCGAACCTGATCGTCACGGCCGCAACCAACGGCGTCAACCTCACGGACGGGCTGGACGGCCTTGCGGCCGGTGCCTCCATCATGGTCTTCGGGGCCTACACGCTCATGGGGATCTGGCAGAACAACCAGGCCTGCGGTTCACCCCGCGAGGCGGGCAGCGGCTGCTATTCGGTCCGCGACCCGCTCGACCTGGCGCTCTTGGCGGCCATTTGCAGTGCCGCCCTGGTGGGCTTCCTGTGGTGGAACACGTCTCCGGCGAAGATCTTCATGGGAGACACCGGTTCCCTGGCCATCGGCGGCGCAGTCGCCGGGTTTGCGATCCTCTCCCGCACCGAACTCCTCCTGGGCATCATCGGCGGACTCTTCGTCCTCATCACGCTGTCGGTCATCATCCAGGTGGGCTACTTCAAGGTCACCAAGGGCAAGCGGGTCTTCAAGATGGCCCCCCTCCAGCATCACTTCGAACTCAAGGGCTGGGCCGAAATCACGGTGGTTGTCCGATTCTGGATTCTTTGCGGCCTGTTCGTGGCCGCGGGCCTGGGGATTTTCTACGCTGAATGGGTGGTGCTGCTGTGAGCGCAAGTCCTCAAACCAAGCCATCGGCGAATGATCGGCTCCGGAACCTCGTCAGTTGGGATTCCGACTGGAAGGGCCTGCGCGTCGTCGTGACAGGCATTGGCGTCTCCGGTTTCGCGGCCGCCGATACCTTGATCGAACTCGGCGCACGGGTGGTGGTGGTTGACGCGGCCACCAGCGCAAAAGCCCTCGCCCAGGCTGACACCTTGAAGATCGTCGGCGCAGCCGACGTCCTCCTTGGCCAGGACGCCGTCACAACGCTGCCCCGCGTGGACGGCGAAAAGGCCGAACTCGTCGTGACGTCTCCCGGCTGGCGGCCGGACCAGTCCCTCCTGGCAGCGGCCAAGCGGGCCCACGTGCCGGTGTGGGGCGACGTTGAACTCGCGTGGCGGGTCCGCGAACGCAAGGGCCGCAAGACGGCGGACTGGCTCACGATCACGGGCACCAACGGCAAGACCACGACGGTGGGCATGACCGAAGCCATGCTGCAGGCAGCCGGGCTCAAAGCAATCGCCGTGGGGAATGTGGGCACTCCCATCCTGGACGCGCTCCGCGACCCCGTGGAGTATGACGCTTTCGCGGTTGAACTTTCCAGCTTCCAGTTGCATTGGATCGAATCCCTTTCCCCTGTGGCCAGCGTCTGCCTCAACGTCGCCGAGGACCACGTCGACTGGCATGGTTCCTACGACTCCTACCTTGCCGACAAGGCAAGGATCTTCGAGAACACCCAGAAGGCGTGCATCTACAACGCTGAACAGATCGAGACCGAACGCATGGTGGAAAACGCGGACGTGGTCGAAGGTTGCCGGGCAATCGGTTTCACCACCTTGACGCCGGCCGTCAGCATGCTCGGCGTCGTCGAGGGCTTGCTCGTGGACCGCGCGTTCATCGAAGAACGCAAGAGTTCGGCAGAGGAACTTGCGTCCATGGCTGATCTGGGTCCCGCTGCGCCGCGCCACATGGTTGCCAACGCGCTGGCCGCGGCCGCGCTGGTGCGGGCCTACGGCGTCGAACCGTCCGCAGTGCGCCAGGGGCTCAGGAACTATCTTCCGGGAGACCACCGCATCCAGCCCGTGGCCAAGCAGAACGGCGTGCTCTGGGTCAACGACTCCAAGGCGACCAATCCGCACGCCGCGTCAGCGGCCCTGTCGGCGTTCACCAAGGTCGTCTGGATTGCGGGCGGTTTGTCCAAGGGCGTCAACTACGACGAGCTGGTCAAAAGCAACGCGCCCAGGCTCAAGGCGGTGGTGCTGATCGGCTCGGACACCACTGACCTGGAAGCGTCCCTCAAGCGACACGCGCCGGATGTGCCCGTAATCGGGCAGCCCAAGGGCGACACTGAAATGGTGCAGTCCGCCGATTCAGCTGGTGCCGCCGCGGAACCGTCTCCGATCTTCGGCGACACCGTGATGGCCCATGCTGTCGAGTCGGCAGCAGGTATCGCCGCGTCCGGCGATACTGTGCTGATGGCCCCGGCGGCTGCCTCCATGGACCAGTTCTCTTCCTACGCTCACCGTGGCGATGCTTTCATCCGGGCAGTGCGCGAGCTTGTGGAAGGCCAGGCACAGACCACCGAGGAGTAACAATGGTCAGCACGCCCACGCGCAGCGGTCCCGGGCGGACCCGGGCCGGGAACCCAGACCCCGCTCGAGGCGCGGCCGGCGTTGCCCGAGCCTCCCTGCTATTCCGCATTCGTTCCGGGATAGCTGGTTTCTGGTCAACGCTTGAGGGAAGCGGCAAATCCAGGAACGGGTCCACGTACTACCTGATTCTCGGCGCATCGCTCGCGCTCACGGCAATCGGGATCATCATGGTCCTTTCGGCGTCCAGTGTCGAAGCGATTGCGGCCGGCGAGTCTCCCTACTCGATCGCCACCAAGCAAGGCATGTTCGCCGCCATCGGCATCGTTGCGATGCTGGTGCTTTCACGGGTCAACGTCCTGTGGCTGAAGAGATTCGCGTGGCCCTCGATCATTCTTGCCGGCGCCTTGTTGGTGCTGGTCCTCATTATCGGCAAGCGCGTGCTGGGCAACCAGAACTGGATCGAGATCGGAGGCTTCACCTTCCAGCCATCGGAATTCGCCAAGTTCGCGCTGGTGCTCTGGATGGCCACGGTCCTTTCCGTCAAGGCCAAGCTCCTGGACAAGTGGACGCATGCACTGATCCCGATCGTTCCGGTCTCCGGCGTGATCATTACCTTGATTGTCCTGGGGCACGACCTTGGAACGTCGTTGGTGGTCATGTTGATCATGGCGGCCGGCCTGTTTTTCGGCGGCGTCAACCTGAAGCTCTTCGCCGGGGCGGGGGGTGTTGCCGCCGCGGTAGCACTGGTACTTGCGGTGACCAGTGGAAACCGGATGTGCCGGATCACCTCGTGGATGGGGCAGAGCTGCGCCGGGGCGAGTGACATCGGCTTCCAGAGCGAACAAGGGCTCAGCGCCCTTGCCTCAGGCAGCTGGTTCGGAGTTGGCCTTGGCCAGAGCCGGCAAAAATACCAGTGGATTCCCGAAGCCCACAACGACTTCATCTTCGCTGTCATCGGGGAGGAGCTTGGCCTCGTGGGGACCATCGTGGTCCTGGTGCTTTTCGCGCTGCTTGCCGTTGCCATCTACCGGGTTGTCAGCCACCAGGAAGACTTGTTCGCCCGCGTGCTCGGCGGCTCAATCATGGCGTGGATGCTTGGTCAGGCCGCGATCAACATGGCCATGGTGGCCGGCCTGCTGCCGGTGATCGGCGTTCCCCTGCCTTTCATTTCCTATGGCGGTTCAGCATTGGTGATGTCCCTATGCGGCGTGGGCGTAGTGTTGTCTTTGGCCCGCGCCCAAATGGCTCCTGCCAGCCGTTCCAAGCCGCGCTGGCGACTTGCGAAAACTGCACGAAAGCGTACATAGCACTCCATGAATTCCCAAACCAAGGATTCCCAGCCCAAACCCCTCTCCGTGGTCCTCGCCGGCGGCGGGACCGCCGGACACATCAGCCCGTTGCTCGCCATTGCCGACGCGATCACGTCGCTGCGGCCGGACGCCAGGATCCTTGCCGTCGGCACGCCCCACGGCATGGAAACGCGGCTCGTTCCGGCCGCCGGCTACGAGTTGGCAACGATCGATCGGGTTCCCTTTCCCCGGAAGCCTTCCGCGGATCTGCTCAAACTGCCCGGCAGGCTGGCGGCGGCGGTCAAGCAAGCCGGCCGAATCCTGGACGACGCACACGCCGACGTCCTCCTCGGCGTCGGCGGCTATGTCTGCACTCCCATGTACCTCGCGGCCTGGCGTCGCAGGATCCCCATCGTCATCCACGAGGCCAACACGCGCGCCGGGCTAGCCAACCGGGTGGGAGCCATGTTCACGAAGCATGTGGGGGTGGCCTTCCCCGAGACCCGGCTGCGGCATGCCCGCCACGTGGGGATGCCCATGCGCAAGGCCATCGCCGGTCTGGACCGTGAGGCCTGGCGTGCGGAGGCCAGACAGTCCCTGGGCCTGGACGCCGGACAGCCCGCACTCATCGTGACGGGTGGTTCTTCCGGTGCCCAGAGCATCAACCGCACCATCGCCGGCGCGGTCGCCGCTTTGGCGGAAGCCGGCATCCAGACGCTGCACATCACGGGCCGGGGCAAGGCGGTGACCAATGACGACGGCGCCCCCCTGGCGGCCGACGGCTACCACCAGGTGGAATACGTGGACGGCATGGAGAATGTCTACGCGGCAGCGGACGTCCTCCTTGCCCGGTCCGGCGCGGCAACGGTCAGTGAGGTGGCCGCCGTCGGGCTCCCCGCGGTATTCGTTCCGCTGCCCATCGGAAACGGCGAGCAGGCACTGAACGCCTCCGCCTTGGTCAAGGCCGGGGCGGCGCTTCTGGTCGACGACGGGGAACTGACCGCGGAATGGCTCAAAGCCGAGGTGATTCCTTTGCTCACGGATCAGGCCCGCCTCGAGGACATGGCCAGCAAGGCAAAAGGACTTGGCATCAGAAATGCTGATCAGCGGATGGCTGGTCTCGTCTTGGAAGCGGTAAGCGAATGACCCAGCCCCTCGCAGACATTGGCTCCCTTGGCCGGGTCCACTTCATCGGCATCGGCGGCGTGGGCATGTCAGCCGTCGCACGCATCATGGTGGCCCGGGGCGTACCCGTGAGCGGTTCGGACGCGAAGGACCTGCCCGTCATGCATGACCTCCGGTCCGCCGGGGCACGGATCGCAGTTGGCTACGCCGCGGAAAACCTTGGGGACGCACAGACCGTCGTCGCCGGTTCGGCCATCAAAGCCGACAACCCGGAACTGGAGGCGGCCCGGGCCGCCGGCCTGCCGGTGCTGCACCGTTCGGAAGCCCTCGCCGCAACCATGGGCACGGACCGGGTGGTGACCGTGGCCGGCACGCATGGCAAGTCCACCACGACGTCAATGGTGGCTGTCTTGCTCAAGGAAGCGGGCCTCGATCCCTCGTTCGCCATCGGCGCCAACGTACCCGCTCTCGGGGTGAACGCGGCGCACGGCACCTCGGACATCTTCGTTGCCGAAGCCGACGAATCGGACGGCTCCTTCCTGAACTACCGGCCCCTTATTGCCGTCGTCACCAACGTCGAAGCCGACCACCTGGACTACTACGGCACGCCGGAGGCGGTCCATGCCTCCTTCGATAGTTTCGCTGCGCTGTTGCCCGCCAACGGGGTCCTTTTTGCCTGCGCGGACGACGACGGTGCCCGGGCCCTTGCGGAACGGACCCGCGAGGCGGGCAATACCCGGGTGCTGAGCTACGGGACCTCGGAGGATGCCGATATCCGCCTCGACGACCGGGGACCCGGCGATGTCCGGGTCTCTATCGATGGACAGGAATACGCGCTTGACCTCCAAGTGCCCGGGCGGCACAACGCCTTGAACGCGGCGGCAGCGTTCGCCGTCGCCGCCGAGCTCGGCGTCGCGCCCGAAGCTGCCTCGGCCGCCCTTGGCCGTTTCACCGGAGCCTCGCGGCGATTCGAGTTCAAGGGGGAGGGGAGGGGCGTGCGTGTCTACGACGACTACGCCCACCACCCCACGGAGGTCCGGGCGGCCTTGGCGGCGGCCCGCTCGGTGGCAGGCGGCAACAAGGTGCATGTGCTTTTCCAGCCGCACCTGTTTTCGCGCACCCGCGAATTCGCGGAGCAGTTTGCGGAAGCGCTTGGCGAGGCGGACACCGCCCTCGTGCTGGACATCTATCCTGCCCGCGAGGATCCCATACCCGGAGTCACGAGTACCTTGATCACGGGCCGCCTGAAGAGTGGCAGGCTCGTGGCCGGCGGACAGGAAGCACTGGACGCGGTTCTCGCCGCGGCCGGCGAGGGCGACATCGTCCTGACCGTCGGAGCCGGCGACGTGACGGCCTACGGGCCCCGGATCGTGGAGTTGTTGGGTGGCTGACACCCGGAAACCCACTTTCAAGCCGCAGGCAGGCAAGCCCGGCGTCGTCAGTGCCGAACGCAGCCTCGACGATCCCGCCGGAGGCCCTTCGGAAGCCGCGGGCGTCAAGGACAGCAATGTGCTCGCCTTTCCGGAGCCCAAGGGACGCAAGCGGCGGCGGACGGTGCTCACGGTGCTGGCCATCGTCGTCGCGCTGGTCGCCGGAATCATCGTTGCGGCGGTCTATTCGCCGGTGTTCGCCGTGCGCACAGTGACTGTCGACGGCACCAAGCTGCTCCAGGCAGGGAGCGTCCAGAAGGCCCTTGAGCCGGTGAAGGGGAAACCCCTTCCGCAAATCAACGACGCCGACATCGCCGCGCTGCTCAAGCCCCTCGTCCAGGTTCGTTCCGTCAGCACCGAGGCCCGCCCGCCGTCGGAACTTTTGGTCCACGTCGTGGAGCGGGTGCCCGTGGCGCTAGTCAAGAGCGGTGACAACTATTCACTGGTTGACGTCGATGGCGTACAGCTTGGATCAACCGCGGATCCCGCATCGGTTGCCTTGCCCCTCATCGATGGGCAGGGAGCCAACCAGAGTCTCTTCAAGGCGATCACGGCTGTACTTGCGACGCTGCCGGCGGATGTTCTGGCGAAGATGGCCAGCGCGTCGGCCACCTCGCCGGACGCCGTCGAGCTCAAGCTGACGGACGGCAAGACTGTTGTCTGGGGGAATGCGGACGAGAAGGAGCTGAAGGCGCGCGTCCTCGAGGCGTTGCTCAAGGCTCCCGTCAATCCAAAAGTTCCTGTGAACGTTTACGATGTCAGCACGCCGAGGCATCCGTTTACCAAATAGGCCATTTCACGAAGTAATCTCGCCTGACGCACAGGGCTATTTTTCGGACTTTCACACGACACGCGGAGGCGGTCATTGAATGTCGGATTCATAGCCCATACCGTCACATAAGAGTTACTTGACATAACTATAACCTTCAACTAGAGGGTTAAGGTCCAAGAATTCAAGTTGGACTCGATCTGTTTCGCTATAGGACACAAGCAAGGGGCACGAAACGTGGCAGCACCGCAGAATTACTTGGCCGTCATCAAGGTCGTCGGCATCGGCGGCGGTGGCGTGAATGCAGTTAACCGAATGATCGAAGTCGGCCTCCGCGGCGTCGAGTTCATCGCCATCAACACCGATGCCCAGGCTCTCCTCATGAGCGACGCGGACGTCAAGCTTGACGTCGGACGCGAGCTCACGCGAGGCCTGGGAGCCGGCGCCAACCCCGACGTCGGTCGCCAGGCCGCCGAGGACCACGCCGACGAGATCGAAGAGGTCATCCGCGGAGCGGACATGGTGTTCGTCACCGCAGGCGAAGGCGGCGGAACCGGAACCGGCGGCGCCCCCGTCGTGGCCCGGATCGCCCGCTCGCTCGGTGCCCTGACCATCGGCGTCGTCACCCGGCCCTTCACCTTCGAAGGCCGCCGACGCGCCGGTTCGGCCGAGGCCGGAATCGACGCCCTGCGCGACGAAGTCGATACCCTCATCGTCATCCCGAACGACCGTCTGCTCTCCATCAGCGACCGTAACGTCTCCGTCCTGGACGCTTTCCGCTCCGCTGACCAAGTACTCCTGTCCGGTGTCCAGGGCATCACCGACCTCATCACCACTCCCGGCCTGATCAACCTTGACTTCGCCGACGTGAAGTCGGTCATGCAGGGTGCGGGCTCCGCGCTGATGGGCATCGGCTCGGCCCGCGGCGAGGACCGCGCGGTCAAGGCGGCAGAGCTCGCCATCGCTTCGCCGCTCCTGGAAGCGTCGATCGACGGTGCGCACGGCGTCCTGCTCTCCATCCAGGGCGGCTCCGACTTGGGTCTGTTCGAAATCAACGAGGCCGCGCGGCTCGTGCAGGAAGTGGCCCACCCCGAGGCCAACATCATCTTCGGTGCCGTCATCGACGACGCCCTGGGCGACGAAGCACGCGTCACGGTCATCGCCGCCGGTTTTGACGACCTCAAGGCGACGTCCCCGTCAATGAACCAGTCCGCTGCCCAGCAGCCCGGCCAGCACCAGGCCCCTGCGGCGCCGGACCGTCCCGCACCGTCAGCTGCCCCGGCCTATTCGGCGCCGCAGCACGTGTCCGCCGGCGTCGGGGCTTCGGGCTTGAGCAACTGGGGACAGCAGCGCCCGTCGGCCTTGCCCGCCGACTCGGGCTTCGACGTCGACCTCCCGGCCGTCGTCGAACCGGACCTTTCGGGAAGCCGCACCGACGACCTCGATGTTCCGGACTTCCTGAAGTAGCCAGTCCGTTCAAACCCACCCAGGAGAGTCAGCCAGTAGTGTTTTGGTGGCGAAAAGAAGTGCGACCGGGGATATCGGTCGCCTTCTCCGATGACGATGCGGGCAACCTTGCACTGCACGTGGCGGACAACCCTGACGATGTCATGGCGCGCCGGGCCCGGCTGGAAGCAGCAGCGGGGCTCGGCGAACGCCGTTTCCAATTCATGAACCAGGTCCACGGGAAAGCCGTCGAATTCATTTCCGCGCACGGGGACGGACCGACGGCCGACGCCATGGTGTCCAGGGGGCAGCCCCTCGCGGTGATGGTGGCCGACTGCGTCCCCATCGTCCTGTTGGGCGAAGTGCGCAACGAAGCCGACCCCGTCCTTGCGGTGGTCCACGCCGGGCGGCCCGGCGTTGCTGCGGATATCGTTTCCGCCACCGTGGTGGATATGCGACACCGCGGTGCCGCGACCATCAGCGCCTGGGTTGGACCTTCCATCTGCGGCGAATGCTACGAAGTTCCCGAGGAGCTGCGGTCCGAGGTAGCTGCCGCCGTCCCGGAAACCTGGTCGACAACCTCGTGGGGCAGTCCCGCGCTGGACCTGCCTGCCGGTGTGCGTGCCCAGCTGAAAGCCCTCGGCGTCACGGTCGAGTACTCGGGAGAGTGCACGCTGGAGACCGCGAAGCTTTACTCCTACCGGCGCAGTCAGCAGACTGGCCGCTTCGCAGGTTTGGTGTGGACCCATGAGTGAGGTTTTTCCAACGGCTGAAAGCAGGCCGGACGACTCGCGGACCGCTGAACTGCGCGAACGGCTCGCCGTGGTCCGCCGGCGGATATCCGCGGCAACCACCGCCGCCGGGCGAAGCGAAGAGCCGCAACTGATAGTCGTCAGCAAGTTCCATCCAGCGGCGGATGTAGCCCGGTTGGCGGCACTTGGCGTCACGGACGTCGGTGAAAACAGGGACCAGGAAGCATCCGCGAAGTTCGCCGAGCTGGCCGGACTCCCGGTGCGTTGGCACTTCATCGGTCAACTGCAAAGCAACAAGGCCAAGTCCGTGGCGAAATACGCGTTTTCCGTGCAGTCAATCGACCGCCCTCAACTCGCCGAGGCCTTGGCCAAGGCTGTCGCGCGGCAACAGTCCGAGACGGGCAGGCCGGACCTTGATTGCTACATCCAGGTCAATCTTGAGCACGACGGCGGCGCCCACCGCGGCGGCGCCGCCCCGTCCGACGTCGAACGCCTCGCCGGGTCCATCGCCACCGCTTCCGGTCTGCGCCTGGCCGGCGTGATGGCCGTCGCGCCGCTCGGAGCGCCCCCGGAGGCGGCGTTCGAGAAGCTCGCAGCCATTTCAACGGATCTGCGGAAGCTGCATCCGGACGCTGCGGGGATATCGGCCGGGATGAGCCAGGACCTCGAAGCTGCCGTGCAATTTGGCGCGACACACCTGCGAATTGGCTCGGATATTCTCGGTTCGCGTCCGCGGGTGGGGTAGCGTCAAAGTATTGGAAGCGACGGGCCGGGATTTCAGCTATGTCAAGTCATGGGCGGCCCGCCTACTGCAGACACGATAGGAGTCCAGCATGGCTGGCGCACTGCGCAAGACAATGGTTTATCTTGGGCTCGCCGATGGCGATGAACACTACGAGTCTGAGCAGCACGTGCAGCACACGGACGAAGACCGGTCTGTCGACCACAATCGTGAAGAGCGCCGCGCCCCTGCACCTGTACGTGAAGTAGTTCGTGAAGTCCCCCCTGTCGCCGAAGAGGAATACCGCGCACCCGTGACACCTATCAAGCGTGCGGCATCGAGCCGCGAAGACGCCTCCGGACTGAGGCAGATCACCACCGTCCACCCCCGCTCCTATAACGACGCCAAGATCATCGGCGAAAGTTTCCGGGACGGCATCCCCGTGATCATGAATGTCACCGACATGGGTGAGGGAGATGCCAAGCGCCTCGTTGACTTCTCCGCCGGGCTGGTCTTCGGACTCCATGGCAGCATCGAGCGCGTTACCAGCAAGGTTTTCCTGTTGTCGCCGTCGTACGTCGAAGTTCTTGGCGACGACAAGAAGGTCAGCGAAGCCCAAGCAACGTTCTTCAACCAGAGCTAGCACAGTCATCACGGATGCCAGGCAGAGCGATCTGCCTGGCATCTGTGTTGCAATAGAGGGACTGACCGAGAAAAGTGGCGAACTAGGAGATCTGAGCTAACCCGTGGGCATAGTTTTCGGCCTTTTGTACATTGCATTGCTGCTGTTCCTGGTCACCCTCATCATCAGGCTCGTTTTTGATCTGGTGCAGATGTTTGCGCGCCAGTGGCGCCCCCGTGGCGCCGCGCTGGTGGCCGCGCATGTGGTCTATTCGGTGACTGATCCGCCCCTGAAGCGGATCCGCCGGCTGATCCCGCCGCTGCAGCTTGGCGGGGTATCCCTTGACCTGGCATTTTTGATCGTGTTTATTGTCGTCAGCATCGCGATGGGATTCGTCTACTCGCTGGCGTAGCTCTTCCGCAGTCCATGTGCCGTCGATCTGTTTCCTTGGCGTGTGGACTGCAAATCCTCCGACCCAACACGATGGTGTTGAATTGGGGGAATCAGATGATATTTAGGTACCGTAGTTTTGAACGGCCGGAAGGCCTACTGACTAACTAGACCAACGAGGTGACCAGATGGCTTTGACGCCAGAAGACGTTGTCAACAAGCGCTTTCAGCCGACCAAGTTCCGCGAAGGCTACGACCAGGACGAGGTCGACGACTTCCTCGACGAAATCGTCGTCGAGCTGAGGCGCTTGAACCAGGAGAACGACGAGCTGCGCAAGAAGCTCGGCGAAGGCGGAAACGCGGTCCCGGCCAGCGCAGCATCGGCACCCGTGGTCGAGAAGGTGCCCGCGCCGGTGAAGGCCGACAAGGACGCCCAGGCCAAGGCGGAAGCCGAAGCCAAGGCTGCCGAAGCCGAGAAGAAGAAGGAGCCGGCCGTTGCCGCGGCTCCTGCCCCGGTCGCACCTTCGGCCGGTTCTCCTTCGGCTGAGTCCGCAGCCGGCCTGCTGGCCATGGCGCAGCAGATGCACGACAAGCACGTGGCCGATGGCGAGCAGCAGAAGGAAAAGATCATCGCCGAGGCGCAGATCGAAGCCTCCAGCCTTGTCAACGACGCCCAGGACAAGTCCCGCAAGATCCTCGGTGCCCTTGAGCAGCAGCGCAGCGTCCTCGAACGCAAGGTGGAGCAGCTCCGCGGCTTCGAGCGCGACTACCGCTCCCGCCTGAAGGCCTACATCGAAGGCCAGCTGCGTGACCTGGATGCCCGCGGCTCAGTTGCGGCCCCCGAGGTCGGCGAAGCCGCCGCAGAGGTCTAGCAAGTATTCTGAAAGCCGGTGGCTGGGGATTCCTCGGCCACCGGCTTTCTCCTGTTAAGGCGCCAGCAGCCACAGTTACCGAATGAAAGTACTATGAGCGACGAACAAACTGACGGCACCACGGAGCCGGTCCGCATCAAAGCCCACACGTGGCGTCCTGCACTGCTTTGGGTCTTTGCAGGCTTCGCCGTGTTCGCCTACGCCTTCGACCAACTGACCAAACTCTGGGTCACCAGCACCATGGTTGAAGGCGAGCGGATCCCCGTCCTTCCTCCGCTCCTGCATTGGTACTACATCCGAAACTCCGGTGCCGCGTTCTCCATCGGTGAAAACGTCACATGGGTGTTCACCATCGTGATGGCGGCCGTTTCAGTGGTGATCCTGTTCCAAGTGCGCCGGTTGGGCTCGGCCTGGTGGTCCCTGGCACTTGGCCTGCTGCTGGGCGGCGCACTCGGCAACCTGACAGATCGACTGTTCCGCGAACCCTCGTTTGCCATGGGCCACGTGGTGGACTTCATCCAGTTGCCCAACTTTGCCATCTTCAACATCGCCGACTCGGCAGTGGTTTCCGGCGTCGTGATCATCTGCCTGCTGACCATACGGGGGATCGGACTCGACGGTTCCCGTCATCACTCCGCCGATTCCGCGCCGGCAAAGTCCGGCCCGACGGAAGAAGAGGCTCCGGGCGATGTCTGAGCACTTCGTGGTGCCGGAAGAATTGGGCGGGGCCAGGGCCGACGCGGGCTTGGCGAAACTCATGGATATTTCCCGGTCCGCGGCTGCTTTGCTGATCGCCGAGGGCAACGTGACCGGCTCCGCCGGCACGGTGGGAAAATCGGCGAAGCTCGTTGCCGGTTCCGTGTTGGAAGTCACCGTTCCCGAACGCCGGGATCCCTTGGAAGTCGTGGAGGAAGTCGTGGAAGGCCTGAATATCCTGTTGGACGATGACGACTTTGTCGTCATCGACAAGCCTGTTGGCGTGGCTGCGCACCCGTCGCCGGGTTGGGTGGGCCCCACCGTGGTTGGCGGTCTCGCGGGTGCGGGATACCGGATTTCGACGTCCGGCGCGCCTGAGCGTGCCGGCATCGTCCATCGTCTCGACGTCGGAACCTCCGGCGTCATGATCGTGGCAAAGAGTGAACACGCGTACACGGTACTCAAGCGGGCCTTCAAGGAGCGCACCGTGGACAAGGTGTACCACGCAGTGGTCCAGGGGCTGCCGGACCCGCTCGCGGGCACCATCGACGCGCCCATCGGGCGCCACCCTGGGCATGACTGGCGATTTGCGGTGATCGAGGACGGCCGTCCCTCGGTGACGCACTACGAAGTTCTCGAGGCCTATGGCAAGGCCACCCTCGTGGAGATTCACCTCGAGACGGGCAGGACCCACCAGATCCGGGTCCACTTTTCGGCCCTCAGGCACCCCTGCGCGGGCGACCTGACCTATGGAGCCGACCCGCGATTGGCCGCCAATCTGGGACTTACCCGGCAGTGGCTGCACGCACGGCGGCTTGGCTTCAACCACCCCCGGACGGGCGAATGGGTGGAAGTCACCAGCGAGTATCCGGCGGACCTGCGGTACGCCCTGGAACTCCTTGAAAGCGGCAACGCGTAGCGCGATCCACGCTTCCAGCGCGCCACTCCACCTGCGGGATCCCTGCCGGTAGACTGTCGTGGTGACTTCCAGCAATGACTCGTTCGTCCATCTGCACACCCACACCGAATATTCCATGCTGGATGGTGCGGCCCGTCTCACCGAGCTGTTCGATGAGACCGAGCGGCTGGGGATGCCTGCGCTGGCGACCACGGACCACGGTTACCTGTTCGGGGCCTTCGATTTCTGGAAGAAGGCCACTGACAAAGGCATCAAGCCGATCATCGGCGTCGAAGCCTATGTCACCCCCGGCACGGCGCGCGGCGACAAGGAGCGCGTCCGTTGGGGCGAGGAGAGCCAGCGCAAGGATGACGTCTCCGGTGGTGGTTCCTACACCCATATGACGTTGTTGAGCTACAACAACGTCGGCATGCGCAATCTGTTCCGGGCATCCTCGATTGCTTCCCTCGACTCCGTGTTCGGTAAATGGCCACGCCTCGACCGGGAGTTGCTCAACACCTATTCCGAAGGCCTGATCGCCACCACCGGCTGCCCTTCCGGTGAAGTCCAGACCCGCCTTCGGCTGGGGCAATACCGGGAGGCGCTGGCCGCGGCTTCCGAATTCCGGGACATCTTCGGTGCGGAAAACTACTTCTGCGAACTGATGGACCACGGCCTGGACATCGAGCGGCGGGTCACTGGCGACCTGCTGCGTCTGGCGAAGGAACTGAAGCTTCCGCTCGTTGCCACCAATGACCTCCACTACACGCATGAGCATGACGCGAAGGCCCACGAGGCTTTGTTGGCGATCCAGTCGGGCTCCACGCTGCTTGAGCCCACCTATGACAACGGCGGCTCGCGATTCGCTTTCTCCGGCAGCGGCTACTACCTGAAGTCGCCGCAGGAGATGCGCGAGCTCTTCCGTGACCATCCTGAAGCCTGCGACAACACCCTGCTGATCGCAGAGCGCTGCGAAGTGTCCTTCAACACAGGCGCGAACTACATGCCGCGGTTCCCTTGTCCTCCCGGCGAGGACGAGACCTCCTGGCTCGTCAAGGAAGTGGCCACGGGACTCGATTACCGCTACCCGGATGGCGTCCCGGACAAGGTGCGCAAGCAAGCCGACTATGAGCTTGACGTCATCACGTCCATGGGCTTCCCCGGTTACTTCCTCGTGGTGGCCGACTTCATCAACTGGGCCAAGAACAACGGGATCCGGGTGGGTCCGGGCCGTGGCTCGGGTGCGGGCTCCATGGTGGCGTACGCCATGCGCATCACCGACCTTGACCCCCTGGCACACGGCCTGATCTTCGAGCGCTTCCTCAACCCGGACCGCGTGTCCATGCCCGACTTCGACGTCGACTTCGATGATCGGCGCCGCTCCGAGGTCATCGACTACGTCACCCGGAAGTACGGCGACGAGCGCGTGGCCATGATCGTCACCTACGGCACCATCAAGACCAAGCAGGCGCTCAAGGACTCCTCCCGCGTGCTCGGCTACCCGTTCAGCATGGGTGAGCAGCTCACCAAGGCCCTGCCGCCGGCGGTGATGGCCAAGGACATCCCGCTGGCGGACATCCAGAACCCGGAGGCCAAGCGCTATGGGGAGGCGGGAGACTTCCGCCAGCTCATCAGCACGGACCCGGAGGCCGCCAAGGTCTTCGAGACCGCGCTGGGCATCGAGGGGCTGAAGCGGCAGTGGGGTGTGCACGCTGCAGGCGTCATCATGTCCTCGGACCCCATCATCGACGTCATTCCTGTCATGCGCCGCATCCAGGACGGCCAGGTCATCACCCAGTTCGACTACCCGACGTCCGAAGGCCTTGGCCTGATCAAGATGGACTTCCTCGGCCTGAGGAACCTGACGATCATTTCCGACGCACTGGAAAACATCAAGATGAACCGCGGCATCGACCTGGATCTCGAGCACCTGGCGTTGGACGATCCGGCGTCGTACGAGTTGCTGGCGCGCGGCGACACGTTGGGCGTCTTCCAGCTCGACGGCGGGCCCATGCGGTCCCTGCTCAAGCTCATGAAGCCTGACAACTTCGAAGACATCTCCGCCGTATTGGCGCTGTACCGGCCCGGCCCCATGGGCGCCAACGCGCACACTGACTACGCGCTCCGCAAGAACAAGATCCAGGAGGTCATCCCGATCCATCCGGAACTCGAGGAACCCCTATCCGAAATCCTCGGCGGAACGTATGGCCTGATCGTGTACCAGGAGCAGGTCATGGCCGTAGCCCAGAAGCTTGCCGGCTACTCTCTGGGCCAGGCCGATATCCTCCGGCGCGCCATGGGCAAGAAGAAGAAATCCGAACTGGACAAGCAGTTCGCCGGCTTCTCCCAGGGCATGCAGGACAACGGCTACTCCATGGATGCCGTCAAGACCTTGTGGGACATCCTGCTCCCGTTCTCCGACTACGCCTTCAATAAGGCCCACTCCGCCGCATACGGGGTCATCTCCTACTGGACCGCGTACCTGAAGGCCCACTACGCTCCCGAATACATGGCGGCCCTGCTCACGTCCGTGGGCGACGACAAGGATAAATCGGCCATCTACCTCAATGAATGCCGGCGCATGGGCATTACGGTCCTGCCGCCGGACGTCAACGAGTCAAGCCTCAACTTCACCCCTGTGGGAACCGACATCCGCTTCGGGATGGGGGCCATCCGCAACGTCGGCGTCAACGTGGTGGAAGCCATGGTGGCCGCCCGGGGGAGCGAAGGCAATTACACCTCCTTCAAGGACTTCCTCATGAAGGTTCCGGCGGTCGTCTGCAACAAGCGCACCATCGAGTCCCTCATCAAGGCCGGCGCCTTCGACTCGCTTGGCCACCACCGCCGTGCATTGGCCATGGTCCACGAAGAAGCGATCGATTCCGTCATCACGCTCAAGCGCAATGAGGCGATCGGCCAGTTCGATCTCTTCGCCGGATTCGAGGACCAGGAGCCGCAAGCCTCCTTGAGTACCGAGATCCCGGACCTGCCGGAATGGGAGAAGAAGGACAAGCTCGCTTTCGAGCGGGACATGCTTGGGCTCTATGTCTCGGACCACCCCCTGCAAGGGCTTGAGGGCGTGCTGAGCCAGCATGCCGAGCAGTCGATCACCTCGATCCTGGGAGAAGACGGACCGCACGACGGCGCCATCGTCACCATCGCGGGCATGATCACCTCGCTCAGCCGCAGGATCGCCAAAGCAAGCGGCAACGCCTATGCGCGGGCCGAGATCGAAGACCTTGGTGCCTCCATCGAGGTCATGTTCTTCGGCCAGGTCTACGGCCCCATCGCTTCGGTCCTCGCGGAGGACCTGATCGTCGTGGTCAAGGGGCGCTTGCAGCGGCGCGACGACGGTGCGGTCACCTTGAACTGCATGGAGCTTTCGGTTCCGGACCTCAGCGAGGGTACCAACGGCCCGTTGGTCATCACGATGCCCACCTACAAGGCAACCGAGGCCGTCGTCACCGATCTTCGCGATGTCCTGACAACGCACCGGGGAAACTCCGAAGTCAGGCTCCACCTGCAGGGCGACTCCAAGGTCGAGGTCATGGGCCTGCCGGTGCACTTGCGCGTGAACCCCACACCGTCGCTTTTCGGCGACCTCAAGGTACTGCTCGGCCCGACCTGCCTGGACAGCTAACTAGATCTCATAGTCGAGCGGGACCGGCTGGCCGTAGGAGCCCGAGTGGTACAGCAGCGGGGTGTCATCCTCGCCGACAAGCCCATCGACAACCTCCACCACGACGATCGCGTTGTTTTCGAAGGACAGGCGCATCTGGATCTTGCCGATCAACCAGCCGGCCACGTTCTTCAGGATGGGGACATCGAAGGGGCCTGGTTCCCAGTGGTCGCCTTCAAACCGTTCCTGGGTGCGGGCGAAGCGGTCTGCGAGGGCCTGGTTCTCGAGGCCGAGCATGTGCAGTCCGATATACGTCGAATTCGCCACGGCCGGCCAGGAGCTGGAACTGCGGGACATGTTGAAGGTGAAGCGTGGCGGCTCGGCGGACAGCGAAGCCACGGACGTCGCGGTGAAGCCGAAAGGCTTGCCGTTGAGGTCGGCAGTGATGATGGCCACCCCGGCGGCATGCCGGCGGAACATTTGTTTGAATGTTCCTTCAAAAGCCGAATTGTCCGAAGCCACTTTGCCGATCTCCTGAGTGAGCTATTGGTAATAACGCTGGTGGATTCAGCGTATTCCGCTGCCCGCCTGGGCGCTTGCTTGTTGAGCATCCAGAAACGTTTGTTAATGTTTGTGTCATGACCAAGCCAACATCGAACCTTCTCGACTCCGGTCCCGCGCGGGACACGGATCCGGACACCGGCACGGACACCGGCAGTCGGGACCGCAAATTGTGGCTTTGGCTCGCCGTGCCTGCCGCCTCCGGCCTTGGGCTTGGCCTGGTGTGGTGGCTGTTGGCTCCGGGTGGCCTGAACGTGATCTCCGGAAATCCCGCCCTCGCCGATCCGACAGCCTCGGCCGGCAGGCTTCCGAGGGACCTGGTCCTGGCCGGGCTGCTGTTGCTTTCCGGCTGCTTCACGGCAGTCCTGCTCGACAGCAAGGTCCGGAAACCGGGGCACGGCATTCGCACCTTCCTGGCGGTCCTGGGTGGCGCGGTGGGGGCACTCGTGGCCTGGCAGGTGGGCCTGTTGGCCGCGCAGTGGTGGGGTCCAGCCTCAAGCGGCGGTGAAGGCTTCTCATTGCGGGCGGCGTCGGCACTCTTGCTGTGGCCGGGAGCAACCGCCCTCGTGACATTCCTCCTTACTCTTTTCGGCTTGATGGGAAAGCAGCCCGAGGCACCGCCGCTCGCCCCGTAAAATGATCTGGTGACCATTTCTCCGGAGAACCCTGCCGACACCGCTTCCCAGTCCCTGGACTTCCGCCGCATTGACTTGCGCGGACGGTCCCTGACCTTGGCGGAACTGCGGGCCGTGGTGCCCCGGGCGAAGCATCAGACCATGGCGGACGCCGAGCAAAAGGTCGTGGACATCATTGCGGCGGTCCGCTCCCGCGGCTTCGAAGCCCTGGGTGAGTTCGCGTTGGCGTTCGACGGCGTGGAACAATCCCACCCCCGAGTACCTGCCACGGCCCTTGCCGAAGCCCTTGAAAACCTCGACCCGTCCGTCCGGGCGGCCCTGGAGGAATCCATCAGGCGTGCCCGGCGCTTTGCGGACGGCCAGCGGCCGGCGAACGTCGATGTGGAACTGGGGGACGGCGCCGTCGTGAGCCAGAACTGGGTACCGGTGGGGCGAGTGGGACTGTACGTTCCGGGCGGACTGGCCGTCTACCCGTCCTCGGTGATCATGAACGTTGTTCCGGCGCTGGCTGCCGGCGTCGCCTCGATCGCGTTGGCTTCCCCGCCCCAGAAGGACTTTGGCGGCTTGCCCCACCCCACCATCCTGGCCGCGGCCGCCCTGCTGGGAATCGACGAGGTCTACGCCATCGGGGGTGCCCAGGCGATCGTATCCTTCGCGTACGGCATCCCCGGGACCGGCGAGGACCAGCCCATCGAGCCCGTGGACGTCGTGACCGGCCCCGGAAACATCTTCGTGGCCACCGCCAAGCGGCTTGTGAAAGGCGTCGTGGGGATCGACTCCGAGGCCGGCACCACCGAGATCGCCATCTTGGCCGACGCTTCGGCCCGGCCCGCGCTCGTCGCCGCCGACCTCATCAGCCAGGCCGAGCACGACCCGAAGGCGGCGTCGGTCCTGATCACCGACTCGGAGGAACTCGCCTCGGCGGTGCAGCGGGAACTGGCGCTGCAGGCCGGAACCACGAAGCACGGCGAGCGGGTTGCCACGGCGTTGTCGGGCCCGCAGTCGGGCGTGGTGCTGGTAGACGACCTCGGGCAGGGCATCGCCGTCTGCGATGCGTACGCGGCCGAGCACTTGGAAATCATGACGGCGGACGCAGCCGCGGTCGCCGCGCGGATCCGCAACGCCGGGGCGATTTTCGTGGGGGACTACAGCCCCGTCAGCCTCGGAGACTACTGTGCCGGCTCCAACCACGTCTTGCCCACGAGCGGCACCGCAGCCTTCTCTTCCGGCCTGAACGTGACAACGTTCCTGCGTGCCGTCCAAGTGATCAACTACGACAAGGCTGCCTTGGAACAGGTCAGCAGGCACATCGTGAGCCTCGCGGATGCCGAGGACCTTCCTGGCCACGGCGACGCGGTCAAGATTCGTTTCGCGGGGGCCTGAACCACTACATGTATGGGTCACAACCACTACATATAGTAATTACAGTGTTGTCATTAGGACTCATGTAGCCGTAAACTGGTGCCGGAAGTCAAACTTCCGGCACCTTTTGCGTTTCCGGCACACGCCCGGCGGACAGCGTGCCGGAACCGAAGCGGGGAGGCCCAGCGTGTATTGTCCGTTCTGCCGAAACCCCGACTCCCGCGTCGTGGACAGCCGGATGGCCGACGACGGCTCAGCCATCCGCCGCCGGCGCCAGTGCCCCGAGTGCGGACGCCGTTTCACCACCGTGGAAACCACCAGCCTTTCCGTCATCAAACGCTCAGGCGTGGGAGAGCCCTTCAGCCGGATCAAGATCATCAACGGCGTTCGCAAGGCCTGCCAGGGCCGTCCCGTGACTGAGGACGACCTTGCGATGCTCGCCCAGGAAGTCGAGGAGAACATCCGATCTTCCGGTGCGGCGGAAATCGACGCCCACGAGGTCGGCTTGGCGATCCTTGGGCCACTCCAGAAACTGGACGAAGTCGCCTACCTTCGTTTTGCCAGCGTCTATCAGGCCTTCGAATCGCTTGAGGACTTCGAATCAGCCATTGCGCTGCTCCGGCACGAGGCCGAAAGCGTCGCGGCGGAGAATGCAGCGAAGAGCGCCAAGGGCAAGAGCTCCGAGAAGAGCCCCATTTAGCTCCGGTGGTGGCAGCGGAGGGGAAGCCGCAGCCACCACCGGCACCACCCTACTTGGCCAGCTTGTGGTGGAGGGCGACGTCGAGCGCGGCCCCCACGATCCCGGCGTCGTTCTTCAGTTCCGCCGTCACGATGCGGGTCCGCAGATCCAAGTGGGGGAAGTATTCGTCCGAGCGCTTCGAAATGCCGCCGCCGATGATGAAGAGTTCCGGGGAGAACAGGAACTCGACGTGGGAGAGATAGCGCTGCAGGAGCACGCTGTATTCTTCCCAGCTCAAGCCGTCCCGTTCGCGCGCGACGGCGGATGCCTTCGTTTCGGCGTCGTGGCCGTCCACCTCGAGGTGGCCGAGCTCGGCATTGGGAACCAGGTGCCCGTTGAAGATGAAGGCTGAGCCGATGCCCGTACCGAGCGTGATCACCAGGACCGTGCCGTCGACCCCTTCGCCTGCGCCGTAGCGGGCTTCTGCGAGTCCGGCTGCATCCGCGTCGTTGATTACCTCGACGGGACGGTCCAGACGCTTGGTGAGCAGTGAATCAATGTCCGTGTCGAGCCAGGACTTGTCCACATTCGCGGCGGAGCGGACCACGCCGTGCTGGATGATTCCGGGGAAGGTGACTCCCACGGGTGAACCCTGGGCCGGAGCATCCTCGCGTGCCGACAACTCCTCGACGATCTGTGCGATCACTTCGGCGACAGCTTCGGGTGTGGCGGGCTGCGGCGTCGGAATACGGAGGCGGTCCCCGAGCAGCTTGCCCTTCTTGAGGTCGACGATGCCGCCCTTGATGCCGGTGCCTCCGACGTCGATGCCGATCAGCGGGCCGTTCTTGTGGATCTTCTCATCCTTCTTGGTCAATGCGTTTCCGTTCATGGCAGGAGGGGTGGGCAGGTCGCAGCACGAACGGCTGCAGGTGACCTTCCGGAGAGCTTAAGGAAGAGTCAGGATTTCGGCGCCGGTCTCGGTGACCAACAGGGTGTGTTCGAATTGCGCGGTCCGCTTGTGGTCGCGGGTGACTACCGTCCAATCATCGGGCCACATGTCCCACTCGATCGTTCCGAGGGTGAGCATGGGCTCAATGGTGAACACCATGCCGGCTTCGATCACGGTGTTGTAGGCCGGTGCGGCGTCGTAGTGGGGGATGATCAGGCCCGTGTGGAAGGCCTCGCCGACGCCATGGCCCGTGAAGTCACGGACCACGCCGTAGCCGAAGCGTTTCGCGTATGACTGGATGGCCCGGCCGATCACGTTGATTTCGCGGCCGGGGGCTACGGCCTTGATGGCCCGGTTGAGCGACTCCTGGGTGCGTTCAACCAGCAGCCGGGACTCGTCGTCGACGTCGCCCACCAGGAAGGTGTAGTTCGTGTCGCCGTGGACTCCGTTGATGTAGGCCGTGATGTCGATGTTCAGGATGTCGCCGTCTTGCACGACGGTGCTGTCCGGAATGCCGTGGCAGATGACCTCGTTGAGCGAGGAGCACAGGGACTTGGGGAAGCCGCGGTAGCCAAGAGTCGACGGGTAGGCATGGTGGTCCAGAATGAACTCGTGGCCGATCCGGTCCAACTGGTCCGTTGTGATGCCGGGCTCGATGTGCTTGCCGACCTCGACGATCGCCTGCGCCGCGATTTTGCTGGCGATGCGGATCTTCTCGATGGTTTCCGCCGATTTGACCTCCGACCCGGTGAACTTCGCGGGTCCTGGCTTGCCGACATACTCCGGGCGCGGGATGGACGCCGGTACGGGCAGCTGCGGGCTGACGGTTCCACGGGTGAGCGTGCCGATGGGTGCGGTCAGAGCGGGAGAAGGCATAGATTGATCATATAAGGGACGCACGAGACGCAAGTAACTAAGTAGCTAAATATCGGCCCGTTCGACGGGCAATCGGCCCGCCGGGGTTACGGCGGGAATCGCAAAGGAGAAACAGTGGCGGAGTTCTGGTACAACGTTCAGACGCACCAAATCGAAGAGGACGCGATGTCCGACTGGTCCCAGCTGATCGGTCCCTACAAGACCCGGGAAGAAGCGGAGCACGCGCTCGAAAAGGTCAAGGCCCGCAACGAAGCCTGGGACAAAGACGACGAGGACTAGCGGCGACGAGGGCCGGTTCCGGTCCTAGAAAGAGTGCTCCGGGCCGGGAAACTGGCCGGACCTGACGTCGTCGGCGTAGGCCTTCGCAGCGTCGCTCAGCGTGGTGCGCAGGTCCGCATATTGCTTGACGAACTTGGCCATCTTGCCGCCGCGGAGCCCGGCCATGTCCTGCCACACCAGAACCTGTCCCGTGGTCGCGTTGCCTGCGCCGATTCCGATGGTGGGAACCTCGATCGCGGCGTCGACGGCGGCAGCCGTGTCCGCGGGGACCATCTCCATGAGCACACAGAATGCTCCGGCATTTGCAAGGGCAACGGCGTCTTCGACCAGGCGCGAGGAGTCTTCGCCCCGGCCCTGGACGCGGTAGCCGCCCAGTGAGTGTTCGCTCTGCGGAGTGAAGCCGATGTGTGCCATGACGGGAATGCCGGCCTGGACCATGGCCCGCACCGTTCCGGCGTAGAACGCGCCGCCTTCGATCTTGACAGCGTGCGCCAAGCCTTCCTTCAGGAAGCGGACGCCTGTTGCCACTGCCTGCTCGGGTGACACTTCGTAGCTGCCAAAGGGCAGATCGGCCACGACCAAGGCACGCTTGGCGGATCGGGCCACCGCGCGGCACAAGGGGAGGAGTTCGTCGACAGTCACGGGGAGGCTGGTTTCGTTCCCGAAGACGTTATTGGAAGCCGAATCGCCGATCAGCAGGACCTCGATGCCGGCCTGGTCGAAAATCTCTGCCGTGTACTGCTCGTAGGCAGTCAACATCGCAAAGCGCTCACCCTTGGCCTTGGCCTGTTGAAGGTGATGGGTGCGGATCCTTGCGGCGGGCTTCGGCGTCGAAGCATCCGCTGAAGCCCCGGAACCTGCAGCGGCAGGTCCCGTTCCGTAAGGAGCAGGAATTTCGGCGGGCATGCTGGAATCGGAACTGTTGCTTGGGGCCATGAATAGAGCGTATGCGGTACCGGCCGTCCTAGCCACCGGCGCATGGGGAGCCTCACATTTGTAAACGCTGTGTTACGCGAACCAGGGGTGCAGCCAATCCGGGCCAATGCTTAGTAGAGTGAATGCTGAGTTGTCGTCGGCTTCGAATTCCGAATCCGCGGCATGGACGTTGACCCGGAAATGAGGCCCCATGGACCGCCAGCAAGAGTTCGTTCTGCGAACTATCGAAGAGCGTGATGTGCGCTTCGTACGCTTGTGGTTTACCGACGTCGTCGGTTCCCTGAAATCGGTGGCTCTTGCGCCGGCAGAAGTGGAAGGCGCCTTCGAAGAAGGCCTGGGTTTCGATGGCTCGGCGATCGAGGGCCTCGCGAGGGTTTTCGAGTCCGACATGCTGGCGCAGCCCGACCCCTCCACCTTCCAGATCCTGCCGTGGCGCGGTGAAACCGAGCAGACCTCGAGGATGTTCTGCGACATCCTGACCCCCGACGGCGAGCCGTCGGCCGCCGACCCCCGGAACGTGCTCAAGCGGACCCTCGCCAAGGCAGCGGACATGGGCTTCACCTGCTACACGCATCCTGAGATCGAGTTCTACCTCCTCAAGTCCCAGGACCTCGACGCCAACGGCGTCCCTGTTCCCGTTGACGAGGGCGGCTACTTCGACCACGTGCCGGGCGGCGTGGCACAGGACTTCCGCCGCACGGCCGTCACCATGCTTGAATCCGTGGGAATCTCCGTGGAGTTCAGCCACCACGAAGGTGGACCCGGCCAGAACGAGATCGATCTCCGGTACGCGGACGCCCTCCAGACGGCGGACAACATCATGACTTTCCGCACGGTCATCAAGGAAGTGGCCCTGCAGCAGGGCACCTACGCCACGTTCATGCCGAAGCCGTTCACCGACCACCCTGGCTCGGGCATGCACACGCACTTCTCGCTGTTCGAGGGTGACACGAACGCTTTCTACGAAGCCGGCGCCGAATTCCAGTTGTCCAAGACGGCACGCCAGTTCATCGCCGGCATCCTGCGCCACGCTCCGGAATTCACCGCCGTCACCAACCAGTTCGTCAATTCGTACAAGCGTCTCTGGGGCGGCGGCGAAGCGCCCAGCTACCTGAGCTGGGGCCACAACAACCGTTCTGCCCTGGTTCGCGTCCCGCTGTACAAGCCGGGCAAGGGCCAGTCCGCACGGATCGAATACCGCGGGATTGACTCCGCCACCAACCCTTACCTCGCCTACGCCGTGTTGCTCGGGGCAGGACTCAAGGGTATCGAAGGAGGCTACGACCTTCCGGCCGCCGCGGAAGACGACGTCTGGTCGCTGACCTCGGCCGAGCGCAAGGCGATGGGTCACACTCCGCTGCCGGCAAGCCTGCACGATGCCATCCGCGCCATGGAGGATTCGGAACTCGTAGCTGACATCCTCGGCGAACAGGTCTTTGACCACTTCCTGCGCAACAAGCGTGCGGAATGGCAGGACTACCGGCTCCAGGTCACGCCTTACGAGCTCAAGCGCAATCTCGGCATTCTCTAAGCCGTGAGTGTGAGCCTGGCCCGCCGGCTCATCTCGGCCGGCTTCAGCGATCTTGAGAAAGGTGAACGTTTCCTTGCCGCGCGTGAACTCGACGGCATCGACCAGGAAACGATCTTTGCCGGTCTGCACCTGAGCGCGAACCCTGACACCGCGCTCCAGTCGCTCGTCCGGTTGATTGAGAAGCATCCCTCGCTCAGGCAGCTCGCGGGGGAGCACCCGGATCGCAGTGAGCCGCTTTACCGCTTGCTGGGGGCATCCGAGGCCTTGGGGGAGTTCCTGATCAGGCATCCGGAACACCTGGACGTCTTCGATGTCCGCGTCAGCCCGGAACCTTTGTCCGCCGATGCGGGTGAGCTGCGGAGGAAGCTTCTCCGATCGGTGAAGGCAGATCCCAACTCGCCCAGGCCCGTTGCCGCGACGACGGGAGCCTCCGCCTATGCCGCCCTCCGGACGGCCTACCGGCGCGGGCTCACCGAACTGGCCATCAAGGACCTTTGCGCAGCCAGTCCCCAGGACTTCATGCCCGCCGTCGGCGCCGAACTAGCGGACCTCGCCGGTGCGGCGATAGAAGCGGCCTTGGCGGTTGCCAGGGCAGAAGCCGCGGCGACTTTCGACCCCGCCGATATTGCCGGCGTCGGGCTGGCCGTCATCGGAATGGGCAAATGCGGTGCCCGGGAGCTCAACTACATTTCCGACGTCGACGTCATCTACGTGATTGAGGCGCCGGACCTGGAGGACGCCGAGGCCGCGACGATCGGGACTGCCCTGGCCGCCGGGATCTCCCGCGCCATTTCGTCCACGGGGACCGAACCCGGTTTGTGGGAAGTGGACGCGAACCTCCGGCCCGAGGGGAAATCGGGACCCCTCGTCCGGACGTTGCCCTCGCATTTGAGTTACTACGCGAAGTGGGCCGAAAGCTGGGAGTTCCAGGCCCTCCTCAAGGCCCGGACCATCGCAGGGGACCGGGATCTGGGTTCGCGTTACGAGAAAGCCGTCCAGCCGCTCGTGTGGGCTTCGGCCGGGCGGGAAGGCTTCGTGGAATCGGTGCAGGCGATGCGCCGGAGGGTGACGAACAACATTGCGCCCGCGGAAGAACAGCGCCAGATCAAGCTGGGTCCCGGCGGCCTGCGCGATGTGGAGTTCACGGTCCAGCTCCTGCAACTCGTCCACGGAAAGTCCGACGAAACGCTCCGCTGCCGGGATACGACCTCGGCGATAGCCGCGCTGTCCGCGGGCGGCTACATCGGACGGGTCGATGCCGCTGCCTTCGACGCCGCCTACCGTTACCTGCGCGTTCTCGAGCACCGCATCCAGTTGTTCCAGATGCGCCGTACCCACCTCATGCCTACGAGCCAAGAGTCCCTCCGTTTCCTTGCGAAGGCGGTCCTGGGGCCCTTTTCCACGGGGCGGCCACATCCGGACGCCCTGATCGAAACCTGGCAGAAGACAAAACGCTCTGTTCGAGAACTGCACGACCGCATCTTCTACCGGCCGCTCCTCAACACGGCCGCGAAGTTGAGCACCGAAGATGCCCGCCTCACTCCGGAAGCCGCCCAAGGAAGGCTTGCGGCGCTCGGCTATCGCGACCCGCAAGGCGCCATGCGCCATATCGAGGCCCTCACTGCGGGGGTCAGCCGCCGTGCCGCCCTGCAGCGGCAACTGCTTCCCATCCTGCTCGGCTGGCTCGCCGAAGGCGTAGACCCCGACGCCGGATTGCTCGCCTTCCGGCGCGTCAGCGAAGCCCTCGGAACCACCCACTGGTACCTCGGGATGCTCCGGGATTCCCAAGCGGCAGCTGAGCGGCTCTGCCATGTGCTCTCCAACTCACGGTTGATCGCCGATCTGCTGGAGGTGTCCCCGGAATCCGTTGCCTGGCTTGGCGCCGACAAGGAACTCCTGCCGCTCAGCTTCGAAGCCCAGTGGCAGGAAATCCAGTCCAAGATGTCGCGCCATGCCGATCCCGCGAACGCGATGCGGCTGATCCGGCTCATCAGGCGCCGGGAAATCCTCCGGATAGCCATCGCGGACAGTGCGGGCCTCCTGGAGCAAGACGCAGTGGGCGCGGCATTGGCCGATGCCGACCGGGCCGCCGTTTTGGGCGCGCTGCATGTCGCCGAGGCCATCGTGGGTTCCGACGGGCCCCTCAAGACACAGGTGCTCGTGGTTGCCATGGGCAGGCAGGGCGGGCGGGAGATTGGCTACGGCTCGGACGCCGACGTCATGTACGTCCATCGCGCACTTCCCGGTGCGACTGAAGCCGAGGCCCAGCAACAAGCCCTTGCCATTGTGGGACATATTTCCACCTTGCTGACCCAACCCCTCAAACCGGCCATCCTGGCCGAGCGGGTCCTCGCCGTCGACGCCGATCTTCGCCCCGAGGGGAAGAACGGGGCCATGGTCCGGTCCCTGGAGTCATACGCCGAGTATTACCGTCGCTGGTCCCTCATCTGGGAAGCACAAGCGTTGTTGCGGGCGCAACCCATGGCAGGCAACGACGAATTGGCTGCCGAGTTCGTCCGGCTGATCAACCCGATCCGTTACCCGGAATCGCTCCCTGAGACGGATGTGCGGGAGATCCGGCGCGTGAAGGCACGGGTTGAGTCGGAAAGGCTCCCCAGGGGCGCCGACCCGGCCAGGCACGTCAAGCTCGGCAGGGGCGGACTCAGCGACGTCGAATGGCTTGTGCAGCTGCTGCAACTCCAACACGCAGGGAAGCAGCCGCAACTCCGGACTACATCCACCCTTCAGGCCCTCGACGCGATCGAGTCGTTGGACTTGATCGCCAAGGGTGACATCGTGTTGCTTCGCAAAGCCTGGCGCCTCGCGAGCCGTATCCGCTCCGCGAATGTGATCTGCACCGGGCGCGCTTCCGATCTCCTCCCGGCCTCCCGCAGGGATCTGGAGGCCGTCGCGAGATGGTGTGGTTACGCTCCAGGGCAAGCCGCGGTGTTCGAAGAAGACTATCTGCGCCTGAGTCGGCGGACCCGGGCCGTTTTTGAGAAGGACTTCTACGGCCAGTGAGCGCCGGCCTGGGCCGCGCCGTGGAGTGCGCTGCGACGGCTAAGCTCGAAGGATGCCGGAAACCGTGTGGCTCATTCCCCTGAAGGACCTCGACGACGACGCCCGCGCCGTCACGCTGGGCGACGTCGCCACCATGGAACTGGCTGCGGGACAGGAAGACTTCGTCGGGGACCCGTTCACGATGATGATCATGGGTCTGGAGGACGAAAGCCGCCTGCCGTACGTGATCGAAGCGGCCGGTGCCGCCGTAGGAGTCTTCACCTTGCAGGCGTGTGCCGCAACCTTGGCTGGATGGCCCGACGACCACTCGGCCTGGCTCTTGCGTGGCTTCCTGATCGACCGGCCGCACCAAGGCAGGGGGCTGGGCGCCCTGTCGGCTGCGGCCGCTGCCCGGGAAGCACAGAAGCTGACCGCGAGGCTGGGCGGCGGGCAGGCCGGCGTCGTGCTTTCCGTCAACGAACGCAATCCCGCCGCCAAGGCTGCCTACGCAAAGGCCGGTTTTGTCGAAGCGGGCAGGTACTTGGGCGGATCCGCCGGCCCGCAATGGACCATGTACCGGGGTTTCGGCGACTAGGCCGTATCTAGGACTCGACGAGCGTCACGATTGTGTCCGGGCGCACGCCGTCGTACTTCATCGCCTCGGCCGCAGCGTCGGACTCCATCATTCGTTGGAACGTTTCCATGTCCGGGACTTCGACGATCAGCCCGACCCGGTTGGTTTTTGCCGGATCCACGAACGTGCGGACCGTGAAGCCCATGGGTCCGAAGATCTCTTGCCTTTTCGGTGAGCCCAGCCAGTGCTCAACGTCGTCGACCTCATGGAAGATCACCAAGGTTGTCATCGTATGCCTCCGCTTTGAGTGGTTTCGCCAGGAGCCGGAAGGGATGAGGACTCTCTTGAGCATCCTGATCATGCCGAACGTACCACGGTGTCCTCAGCGGCGACAGTGCCGTCGGATTGGCAGAACCGGACGCTCGCTCACCTATGCGGGTGTTTGGCCGGACCCCCGCTCACCTATGCCGTCAATCGGGTCAAAGGGTCTTGCCGGATTAGAATAATAAGCATACTTACAGTAAGGTTGCTGAGGTTTGCACAACGATAAAGGCAATCATCAGAATGTTTACGACTGAAACGGAAGGTACATCATGAATGTCATCCTCGGAATCGTCGCGGTCATCGCGATCGTTTTCTTTATCATTGGCGGAACCGTAAAGGCCCTGGGATTCCTTCTGTGGATCGCCCCGATACTGATCGTCTTGGCGATTATCGTCTTCCTCTTCAGGTTGATTAGCGGGCGCCGGCGGGTGTAGGAAAAATTTGGGGTCCGGCCCCGGCGATCCGGGGTCTTTACGGCAAGGACGGCTGTGTCTTAACGGACACAGCCGTTCTTCTTTTTGACCAAAGCAGCTATGGACGCGGATGATCCGACGGCGCCGCGCCTTCTGTCTCGATGAGGGCGGCGAGCCGTTCCACCTGCTCGGAAAGCCGCCGGACTTCGAGTCGAAGGGGTTCTTCCGCCTTTGCCGTTGCACTTGCCGCCCCTTGGGAAACCTGCTCCACCAGCCATGATGCGACCGATGCTGTGACCACTCCGAGGACCGCGATGCCGCAGACCATGAGGCCGGCCGCCACGCATCGACCCGTGAACGTGACCGGATAGTGGTCCCCATACCCAACAGTGGTAATTGTGACCAGCGCCCACCACAGGGCATCTCCGAAATTACGGATATTTGCACCGTCAGCGTTTTCTTCGACATCGAGAACAGCCAGCGCTCCGCAATAGGTCAGGAGCAGGGCGGCTCCGAGCACGAAGGTGACGATCCGTCCCCTCAGCGCGGTCCCGGCAGTCTTTCGGAGCACCCGCAACAAGGTCACCAGCCGGAGTAGGCGCAAAGGACGCAGGACAGGCAGTGCGAGGATCAAGAGCTCATGAAGGTTCCTGATGAACCACCGTCCCCTCTGCGGCGCGAGGACCAGGTTTGCCAGATAGTCCACAACGAACAGCACCCACGTAAGCCAGACGATCGTGTCCACCACGCCGGATGCGCGTTCTTGAAGGTTGCCGATGACTTGGACGGAGTAGGCCGCGAGGAAAACCAGGGCTGCCACAATGAGCGGCCACTCCATGTAGCGGCGCCAGAGTTGTTGAGTCATGGATGCATCGTAGAGCAAGACTCATGCGCCACAGGCCGTCTGGCATGCACGGCTTCCAGAGTCGTCACGCTGCTCCCAAGGCACGTGGGGGAAGGAGCCGTGGGCGGCGCTCCAGGCGGGAACGTCGAGGTGGTCCGAACGAGCCCCGACATACGAAAAAGCCGGCCCCAGGTGATGAAACCTGAGGCCGGCTTTTCTGTGTGCGGATTCTTGCGGACTGTCTGCGGACTATGCCCGATTTCGCCGCGTGATCCGGCTAGACGCCGTAGTAGAGCTCAAACTCGTAAGGGTTCGGGCGCAGCGACAGCGGGCGGATCTCGTTCTCGTACTTGTACTCGATCCAGGTGTCGATCAGGTCCTGGGTGAACACGCCACCGGCCTGCAGGAACTCGTTGTCCTCGCGCAGGGCCTCAAGCGCTTCCTCAAGGGAGCCCGGAGCCTTGGGGATGTCCTTGGCTTCCTCGGCAGGCAGTTCGTACAGGTCCTTGTCGATCGGAGCCGGGGGCTCGATGCGGTTGCGGATGCCGTCGATGCCGGCCATGAGCTGGGCGGAGAACGCCAGGTACGGGTTGGACGCGGCGTCCGGAGCGCGGAACTCGATGCGCTTGGCCTTCGGGTTGGAACCCGTGATCGGGATGCGGATACCGGCGGAGCGGTTGCCCTGCGAGTAGACCATGTTGACCGGAGCTTCGAAGCCCTTGACCAGGCGGCGGTAGGAGTTGACCGTCGGGTTGGTGAACGCGAGCACGGCAGAGGAGTGCTTCAGCAGACCGCCGATGTACCAGCGCGCGGTGTCGGAGAGGCCGGCGTAGCCCTTCTCGTCGTAGAACAGCGGATCGCCGTTGCTCCACAGCGACTGGTGGCAGTGCATGCCCGAGCCGTTGTCACCGAAAATCGGCTTCGGCATGAAGGTTACGGACTTGCCGTACTCCCATGCGGTGTTCTTGATGACGTACTTGAACTTCTGCAGGTCGTCGGCTGCGTGCACCAGCGTGGTGAACTTGTAGTTGATCTCTGCCTGGCCGGCGGCACCGACCTCGTGGTGGGAGCGCTCGACTTCGAGGCCTGCTTCGTCCAGGGCGATGCACATGGCGTCGCGGAGGTCGGCCTGGTGGTCAACCGGCGCAACCGGGAAGTAGCCGCCCTTGAACGGGGTCTTGTAACCGAGGTTGCCGCCTTCTTCTTCGCGGCTCGTGTTCCACGGGGCTTCAATCGAGTCGACCTTGTAGAAGGAACCCTGCGGGGAGGATTCGAACTGGACGTTGTCGAAGACGTAGAACTCGGCTTCGGGGGCAAAGAATGCCGTGTCGGCAATGCCCGTGGAGGCCAGGTACGCTTCGGCCTTTTCGGCAACGCCTCGAGGGTCGCGGTGGTACGGGTCGCCAGTGCGCGGGTTCACGATGGAGAAGTTCAACGCGAGGGTCTTCTCGATGCGGAAGGAGTCGATGAAGGCCGTCGTGACGTCCGGGATGAGCTGCATATCGGACTCGGCGATGCCCTGGAAACCGCGGATGGAAGATCCGTCAAAGAGCTGGCCGTTGACAAAGAAGTCAGCGTCGACGCTCTTGGCCGGCACATTGAAGTGCTGCTGGACGCCCGGAAGATCGGTGAAGCGGATATCGACGAACTTTACGTCTTCGTCTTTGATGAACTTGAGGACTTCGTCCGCAGTCTTGAACATCTATGCTCCTAACGCATACAGGTAACAGGCCCTTGGGCCGTCTGATCCAGCGCAAACCGAAAGCAGGGAAACAAAAAAGTATCCCCGAAGCGGCGGCTAGCAACTTCTCCAACCATAGGGAAATGGGATTTCCCCGGAGTGTCAGTATTGTTTCGAGCAGGTTACAGAACTGCCTGCCGTGTAAACGCTACTTGTCTACTGCAGTGCCAGTCTATGTCTTTCGTCCGTGTGTCCGTTTCCTTGTGAGCACCGTGAACGATCCACTGCCCGCGGCCCCCGCCGCCGGGCATCGGGCAGTGAAGCCGTAAGCTTGACGTGTGGTTGATCGTAAAGATATTGGTTCTTGGCTCACAGGGCCGGACACGTCCGGAATTTCCAAGTACCCGGGAGCGCGGCTCGGCCTGCCCGAGTCCGGTCCCGGCTCCATGGCCCGGGCCGGTCGCCGCATCCTGGCGATCTGCATTGACTGGGTCATTGCCCTGGCGATCAGCAACTTTGCCTTCAGCGGCAACCAATGGGCAACGCTTGCAGTGTTTGCGGTGGAGCAGATCCTTCTCATCGGCACGCTGGGCTACAGCATCGGGCACCGGGTGGCCGGGATCCACGTCGTACGGCTCGGAGGATCACAAGCGGGGCCCTTGGCCGCCTTCGTCAGGACGGTCCTCCTGTGCCTGGTGATTCCTGCGGTCGTTTTCGACCCCGACCAACGCGGCCTCCACGACCGGGCCATGAATACCATCCTCATTCGGATGTAACTTTTACGGCGACAAAGAATAACAGCAGACGATAAAGCCGCCCGTTCCTGGGGATTCCAGGAACGGGCGGCTGGCGTTGTAGTTAGCGTCCGCGTGCTGCCTTGCGGTCAGGGCGTGCCTTGTAGGGGTCGATTCCCTTGGGGATCGGCAGGCGGTTGCCCAGCGAAGAGATCCGCTTGCTGACAGCGCCGACCTCAACCTTGGTGAGCTCGTTCTTGTACCTGTTCATCGTCTTTGCGATCTGGCTGATCGGCACTTGGCCTTCGCCTCGGCCGCTTTCGATCACGTGAATGGTGACATTCGGCAGAATGCGGGAGAGCTTCTTGCGCTCGGCGTCGACCAGCGGCTTGACGCGGTGCGAAGGTCCTTCGCTGACCAGCACGACGCCGGGACGGCCGATGGCGCGGAAGACGGCGTCCTGGGTGCGCGGGTTGACGGCGACCGGCTGGTCTTCCGTGATCCAGCCGCGGCGCAGGGTCCCCAGCGCCGCACCGGATGCTCCGGGCTGGTTCTCGATCTGCGCGAAGGCAGCCCGTTCCGCGCGGCGCGAGAGGATGAAGACAGCTGCCAGCAGGCCCAAGGGGATGCCGATGATCAAGCCAGTGATCCAGTTGTTCAGGAGGAGCCCGACGATGAGGCTGACAGCAACGACGCCGAGGAACGCCAGCAGCATGAGCCACACGACGATGGGGTCGTTCCGGCGGGTCATCTTGAAGACCTCGCCGATCTGCTTCAGCTGGCTCGGCTTCTTGGCCTTGGCTTCCTTGGGCTTGCGGGAAAACAAGCCGCGCTTGGGAGCGTCGGCAGCCGATGTTGTCGAGTTGCTGGAATCAGGGGATTTCGCCATAGTGCCTTAATTCTACGTGATTTATGCCAAAGGACCGGACGCCGGATTTGTCCGGGATCCGGTCCTTTGACCGTGCTTTTGCCGACGTGCTATGCGTGGTGTGCGAGGAGGGTGCGGGCTTCCTGGCGGGTGGTGCCGGAGTCTTGGATGCCTTCGGCGATGTGGGCGAGGTGCGCGGGGATTTCGCGGCCTTTC
>NZ_JAHHZS010000035.1 GCF_022606295.1 Arthrobacter bambusae
CATTGAATGTCTGGGCGCTTGCACTGTGGTGCGCGCTGAAACGTGCATAGAAATTTCGTATTGTGAGAATAAAATTCTGTAATTCGAGATTAGCCATGCGTTCGCCAAGCGTCAATCCAGCGCCGCGGAGACTAGTGCCCACGCGGCTCCACGGCCCCCATGCCGCCATTTGTGACCGCCTCGGGAGCGGAGCCCTTGACCAAAGGTGACCTAGCTCATACAGTTATTTCACTATTCAATAACTAGATTCCACGATGCGAAAAGCTTCAACTCCTCTCACGGCGTCTCGGAACCCTAGTTGCAGCACCACAAAGAAGTGGAGATCCACGATGCAATCGACTCCCCCAGTCGGCGTCACAACGGCTCCGGAGCAGACCATCCTGCCAGGCAGTTCGGTCCATCCGTCCGTAGGAAATGAAACCCTCTGCGATGTAGCGTCCGTCGCAGCAGGCCGCGCCATCAGCCCCAGCCTCTATAACCTCGACCTCGCCCCCACCAAGAAGGAGGGCAGGCGCTGGACCAGCTACAGCATCTTCACCCTCTGGGCCAACGACGTTCACAGCCTTGGCAACTACGCTTTCGCGATCGGCCTCTTTTCGCTTGGCCTGGGCGGGTGGCAAATCCTCGTGGCCCTTGGCATCGGCGCGGTCTTGCTGTTCACCCTCTTGACCTTCTCCGGATTCATGGGCCAGAAGACCGGCGTCCCCTTCCCTGTGATGAGCCGGATCAGCTTCGGCATCCGGGGCGCCCAGCTGGCCAGCCTCGTCCGTGGCGCGGTGGCCATCGCGTGGTTCGGGATCCAGACCTACCTTGCCTCCGTGGTGCTCCGCGTCATGCTTGTCGCGATGTTCCCCGGCCTCAAGGACATGGACGCCAACTCGATCCTTGGGCTGTCCACGCTTGGCTGGATCGCCTTCGTCTCGCTCTGGATTGTCCAGCTGGTCATCGTCAGCTTCGGCATGGAAATGATCCGCAAGTACGAGGCCTTCGCCGGGCCCATCATTCTCGCCACCATGCTGGCCATTGCCATCTGGGTCTTCGTGGAGGCCGGGGGGGCCATCCAGTGGTCCGGCATCAAGGGCCTTGAAGGCGGCGAGATGTGGCGCACGATCTTTGCCGGCGGCGCCCTCTGGGTCTCCATCTACGGCACGTTCGTCCTGAACTTCTGCGACTTCACCCGGTCCTCGGTGTCCAAGAAGTCGATCGTCCGCGGCAACTTCTGGGGCATCCCCATCAACATGCTCCTCTTCGGCGCAATCGTGGTCATCATGGCCGGTGGCCAGTACAAGATCAACGGCAAGATCATTGAAAGCCCCTCGGACATCGTGCAGAGCATCCCCAACACGCTCTTCCTCGTCCTGGCCTGCCTTGCGTTGCTGATCCTGACCATCGCAGTGAACCTCATGGCGAACTTCGTTGCGCCTGTGTACGCGCTCACCAATCTCTTCCCCAAGCACCTGAACTTCCGCAAGGCAGCCTGGGTGAGCGGTACCATCGGCCTGATCATCCTGCCGTGGAACCTTTACAACAATCCCTTGGTGATCGTGTACTTCCTGGGTGGACTCGGCGCGCTGCTCGGCCCGCTGTTCGGCGTCGTCATGGCCGACTACTGGCTGGTGCGTCGCGGCAAGGTCAACATTCTTGACCTTTACACGGACCATCCGTCGGGCACGTACTTCTACAAGCGCGGCGTCAACCCCCGGGCGATCGCCGCAATGGTTCCGGCCGCCGTCGTCGCCGTCCTGATCGCGTTCGTTCCCGCACTCGAGGCCGTGGCACCGTTCGCCTGGTTCTTCGGCGCTGGCATCGCAGCGCTGTGCTACTACGCCTTCGCGGACAAGAAGCAGCAGCACACCGACGTCTCCGGCGAGCCGATCGCCGTCGTCAGCAACCACTAATACTCACCTGACTCGCAGTTGTTGTCGTTTTCGCCCGTCAAAACGACAACAACTGCGAGTCAGTTGGGCGTACCAACCCAATCCAGGAGGAACACATGCGCATCCTCGTCGCAAACGTCAACACCACCCAATCCATGACCGACTCCATCGCAGCCCAGGCGCGGAGCGTCGCGGCTCCCGGCACCGAGATCATCGGCATCACCCCGCGGTTCGGCGCCGATTCCTGCGAAGGGAACTTTGAAAGCTACCTCGCCGCCATCGCCGTGATGGACCGCGTGGTCAACTACCCCGAACCGTTCGACGCCGTCATCCAGGCCGGCTATGGCGAGCACGGCCGCGAGGGACTCCAGGAGCTCCTCGACGTTCCGGTGGTCGACATCACCGAGGCTGCGGCCAGCACCGCGATGTTCCTCGGCCACAAATACTCCGTGGTCACCACCCTGGACCGCGCGGTCCCGCTCATCGAAGACCGCCTCAAGCTCGCCGGGCTGGATGACCGCTGTGCCTCCGTCCGCGCGAGCGGCATGGCAGTGCTGGAACTCGAGGAATACCCGGACCGCGCAGTCGAAGCCATCGTGGAACAAGCTGAACGAGCCGTGCGTGACGACAAAGCGGAGGTCATCGTCCTCGGCTGCGGCGGGATGGCAGGACTCGACGAACAGATCCGCCAACGCTGCGGCGTTCCGGTGGTGGATGGTGTCGCAGCCGCGGTGACCATCGCCGAGTCGCTCGTCCGCCTGGGACTGTCCACGTCCAAGGTCCGGACCTACGCCACCCCGCGCCCCAAGACCGTCATAGGCTGGCCCCTGACCACCACGGACACGACGACGGCGGATGCTCCCGCCGCGCGCTGAGCCCGACAAACAGGAGGACCGCGTGAGCGAAACCATCCCTACCCGGCCCCGGGTCGCCGTCGTCACCGGAGCCGGCTCCGGGATCGGGCGGGCAGTTGCCCGGCTTCTGTTGGCGGAGGGCTACCGTGTTGCCCTTGCGGGACGGCGGGAAGCGCAGCTTCTGGAGACCGCTGACGGCCACCCTGCGGCGCTCGTGGTGCCGTGCGATGTCACAGTGCCCGACGACGTCGCGCGCCTTTTCGAAGCGGCCCGCCAACGCTGGGGGAGGGTTGATGTCCTGTTCAACAATGCGGGCATTTTCGGCCCCTCCGGCGGCGTGGACGAGATCAGCGTGGCCGATTGGAATGCCACGCTGTCCGTGAACGTCACAGGCTCCATGCTGTGCGCGGCCGAGGCCGTGCGGACCATGAAGTCCCAGGAACCGCAGGGCGGGCGCATCATCAACAACGGCTCCATCTCTGCCCATTCGCCGCGGCCATTGTCCGTCGCGTACACCGTGAGCAAGCACGCCATGAGCGGCCTGACCAAGAGCATTGAGCTGGACGGGCGTCCGTATGGCATTACCTGCGGGCAGATCGATATCGGCAACACCCGTACCGAGATCATGGACACCATCGGCGTGGGCTCGGGGGCGCTCCAGGCCGATGGAAGCAGGCGCGTGGAGCCGATGTTTCCCGTGGAGGATGCCGCCCGCGCGGTGCTCATGATGGCGAACATGCCGGCTTCGGCCAACGTCGGCTCCGTGGTGGTGACCGCGGCGGGGATGCCGTTCGTGGGCCGCGGCTAGAAGATCGACCAGCCCGTGCGGGTGGTGAACTCATCGAGAGCGGCAACGCCCGCGAGTGAATTCCCGGATCGCCCCAGGCCCGGGCTCCAGACGCAGATGGTGCATTTGTTGGGTACCACGGCCACAATGCCGCCGCCCACCCCGCTCTTGCCCGGGAGTCCCACGCGGTAGGCGAATTCGCCCGCGGCGTCGTAGGTCCCGCAGGTGAGCATCACGGCGTTGACTCTCTTGGTCTGGGACGGGGACAAAAGCGCCGTGCCGTTCCCGCGCAATCCGTTGTTGGCCAGAAACCTGCTCGCGAGGGCCAAGTCAGTGCAGCTCATTTCGAGCGCGCACTGGTCAATGTAGGCCTCGAGGACCGAGTCCACCGGGTTTTCGAGGTTTCCGTAGCTGGCCAGGAAGTGTGCCAGCGACGCGTTGCGGTGACTGTTCGCCGCTTCCGAGGCCGCCACCACCGGGTCGGCATCGATCGAGTTGTTGCCGCTTTCCTGCCGAAGCAATTCCCGGACGGGAGATGGCGAGCTCCCCACGATGCTGAGCAGCCTGTCGGTGACAACCAGGGCGCCGGCGTTGATGAACGGATTCCGCGGAATTCCGTCTTCGTGTTCCAGCTGCACCAGGGAATTGAACGGATTGCCGGAAGGCTCCCGGAACACCCGCTTCCAGATCCTGTCGCCATCCCCGGCCAGCACCAGGGCAAGGGCGTAGACCTTCGAAATGCTTTGGATGGAGAAAGGCACGTCAGCGTCTCCGGAGGCGAACACGTCGCCGTCGGAGGTTGCGACGGAAATGCCGAATTGCTGGGTATCCACCGCGGCCAGGCTTGGGATGTAGTCTGCAGGCGCTCCTTGACCGAGCAAGGGCTGGACCGTGCCGACGATGTCTTCAAGGAGATTCTGGAGATCCATGTTTCTTAGTTCCGTCCTTCGGAGTAGGTCCACAGCCTGAGCTGAAGATGAGCGAGCAGCCGTTGCTCTGCGGAGTGGAGGTCGATGCCCGCCACTTCGCACGCACGCCTCAGGCGGTAATGCACCGTATTCCGGTGGACGGCCAGTTCCTCCGCGCACCGGTTCACATCGCCGAAGAATTCAAGGTAGGTCAACAGCGTTGTGGCGAACTCGGGGTATCGGTTGCACAGCACGGTGGTGCCCCCGTGCCGAAGGTCGGTCCTCGATGCCAGAAGCTCCAGCAATTCCTTCGTCAAAACGGTTGTTTCCACGTCGGCATAGGACGCCACATGGATTAAGGGTGTGCTTTCCAGGACCTTCAATACACTGCGGACATGCTCCAGCGTGCCATGCAATGCGTCGAGGCGTTCGACCACGGGTCCGACGGCGGCCTGCACCTGGCAGTGCAGGTGGACCCTTGCATCCCGGACAATGAGGTTGATGAGGCGGTTGATGGCCGGCGGGGACTTCACTGGGTCAAGATCGGGAAGAATCATGGCTATTTCCAGGCCGATCGCTCCCACCACGGCACCTGGTCGGTAGGCCGCCGCATGGATCGATGCCACATTCGCCAGCTCGCCGCGCCGCAGTTGCAGGCCCGCTGCGGAATCGTCGTCGCCTTTGGCGGAAATCAGGACGAGCGCTGCCGGCTTGGATGGATCGATGCCCGCGGACTGTGCCTGGGAGTGGATCTGCGGAGTGCCGCTGAGCAGGCTGGAGATCCTGTCGCGCCGCAGTGCCTGGGACTGTTCGTTGCGGTGCCGGACCAGTTCTATCGCCGCGTGCCGTGCAGCTCCGACCATGAGCTGGTCCGTGTTGGGAGCGAGGGGTTCCTTCCCTTCTTGAAGCCAGATGTACCCCAGGATCCTGTTGCCCGCGTGGATACCGATGGCCACCCGTTCCCGTAGACCTTCTGTCGGGTTGGCTTCCATGTGGATGGGAGCTTCGGTCGCTTGCAGGTGCTTATAGACCCCGGACTCTTTCAACAGTTTTTGGTAGCGTTCGGGTCCACGCCGGGCCAGGATGGAGAGCCTGCGGAGTTCATCGACGTCGTTTGAGGCCGGTGAATACGCCAGGACGCGGTTTGCGGGATCCTCAATGACGACGTGGCCGTTGCTCAGAGTCGCCGTGGTCTGGGCGATCGCAAAGAGATCCCGGTGCATGATCGTGGACGCGTCCGTGGAAAGTGCTGGCTCCTGGATGCGGTCCTTGGCGATACTCTCCAGCGTGCCCCAGCTCATTGCGGGAGACACGGCAATCAGGCCGATTCCAGTGGGAAGCAGCACTTCCCGGACGGCGTCCAGTTCCTCCTCGCTTCCTTTGACCGCGACGGCGGCGGGGTAGTCCGGAATCAGCTTCCGGATGCTCGGCAGTGCCGCGCGACCCCGGACCCCGATCAGCAAGACCAAGCTCCCGCGTTGGACGGACGTCTCGTCCTCCGCGTCCACGATCACGGTTTCACGAACCGTGCCATTGTCCATTCCGGGAGGAACCAGCAGCTGCCCGTTGTCGACGCCGATGTCTTCAAGTATGTCGCTGAGCATGGCGCCAATGACATGCTCAGCAGATTCAAGGGGTGCCACCCGTATTCACTTCCTCTAAGCGGCTTAGCCGCGCTCACAGCCATGAACATTACTCGCACTCTGGCGGAACGAAGTTGTTATTGGCGCACAACGGGGATCCGGCGAATTTAGCTGGCCAGACAGTTCCTTCCCTTCCGCCGGAACCTAGAGTTGTTTTCCGTCCCTCCGCTGATGATCCAGCAGTGCAGCTGTGATCCAACACTCAAGCCGGGGGACAAGTTCTGGAGCATGCAGCCGCACCCGCGGAACCGGAGTCAAAGGAGACCCCTGGAATGAAACGCACACTGAACTCGCCTGCGCCGAGCCCGATCGCCGGAGCTCGGATTACCGGGCTTGATCCCGCTGATTCGCTGGAAAACAACCGGGAGATTCTTGGCGACCGTTCAACGTCGGCGCAGGACTTTTCGAGCGAGGAGGCCGGGTACCACAAGACGCTCAAACCACGGCAGATCCAAATGATAGCCATCGGGGGAGCGATCGGAACGGGCCTTTTCATGGGGGCAGGTGGCCGATTGAACGGTTCCGGCCCAGCCTTGATCTTCGTTTACGCCCTTTGTGGGTTCTTTGCATTCCTGATCCTGCGCGCCCTCGGCGAGCTGGTCCTCCACAGGCCATCCTCGGGTTCGTTCGTGTCCTATGCCAGGGAGTTTTACGGCGAGAAGATGGCCTATGCGGCCGGCTGGCTGTACTTCCTCAACTGGGCCATGACGTCGATTGTCGATGTCACGGCGGTGGCGCTTTACGTCAAGTTCTGGGGGCAATTCTGGGAGCCGCTGCAAACAATCCCGCAATGGCTTATCGCACTTTGCGCCCTTGTCGTTGTCCTGGCACTGAACCTCGTTTCCGTGAAGATCTTCGGTGAGATGGAATTCTGGTTCGCGCTGATCAAGGTGACCGCGCTGGTAGCCTTCCTCGTCGTCGGGGTCTGCTTCATCGTCTTTGGTGGGAAGACCGACATCGGCGTTCCAGGGCTGGGCGTGATCCTGGACCACGGCGGAGCTTTCCCGACCGGTGCCGTAGCACCCTTGCTGGCGATCAGCGGCGTCGTGTTCGCGTATGCCGCGATTGAACTTGTTGGTACGGCTGCAGGCGAAACTGCCAACCCGGAAAAGGTGATGCCCAAGGCCGTCAACACGGTCGTCTTCCGGATTGCGCTCTTCTATGTCGGTTCCGTGGTGCTGCTCTCGCTGCTCTTGCCGTTCACTGCGTACAAATCCGGCGAATCGCCCTTCGTCACGTTCTTTTCCCATCTCGGAGATCCCCATGCCGCGGCCGTTTCGGCATCGGTGATGAACTTCGTCGTCCTGACAGCGGCCTTGTCGAGCCTCAACGCCGGCCTCTATTCCACGGGCCGGATCTTGAGGTCGATGGCGGTCAATGGCTCCGCGCCACAGTTCACCGCCAGGATGAGCAAATCGGGGGTGCCGTTTGGCGGCATCCTGCTGACAGCCGTGATTACTCTGCTTGGCGTCGGCCTGAATGCCCTGGTCCCGTCCCAAGTATTCGAGATCGTTCTCGAGGTCTCTGCGATCGGAATCATCGGCGGCTGGGCAACCATCATCCTGTGCCACATCAGGCTTCAGGCCTGGGTCAGGCTCGGCAAGGCCGTTCGTCCGTCATTCCGGCTCTTCGGAGCCCCCTTCACCTCATACCTCACGCTCGCCTTCCTTGCCTTCGTTCTTGTCACGATGGGCTTCTCGGAGACGGGGCGCTGGGTCCTCGCTTCCCTTCTGCTCCTGATACCCCTGCTCATTGCCGGCTGGTTCGCTTGCCGCAAACGCATCCTGGAGGCAGCCGAGGCCCGGCACGGCCACACTGGCGACCTTCCCGTCGTCGCCGGTTCCTTCTCCCAGGGCGGCCAACGCTCCTGATGCACAACGAATTGATGGAAAGCGGAACCACTTTGCCCGGCACCACGCCCCGAAACAGTAGCGCCACCCTGACCACGGAAACCACTCCGACCAAGCGAAGGCACGTGAACAGCCAACCTCCAAGGCAGGACATCCGGACGCCTAGCAGCGCGTGGCGTTCGCGTGCTGACGCTTGGGAGTTTCTCGGGTACGCGTTCAAGCAGCTGGCAAAGGGCGGACCGGGAATGCAGTCGCGCTCCGGACTGCAGGACCAAGCCGTCCAGGCGCTGCGCCTTCTTCAGGCCATGGAACTGTATTGGGCGGCGCCGGGGCTCGCCGCGTTGGCGCCCCTACTGGACTGCATGGATTCGGGTGATTACGACGCCGGATTGGACATGATCCGCGGGATGGCCCACCTGATGCCTTCCGCGGGACCGGGACCAGCCGGTCCGCGCCCAGCCAGCCCGGGACCGGTCAGCCCGGACCGTGTCGGCCCGGAATCAGGGCAGCCCGGGGCGGAGCGCTCCATTCCGGGTGTTCAGGACGAAGATTCCCGGGAGCGACGGCCTGTAAGGGAGCGTCCCCGGTTCGATGTCCTGTTCGTCGACGACATCACTGAAAAAGAAGCCGATGCGCTGAAGGCGGAATTGCTGGCCCAGCGGAGGCCGTCCGATGCCTTCACCTATGAACTCATCGTAGTTCCCAGCTACGAGGATGCGCTGGTTGCCTTGATCCTGAACCCAGCCATCCAAGCGTGCATTCTCCGCCCGGGATTCAGCATCGCCAGCAGCCAGCCGCTTGGCCGCGACCTGAGGAACTACCTTGCCTTCCTCGTGGGCCCTGAACTTGCCGGCATGCCGCCGTTGGGCAGGTTCCTCAGCCTTGCCGAGCAGATCTCCGAATTACGCCCCGAACTGGATATGTACCTGGTAGCCGGTGTGGCCATGGAGAGCCTCGCGGGCTCCCTGACGAAGCGGTTCCGGAGGATTTTCCGCAGGCAGGACAATCTCGACCTGCACCTGTCGCTGTTGTCGGGTGTTGCCGAGCGCTACCGGACCCCGTTTTTCACCGCGCTTCAGGAATACAGTCGGCGGCCGGCCAGCGTCTTCCACGCCTTGCCGATCTCCCGCGGTGGCTCGGTGGGCAATTCGCCCTGGATCCGCGACATGGCCGATTTCTACGGCATGAACCTCCTCTTGGCCGAGACGTCCGCGACGTCGGGAGGCCTCGATTCGCTGTTGGATCCGCACGGGTCGATCAAGGAGGCCCAAGACTTGGCGGCGCGGGCTTTCGGTTCCCAGAAAACCTTCTTCGTCACGAATGGAACGTCCACCGCCAACAAGATCGTCCATCAGTCCATCCTTGCTCCAGGAGATGTGGTCCTCGTCGACCGCAACTGCCACAAATCACATCACTACGCTTTCGTCCTCGCCGGAGCCCGGGTTTCCTACTTGGACGCCTACCCGCTGGACAAGTTCGCCTTCTACGGTGCCGTGCCCTTGGCCACGATCAAGGCCCGGTTGCTGGCCTACCGACGTGCGGGGCGCCTGGACGAAGTCAAGATGATCACACTGACCAACTGCACCTTCGACGGCATCGTCTATGACGTAGAACGCGTCATGGAAGAATGTCTCGCCATCAAACCGGACCTCGTCTTCCTTTGGGACGAGGCCTGGTTCGCCTTCGCCCGGTCCCACCCTGTCTTTCGGCGCAGGACGGCCATGGCCGCGGCGAGGAAGCTTGAGGCCTCATTCAGTGATCCCGGCTATGCCGCCAGGCACGCCGAACAAACGACATCGCTCCACGATCCGGCGACGGGCGCGCCCGCCGATGATGAACACTGGCTGAAGACCCGGCTTATTCCGGATCCAGCGAAAGCGCGGCTGCGCGTCTACGCCACGCAGTCCACCCACAAGACCCTCACCTCGCTACGTCAGGGATCCATGATCCATGTCTTCGACCAAGACTTCAGCGAGCATAACCAAGAGTCATTTCGCGAAGCATATATGACCCACACCTCCACGTCGCCCAATTATCAGATCCTTGCTTCGCTCGACATCGGGCGCCGCCAGGTGGAGCTTGAGGGCTTCGGGCTGGTTCAGAAACAGGCGGATCTGGCAACCATCGTTGCCCAGGCAGTGGCCCGCCACCCCGTGCTGAAGAATTACTTCCGGGTCCTCACATCGAGGGACCTTATTGCGGCGCCCTATCGGGAAACCGGCAGTGCCATGCCGCTCCGGGATGGGCTGGCTGCACTGGCCGACGCCTGGCTGCACGACGAGTTCGTCGTCGACCCCAGCCGCCTCACGCTGGACATCAGCCGGACAGGGATCGACGGCGATACTTTCCGGCACAGGTACCTCGCCGACAAGCACGGCATCCAAGTCAACAAGACGTCCCGGAACACCGTGCTCTTCATGACCAACATCGGCACCTCCCGCAGCGCGGTCGCCTACCTGATCGAGGTCCTTGTCAAGCTGGCCGAGTCCTTCGAAGAGGAACAGCCGGCGCGGAAAACGGCAGACGAAGGTCTCGCCGCGGGCCTCACGGGAACCACTCCGCCGTTGCCCGATTTCAGCAGCTTCGCGGACCGCTACCGGTGCGATCCGCTCAGTCCTGATGGGGACATCCGTGCCGCCTATTTCGAGAGCTACAAGGATGGATCAACCACCTACCTGTCCGCCGGAGACCTCAAGGCCAGGATCGCGGAAGGCGAGGAAGTTGTTTCGGCCGGATTCGTCACACCCTACCCTCCGGGCTTCCCCATCCTTGTCCCGGGCCAGGTCATCACCAGCCAGGCGTTGGAGTTCATGGAGGCTCTCGATACGCGGGAAGTCCACGGCTTCGACCCGCTTCGTGGGTTCAGGATCTTCGCGGACAAGGCGGTCGAGGGCGCGCAGCACTGAATTCACGCATTCCACATTGTGAAATTTGAATTTCCCCTTGTGGAATCGTGTGAGCGGGATTACATTTGAAAACAACCCCCGAAATCAGGGGCTGTTCCCAAACTGATTGGTTCAGATCAATGAAGATCCCAGACTCTGCGGCGCTGAAGGCGAGTTCGGCCCCGCGGAAGAAGAAGCCACTGTACAAGTCGCTCTTCTTCCAAATTCTGATCGCCGTCGTCGCAGGTGTACTCATCGGCCATTTCTGGCCGAACATCGGGTCCACCCTCCGGCCACTGGGCGATGGTTTCATTCAACTCATCAAGATGATCATCGCCCCGCTGATCTTCCTCGTGATCGTCACGGGCATCTCGGCAGTGGGCGACGTCAAGGCGGTCGGAAGAGTCGGGGTCAAGGCCCTCCTGTACTTCACCGGCGCCACGCTTTTCGCATTGGTCTTCGGCCTGATCGTCGGAAACCTTGTCCAGCCGGGTGCCGGACTCCATATCGATCCCAACTCACTTTCGCAGGATGCCCTGAAGGCCCAGACCGGGAATGCGGCGCCCAAGGATGCAGCTTCCTTCATCCTCGACGTGATCCCCACCAGCGTCATCGGAGCATTCGCGAACAATAGCCTGCTCCAGGTCCTCTTCTTCTCGGTCTTCTTCGGCGCGGCCATCGTCGTCATCGGGCGCGAGCGTTGCCTCCCGGTCATCAGCCTCATGGAAACCGTCCTGGAACTGGTCTTCAAGATCATGTCCTGGATCATGAAGGTGGCACCGATCGGCGCATTCGGTGCCATGGCGTACATCATCGGCCAGTACGGGCTTGACACGCTTGGGACCTACGCACTCCTCATCGCCTGTTGCTATGGGGCTGCCATAGTGTTCATCGCCCTGCTGTTCCTGGTGGCGTGGAGCTTTGCGAGGGTGCCGCTGTGGCAATTCCTGAAGTACACCCGGGAAGAGTTCCTCCTGGCACTCGGCACGGCATCCACGGAGTCTGTCCTCCCTCGCATCATGACCAAGCTGACGAACGCCGGCTGCTCACGGGCCACCACCGGTTTGGTGGTCCCCACCGGCTACTCGTTCAACCTCGACGGCGCCGCGATCTACCTCTCGATTTCCCTGCTGTTCCTGGCCCAGGCCTTCGGCCACCACCTGGACCTCGGCCAGCAGTTGGCGGCCCTGGGTGTCCTGCTCTTGACGTCCAAGGGCATGGCGGGCGTACCCGGCTCGTCGTTCCTGGCACTCTCCGCAACGGCGGCTGCACTTGGCATCTTCCCGGTTGCCGGCGTCGCCCTGCTCCTGGGTGCCGACCGGCTCATGGACTCCATGCGCGTCGTCGTGAACCTCATGGGCAACTGCGTGGCCACGTTTGTGGTGGCTAAATGGGAGGGCCAGTTTGACCGCGACGTCATGGTCCGCGCCTTCCGGGGCGAAATCACCAACGAGGACTCCGCCATCATGCTCGGCGCCGTGGACGTGTTCGAAGCGCAGGAACTCGAACGGATCAGCGAAGGACGCGAACCCTCCCCGAAGTTCAGTGGCGGCCCGAATCCCGATGCGGTTCCGCAATTCGAGATGAGCAAGCCCGGCCAACACCAGAGTCCCTCCGTCAGCCCGGACTGAGCACCACGCACCATCCGCAATCGCCCCACGGCGCTCCCGTGGGGCGATCTGTTTGCTTAGGGGCTTGCGAAAAGCGGTAGTAGCTCCGCCAAGTCCGCGCGCAGACCCGACGCGGCTACCCGGCCGGCGTCGACGGCTGCGGACCACGCCAAACGGCCGGTGACCATCGCGAGCCAGGTGGCGGCGTCGCACTCTATGACGTTGGGTGGGGTGCCCCGCGTGTGTCGCGGGCCCTCCACGCACTGCGTAACGCCGAACGGCGGGACCCTGACTTCCACCGAATTGCCCGGGGCCCGGGCGGTCAGTTCTTCCAGCGAGTAACGCACCGCCGTGGCCAGGACGGCGCGCGACGGCGACATCCCCGGCCCGGCTTCTTGTCCCGCAGTGTCCTGCCCGACGGCGGCCTGCCATGCGGCGAGTGCCGCGCGGCCTTCCTCAAGGTCGATCCGGCGTCGTGCAATTGCCATGGTCAGTAGTTCCAATCAGTCCAGCAGCGCCGAAACGGCATGGCCGAGGCGGATCCTGCCCACCGAGTGGCCGCCGCCGAGGACGGGCTCCACGACTTTTTCGAGCACGCTTGACACGCCGGGAATGTCCACAGCGCCGGCAACAGCCAGAAGCGTGAGCCCGACCAGAGTGGCCGCGCGGGGATTCCCGTCGAGGATCTTCACTGCGACAGAGGCGCCTGTGGGGGTTGCCAAGACCAGGACGCCTTCCGCGCCGCCCTTGGCGAGCACTTCGAGTTCGTCCATGACGATGGTGTTCGCCTCGCCGCGGCCTTGCACTGCCCACGGGTAGTCCAGCATGGACGTGGCAATGGTGGCCGCGCGGGCGTTGGAGCTCTGGTCCCGCGGGGCCCGGGCCAAGCGTGAATAGGCCCGAGCCAGCCCGGTCAGGGAAATCGCGGCGACGGGTGCACCGCAGCCATCGATGCCCAAGTGGGCGATTTTCTCGTCGCTGTATTCCTCGATCACGGACCGCACGCGCTGCTGCAACGGATGGTTGGGCTCCAGGTAACTGTGGGTGTCCCAGCCGTTCTCGGTGCAGGCCCAAAGGAACGCTGCATGCTTGCCTGAGCAATTGAAGGCCAGTTTGGACTTGCCATGCTCTGAACGGATCAGCCAATTGCGGGCGACCTCGTCCTGCGGCCATGCCGGGGGGCATTGCAGTTGCTCTTCCCGGACGCCGGCCGCCTTCAGCATGCCTTCCACCACGTCCATGTGGTCCAGCGAGCCCACATGGCTGGCGCAGGCCAAAGCCACCTGGGCGCCGCGGAGCGGTACGCCCGACTGCATTGACGCGAGGGCCTGGAAAGGCTTGAGCGCGGAGCGGGCGTAGATGGGCGTGGTGATGTCGCCGAGCCGGGTCACAACGGAGCCGTCAGCGGAAAGAACCACGGCGGAACCGATATGGCGCGATTCGATGAAGCCGCTGCGCTCGATCACTGCCAGTTCGACGGCGGACTCAACGCTGAAGGTTTCATGCGAACTCAAGGGCATGATGCAAGTCTAGGGTGAAGAAACCGTCTTCCCGGGCTACTCCACGGTCACCATGACGGACTGCCATCCCGAGGCGCCGTCAGGCACGGGATCCGCCCGCTTTTCAGTCTGCAGTTCGCCTGTTCCGTCGGTGGCCCGGACCTTGATGTAGTGGGGTCCGGGAGTGGCGTCCCAGTTGTAGGACCACTGGCGCCACGTCACAACAGACGCCTCCGCGGCAAGGGTGGCTTCCGCCCACGGGCCGTTGTCGATCTGGATCTCCACCTTCTTGATGCCACGGGTCTGGGCCCAGGCCGTGCCACCCAACGCGACCCTGCCGGCCGGAACCCTGGCGAAGGACTTGGGCACTTCAACGCGGGCCATGGTCTTGATCGGACCCCGCTCGGACCAGCCACGGGTGGTCCAATAGGCTTTGCTGTCGGCGAATCGGGTGACTTCCAGGTCAACCACCCATTTGGTTGCGGAGACGAAGCCGTAGAGGCCGGGAACCACCATGCGCACGGGGTAGCCGTGCTCCAGCGGGAGGGGTTCGCCGTTCATGCCGATGGCCAGGATGGCGTCCCTCCCGTCCTGGAGCACCTCCAGAGGAGTGGAGGCGCTGAAGCCGTCGATCGAGGTGGAGAGGACCATGTCCGCTCCGGGCTTTGGCCGGGCCTGTTTGAGCGCATCGCGGATGGGCATGCCCAACCATTTGGCGTTGCCGGCCAGGTTTCCGCCCACGGGGTTGGACACGCAAGTGAGCGATACGTGGGTTTCTATCAGTTGGGCGTCGAGCAGATCCTGGAAGCTCAGCCGGACCTCTTGTTCCACCAGTCCGTGGATTCGCAGTTCCCAATCCTGGACGTTGATTTCCGGCACGCTCAAGGCGGTGTCGATCCTGTAGAAGTCCTTGGCCGGGGTGAGCCAGGGGGTGACTCCCGGCGTCGGGGACTGGACGCCCGCGGGGACCGGAGCAGCCGCCCGGGCCGGAGCTGGAAGTTTCAGCGAATCCCGTGCCTTCGCCACATTGCTGCGCGCGGCGCTGAGGAACCGGCCGCCGCCGGCAGCGATGGCCGCTGCGGCAACGGTAATGCCGGTAGCGGCGAAGAAGGTTCGGCGCGTGGTGGCGGGACGTTCGAGGCCTTTGGCGGCGGTGTCGGCCGGGGCGTCAGGGAAGGACCGCAGGCGCCAGAGCCGGGCCACCAAGAAGCGGAGCACGATGAGTCCGGCCACTGTCCCGATCAGGCTCGGTATGGAATCCACGGGCTTCACGCTGGCCCGTGTCACCACGGCACCCACAATCACTGCGCCCATGCCCAGCACGCCCAACACGCCCAGGGCCCAATTGCGAAAGGCAACGACGCCCAGCACGCATGCGAGCACGAAGATGGTCAGGCCCATGCCGACGAACAGGGCGGCTTTGTCATTGGTGCCGAAAGTAGTGACGGCGAAGTCCTTCATCCAGGGCGGCGTGAAGTCGATGAACGTAGAACCCAGCGCAATCACGGGAGTAGCCCGGGCCGTGAAGAAGGCGCCGATCAGTTCCGCAACGGAAAGTACGACGGCGGCGGCAGCCACCCCGGCCAGTGCAGCCAATACGGTGGGTCCCCTGAGCCAGTTCCTGAGCTTCTTCATGCAGGTTGTTCGTAGCCGGGAGCCCCCGGGATGGGTTGGACATGCTCCGTCCTGGTGCCCGCGGTCCAGGAATGGACATGCTCCGCGTTGGTGCTCAGGAGTGGACATATCAGTGTAATGCCCGTTGCTCGTAGCGAAGGGTGGGCATGTCCGGTGGCGTCCGCTGGTGGAGGCAGCAGAAGAAGGGGCATGTCCGGTGGTGGAGACAGCTTAGGAGTCCTGCCCCCGCACAAAGTACCCTTGAAGACTGTGAAGGTACTCGTCATTGGCCCCGGCGGCCGCGAACACGCAATTGTCCGCTCCTTGCTCAAGGATCCCAACGTTTCCGAGGTCCACGCGGCTCCAGGAAACGCGGGCATCGCCAAGCTGGTCCCCACGTACGCGATCGACGGGAACAATCCCGGCGCCGTCGCTGCGCTTGCTGCAAAGCTCGCGGTTGACCTGGTTGTTGTCGGACCGGAGGCTCCGCTCGCGGCAGGCGTATCCGATGCTGTCCGCGAAACCGGCATCCCGGTCTTTGGCCCCAGCAAGGCCGCTGCGCAGCTCGAAGCCTCCAAAGCGTTCGCCAAGGAAGTCATGGCCGAAGCCGGCGTGCCCACCGCCATGGCCCGCGTGGCAACAAACGCCGCAGAGGCTGCTGACGCGCTGGACACTTTCGGCGCTCCGCATGTCGTCAAGGATGACGGATTGGCCGCAGGAAAGGGCGTCGTGGTCACCAATGACCGCGAGGAAGCACTCGCCCACGCCCAGGCATGTTTCGACGCCGGTGGAACCGTGGTGATCGAGGAGTTCCTCGACGGACCCGAGGTTTCCCTGTTCGTGCTGTGCGACGGCCGCACCACGGTGCCGCTGTCCCCGGCGCAGGACTTCAAGCGGATCTTCGACAATGACGAAGGCCCCAACACCGGTGGCATGGGCGCTTACACCCCTCTCGACTGGGCACCTGTTGGCCTGGTCCAGGAAGTCATCGACCGCGTCGCCCAGCCCACCGTGGACGAGATGGCCAGCCGCGGAACTCCGTTCGTCGGCGTCCTCTACTGCGGCCTGGCCCTGACTTCCCGCGGCACGCGCGTCATCGAATTCAACGTCCGCTTCGGCGATCCCGAAACGCAGGCCGTCCTGGCCCGGCTCAAGACCCCTCTCGGTGCCCTCATGCTGGCAGCCGCGAAGGGCGAACTGGACCAGGCCGAAGAGCTGCGCTGGTCGAAGGAGTCGGCCGTCGCCGTCGTCGTCGCCGCTGAAAACTACCCGGACGCACCCCGCACCGGGGACCGCATCCGCGGCCTGAACAAGGTAGACGCGCTGGAAGGCGTCCACGTCATCCACGCCGGCACCAAGCTGGACGAAGAAGGCCGGATTGTCTCCGCCGGGGGCCGCGTGCTGGCCGTTGTGGCGTTGGGAACGGACCTCGTGGAGGCCCGCGAGCGGGCGTACGACGGCGTGGAGCTGGTCCAGCTCGACGGCGGACAGTTCCGTACCGATATCGCCGGCAAGGCAGCCCGCGGCGAGATCCATGTGGTCTCCCCGGCCACCGGCTCCATCCCGAATGTGAAGGCCTGAACCATGCCCGAAAGCAACGCCAACGGCCTGCAGACCGAGACCCTTGACCTCCCGGGGTGGAAGCACTTCTACTCGGGCAAAGTCCGCGACCTCTACGTTCCGGCCGATGATCTCGAGGGGGCCGCGTCTGGCCAGGACCGCGTGCTGGTGGTGGCGAGCGACCGAATCAGCGCCTACGACCACGTCTTGAGCAGCGAGATCCCGGACAAGGGCCGGGTACTCACCCAGCTGAGCCTGTGGTGGTTCGAACAGCTTGGCGTGGAGCACCACGTCCTGGCATCCACGGCCGCCGAGGGAGTGCCCACGGAAGTCGAGGGCCGCGCGATGATCTGCAAACGGTTGGAGATGTTCCCCGTGGAATGCATCGCGCGCGGGTACCTCACTGGCTCAGGCCTGGCCGAGTACCGCCAATCGGGCACGGTCTGCGACATCCCCCTCCCGGAAGGCCTGGTTGACGGCTCGCGCCTTGATCACGCCATCTTCACGCCTTCTGCCAAGGCTGAAGTCGGCGAGCACGACGAGAACATCACCTACGACGACGTCGTCGCGATGGTGGGCGACGATATCGCCGCGCGCCTGAGCGAACTCACTTTGAAGATCTACACCCGAGCGGAAGAGATCGCCCGGGGCCGAGGCATCATCCTGGCCGACACGAAGGTTGAGTTCGGCATCGACGTCACCACGGGCGTCATCACCCTGGGCGATGAGGTCCTCACGCCGGATTCCTCACGTTTCTGGGACGCGTCCACGTACGAGCCAGGCAAGGCGCAGCCGTCGTTCGACAAGCAGTTTGTGCGTGACTGGCTGACTTCCGCTGAATCGGGCTGGGACCGCTCAAGTGACGCCCCGCCGCCCGCGCTGCCGGCCGACGTCGTCGAGAAGACGCGTGCCCGCTATGTCGAGGCCTACGAGAAGCTGACCGGGCGGACTTTCGTCTGACTCGCAGTTGTTGTCGTTTAGACGCGTCTAAACGACAACAACTGCGAGGTAGTTGGGTTCGCTAGCTTGCGCGGGAAGACTGCGCGCTGCCGCCATGGCCCGACGCCGCCCGACGTTCCGCGAGCCGGATCTCCAGCACGGAGTCCATGGCCTGCTGGACGCGGTCTGCCGCTCCGGCAGCAGTGAAGTCGCGTTGGGCTTCTTCGAGATGGACCAGTGCGTCGGTGTTTTCACCGGCGGCCTTGAGGGCCTTGCCGAGGAGGAAAGCGACTTCGCCTGCAGTGTGCCGGGCGAGGACGTCGCGGTCCGCGTGGATTTCACGCAACTTGGTGATGGCGGCAGGGATGTCGCCCGTCAGGTAGAGCCAGCGGGCGCGGATGAAGGCGACTTCCAGCTGGTCGGTCTTGTTTCCGCCAACAATCGACAGGGCGAGTTCGGCACGTTCGATGGCCGAGAGCGTCTCCGGCTCCACGATTCCCGAGGAGAGCCGGACTGCCGCCGATGCCTTGTTGAAGCGCGCCCACAGCTCAATATCATTGGCGGGGGAGAGCAGCTTCGCGGCACGCTCGTGATGCTTGATGCCTTCCACGTAGTCGTGCCGCATGAAGGCCACGTTTCCCACCACCCAGGCCACTTCTCCTGCGAGCTGCGACATCGAATGGTCGTCCATCTGGTTGTTCATTGCCTGGCAATACGTCCAGGCCTCGTCCAACCTGCCGCTCTCGGCCAATGCTCCGATCAGCGCCCGGTGCGCACCGATGATCAACGTTGAGCCTTTGGGCAGCTGCTCGGACAGCCTCACGGCTTCCTTGGCGTGCTCGACGGCGGTGGCCAGCTGCCCTTGTCCGTGGCAGACAGCGGCAAGCATCTGCCGGGCACGGACGCCCAGGCCGGCGGATTCCGTAGCCATGGGATGTTCCAGGAGATGCTGGATGATCTGCTGGCATTCCTTCAACTGCCCTTGCTTCATGAGGCATTCCGCCTGCATGTAGGTCATGTTCCACCAGGCGCTGGTGTTCTTTGCCTCGAGCGCGATTTGGGCGGCGGTTGAGGCATGGCTTGCTGCAAGCGGGTAGTCCCTGAGGTCCCAGGCTTGCCGGGCGTACAGCCCCGCGAGCACGTATTCGGCGTCACTGACGGATACGGGCTGGCTCCAGGCTTCCAGGGCTTTTGGTGCCAGTTCCAGGCGGCGGGCGAGTTCTTCAATGACTTCGGCCGTGGGCTCCCGCCGGCCGGTTTCGAGAAGTGAAATGTAGCTGGGTGAGTAAAGGTCCCTGCCCAATTCAGCCTGGGTCAGCCCACGTTCGAGCCGTTCGGCACGGAGCTTTTCTCCGAATCCGTTCCCCACAGGTTCCTCCTAGAGGCTTGTCTTTGCGCTGTCTTTACGCCTAAAGCTTGACAGTCGCTGTGGAAAACATTTTACAATGAATGTCAACAGGGACCGCGTAATTTCCGTAACGAATCCGACTCGCATTGAGGAAAAATTATGTTGAAGAAGATTGCTGCAGCAGTGGCCTTGGCCGGCGCTCTTGCATTCTCCGCCGCGGCGCCAGCCGTGGTTTCCGCAGCCCCTGTGGCAGACACCGTCAGCACGGTGCTCAGCATTGGTAACTGGCCTGACCCGATGAGGGTCTCGCAGGCTATCGGTAACTGGCCGGACCCGATGGGCGTGGTCTCCCAAGCTATCGGTAACTGGCCCGATCCCATGCGGGTCTCGCAGGCTATCGGTAACTGGCCCGATCCCGTGTAGGTGAGGCTCGACGGCGGCTCCGGAGGTCCTGGTAGCCGCTGGATAATTCAAATGAAGTGAAGAAGTCCCCGGTTGTCGGAAATCGACACACCGGGGATTTCTTTTGCGCGGCGAGCCGCCCGGGCCGTGATATATCCCCCGAGTCATTGTGTCGGGGTTGTTAACAACACTTGTCTCTAAACCCTGGGCAGCTGAGGAAAACCGGTCAGGGGAATGTTTTTTGAGATTTTCGGGAGGACGGAAAGGCTCGTTAAATAAAGTAGAAGGCCTTCCGAGTGGAAGGCCTTCTACCATTTGGTCGGGATGACAGGATTTGAACCTGCGACCTCTTCGTCCCGAACGAAGCGCGCTACCAAGCTGCGCTACATCCCGATCCGCTGCGAAAGCAACTGTTCAAGAATAGCCGATCCCTCCCCGGATGCGAAATCGAGAGGCGCCCCTGAGGGAACGGCAGCCTCAGACCAGCGAGTCCTTCCAGGCGCCGTGCAAGCGGGCGAAACGTCCGCCGCCGCCGATGAGCTCGGCCGGCGTGCCGTCCTCCACGATGAGTCCCTCGTGCACCACCAGCACCCGGTCCGCGGTCTCCACCGTGGACAGCCGGTGGGCGATGATGATGGCGGTCCGCTCGGAGTCCGTGCCGGACAACAAGCTGCTCAGGCCGGCCTGCACCAGCCGTTCGGACGGGATATCAAGCGATGATGTCGCCTCGTCGAGGATGAGTACTGCCGGTGCCGCGATGAACGCCCGGGCGAAGCCGATCAATTGTCGTTGCCCGGCTGAGACCCGGCCACCGCGCTTGTTGACGTCGGTGTCGTATCCGTCCGGCAGTGCCGAGATGAAGTCGTGTGCGCCCACTGCCCTGGCAGCTTCTTCAATCTCCGCACGGGTGGCTCCAGGCCGTCCCAAGGCGATGTTGTCCGCGACCGAGCCGCTAAAGAGGAAGGCCTCCTGGGTGACCATCACGACGGCGCGGCGCAGGTCCGCCGTCGAGAGCTCCCTGAGGTCGACGCCGTCGAGGGTCAAGGATCCTTCGGTGACGTCGTAGAAGCGGGCGATGAGCTTGGCGAAGGTCGATTTGCCTGCGCCGGTCTGTCCGACAAGCGCTATGGTCTGTCCGGCGGGAATGTGAAGGTCAAGTTTGGGAACAACCACCTTGCCGTTGCCGTAGCCGAACTCCACGCCGCGGAAGTCGATGTCGCCGCGGGCATGGGGCAAGGGCACGGGGTTCTTGGGCGGCCGGACGGTGGGGACTTCTTCGAGCAGGCCCGAGACCTTCTCCAGCGCAGCCTGGGCGCTCTGGAAGGAGTTGTAGAACATGGCCATCTGGTCCACGGGCTGGAAGAAGCGCTTCGTTGAAAGGATCAGTGCCAGGAGCACGCCCACTGCCAAGTCTCCAGAGAGTACCCGGAAGCCGCCGAACAACAGGACCACTGCCACGCACACGTTGCCGATCAGGACCAGGCCCGGTTGGAAGATGCCATTGAGGTTGATGGAGCGGACCGTGACTTTTCGGTAGTCCTCGGAGAGTTCGGCGTAGCGTTGGGCGTTCTCGGGTTCCTTGCGGAATGCCTTGATGGCCCGGATGCCGGTCATGGTCTCCACAAAGTGCACAATCAGCCTCGCCGATACCACCCGCGATTCGCGGAAAGCGATCTGCGAGTGCTTCTGGTACCAACGGGCCAGGAAGTATGCGGGTACGCCCGTGGCGAGCATGAGCAGCCCGCTGCGCCAGTCGAGCGCAAATACCGTAAATGCCGTGAAGAGCATGAACAGGATCCCGGAAGCCAGGGAGCTGACGCCCGAATCGAGGAGTTCACGCAGCGCTTCAAGGTCCGAGGTCTGGCGTGCGATGATCCGGCCCGAGGTGTACTTCTCGTGGAACTCCAGGCTGAGCCGTTGGGTGTGCCGGAAGACCCGCAGCCGAAGATCAAGCAGCATGGATTGGCTCAGCTTCGCCGTGGAAGTCACGTACAGGGCCGTCAACACCGCCGTGGCGACAGCCGCCGTCAGATACAGGACACCGGCTTGGACCACCGGCATGTTGTTCCCGGCGAGCAGCGCGGGCAGTGCGTGGTCAATGCCGAAAGCGATGATTGCAGGCCCGGCCACCCGCGTGGCCTGCGAAAGCACCACCATGCCGAGCGTGAGCCAGAACCGCAACCGCACCGGGCGGATGAGGGACCCCAGCAAGACGACCGACCGCCGTCGTACTGCTTTGCTGTCGCTGCGGCTCAGGTGGGCGTTGTCTTCATTGGCGGTTCCGAACGTGCTCATCGGCGTCCCTCCCCGGCTTGGTCCATGTGCTGTTCCGAATCCAACTCGTGTTCCAGCTCGTCGAGTTCAAGGTCGAGGTCCTTCGGACCAGCGTCGAGGCTCGCGATCACATAGCGGTAGTGTGCGTTGTTGGCCAACAGTTCCGTATGGGTCCCGACGGCGGTGATGCTTCCGTTTTCGAGCAGCGCCACGCGGTCGGCCAGGGCAACGGTCGACGGCCTGTGGGCGACGATCAGCGTGGTGGTGTCCCGGAGAACTTCGCGGAGCCTGGCCGTCACGAGTTCCTCGGTGTTCACATCCAGGGCCGAGAGCGGATCATCCAGCACGAGGATCTTGGGCTTGGCCGCGATGGCCCGGGCAAGCGCGATCCGCTGCCGCTGGCCGCCGGAAAGGCTCAGGCCTTCCTCTCCGATGAGGGTCCCGACGCCGTCGGGCAGCGAATACGCGAAATGCGCCTGTGCGACGTCGAGCGCTTCTTCAAGGGCTTCCTCGGACGTGTCGGGGGCGCCGAGCAGCACGTTGTCCCGCACTGAGCTGGAAAACAGGGTGGTGTCCTCGAAGGCGACCGCCACGACGGACCTCAGCTGCTCGACGCTGAAGTCGCGGACATCCACGCCGTCGATGGTCACTGCCCCTTCGCTCACGTCATAGAGCCGGGGGACCAGCTGGAGCAGGGCGCTCTTTCCGCTGCCGGTAATGCCCACGAGGGCCATGGTTTCGCCGGGCCTGATGTCCAGGGTGATGTCGTGCAGGAGCCGTGAGCCGTCGTCGAAACCGAACGCGGCGCCCTTGAAGCTCAATGCCCCGCGCAGTTCCTTGGGTGTCCTGGGGTTCGCCGGACTGGTGATCGTATTGGGCGTGTCCATGACCTCGAAGTGGCGGTCGAGGGCGGTCTTTGCGGTCAACGCCATGGCCAGGAGGGTCCCCGAGAATTCAACCGGTGCCGCCACAACCGCCGCGGTGCCGAAGAACGCTACGAGGGAACCGATGCTGAGTTGGCCCGTGGAGACGAGCAGGACGCCCGCCACGAGCCCGACGCCGAGCGCCAGCTCGGGCAGCAGCGTCACCACCAGCGTGAAGGTGGCTTGGTGCTTGGCCTTGGCGATCTCGGTCTGCCTCAGCTCCTCGGCCTGCTCGTTGAAGTTCTCCAGCGCTTCGCGGCTGCGGCCGAACGCCTTGAGTACGCGGATGCCGTGAACGGACTCCTCAACCGTGGTGGCGAGGTCGCCGGCCTGGTCCTGGCTCAGCCGGGTGACCTGGCTGAAGCGGCGGCGGAAGCGGAAGGAATAGATCATGATGGGCACGGCGGCGGCGAGGAAGATCAAAGCCAGCTGCCAGCTCATCGCGAACATCACCCCGACGCCGATCACCACCGTCAAAGTGGTCACCACCAGCATGATCGCGCCGAACGCCATCCAACGCCGGAGGAAGTTCAAGTCCGTCATGGCGCGGGACAGGAGCTGCCCGGAACCCCAACGGTCGTGGAAGGAAACGGTGAGATCCTGCAGATGCCCGTAGAGGGACACCCGCATCCTCGATTCCACGGTGGTTGCGGGATTGATGACGAACTGCCGCCGCAGCGCCACAAGCCCGGCTTCTGCGATGCCGAGTGCCAGAACCACGGCCGCGGCGATCCAGACGGCGTTGGCGGGGCCTCCGGGGTGGAGGGAACCGTTGATCAGTACCCGCAGCACCTGCGGGATGGCAAGCGCCATGATGCTGCCCAGCAACGCGCTGACCAACCCCATGAAAAGCCTGGGGAGGATCGGTTTGACGTGTGGGTAGAGACGTTTGATCGAGGTGAAGAATGAAGTCTGTTTGGCCATGCCCGCTTCTCAACAGCTTTGTCCCGGCGTTCCGCGCCTTCCCGGCGCGACGCACGGAGGTAGTTTCCTGTAGCAATTACCCTATGTCATCGCGTAACGGGATTCACAGCACCATTGCGTTCCGTGATAGGAGGCATTGGGAACGGCTCCGCGCCGGACATGCCCGGCTTTCGAGTGCTTGCCCGCCCCCGGACATGCCCAGCTTTGAAAGCCAAGGGTGGACATAATGCTGTTATGTCCACCCTTGGCGCGAAGCGTTGCGCATGCTCATTGGTGCCGGGCGGACATGTCCGTCCTTGGCGCGAAGCGTTGCGCATGCTCGGTGGTGGGCGATGGCTAGCGGCGGGCCGTGAGTGTCAGCAGTACCGCCTCAGGCTTGCACGCTATGCGGACCGGGGCGAAGCGTGAGGTGCCGATGCCGCCTGAGACGTTGACCGGCGTCGTGCGTCCGTTGTTTTCCCAGTCGTGCAGGCCCTTGGCGCGCCAGGTGGGGAGATCGCAATTGGCAACCAAGGCGCCGTAACCGGGGATGCAGATCTGGCCGCCGTGGGTGTGTCCGGCGAGGATGAGGTCTGCTGAGTCGTTCGTGAAGTGGTCCAGGACCCGTTGGTAGGGCGCGTGGATCACGGCAACGCGCAGGTGCGGGCGGGAGTCCTGTCCGGCAGTGCCGCGTGGCCAGCCGGCGTAGCGCTCCCGGTTCAGATGGGGGTCGTCGACTCCGGAGAAATCGAAGCGGATCCCGTTGATGGGCAGGGACTGGTGCCTGTTGGTGAGGTCGATCCAGCCGGACATCCCGAATCCCGAACGAAGCCGCGGCCAGTCAAGCTCCACCGGGTTGTTCTTGACGCGCGAGGGTCCGAGGAAGTACGCGGTCGGGTTCTTGAACCGGGGGGCGTAGTAGTCGTTGGAGCCTGGGACAAAGACACCGGGGAACTTCAACAGTGGCCGCAACGCATCCAGCAGCGGCACGACGGCGTGCGGGTGGCTGAGATTGTCACCCGTGTTCACCACGAGGTCAGGTTCAAGCGCAGCGAGCGAACGCAGCCATTCGGCCTTCTTGCGTTGGCTCGGGACGAAATGGATGTCGCTTATGTGCAACACCCGGAGGGGAGCCGAGCCTGCCGGCAGGATGGGAAGGGTTTCCTCCCGGAGAACGAACTGGTTCTTCTCCCAGAGGCCATAGGCAAAGCCCGCTACGCCGGCGGTTGCACCCGCCCCTGCGGCGACGGCAAAGCCGCGTCCGATGCTTCGGACGCGGCTTGCCAGCGATGCAATGACGGGCTTGGAGCCGTTAGCCATTCTTTTTTCCATTGCCGTTTCCGTTGCTGCTCGGCTGGGTGGTCGGACTCGTGTTCCCCGGAATGGTGTTGTTCGGAGTGGTGTTGCTCGGGGTCGACGTCCGGTACCCGGGTGGATCCGTCAAGTTCGACGGCGGAGCCGGGAACGGATTGGTGCCATAGGCGGGTGCAATCTGGGACATGTAATTGGAGAACTGCGGCCCGGCGAGCATGTAACCGTCAACGCCCTTGTAGAACTTTCCGTTGATGGTGACATTCTGACCTGGCCGTTGCTGGTTGCCCAGCGGATCGCCGAACCATGTCGCGGTCGCAAGGCCAGAGGTGTAACCGACCACCCAAGTGGAGCTGTTGGTGTCATTCGTGCCGGTCTTGGCCGCGACGGGGAACGTAGTCTTGGTGGAGATTCGGGGCTGGATCAGCGAACCGGAACCCTTGTTAAGTACCTCTTGCATCGCAAGGGCCACCCCGTGGGCCACCTCAGGGGTGACCGCGCTCTTGCAGCTCGTGGACTGGGCCGGCAGCTTGGCGCCCGTCTGGTCGGTTACCGAAGTGATGGCGATCGGCTCGCAGTACTGGCCGTTGTTGGCAAACGTGGCGAAGGCGCTGGCCATCGTCAAGGGCGCGGTCTGGGTGGAACCGATCAGGTTACCCAGCGTGGTCATGGGAACCTTGGGATTCGGGTCGCCAGTGCTTGCGTTGGGGAGGCCACCGTGGATGCCAACAGCATCGACGATCTTCTGGATGCCGCACAGGTCAACCCTTGCCGCCGTAGCAAATGTGATCGTGTTGATGGAGTTGGCCAACCCATCCTCCACGGTCATAGGTTTGTAGTAGCCGCCTTCGTCGTTCTGAAGATCATAGGTTCCGTTGGTGCTGTCGTACCAACCGACTGTTGGAGCGGGGCAGGTGTTTTTCCACGGGAAGTTCTGCGGGTACCGCCGGACGGTGCCGTCCAGCACGGTGTTCATGGACTTGCCCTCGTTCAACCATTCGGCGAAGGTAAAGGGCTTCATGGTGGAACCGGGCTGGAAACCACCCAAGCCGTTGAGATCGTTGCCGTTGGCATCGAGCTTGTCCACGTTGAAGTTCTGCTCGGCCTGGAACTTCCCATCAGCCGGTAGCCACACCGTGTTTTGGGCCATGGAAACGATCTTGCCGCTGCCCGGTTGAACCGAAACCAAGGAAGCGCCCCACTTGTCCGGGTTGGCTCCAGCGGATGCATCAACCGCGGCTTGGGCGACGTTCTGGGCCTTGGGATCGAGAGTGGTCTGGATGGTGAGGCCGCCGCGTGCGACGCGGTTTTCGCGTTCGTCCGGAGTCGCGCCGTAGGCCGGGTTGTTGTAGAGCAAGTGCAACACGTAGTCGCAGAAATACGGTGCCATAGCCGCGTACGCGCAGCCTTGGCGAGGCTGCGTGACCTTGGTGGTTACCGGCGTCGCGATCGCGGCGTCGTAGTCAGCTTTCTTGATCTTTCCCTGGTCAAGCATGAGGCCCAGCACCAAGTCGCGACGCTGTTTCGCGTGGTCCGGGTTGGTGACCGGGTCGTAGTAGGACGGGCTGTTGACGACGCCGGCCAGCAAGGCGGCCTGCGGCAACGTGAGGTCCTTGGCGCTGGTGCTGAAGAAGAGCCTTGAGGCGGCCTCGATGCCGTAGGCATCCTTGTTGAAGAAGACGATGTTGAGGTAGCCCTCAAGGATCTGCTGCTTGGAGAACTTCTTCTCCAGGGCGATGGCCAGCTTCATTTCCCGGAGCTTGTCGCCGACGCCTTTGTTGACGCCATTGAGCTTGACATCGGCCGACTGGCCCTGGGACACGAGGGATTCGTTAATGACGTTGTTCACGTACTGCTGGGTGATGGTGGAAGCGCCCTGCTTCTGGCCGCGCGCTGTGCTGACAATGGCGCGCATGATGCCGGTGGCGTCGATGCCGCCGTGCTCATAGAAGCGGCTGTCCTCGACCGACACGATCGCGTCCTTGATGAAGGGGCTCATCTGGTCGAGCGAGACCCGTGTGCGGTTCTCAGAGTAGACCGAGGCGATCTGGCTGCCATCCGCGGCCAGGATGGTGGTCGCCTGGCTGGGCGGGTTCACGGTAAGTTCCGCCGGCAGTGTATCGAAGAACTGGATGGACCCACTCGCCGCACTGCCTGAGACGGCGGCCGCGGGGACGAGCAAGCCCGCCACCAGGACACCACAAATAGCGCTCACACCGAGGAATCCGAGGATCTTTCCAAGAGTGGTGGCAGTGTCGAATAGAGGGTTCCTACGAGTCACCATGTTCACCACTTTACCGGCAAGGGCTAGTCTTTCTTTCATGACCAAATGGGAGTACGCGACGATTCCGCTCATCATTCACGCTACAAAGCAGATCCTGGACCAGTGGGGAGAGGACGGCTGGGAGCTCGTCCAGGTTGTCCCCGGACCCGATGGAAACGGACTTGTTGCATACTTGAAGAGGGAGAAGCAGTAACAATGACAACCCCCGCAGAAGCCACAGTTGGCGCGGATTCCACAGCTCCGGCATCCGCCGTCGAGCAGCGCCTTGCCGAACTGGGACTGACCCTGCCGGCTGTAGCCGCTCCAGTGGCCGCCTACGTTCCGGCCATCGTCTCCGGCAACCACGTCTACACTTCCGGACAACTGCCCTTCATTAACGGCAAACTCGAAGCTACGGGCAAAGTCTCCAGCGGCGAGGAAGGCCTTTCGGAAGAGCCCACGGTGTCTCCGGAAGACGCGCAGATGTATGCAGCCGTTTGCGCGGTCAATGCCTTGGCTGCCGTCAAGAGCGTCATCGGAGACCTCGACCGCATCACGCGCATCGTGAAGGTCGTCGGCTTCGTGGCCTCCGATGCCTCCTTCACCGGCCAGCCCGGTGTTATCAATGGTGCATCCGAGCTCCTCGGGCGTGTCTTCGGCGACAAAGGGCAGCACGCGCGTTCCGCCGTCGGCGTTGCAGTCCTTCCGCTCGACTCTCCCGTCGAGGTCGAGTTGATCGCTGAATTCAGCTAAGGAACCGGTTCACTCAATTGCCACAACTTGCCCGACGCCTGTTTGCGTTACCTCCTGAATTAGAAGGGGCAGCACGGAACTGGCTTGAACTCGGCGAACGGGCCCCCCGCGCCGCGCGCTTCGCATCATCTGTTGTCCTGCTCCGCGATTCGCCTACCGGCCTGGAAACGTGGATGGGTTACCGTCCCGGTTCCTCGCCGTTGGGTGTTGTCGCGTTTCCCGGCGGATCGCTGGAACCCAGCGACGACGACGCCCTCGGCTGGCTCGGCCCCTCGCCCCAGCATTGGGCTGACGCGCTGGGAACTGCCGACGTCGGACTTGCCCGCCGCCACGTGGTGGGCGCCATCCGCGAGCTGTTCGAGGAAACCGGCGTGTTGCTGGCCGGTCCCGACTTGTCCTCCACGGTCGAGGCAACCTCGACTCCCGAGTGGATGAAGGCGCGCGAGGCCGTAGCTGCCCAGGACAAGTCGTTCACGGATGTCCTGGCCAAGCGCGGCTTGTCGCTCCGGACGGACCTCCTCAAGCCGCTCGTCAACTGGCTCAGCCCGGACTTTGCGCATCGGCGCTTCAACACCCGCTACTTCGCGGCGACTCTTCCTGTGAACCAACAGCCTTCGCTGCTGGCGAGCAAGGGCGTCTGGGGGCGTTGGGTATGCGTTTCCAAACTCATGGCCGATCGCGAGACCACGGAGCTTGGGGACGAAGTCGGCCAGGAAAACACGGTCGGTTTGTCATTGGGCCAATTGCTGGTGCCCGGCTCGGAGATCATTCTCGAAAAGATGGCGGCCGCCCAAGGCTGCATCGCGTACCTCAGCTACAAACGCAAGCCGCATATATATCAGCCGCGGCTCATTGAAGAGGATGGTGCGCTCATGCTCGAAGTCGAAGCCGCCCGCACGGTTTCAGGGGAGCCGCAGCGGGAGCGCTGACGACGACGACCTGCGACGCTGGCGATACGAAAAATGCCTGGCGACTCCGGAATTCCGGAGTCGCCAGGCATTTTCTGTGTCGCTAGAAATTACCGGGAGCGCTGGCGGAGGCGCTGCATGTCCAGGATGACTACCGCGCGGGCTTCCAGGCGGAGCCAACCGCGCTGGACGAACTCGGCGAGGGCCTTGTTGACCGTCTCGCGGGAAGCTCCGACCAACTGGGCCAGTTCTTCCTGGGTGAGTTCGTGGGCCACCAGGACGCCGTCGGTCGCGGGCCGGCCGAAGCGGTCGGCGAGATCCAGCAGGGCCTTGGCGACGCGGCCCGGGACGTCCGAGAACACGAGGTCGGACAGGGAGTCGTTGGTGCGGCGCAGACGTCGGGCGAGTGCCTGCAGCAACTGCGCGGAAACCTCGGGACGAGTGCGCAGCAGGGCGTTGAGGCTTTCGTTCTTCAGGCCGGCCAGTCGCGTCTCGGAAACGGCCGTAGCCGTTGCGGTGCGCGGGCTCGGGTCGAACAGGGCCATTTCGCCGAAGAGCTCGCCCGGGCCCAGGATGGCCAGCAGGGATTCGCGGCCATCCGGAGAGGTGCGGCCGAGCTTAACCTTGCCGGACACGATGAAGTACAGCTGGTCACCCTGATCTCCCTCACGGAAAACAGACGCTCCGCGTGAAAGGTCCACCTCTGTGAGTTCGTCCGTCAGCAGACGGAAAGCGTCGTCGTCAAGGGTGGCGAAGAGGGGTGCGCGGCGCAATACCTCGATATCCATGAAATCTCCTGAGTAAAAGTTCGGCTGGGGCGCTTCAGCCATTGTTTCAGAATTTTGTCGCGTCTGTGACGTACTTGGCAGCCGAAACGCCCGAAATCACGCGGAACAGGCCCAAAATCGGGCCCCAACTCTCTGGGACTGCTCCGCTGGGCGGGGGCTTCGCCACCTGGACGACCGCCTGCTTCCGAAGGGAAGCTGTCAGTCTGTGCAACTACAATTGGGGCTTACTCGGCTGTGAGGAGCATTGGTGTTCGGCTTGACCATCTTGGACCTGGCGTTGATTTTGACGCTTCTTTCCTACCTGATCTACGGACTGCGCAACGGCTTCTTCGTGACGCTCGGTGGAATCGCAGGCTTCGCCGTGGGCGCAATGGCTGCCTTTATAGCGGTTCCGCTCGTCGGCGACTGGGTAAAGGACAGCGGTTGGAGGCTGACCGCCATTATCGGCTCGGCTGTGGTGCTCATTGTCCTGGGGCACGGGCTTGGCACCTGGATCGGTCAAAAGGTCCGCAAGGCCGTGCGCATCCAGCCCTTGCACGCACTCGACCGTCTGCTGGGTGGTTTTGTCAGCCTGGTTGTCGCGGCACTGGTCATGTCCCTGTTGGCGTTCAGCATCGGTTCCCTGGGTGTGCCCTTCGTTTCGCAGCAGCTGGCAGGTTCCAAGGTGATCCGCTTCATCGACACCATGACGCCAACGCCCGTCAAGGCAAGCGTCGCGCAACTGCGTTCCACGGTCATGGGCAACGGGATTCCGCAGCTCATCGAGGGCATCGGCCCCGTGGCGCCCGTCCCGATTCCAAACACCAGCACGGACACTCCCGCACTCAACAATGCGGCCCATTCCGTGCTGAAGATTGCCGGTACGGCCTACCAATGCGGTCAAAACCAGACGGGCTCCGGCTTCGTCGTCTCCCCTGGCCGTGTGGTGACCAACGCGCATGTCGTGGCTGGTGTGTCGCAGCCCGTGGTGGAAATCCCCGACGGCGGTGCGTTGCCAGGCCGTGTGGTCTACTTCGACAGCCAGCGCGACCTGGCCGTAGTCGCCGTCGACGGGCTCCCGACGGCGCCTCTCCAGTTGAGCGCCGACCTTCCGGCCGGTTCGCCCGCGGCCTTCGCCGGCTACCCCCACGGTGGTCCGTTCCAGTCCAAACCGGCTGCGGTGGAGGGAATCTCGACCCTGCTGGTCCCGGACATCTATGGCAACAACCCGTCCCCGGAACAGGTCTACAAGATTGCGGGAGACGTGCAGCCGGGCAACTCGGGCGGTCCGCTGCTGACGACCCAGGGGCAGGTTGCCGGCGTGGTCTTCGCCAAGACCACTTCGGATGTGGCAGTGGGCTACGCCCTCACCATGGACGAGCTCTCGCCGGTGGCCCAGCAAGCATCATCCCTGAGCGCGGCAGTGTCTTCGGGGCAGTGCACCAAGAAGTAGCCCTGCCCACCAAGGGACATGCTCTGCGTTTGATTTGAGCATTGGACATATTGCGTTTATGTCCAGTGCTGGCCGCGAAGAATGAGCATGTCCCCAGGGATGAGGCGGACATGTCCAGCCTTGGGCTTGAAGAGTGGGCATGTCCGGAGGGGACGTGGGGATACAGGGTGCCCCCCAAGCAACCCCGCTCCGTTCGAGGGACTAGACCGCGGTGGCGAGGTAGTCGATGGCCAGCTTGTAGCCCTGAACTCCTGCGCCGACGATCACCGCCGAGCACACCGGGGACAGGTAGGAGTGGTGCCGGAATTCCTCGCGCTGGTGCACGTTGGTGATGTGGACCTCGACGGCGGGAAGCTGCACTGCCGCAAGCGCGTCCCGCAGTGCCACGGAAGTGTGCGTGTATGCTCCCGCGTTGATGACGATCCCGACAGCGGTTCCGCGTGCGCCGTGGATGGCGTCCAGGAGGTCGCCCTCGTGGTTTGACTGGACGCAGTCCACGGTGAAGCCGTTGGCCTCCGCGGCTGCCATGGCGAGCTGTTCGACGTCGGCCAACGTGGAGGTGCCGTACTTTTCCGGCTCGCGCGTGCCCAGCAGGTTCAGGTTGGGGCCGTTCAGGACGAGGATGGTGCCGCGACCGGCTGCGGTGGCGGTGGGAGCTTCAGTCATAACTCCCAATCTATAGGTGCGCCGAGGCTGCTTGGCGTTTCTTACGCCGCCGGGCTTGCGCCGCCCGGCTTACGCCGCCGGGTTTACGCCGCCCGGCTGCGTCCCTCCCATATGCAGCGTAAGAAACACCAAACAGCAACTACACAGCCGTGATCCGGAGCAGCAGCGCGTGTTCCGGATTCAGGACCGGCATGGGAAGCCCCACCTCAGCAAGGAAGCGGCCACTTGCCTCAGCCCCGGACGGCAGCCATGCCGGCGGCCGCACCTGGGTGAACGTGCGGGCATAGTCGGCGTCGCCGGGGGCCGGGAAAATGGCCTGAACCATGTAGGAACGCTCGGGATCGAGGCCCGGAACGGCCACGCGCCCGGGTTGTTCGGCAAACGACGTCCGGGTGCTGACGACGGCGAACAGCGCGGAGCCGCCGTCGTCGGAGACCACGCCGTGCACCATCAGCGAGTCGTCCGGGACGTCTGCACGCACCATCCGCCCGCTGTGGACGAGCCCGCGGTGCTCCTTGTACAGGCCGATGAAGCGCTTGAGTTCCTCGCGTTCGGCGCCCTGGACCTGCCGGACATCCCATTCCATGCCGAAATGCCCGAACATCGCAGTGATGGCGCGGAAGGAGAGATCGTGCGTCCGGGCCGTGGTGTGCGAGGTGGTGGGTCCGATGTGCCCGCCCACCAGTTCCGGCGGAACCACGACGCCGGTCCAGCGCTGGATGGTCTGCCTCTCGAGGGCGTCGTTGCAGTCCGATCCCCAGATCCGGTCGGTCCGCTCAAGGATGCCGAGGTCCACCCGGGCACCGCCGGAAGAGCAGCTTTCGATTTCGACGCCGGGGTGGGCTTTGCGGAGCTCGTCGAAGAGCCGGTAGGCGGCCAGGGTTTGCCCATGTACGGAGGCCCGCCCTGCATGGCCGTGCTCGCTGAGGTCCCGGTTCTGGTCCCATTTGAGGTACTTGATGTTGTTTTCCCGAAGGAGCGCGTCGATCCGGTCGAAGACGTATCGCCAGGCTGCGGGGTTGACGAGGTCGATAATGTGCTGGTGCCGCCATTCCAGGGGAAGGCGGCCGCCGTCCTTGTGGGAGAGGGCTGCGGGGCCCACGATCCAGTCGGGGTGCGATCGTGCAACATCGGAATCTAGGTTGATCATTTCCGGTTCCACCCAGAGTCCGAACTCCATGCCGTGCGAATTCACGGCCTCGATGAGCGGCGTCAGCCCATCTGGCCAAAGGGTTCGGTCAACGTACCAGTCGCCCAGGCCCGCATGGTCGTCGCGGCGGCCGCGGAACCAGCCGTCGTCGAGCACGAAGCGCTCAACGCCCAGTTCCGCCGCGGACTCCGCGAGCTCCAGCAGGGTGTCCAGCCGGTGGTCGAAGTACACGGCCTCCCAGGTGTTGAGGACCACGGGGCGGGGCTTGCCGGCGGGGAGCCCCGTGGAAGCCGCGGGAACGACATGATGCGGGCGGGACCGGAACCAGCCGTAGAAAGCTTCGCTGATGCCGTCCAGTCCGCGGTCCGAGTAGGCGGCAAATAGTGCAGGCGTGGTGTAGCTTTCGCCGGGCTGGAGCACTATTTCGGCCGGGCCCAGGAGCTCGGAACCGCCGATCATGGTGCGGCCATCGGCCACGGTGTCGGCGAATTCTTCGTGGTTGCCGCTCCACGCCAAGTGCGTGGCCCAGACCTTCCCGTGGCGGTTCCCGAATCCGGCAGTACCCGCCGCGAAAAGCAGCGAGGAATCGTGCCCCGTGCGGCCGTGGCGTCCCGTGCGCACCCACGTCCCTTGTTGGACGGGCCGGCGCTGCGGGTGCCGTTCGCGGCACCAGCGGCCGGTGAGGTCCAGAAGTTCGACGGCGTCCGGCCCCACCGGGAGGACGGTGGCCAGTTCGTCGAGCTGGAAAGGGGACGTGCCGTCGTTGACGGCGGTGTGGCGCAGTTCGAGAAGGCCTCCCGGGTGAAGGGTGAGGCCGGACGTCACGGTGATTCCGGCGTCGGGATCCTGCTGGACAATCACTGCAGAGGCGGCCGCGGCAGTGGCGACGGCGGAGCTGCTGTCAACCTGTACGTCCACCACGCGAAGCCGGAGCGAAAAGTCCAGTCCGGGGACGCCATCGGCGGTTCGCTGGCCGCGCAGGCCCGGGCGGCCTTGCCATGCTGAGGAAGCTTGGGGGAGGAGCGCGGCCGGGACAGTCACGTCGATGGCGGAGTGGGGGATGGGTCCGCCCAGGATGGCGAGGTCGGGGAGCGTGCTGCCGAGATCGGCACCCCAGTGGATGACTTCAGCCTCTCCGTCATCGAAACTGAGCACCAGGCTTGTGCCGGCGGAACGGAGGTGGAACGGGTCCATGGGCTGTTCGCTTTCAGGGAGTCGTGTGTCGCGATGGAGGGGATGGAGAGTCCGGACGCCGCCGTCAACGGAGTGAAAGCGGCGGCGCCCGGACTGCTTGGGGGGCTGCGGCGTTGCTGATCAGGATAGCGGGAGCCCGGCCGCTGATGGGCTCCCGCCGGGGGACTATTTCGAGAAGAGGGCGTTGACTTGGTCGTTCGCAGCTGAGAGGGAGCTTGCCGGTGCCTTGCCTGCGATGACGGCGTCCATGGCGGGCTTCATGATGCCCGCGACCTTGGCGGCGTTGTCCGTGATGGGAAGCAGGAAGGTGGACTTGTCCTTCACGTGCTGCGTGAAGGCAGTGACGTCGATACCCTTTGCCTTGAAGGCTGCGGCGGCTTTGTCGGTGGAGGACTTGATCGCGGGGAACACAACGGCCTTGGCGGCTACGACGTCCTGGCAGGCAGAGGAGCCAAGGTACTCGACCCACTTGATGGAGGCGTCCTTCTTCTTGGTCCCGGCCCAGATGGAGTCGGCCAGGCCGTTGAACATGGAGGCGCTCTTGCCGTCAACTCCCGTGGGTGTGGGGGCGATGCCGAGGTCGATGCCCTTGTACCCCTTGTACTGGCCGATCATCCAGTCGCCGTTGGCGTTGATGGCGGCCTTGCCGGCGCCGAAGGCGTCGGGTGCGTTGGCGCCGACCGTGGTTTCGAGCTTGGGCATGTAGCCCTTCTGGGCAAGGGAAGCCCACCAAGCGATGGTGTCCTGGACGCGCTTGTCGTCGTAGTTGAAGTGCGAGCCCCAAGGGTTCTTGTCCGTGGCGCTCCAGCCTGTGGTGGCTGAGAGGAAGCTCCACTGGGTCTGTCCGGCGTTTTCGGCGTCGGAGCCCGGCAGGCCAAGTCCATACACCGCGACGTTGTTCTTGTCGAAGCCCGGTTCGTCGCCGCGCTTGCCGTTCTTGTCGACGGTGAGGTGGGCGATGGCCTTCTCATAGCTTCCGCCGTCCTGCGGGTTCCAGGTCAGGGCGGCCATCTGCTCAGGCGAGAGACCGGCGTCGGCGGCCATCTTCTTGTTGTAGAAGAGGCCAACGGTGTCCCAGTCCTTCGGAAGGCCGTAACGCTTGCCATCTTGGCCCACCCAGAGGTCCGCAAGGCCTGCGTTGTACTGGGTGAGGTCCACCTTGTCGTTGGACACTGCGTCATCGAGCGCGACGAGCTGTTTGGTCTTGATGAAGTCCGGGTACTTGGAAAGGTGGTCGGTGAAAACATCGGGGGCGGTGCCGGAGGCCATTCCGTTGGTGATCTTGCCCCAGTAGTCATCCCAGCCCGTCTGGGTGATCTTGACGGTGATATCCGGGTTGGTCTTGTGGAAGTCGTCTGCGCACTGCTGGTAGGCGGGAAGCTGGTTGGAGTCCCAGAGCCAGTAGCTGATCTCTCCCTTGGCGGAGTCGGCGCTGCTGGCTCCTCCGCTTCCGCAAGCGGAGAGGGCGAGGGTGGCCACAGCGGCAGCGGCGACGGCGCCGAGTACTTTCTTTTTCATGATGGGTCCTTTCGGGTGGGGAAGGGCGGGCGCACGGCATGGACCGGCCCCTGGTGGAGAGGTGATGGCGGGAAGGATTACTTGGTGCCGCTGAAGCCGATCGAGTTGACGATCTTCTTGCCGAAGATCGAGAACAGGATGAGCACTGGAAGGGCGGAGACGAGGGTCGCGGCCATGAGGCCGGACCAGTCCGGTGCGCCTTGCGGGGACTGTGATTTGAAGACGCCCAGTCCCACCGTGAGCACTCGCGATTCCTCGGAGGTCCCGACCAGGAGGGGCCAGAAATATTCGTTCCACTGGCCCATGAACGTGAGCAGGGCGAGTGTCGCGATGGGTGCGGCGGCGTTGGGCATGACGATTTGGAAGAAGATCCGCCAGTGCTTCGCGCCGTCGAGCATCGCGGCTTCCTCCACCTCCCGCGACATGTTGAGGAAGAACTGCCGCATGAAGAAAATCGCGAACGGGGTCATGAACAGATACGGCAGGACCAATCCGAGCATTGAGTTGAGGAGGCCGAGGTTTTTCACGAGGAGGAAGTTCGGCAGTGCCGTGAAGATCGGCGGGACCAGCATGGTGCCGAGGAAAAGGGTGAAGACGCCGTCGCGGCCCTTCCAACGCAACCGTGCGAAGGCATAGGCGGCCATTGAGCTGAAGAATACGGCGCCCGCGGTGGTGATGCTTGAGAACAGCAATGAGTTCAACAGATATTGCCAAAAGTTGATGGAGGCCCCGGAGCCGCCCTCGGCGATGGCTTCGGAAGCGGTCTGGAGGCCGAAGACGCGCTTGAAGGCACCAAGGCTGAAATCGGCGGGGAGGAGGCTTGCCGAGTTGGACGCAAGCGAGCCGTTGGTGGAGAAGGCCGTGCGGAGAACCCAGTAAAAGGGCAGCACGCTCACGGCAATGGCGATGGCAAGCAGCACCCAGGCGCTTGTGCGGCGCCAGTTGAACGGACGACGGCGGGTGGCTGCCTTGGGGGAGGAGAGGGTGGTCATGTTGTGTCCTTAGTCCAGGTCCGACTGGTTGCCGCGGAGGAACTTCATCTGGATGAAGGCCACGATTGCCAGGATGAGGAAGAGGATCACGGCGAGGGCCGAGCCATATCCGAAGTCTTGCTCGTTGAAGGCGCGCTGGTAGATGTAGTACTGCAGCACGCGGGTTGCGTTGACGGGGCCGCCCTGGGTGGTGACGGCAACGGTGTCAAAGACCTGGAAGGAACCGATGACGGTCACCACGAGCACCAGGACGAGAACGGGGCGCAGCAGCGGGAGGGTGATCCGCCAGAAGGTGCTGAACGCCTTGGACCCGTCGATGCTGGCGGCTTCGTACACCGTGTGGGGGATGGCTTGCAGTCCGGCGAAGATCAGCAGCGCGGTGTAACCCATATGGCGCCAGGTGTTGATGAGCGCCTGCGTGGGGATGGCCCATTCCTCACTGCCGAAGAAGGCAACGCGGGGCAGTCCGAACCACTCGATGAACTGGTTCACGATGCCGATCTGGTAGTCGAGCATCCAGAACCACAGAAGCGCGGCGATGACGTTCGCCATGAGGTACGGAAGCAGGAGCGCCCCGCGGATGAGGGTTGACTTGGCGACCCGGTGCATGAGGATTGCGAGGCCGAGGGCCAGGAGCGTCTGGAGCACGATATTGATGACGACGTATTCCGACGTGACCCCGAGGGCATTCCAGAAAAGAGGGTCCTTCACGATCTGTTGGTAGTTCTTGACGCCGATCCATTCGGGGTCTCCGAGGATGCTGTACTCGGTGAAGCTCAGGTAGATGCCGCGGATGGTCGGCACCAGGTAGAAGAGCAGGAAGCCGACCATCGCCGGGGCGATGAACAGGAGCGCGATCTTGAGGTCCCCGATGCCGCGGAAGCCTGCAGCGGGCTTTCCCCTTTTATGCGGTTTCCGTGATTTCCGCGAGTTCCCGGGTTTTCCAGAAGCCGAAAGCTCCGGATCAGGATGTTTGGTGAGGGTGGTCATCTTCGACCCTTCGTGAGTGTGACATGGCTAACATCTGCCCTGAATCTACACGAGTAGATCTGAAGGGGTCAAGCAAGTCTGTGAAGTTTTGTTCGAATATTTTGGATTTATTGCGTTTTGTTGACTCGAGTAGATCCCAGTGATTCACTGGCCTGAGTCACTCGTCGAGCCCCTCCCGGCGCGGCGGGGGCATTCTGAAGCCACCTACATGAATCGAAGGGCTAACAATGACGTTTTCAATGGGAGTAGTAGGCCTTGGCCAGTTCGGCGGCCAATTTGCCCACCTCTTCAAGCTCCACCCCGGGGTTTCCGCGGTCTACGCCGTGGACGAACTCCCCGAACGGGCGTCGAAAGCTGTGGAACAGCTGGGGCTGGACGGCACCATGGCAAGTTTCGACGAATTGCTGGCCTCCGACGTCGACGCCGTCGCCATCTTCACGCAGCGCTGGACGCACGGGCCGTTGGTGATCAAGGCGCTGCGCGCCGGAAAACACGTCTATTCGGCTGTTCCGATGGCAATCTCCGAGGAGCAGATCGCCGGAATCATCGAAGCCGTGCGTGAGACCAAGCTTGTCTACGCCATGGGAGAGACCAGCTTCTACAACCCCGCCACCGTCTATGCCCGCAAGCAGCACGCTGCCGGCAAGTTCGGCCGCATCTTCTACACCGAAGGCGATTACGTCCACGACATGGACCTGGGCTTCTACGAGGCCTACCAGTACAGCGGCGGCGAAAACTGGAAAGCAACCGCCAGCTACCCGCCCATGCTGTACCCCACCCACGCGATCGGCGGCGTACTGGGCGCCATACCGGGCCACGCCGTGAGCGTCAGCTGCATCGGCGTCAAGGACGATCGCGGCGACGGCGTCTTCGACAAGGACGTCAGCATGTTCGACAATGACTTCTCCAACGCCACGGCGCTTTTCGAAATGAACGACGGCGGCGCGATGCGCACCAACGAGATGCGCCGCGTGGGCTACCCCTCGCATATCCGCGAATCGCGCTTCCGCTTCTTCGGCACCGAGGCAAGCTTCGAGCAGCTGGCCACCACGACGTTGTGGCAGGACAAGGAGGGGATACTCGACATCTCGGACCAGGTGGAGACCAAGCCGAGCATGTCGCCCGATGACCCCTCGTTGGCGGACGTCGCCCCCGAACTTCGCGGCGCTTTCATCTCCGGCCTCGCTCCGGTGCACGACGCCGCCAGGCTGCCCGTTGAATTCGAGGGAGCTCCGAACGGGCACGAAGGCAGTCATCAGTTCCTGGTGGACGACTTCGTCACGGCCGTGAACAAGCGAAGCCTTCCGCCTGTCAACGCGTGGGTGGCGGCCCGCTACACGCTCCCCGGCGTCGTAGCGCACGAATCGGCGCTCCGCGGCGGCGAACGGCTCCCCATCCGCGATTTCGGAGATGCTCCGGAGGCTTTGTAGCTAGCATGATCCAATGACTACTTCGGCAGTGCACACCCCGCGCGGACCGGTGACGCGCAAGGACGTGGCCCGGTACGCCGGGGTGAGCACCGCCGTCGTGAGCTATGTGGTGAACGGCGGCCCCAAGAAGGTGGCGCCCGCGACGGAAGCGAAAGTCCAGGAGGCCATCCGGATCCTGGGATACCGGCCGAATGCCGCCGCACGCGCGCTCAAAATGGGGTCCAGCCAAACCTTGGGCCTCGTGATCCCGGATTCCAGCAACCCGTTCTGGGCGCTGTTGGGACATGCGGTGGAAGTAGCTGCCGCCGGGCGTGGATATGCCTTGTTGCTGACGAATTCCGACAACCAGCTGGACTCAGAACGCCGCCACATCCGCAACCTCGCCGCCCGGCAGGTTGATGGAGTGGTCCTGGCCAGCGTCATGTTTGAACCCGACTTCGTGGAGCTTGTTGACGCGGAAATCCCCTCGGTCCTGCTGAACCACGCCTCGATCGCTCCTGGATTCAACAGCGTAGGCGTGGACCTTGAAGCCGGAGCCCGCCTGGCGGTGGAACATTTGATCGGCCACGGCCACACCAACATCGGACTCGCCATGGGGATCACGGCCGACGACGAGGCCGACGGGCGCGAGCAGGGTTGGCGGCGGGCGCTCGAAGCTGCCGGGCTCCCTGTCGGGCCGCTGGCACGTGGCGGGTTCGACCGGCCCGGGGGCTACGCTGCCGGACAACTCCTCCTGGCCGCGGACAAACGTCCGACGGCGATCTTCGCCAGCTCCGATATGCAGGCAATCGGGGTTCTGCGGGCAATCCGCGAGGCCGGGCTGTCCGTTCCCGACGATATTGCCGTGGCGTCCTTCGACGGTTCGGTGGAGGCCGAGTACAGCTGGCCGGCCCTGACCACTGTGGAGCAGCCGGTATGGGACATGGCGGAGGCCGCCGTGTCGGCGCTGGTGGGCGAGAACCGCAACGAACCGCCGCAGCACAGGGTCTTCCCCACGCAGTTGCGGATCCGGCAATCGTGCGGGTGCCCGTAGCGGGTTCCCAGCCCAACTGAGTCGCAGTTGTTGTCGTTTTGAGGGCTCAT
>NZ_JAHHZS010000036.1 GCF_022606295.1 Arthrobacter bambusae
TTGGAGGCTCATAACGACAACAACTGCGAGCTAGTTGTGGTGCTATAGCGCCGGGGGTGGGCCTGAATTTGGGCTTGGCGTAGGGTGGAATGTGGACGATAGGAGCATTTCATGAAGAAAATCCTCATGGTACTGACCAGCGTTTCCGAGCTCGGCGATACGGGAAAGAAGACCGGCTACAACGTGGCCGAGGCCGCACATCCCTGGAAGGTCTTCAAGGATTCCGGGCACTTCGTCGATTTCGCATCCATCAAGGGCGGACAGCCTCCGCAGGATGAAGTAGACCCGCAGGATCCCATCCAGGTTGCCTTCACGACGGACGAGACTACGCGCGCCGGACTCTACAACACGGCCCGCGTGGACGTCGTTGATCCGGGCCAGTACGACGCAGTCTTCCTCGTGGGAGGCCATGGCACCATGTGGGACTTCCCGGACAGCGAAGGCCTGCAGAAACTGGTTGCGAACGTGTACGACGCCGGTGGAGTGGTTGGCGCTGTCTGCCACGGACCCGCGGGTCTGGTGAACGTGGACCTGGCCGACGGGTTCCGGCTCGTCGGGGGCCGGGAAGTGGCCGCATTCACCAACGACGAAGAAGTTGCAGCAGGCATGGACAAGGTCATCCCGTTCTTCCTGGCCGACCGGCTCAAGGAAGAGGGTGCAACCCACGTCTTCGCCGACGTCTTCGCAGAGAAGGTCGTGGTCTCCGACCGGCTGGTGACCGGGCAGAATCCAGCCTCCGCCGCCGGCGTGGCCAAGGAGATGGAAAAGCTCCTCGCGGTGGTCATCCACCAGGAAAAGGCCGAGGAACAGCACGAGGCCGAGGCCCTGCGGGCAGAGAAGGACGCCAAGAAGGCTGCTGCGGCAGACGCAGAGCAGTAACGCCCACAGCCCACTGACACTGGCGGCCGCCCCGACGACGGGTGGCCGCCGGTGCCAGCCGCCGCCAATGAACGACCCGCAAATAACCATAATTTCTTGATTGCCCTTGACAAGCGCTCTCTGAACCGGTTCAGTAGATATAACAAAACCGGTTCAGTGATCCCAATCACCAAGTGGCAATGAGGCAAACATGACAGTGACCATCAACGACGTTGCGCAGGCAGCCGGCGTGAGCAAGGGTGCCGTCTCGTACGCGTTGAATGGGCAGCCCGGCGTCAGTGACGACACCCGGGAGCGCATTCTCAAGGTGGCCCGGGAGCTGGGATGGACGCCCAATCTTCGCGCCAAGAGCCTGTCTTCAGCCAAAGCGTTCGCGGTCGGGCTCGTGGTCGCAAGGGACCCCAGGCTTCTGGGAACAGACCCCTTCTTCCCCGCGTTCATCGCCGGGATCGAGACCACTTTGGTTGAGCACGAATACGCACTGGTGCTCACCGTTGCCGCCAGCGCCGACGCCGAAGAAATGGGCTACCGGAAGCTGGCTGCCGACAGCCGCGTGGACGGCGTCATCCTTACGGACATGAGGGTTGACGACTCCCGTATCGCTTTGTTGAAGAGCCTCAAGATTCCGGCCGTCACCCTTAATCGGCCCGAAACCTCCTCGCCCTTCCCCGCCGTCTGCATGGACGATACCGAAGGCATTGCCGCCGCCGTCGAGCATCTGGTTTCCCTCGGGCACACCCGGATTGGGCACGTGGGCGGCCCTCAGAGTTACATTCACGGCCGAAGCCGGCGCCTGGCCTGGCAAAACGCTATGTCGAAAGCCGGGCTCGAGGCCAGTTCCTTCATTGAGGCGGACTTCACGGCAGCCGGAGGACTGGCGGCAACTGCTGAACTGCTTCGCTCGGCCCAACGGCCCACTGCGATCATCTACGCGAACGACCTGATGGCCACTGCCGGACAGTCGTACGCCCAGTCCCTCGGACTGACCGTTCCCGACGATCTGTCCATCACGGGTTACGACGACACAGAGCTCGCCACCTACCTCAACCCTCCGTTGACCACTGTCCCCGCCGATCCGCTGCTCTGGGGGCGTGTTGCGGCCCAGCAGTTGCTGAGCCTCCTCGGCGGAGCGCCTGCGGCGGACGTCTATCTGCCCTCTCCCAAGCTGGTAGTCCGCGCCTCCACCGGGCCGGTCCCCCAGCATGCCGAATAACTAATCCCTACGAAGACCGATTTACCCGCCATTGGGTGGGGCTATTTGCCATTCCCCTGGAAGGCAATGTCGCCGCCGCATTTTCAGTTTTTACCCGCAAAAGGAGTTGCAATGAAGCACGGAAAATTTGGTTCGAGAGTCCTCTCCCTGACGGCTATTGCCGTTATCGGAGCCGGCCTGGCAGCATGCGGTGGAGGCGCCTCCAGCAACACAGCATCTGGCGCGAGCTCCGCCACCACGGCCAAGGGTCCCATCAAGATCTGGTACTCCAACAACGAGTTCGAGGTGAAGTGGGGCAAGGACATGGTGGCCTCATGGAACGCCGCACACCCGGACCAGCCAATCGATGCGCAGGAGATCCCGGCCGGGAAGACCTCCGAAGAGGTCATCGGGGCAGCGATTACCGCCGGCAATGCTCCTTGCCTGGTCTTCAACACGGCACCGGTGGCTGTTCCGCAGTTCCAAAAGCAGGGTGGCTTGGTCCCGCTGGACTCCTTCCCGGACGGCGCACAGTACATCAAGGACCGCACCGGCGATCTCGCCAATCAGTACAAGTCATCCGACGGCAAGATGTACCAGCTTCCGTGGAAGTCCAACCCGGTGGTCCTCTTCTACAACAAGGACCTTTTCGCGAAGGCCGGGCTCGACCCGGCAAACCCCAAGTTGGGCACCCAGCAGGAGTTCCTGGACACCGCCCGGACCCTTGTGAAGTCCGGCGCGACCCAGACCGCGATCTGGCCCTCGCCCACGAGCGACTTCTACCAGCCCTGGTTCGATTTCTACCCGTTCTATGCCGCCAGTACGCAGGGCACCCAGCTGCTCAAGGATGGCAAGTCCACCTTTGACAGCGATCAGGGCAAGCAGGTCGCCACGATGTTCCAGACCCTGTACAAGGAGAACCTGGCATCCAAGGAAGCGTACAAAGGAGATTCCTTCGCGGACGGCAAGTCCGCCATGGCCCTCGCAGGCCCGTGGGCCATCGACGCCTACAAGGGCAAAGTGAACTGGGGAACTGTCCCGGTTCCGGGCACCCAAGCCCAGACCGACGGCTCCACCTTCTCTGACGCCAAGAACATCGCCATGTACTCGGCGTGCAAGAACCAGGGCACTGCGTGGGAGGTCATGAAGTTCGCCACCAGCAAGGAACAAGACGGCAAGCTGCTCAGCGGAACCGGCCAGATGCCGATGCGGAAGGACTTGACCACCGCCTACCCGGACTACTTCAACCAGAACCCGGCCTACAAGACATTCGCCGACCAAGCCGCACGCACCGTGGAAGTCCCCAACGTCTCCAACTCAGTCCAGATCTGGCAGACCTTCCGGGATGCCTGGAGCAAGTCCGTGATCTTCGGCAACCAGAGCATCGATGACGCCTTCAAGGGTGCTTCCGACAAGATCAACCAACTGGCAGCCCAGAAGTAGCAGGCGAATCCCCATGTCACTACGCTCAGCTGGGGGTCCCGCTACGGGAGACACTGCCGGGCGGACCGTGGATCAGCGGCAGGCGCCCAGGAAACGCAAGAACTTCCTGGGCCGCCAGCCACTGGGACTGCTGTTCAGCGCCCCCTACGTCATCTTCGTCCTTGGAGTGCTGGCATACCCGCTGGGGTACGCCGTCTACATCTCCTTCCACCAGTTCTTCTTCACCGCTCCGGGCGTCCAGGTTGACCGGCCCTTCGTGGGGTTGGACAACTACATCACTGTCCTGTCCGATCCGGAAGTACAACGGTCCTTCGCCAATATCGGCGTCTTCCTTGTCATCAACGTGCCGCTGACCGTGGGACTGTCCCTGGTCCTGGCCAACGCCTTGAACCGCGTGACCCGGCTCAAGACCTTCTTCCGGGTCAGCTACTACGTCCCGTACGTCACGGCGAGCGTCGCCGTCGTCGGGGTCTGGCTGTTCCTGTTCCAGCAGAACGGGCTGGTCAACGCCATTCTGGGGCCACTGGCTCCGAACCCCTCGTGGTTGACGAACTCCTGGCTGGCAATGCCAACGGTGGCCCTGTACGTGACGTGGAAGCAATTGGGATTCTTCATCCTGCTTTACTTGGCCGCACTGCAGAACATTCCGGATGAGCTCTACGAGTCCGCCTCGATGGACGGCGGAAACAAATGGATCCAGTTCTGGAACATCACCGTTCCGGGAGTGCGCTCCGCCAGCGTCTTGGTGACGCTGCTTGCCACCATCACCGGAGCGAACCTGTTCACCGAGCCCTATCTGCTCACTGGCGGAGGCGGTCCGGACGGCGCCTCTACGTCACCGGTGTTCCTGATGTACCAGAAGGGGATCCTGCAGGGGAACCCCGATGTGGCAGCGGCGCTGGGAGTGGTGCTGGTGATCGGCGTGTTGCTGATCGCCCTGATCCAAAAACGCCTCGTAGGCGGGAAGGAGGACTGACGTGTCTATTTTCAATAAAGCGCCTCTCCGGAACGACGACGACGGCGCCCGCCGGCCAGGTGCCGGCGCTCCCGAAGGAGCGGGTCCCGAAGCCCCGGTCCCCGGATCCGCGGCCTCCCGCAAGGGCAGTTCCGTGTCGAAGCGCAAGAACCTGGGCGTGGGCAGCTTCGTGCTCCTGGCCCTCGGAGCCTTCGTCTTCCTGTTCCCCTTCTACTACATGTTCATCGGCTCGCTCCAGACCAATCCGGACACCTCCGTGGGCGGCGCGTTCCCCAGTCCGGCAAACATCACCGGCGAGAACTACAGCAACATCAACAACTCGATCGACCTGCTCAAAGGCCTGGCCAATTCGGGTATTTTCACCGGTGGCGTCATCTTCTTCACGGTGGTGTTCGGGCTCCTGGTGGGCTATGCACTCGCCCAGATGCAATTCCGGGGCAAGGGCTTTGTGTTCGGGATGATGCTGCTGGTGCAGATGATCCCGTTCCAGCTCCTGCTCATCCCGCTGTACGTCATGATCGTGCGCGACTATGGGCTCGCTGACACCTACCTGGGCATGATCCTGCCGTTCGCGATCAATTCCACCGCGGTGTTCGTCTTCCGTCAGTACTTCATGCAGCTGCCCTCCACTTTGTTCGAGGCCGCCCGCATTGACGGAGCAAGCGAGCTGAGGATCCTCTGGCAGATCGCGATCCCCCTGGTCCGGCCAGCCATCGTCACGGCAGTCCTGCTGACGTTCATCGGGCCGTGGAATGAGTTCCTGTGGCCATTCCTCGTCACCAAGGACCAAGCCATTCAGCCGCTCGCAGTCTCCCTGGCGAACTACATCTCGAACATCGCCGCCACGGCATCAAACCCGTTCGGCGCGATCCTTGCCGGTGCCTGCGTTCTCGCGGCCCCCGCCGTCGCACTGTTCATTTTCTTCCAGCGCCAATTCATTTCCACCAATATCGGATCAAGCGTAAAGGGCTAAGCTCTATGACTTCCTCAACTTCAGCACTCCCCACTGTCCCGTTCACCCTCACCCGCGCCGGCGTCATCATGACCCCGGAAGACGGGAACGAGTTCGAAGCCGAAGGCGTCCTGAACCCCGCCAGCGGCCGCGGACCCGACGGCGAGCTATACCTCCTGCCGCGCCTCGTGGCGAAGGGCAATGTCTCCCGCGTGGGGCTCGCCAAGGTGATCGTCGGCGACGACGGCGTCCCGTCCGGCGTCGAACGCCAAGGCGTTGTCCTGGCACCGGACGAAGGATGGGAACGGGGCCGCAACAATGCGGGAACCGAAGACCCCCGCATCACCTGGGTACCGTCGCTCGGCCGCCACCTGATGACCTATGTAGCCTACGGACCGCTGGGGCCCCGCCTGGCCTTCGCCCATTCCGAAGACCTGCGCACGTGGGACCGCCTGGGGCCCTGCCACTTCGAGTACCAGGCCGACTTGTCCATGGACTTGAACTTGTTCGCCAACAAGGACGCAGTCTTCTTCCCGGAACCGATCAACGACCCCGACGGGGTCCCCTCCTACGCTTTGCTGCACCGCCCCATGTGGGATCTTGGCTGGATCCGCGAAGGCGAAGGCGAGCACCTGCCGGCCGGCATCGAAGACAACCGCCCCGGTATCTGGATTTCCTATGTCGCAGTTGACGATGTCGAGAGGGACATCCGCAATCTCGTTCACATGCGCAAGCACAAGCTCGTGGCCCTGAGCGAGTTCCCCTTCGAAGAACTCAAGATCGGCGGCGGACCGGCCCCGATCCGGGTCGACGAGGGCTGGCTCCTGATCTACCACGGCGTCTCCGGATCGATGGAAAAGTCCGCCTTCGACCACCAGCAGAACGTCAACTACACAGCCGCGGCGATGATCCTCGACAGCGACGATCCCTCCATCGTGATCGCCCGCAGCGACAAGCCGCTTCTGGAGCCGGAGACGGAAGACGAGATCTCGGGCATCGTCCCCAATGTCGTTTTTCCCACGGCAATAGAGAAGATCGGCGAGCAGCTGTTCGTCTTCTATGGCATGGCTGATTCGAAGATCGGCGTGGCGCGGCTGGACCGCGCGTAGGGCGGACCGCGCCCCAAGGCACCACCCCGCCCCAGCAGTCCAGCCTTTCTTCCATGCCCCTAGGAGTTAGACATGACACCTCCCCTCGTTTATGCGCGGCTGAAATCCGCCCCGGTCGCAGTTGTTGCCACCTTGTCGATGCTCCTGGCCGGGGCTGGGGTGGCCTCGGCGGCGCAGCCGGTTCCGGCCGCTGCGTCGCAGGCGCCGGCGTCGGCGTCGCAGGCACCGTTGACCAATCTGTCCCACCTGAATTTCCTGCTGGACACGGTTCCCCTGAACGCCGTGGATGGCCACACCACCTACCAGATCGCTGAACACCCCGCGGCGCAGGCGCCGTGGACGTACGCCAACAAGAACGCCGACGGCAGCTACACGCGGGTAGGAGGAGGTTCCAAGGACGCAACCACGGGTTACTGGAGCCAAGGGGCCTTCAACGCGGACGACATCGCCCGCACCGCCGTCGTCTACTTGCGCCATTGGCAGCAGACCGGCGACGCGTCGAGCCGCGCCCATGCCTTCGACGTGCTGCGCGAGCTGACGTACCTGCAGACGTCTTCCGGTCCCAATGCCGGCAACGTGGTGTTGTGGCAGCAAGCCGATGGCACCCTGACGCCGAGTGCCAAGCCGGTGGAACTTCCTGACCCCAGCGATTCGGCCGAGTCCTACTGGCTGGCCCGGACCGTGTGGGCCCTAGGCGAAGGATATGCGGCGTTCAAATCCGCCGATCCCCAGTTTGCCGCGTTCCTGCAGACCAGGATGGACCTTGCCGTCGCGTCCCTCAACAAGCAGTCCCTCTCGAAGTACGGAAAGTACGACGTTGCCGACGGCACCAAGGTCCCTGCCTGGCTGATCACCGGAGGGGCGGATGCCTCCGCGGAAGCCGTGCTCGGACTCTCCGCCTATTCAAAGGCAGCGCCCGACGACGGCGCTGCCGCCACCGCGCTGGGCCAGCTCACCGAGGGCATCGCCGCGATGTCCTCGGGATCGGTCCATCAGTGGCCGTTCGGCGCGATTCTTCCGTCGACCCAGACCCAGACCCTGTGGCATGCATGGGGCGGAATGGCTGCAGCCGCCGTCGCGACCGCGTCCCCGTTGCTGCATCGCCCTGAGCTGTTGACCGCCGCTGTGAAGGACTCCGCCCAATTCACTCCGCAGCTCCTCGCCGCGGGAGGACCGGACAACGCCTGGAGCCCGACCCCCGGTGAGGCACAGATAGCCTACGGCGTGGACTCGCGGGTTGAAGGACTCGTGGCGACCGCAAAAGCCGCGAACGCTCCCGGACTACTCGACGTCGCGGCGGTTGCCGCAGGCTGGTACTTCGGTGCCAACCGCAGCGGAAAGCCCGCCTACAACCCGGCAACAGGCACCGCTATTGACGGCATCGAAACCGACGGCCGTGTCAACCCCAACTCCGGGGCGGAATCCACCATCCACACGTTGTTGTCCATGCTCGCTTTGGACGCCAATCCGGAGCTCAAGGCCAAGGCCCTGGGGATCAGTAGCACCGTGGGGACGGACGGACTCAAGGTAGCCGAAGCCGAAGCCGGAACCATCACCGGCGGCGCGGTCGTCAAGCCAGCCTCCGCATGGACCGGTGAGGCGAATTGGTCAGGCGGTGCATACGTCGCCCTCAACGCGGGCGGCACCGTGAAGATCCCGGTCCCGGCTTCGGGCCAGGCACGTAATGCGTACCCGATCGTGAACCAGCGCTCCGAAGCCGCCGGAACGACGTCGTGGACTGCCGGGAGCACTTTCCTCGGTATCACGCCCAACGGCGGGGCAGGGGAACAAGGCATCACGGCAACTCCCGGCAAGCTCTTCCCGTTCTCCCTTGACCGGGCCCTGCCGGCCGGCCAGGACAGCGTGACCGCCAAGGCCGGAAGCGACGTATCGATCGACGGTGTGCTGCTGCAGCCGCAGATTTCCTCGGTTTCCGTCTCCGGTTCCGGAGGCCAATCAACCCTGTACATCAGCGCGGCTCCGGGAAGCACCGATCGAAAAGTGGACATGCCCCAAGGGTTCCATTTGAGCCAGCAGGCCTTCGATGCTTCCGGCCAGCCCGTCGCACCAGGTCCCGACCAGAACGGGGCAGACCATTCCGGCCGCGTCACCGTAGCCCCGGGTGGGTTCACCTGGGTGACCCTGGTCCACAACTGACACTTATCACCACAGGAAGAACCCATGCAGAAAATCACCACGGAAGCCCTGCTCCACAGTTACGAGGGAGCGCTCACGTTCAGCAATCCGCTGACCGACACCATTTCCACCGACCAGTTTTCCGCCGCGTATCCCGAGCGCCCTGAATGGGCTGTTGGTCCGTTCCGCAAGGACGATTCCCTGACGTTCCGGCAAGTCCAGGACTGGGCCGATCCGACCGGCATCGGCTGGACGGCGGATTCGATCTTCAACCCCTCGGTCATGGAACGCGACGGCAAGCTCTACCTCTTCTACCGCGCATCCCCGCGCAAGGAATCGGTCTCGAGCCGCATCGGCGTTGCCGTCTACGATCCCGAAACCGGCTGGCAGGACAACCCCTCCAACCCGGTGATCTACCCCACCCAGGACAATGAGATCCTTGGCTGCGAAGATCCCAAGGTGTACCAGGCCGATGGCCGCTACTACATGTTCTACAACGGGATCTGGACGATCGACCGCAGCGAGGAGCAGGCTGACCAGGACCCGGATGTCTATCCCCTGGGCGACGTCGGCTGCGACATCAATGTCGCCGTATCCGACGACCTGATCCATTGGGAAAAGCTCGGCCTGGCCGTCCCCTACGAGATTTCGCGGTTCTGGGCCAAGGGGGCCGTCATCCCCCGGAACGCCCAGGGCGACGCCGTCAAGATCGGCGGCCACTACCTGATGTACCTGTCCGAGGGCTGCGGCGGAACCACCCACGTGGGCCGGTCCACCGACATGGTGAACTGGACGTTCGAGCCACAGGAGTACCTGGACCTAGGGCCGCTGGGCGGCTCACTGCACGAAGTGGCCTGCGCCATCGTCGACGACGGCGGCAACACCGGGAGCGACGGCGGCAAGCTGGTGCTGGACTTCTTCTACGGCGACACAGACGGCCAGTTTTCCGCCGCACAGGCGCTCTATGACATGAACGAACCGTTCACCCAGAAGGCGATGCACCGAGGAGGCTCCCTGGCTTGGGGCGGGCTCCTGAAGTTCGGCGGAACCTGGATGTTCGCCCAAGGCTGGGATGCCCCTTCGGGCTCGCGGGAGATGTACTTCTACCGCGCAGACCAGGGCTAAGCACCTCCAGCCGCCTGCCGTACCCCGCCACCCTTGGCAACAGACATTCGATTGATAAGGCACACATGATGATTGAGACGAGCAACCTCGCCAAGGGATGGACTCTAAGAGTGACCGCTCCGGCCCCGGACGCCCCGTCCGGGGCCGAGGGCTGGAAGCTGGATGCCTCCGTTCCGTCGGTTGTGCACACGGTCCTCATGGACCATGGGCACATCCCGGACCCCTACGTGGGGCAAAACGAGGAGTCCCAGCATTGGGTGGGCCGGAGCGAGTGGGAATACTCCACAACCTTCAACCACGACGGCAATGAAGACCGGCGGACAGAGCTCGTCTTCGAAGGCCTCGACACTGTCGCCGTCATCCGGGTCAACGGGCAGGACCTTGCGCACACGTACAACCAGCACCGCAGCTACGTCGTGGACGTCTCCGACGTGGTCAGGCCGGGTGCCAATGACCTGGCCATCGTTTTCAAGAATGTACGCGAGTACGCCGAACACATCCGGGCCTCCGTGGGTGAACAACCCAACGGCAATCCGGAGCCATTCCAGTATGTCCGCAAATCGGCCTGCAATTTCGGCTGGGACTGGGGCCCGAACCTCGTGACGGCCGGACCGTGGAAGCCTGTGGGCATCAGGCGGTACGGGACGGCACGGCTGCAGTCCGTTCGTCCATCGGTGACCACCACCGTTGTACCCGGGACCGGACCGGGAGAACTCCCCACCCACGGACATGCCCGGGTGGAAGTGGAGGTCGAGGTTCTGCGGGTGCCGGGCGTTTCAGGCGAGCTCGGACTCAAGGTCGCCATCCAAGGCAAGACCGAGTCGTTGTCCATTCCGGCGGGCTCCCACAAGGCCCGGGTAGTGGTGGATCTCGAGGATGTTGAATTGTGGTGGCCGCACGATATGGGTGCCCAACCGCTCTCCCAACTGACGGTAACACTGTTGGCCGACGGGCACGGCCTTGACGTCTGGTCCAAAAACATCGGGTTCCGGCAATTCGAGCTCAAAACCGAACAGGACGAAGCCGGAACCGGCTTTGTCTTTGCCGTCAACGGAACCGACATCTTCGTCAAGGGTGCCAACTGGATCCCGGACGATTGCTTCCCGTCACGCATCACCGAAGACCGGCTCCGGCAGCGCCTCTCGCAAGCGACTGCGGCAAACATGAACCTGCTCCGTGTGTGGGGCGGCGGGGTGTATGAATCGGACACCTTCTACGAGCTGTGCGACCGCATGGGGATTCTCGTCTGGCAGGATTTCCTCTTTGCCTGCGCCGGCTACCCGGAGGATGGGCCGCTGTCCGGAGAAGTCGCTGGCGAAGTCCGGGACAATGTCACACGCCTCATGAGCCACCCGAGCCTGGTGCTGTGGAATGGAAACAATGAATGCGTTTGGGGCTTCTGGGATTGGGATTGGAAGCCACAGCTCGATGGTCGAAACTGGGGATGGGGCTACTATTCCGAGCTCCTGCCCGCTTTGGTAACAGAGTTGGATCCCACCCGCCCGTACTGGAACGGCAGCCCATATTCGGGAGATCCCGAACTGCATCCCAACGATCCCAGGCACGGGAACGTGCATATCTGGGATGTCTGGAACCAGAAGGACTATTCGCACTACGCGGAGTGGAATGCACGGTTCGTTTCCGAATTCGGATTCCAGGGTCCCCCCAACTGGTCCACCCTCACCCGCGTCCTGGAGCCGGCGGACCTGGACCTCGAATCCCCGGCATTCCTTCAGCACCAAAAGGCCGAAGACGGTACCGGGAAGCTGCAGAGAGGGCTCTCCGCACATCTTCCCGAGCCCGCGAATTTCCAGGAATGGCACTTCCTCACGCAGGTAAACCAAGCCCGCGCCATCCGCTTCGGCATCGAGCACTTCCGTGCCGGATCGCCTGTTTGTGCCGGATCGATTGTCTGGCAGCTCAACGACTGCTGGCCCGTCACCTCCTGGGCCGCCATCGATGGATATGGTCAGCTGAAACCGCTGTGGTACGCAATCCGTGAGGCCTACCGGCCGCGGCTGGCGACCATCCAGCCCCGCGGCGACGGGCTCGCCGTCGTTCTGGTCAACGATTCCGTGGAGGCCTGGAGTGGAACCCTCGCCGTGGAACGCGTCGGCACGGATTCTCCGAAGGAGGCTTTTGCGGGGGGCGTCCGGCTGGAGGCGTCCCATGAATTCGCGTTCGAGGTCGAACCCCGGGGCAAGACAGAAATCCGCCTTCCGAAGGATTTGCACGAGGCTGAGCGGCCCTTGACCGATGTTCTCGTGGCGCGAGGCGCAGGACTCGGGCATGGGGACCGGATCCTCCACTTCTACGCCGAGGACAAGGATCGCATCAAGGAGCCGGCGCGGGTCACCGCCCGGGCATCGAAAGTCCCCGACGGCGTTGAAGTGACTGTCACCGCCGACAGTATCGTGCGCGATCTGGTTCTTCAGGCGGACCGGCTCGACCCCAAGGCGACTGTCTCCGAACAATGCATCTCACTGCTGCCCGGGGAAAGCCATACCTTCCGGGTCGCCTCCACGGTTGATGGTGCCGACGGGCCGGGACTTGAGGCATGGTCGCGGTATCCGGTGCTGCAGGGGGTCGGAATCCGAGCCGAAAGCATCATGCCACCCGCCGGATTCGCATTCTCGAACTCAACCGAAGAAGGATCATTTCAATGACACACCCCGGCACGATCGGCGCCGTCGTAGGTCTGGACATCGGAGGCTCGAAGACGCGCGGCATCAAATGGCTGGATGGCACCGCCGTTGCCGATACTTCCGGCGGCAGCGCCAATGTCCAGAACGTGAGCCGCGCCCAAGCCCGAACCAACCTGGAGGGTGTCTTCGCCACCCTCCAGGGCGAGTCCGTTGCGCGGGTGGTGGTCGGTTCCGGAGGGATCGACACTGCCGAAGACGCGAACGCACTGAAGGAACTGATCCAGCCCTTGGCTCCCGACGCCGCCGTCTCCGTTGTTCACGACACGCGCCTTCTGCTGGCTGCCGCCGGATACAGCGCTGGAATCGCCGTGATCGCCGGTACCGGGTCCGCGGCCTGGGGCACCAACGGCGAGGACGAGGCGCGCGCTGGCGGCTGGGGTTACTTGCTCGGCGACGAAGGCAGCGGGTACTGGTTCGGTCGTGAAGCGGTGAGGTACAGCCTCGAACGCATGAACAGCGGGCTACGTCCCGACGGACTGACGGAAGCGCTGGTGAAGTCGTGTGGTCTCGCCGGTCCGGAGGGGTTGATTGCCCTTTTCCATGGCGACGCGGGACGCGAATTTTGGGCGTCGAAATCACCGATCGTCTTTGAGTGCGCGGCCTCGGGGCACACAGCGTCCTTGGACATGATCCTCCAAGCAGGCGCCGATCTCGCCTCCTTGGCGGCAAAATGCGCCGAGCAACTGGACATCGAGGGCCCCATTGTCCTTGGCGGTGGCCTCGGGATGAACCAGCCCACCTTGCAGACAGCCATGCGGATCGCCCTCGCAACCCGGGGTCTCCACACTCTGCAGGTCCTGACCCAGGATCCGGTCTTCGGCGCTCTGCATCTTGCATCCCACTAGCCACTGTGATGAGTCTCACGAGCAACAAACGCCGTTCTGGCTTGAGCAGTCCGCGCCTCGCTGTGCACTATGGAAAAGCTGTACGGCGGCTTTCGCACTGGCGCGATAGCCGGATATCCGGATTCATGAATGGAAGCACTGAACAATGACGTTTGAAACTGCCGATTCCGTAACCCTCAAAATTTGGGACCGCTCAACCACCCACCACACCCTGGACGCCCTGGTGCACGACTTCTCGGTGCGCCACAACACCTCCAAGGCCAGCATTGCAGTCACCTGCAGCGGGCCGAACACCTTCACTGTCAGCCTGAACGGCAACGCGGCCAAGGCCACCGCCTTCGACGCACACTCCCTGTAAACAGCGCCTTTTCGGACGCAAAGCAACGACGACGGCGGGAGCCACCTCCCGCCGTCGTTCGCGTATCCGGAGGCCTGCCTGGAGGAACGGCTATGTGGACAGAGCCGTCAGACCTCCGCCACCGGCGCCGCGAACTGTGCTTCGTACAGCCTCGAGTAGGCGCCCCCAGCGGCCAGCAACTCTGCGTGCGTACCCTGCTCCACGATCTGCCCGGCTTCCATCACCAGGATGAGGTTGGCATCGCGGATCGTGGACAGGCGGTGCGCGATCACAAAGCTCGTCCGGTCAGAACGCAGGGCACTCATGGCCTTCTGGACCAGGACCTCGGTCCGGGTGTCCACGGAGCTCGTAGCCTCGTCCAGGATCAGGACTGACGGCCGGGCGAGGAACGCCCGTGCAATGGTGAGCAACTGCTTCTCACCGGCGGAAACGTTGCTGCCTTCGTCGTCGAGCACGGTGTCATAGCCCTCCGGGAGGGAGTGCACGAAGCGATCCACGTAGGTTGCTTGTGCCGCCTCCAGGATCTCGGCTTCGGTGGCGTCGGGCCGTCCGTAGGCGATGTTGTCCCTGATCGTGCCGCCGAAGAGCCACGTGTCCTGCAGCACCATGCCCATCCGCGAGCGCAGCTCGTAGCGGGACATTGAGGCGACGTCGACGCCGTCGAGCGTTATCCGCCCGGCGTCGAGCTCGTAGAAGCGCATCATCAGGTTCACGAGGGTGGTCTTGCCCGCTCCGGTGGGCCCGACGATCGCCACAGACTGCCCAGGTTCGGCTACCAGGCTCAGATTCTGGATCAACGGCTTGTCTTCGGAGTAGGAGAAGGAAATGTTCTCGAACACCAGGCGCCCGCGCGTCACGTCGGGGACGGCCGAGGGCTCGGGGTCCGCGCTTTGCTCTTCGGTATCGAGCAGCGAGAACACGCGTTCCGCGGATGCCACGCCCGACTGAAGCAGGTTGGCCATCGAGCCGAGCTGGGCCAGCGGTTGCGTGAACTGCCGGGAGTACTGGATGAAGGCCTGCACATCGCCCAACTGCATGGCACCGGAGGCCACCTGCAGGCCGCCCACCACGGCGATCCCCACATAGACCAGGTTGCCGATGAATGTCAGTGCCGGCATGATCAAGCCGCTGATGAACTGGGCGCCGAAGCTGGCCGAGAACAACTCTGCGTTCTTCTCGCGGAAGCGTTCCTCCACTTCGCGCTGGCGTCCGAACACCTTCACGAGCGCATGACCGGTGTAGGTTTCTTCGATCTGCCCGTTCAGCTCGCCGGTGTTCTTCCACTGGGCCACGAACAGCTTCTGCGAGCGCTTGGCAATCAACACGGTGGTCACGAGCGTCAACGGCACCGTGACCAGGGTGATGAACGCCAGAATCGGCGAGAGCAGGAACATCATGAAGATGACGCCAGCCACCGTGAGGAGGGACGTGACCGCCTGGCTGATGGACTGCTGGAGGCTTTGCGAAATGTTGTCGACGTCGTTGGTCACGCGGCTGAGCAGTTCGCCACGCTGCACCGAGTCGAAGTAGCGCAGCGGGAGCCGGTTGATTTTCGCTTCGATCTGCTCACGAAGCCGGTACACCGTCCGCTGCACGACGCCGTTGAGAACGTACGCCTGAATCCAGCCGAACGCGGAGGCCAGGACATACAGGACCAGCACCCACAGCAGTATCGAGGACAGCGCCCCGAAGTCGATTCCGACGCCGGGAGTCAGGTCCATGCCCTTCAACATGTCCGCTTTGGAGCCCTGGCCGGAAGCGCGCAGCCCGTCGATGACCTGTTGCTTGCTCACCCCGGCGGGAAGTTGCTTGGATACGACGCCGGCGAAGATCAGGTTGGTGCCCTCACCCAGAAGCCGTGGGCCGATCACGGACAGGGTCACGCTTGCGACGGCGAGGAAGAGAACCAGGGTCAGCCACATGCGCTCGGGCCGCAGCGTGCCCAGGAGCCGCTTGGCCGAGGGCAGGAAGTTCATGGCCTTTTCGGCCGGGATGCTCATTCCCGCGAAGGGTCCGCCGCGGCCTGGCCCCATCGGGGGACGCTGCGGGCGGTTTGCGGTGCCTGCCGTGCCGGTGCTGGGTGCGCTGCTCATGCCGCCTCCTCCGCTGCCAGCTGCGAGGAAACTATCTCACGGTATGTTTCGGAAGTTTCCAACAACTCGTCGTGGGTTCCGCGCCCCACCAGCCGCCCGTCGTCGAGCACCAGGATCTGCTCGGCGTCCGCGATGCTCGATACCCGCTGCGCAATGATGACCATGGTCGCGCCGGAAGTGTGGCGCTTGAGCGCCTGGCGGAGCCTCGCGTCGGTGGCGGTGTCCAAGGAGGAGAAGGAGTCGTCGAAGATGTAGAGCTCGGGTTGCTTCACGAGTGCCCGGGCAATCGCGAGCCGCTGCCGCTGACCGCCGGACACGTTGGTGCCGCCTTGCGAGATCGGAGCGTCCAGGCCGCCCTCCATCTCTTCGACGAAGTCCTGGGCCTGCGCAATGGAGAGCGCCCGCCAGAGTTCTTCCTCCGTGGCGTCGGGCTTGCCGTAAAGAAGGTTGCTTCGGACCGTGCCGGAGAACAGGTAGGGCTTTTGCGGGACGAGTCCGATGTGCCCCCACAAGAGGTCCGGGTGCAGTTCACGGACGTCGACGTCGTCGATTCGCACCGAGCCGCTGCTCGCGTCGAACAGCCGTGGCAGCAAGTTCACCAACGTGGTCTTGCCGGCGCCCGTGCTGCCGATGATCGCCGTCGTCTGGCCTGCTCGTGCCCGGAAGCTGATGCCGCTGAGGACCGGCTGCTCGGCACCGGGGTAGGCGAATCCGACGTCGAGCAATTCAAGCTCGCCGCGGCCGGCGGTCTCCGTCACAGGGTTCTCGGGAGGCCGCACGCTGGATGGGGTCTCGAGCACCTGCCCGATGCGGTCCGCGGAAACAGCCGCACGCGGGATCATGACGGCCATGAACGTCGCCATCATGACGGACATGAGGATCTGCATGAGGTAGCTCAGGAACGCGATCAACGTGCCTACCTGCATGGATCCGTCGTCGATCCGGAACGATCCGAACCAGATCACGGCCACGCTGGAGACGTTGAGCACCAGCATCACTACCGGGAACATGAGGGCCATGAGCCGCCCGGCACGCAGGGCCATTTCCGTGACGTCCTGGTTGGCCGAGGCGAAGCGCTCGGTCTCCATGTCCTCGCGCACGAACGCGCGCACCACGCGGATGCCGGCGAGCTGTTCCCGGAGGACGCGGTTCACGGTGTCGATCCGGACCTGCATCTTGCGGAACAGCGGCACCATCCGGCTGACAATGAGGCCCACCGCAACGAGCAGCACTGGGACGCTCACGGCAATCAGCCAGGACAACTGGGCATCCTGCCGGACGGCCATGATGACCCCGCCGATGCTGAGCATGGGCGCCGCAACCATGAGCGTGCAGGACATCAGGACGAGCTGCTGGACCTGCTGCACGTCGTTGGTTGAACGGGTGATCAGCGACGGCGCGCCGAAGCGGGTGACCTCCTGCTCGGAAAACTCCCCCACCCTCGTGAAAATAGCGCCGCGCAGGTCGCGGCCTAAGCCCATGGCGGCTTTCGCGCCGAAGTAGACGGCTGTGATCGAACAGGTGATCTGCAGGAGCGTGATGAGCAACATGAGGCTGCCGGTGCCGAGGATGTACCCGGTATCCCCCTTGGCCACGCCTTCGTCAATGATGTCGGCATTCAGCGTGGGCAAGTACAGCGACGCTATCGACTGCGCCAACTGGAAAATGACGACGGCGATCAGGAGCCGCCGATGTGGCCGCAGGTACTGAACGAGAAGTTTCCAGAGCATCGTTCTCCAACTCACGTAGTGATTCGAAGGCCAGTCTACGACTGGTTGCTGGGGGCAACTAGAGCTTTCCCTCAGGGCGAAGCGGGGCGGAGGGTGTGCCACCGTCGTACCCGGACAGTAGGCTGGAAACGCTCGGCAAGATCCGCTATGAAAGGACCGTAGTCATGGCTTACATCACCGTCGGAAATGAAAACAGCACCGGGATCGAGATCTACTACGAGGACCACGGGACCGGCCAGGCAGTGGTTTTGATCCACGGCTATCCGCTGGATGGTTCGTCCTGGGAGAAGCAGACCGCCGCGCTGCTCAACGCCGGCTACAGGGTCATCACCTACGATCGCCGCGGCTTCGGCAAGTCCAGCAAGCCGACCGTGGGCTACGACTACGACACCTTCGCCGCGGACCTTAACACCCTGTTGAACACCCTCGATGTCAACGACGCCGTCCTCGTGGGCTTCTCGATGGGGACCGGAGAAGTGGCCCGCTACCTTGGCACGTACGGCTCGGCCAGGGTGGCCAAGGCCGTGTTCCTGGCATCCCTGGAACCGTTCCTCCTGCAGACCGCGGACAACCCCGGAGGCGTCCCGCAGTCCGTGTTCGACGGACTCTCCGAAGCCGTCATTTCCGACCGCTACGCGTTCTTCACCGAATTCTTCAACAACTTCTACAACGCTTCCACTTTCCTCGGAACGCACCGCTTGAGCCACGAAGCAGTCGCCGCCAGCTGGAACCTGGCAGCCCAATCCGGCGCCTTCGCCTCGGTGGCAGCGCAGCCCACGTGGCTCACCGATTTCAGGTCCGACATCCCCAAGATCGACGTGCCCGCCTTGATCGTGCACGGCACCGCGGACAACATCCTCCCCATCGACGTCACCGGCCGCAGGTTCGCCGAAGCGCTCCCCGGCGCCAAATATGTGGAGATCGACGGCGCCCCGCACGGCTTGCTGTGGACGCATGGTGCCGAGGTCAACCAGGCCTTGCTTGGCTTCCTCGAAAATTCCTGACAAGAAATTAGGACGAAACTAACTGAATATCGCGGGAACCTTAACTCCTCGGGTCCAGTCTTAATGCAAGCCCAGGCGGAACCCATTCGCCGGCGAAAGCACCAAAGCTGCAAGGGGAGCAGGACCGGCCATGAAGACAACAACAGCCCGGGACGAAGTCACCGCCATCAACGGAGTGATCACCGATCAGCAACCCGTTGACTTCCACGCTTTGGGGCTCGCGGGCTGCATCGACCGCTTGGCCGCCCCGCTCCGCCGGGAAGGGACCGAAATCCACTGGGAGACGCCGCACCATGGAGTCGAAATCTCGTCCGACTCCGCGTCCTTGCTCTACCACGCAGCCAAGGAAGTGCTCAGCAATGCGTTCAAGTATGCGCATGCCCACGACGTCACCGTCCGGCTCGCCGCGGTCTACCACGGGATCCGGCTGACAATCACAGACAACGGCGCCGGCTTCGACGGCCAGGCAACACCCGCCGGTCCACACCACGGATTCGGGCTCCGCCTCATGTCCATCGCGGTCAGCGAAGTGGGCGGCGAGGTCTCCGTCGCCTCCAGTCCAGGCAACGGAACCTGCGTCACCGTTACCCTCCCGCTCGACTGATAGGCGTCGATGCCCGACGGCGGCACGCACCCGCCGTCGTCGGTTTCGGCACTGCTGGTTCCCTATTCAAGTGAATCTGGTATGAAAGGCGAATGACCCCGTACAAATCCGAACCTCCCCTGGGCGGTTCCCGCGCGCATATCAAGTCGATTTTCCCGTCGCTGGCCCGCAGCGAACAGCGCGTGGCGCAGTTATGCCTTGATTCCCCCGAAACCGTGGCCAGGATGTCGGTGGCGGATCTGGTCACGCAGACGGGGACATCGCCGGCAACGATCGTTCGGGCCTGCAAGAGCATGGGCTTTGACGGATTCCAGCACTTGCGCCAAGTCCTGCTTCGCGATCTGGGTGCGGCGGCACGGGACAGCATCCAGCAGGAAGAATCCGGGGCAACCGGTGAACCGGGGTCCTCCGAGCATTTGGTCTCGGGGATCTTTTCCCGGGCGTCCCAGGACATCCGCGGAGCTTTGGGTTCTCTGGACTTCGAGGCGTTCGACGCCGCGGTGAAGGCGATCCGCCAGGGTGGACGCCTGTTGGTAGTGGCCAACGGCGCGTCGCTTGCTCCTGCCCAATCCCTTGCCCTGCGGTTCCTGTCCGCCGGCGTGCAATGCGAGGCGCCGTCCGACATTGTTTCGCAACATATCTCCGCCAAGCTCCTCTCCTCGGGCGACGTCTGCATCGCCGTGAGTGACAGCGGCATGAACTCCTTCACGATTGGTTCGGCGCGGATCGCGGCTGAGCGCAAGGCCACGGTGATCGGGGTGACCAGCTACGCGAAGTCCGAACTCGCCGCTCTCTCGACCCACACGCTCGTGGCCGGGGCGGAATTCCATTCGTGGAACGACCAGCTCCCCATTGGCAATATCGTCCAGATGCTGGTGCTGTCCGCCCTGCACGCCGCGGTGACTGCGGATTCCCCCGAAGTTGAGCGCGCTCGCTCCGCCGTGTTCGAAGAAGTCCTCCACATGGTGGAAAACCCCGAATAGCTTTCTGGCGCGAAACGCGAGCGGTTTCAACTGTTTCCTGTCCGCGCACGGGGAGTTCATCAACTCCGCACCGACCGTTAATAATCGAGCCCCACCCTTCAAGGGTAAGACGTTTCCTAAATAATTCGATTTAGGAAACATCGTTTCCCCGGAGGTGCTCGTGGGCCGACTTGTGCTCAACCAATTGTCGCGTTCATTCAAGAACGTGTCGGCGGTAAAGAACGTATCGCTCACCGTCGAAGACGGTGATTTCCTGGTCCTGCTCGGCCCCAGCGGTTGCGGCAAGACCACCCTGCTCCGCATGATCGCGGGCCTGCTGGAACCGACGTCGGGCTCGCTCGAACTGGACGGAACGGACATCACCACCGCCCCGTCCAAGAAGCGCGACTTGGCCATGGTGTTCCAGAGCTACGCCCTATACCCGCACCTCAGCGTGTCGAAAAACTTGGCCTTCCCGCTTCATGTGCGGCGCACGGACAAGCAGGAAGTCAAGAAGCGCGTGGAGGCCGTGGCCGAAATGGTGGAGATCGGCCACCTCCTGGATCGCAAGCCCAAGGAACTGTCCGGCGGTCAGCGCCAACGAGTCGCAGTTGCACGCGCCTTGGTGCGCGAGCCCAAGGCCTTCCTCATGGACGAACCGCTATCCAACCTGGATGCCAAGCTCCGCACCGCAACCCGGCAGGAGCTGGCCGGACTGCACAAGCGGCTCGGTGCAACGTTCATCTACGTCACACACGACCAGGTGGAAGCCATGACCATGGCGACCAGGATCGCATTGCTCAACGGTGGACAGCTTGAGCAACTCGGCACCCCGGAAGAGCTCTACGACAAGCCGGCGTCCGTGTTCGCCGCAGGTTTCCTGGGCTCCCCCGCCACGAACCTGATCGATGCCGAACTTTCCACCAGCAACGGCTCCATCACTGTCATGGCGCCGTCCGTGGAAGCAGTGCTGTGGGACGGTGAAACACCCCGGCGGGACGTTGTCGTGGGGATCCGCCCGGAACACTTGAGCATCCACGCACCTGGCTCTGCAGCAGCCGCGCCAAGCTCCGGGGCAGCCCTTCGGGGCATCGTTGACCTGGCCGAAAACCTCGGCAGCGAACAAGTCATCTACTGCCGGGTCGGAAGGAACCGCGTGGCTGTCCGCGCCCCGCGTGGCAAGCGCTGGGAGCCGGGCAACGCCGTCGTACTCAGCGCCGAAGCGAAGAAGCTTCACCTCTTTGACCGGGCAAGCGGCCGGCGCCTCGAATGGCAGGCGGACGCGAAGCATTCCTCTAGTTCCAGCTCGGCCCAACCCACCGCATCGGTCTAGCTCCCGTTCTTCCCCATACTCCGGCCCCAACCCGGAACCAGCAGTACCCACCCAACCCAGCAACCAAGGAAATATTGTGCGCCCTCTCCGTTCAATTGCACTGACCATCGCCGCCGGCACCGCCGCATTGGCCCTCGCCGGCTGTTCCGGCACCTCGCAGGCCAGCACCGTGAGCAACCAAATCATCCCGGAGCTCACCGCAGACCAGCAAGTCAACATCACCTTCGAAAGCTACAACCTGGCCCAGGCCGGCGTCTGGACCGATACCGTCAAAGGTTTGGTAGCGGACTTCGAAAAGGCCCACCCGAACATCCACGTCACCGCCCAGGCGCCGCAGGGCGGCGGCGCCGTCGGATCCAACACGGTCAGCAGCGTCCAGACGCAGCTCCTCGCCGGGCACGCCCCCGACGTCGCGCAGCTGACATTCGATTCCCTGGACTTCGCCGCCACCCAGCTTGGCGCCCAGCCCATCAGCGACCTGGTCGGCCAGAAAGCGGTCGACGACGCGCTCGGCGGGGCCCACCCCTTCCACCCCAACGCCAAACACCTGGCCGACTGGAACGGCAAGACCTACGGAATTCCTTACGTCTTCTCCACCCCTGTCCTGTTCTACAACGCCAGCAAGCTCGCCGACGCCGGAATCACCAACCCGGACCTGAGCACCTGGGACAAGGTGGAGGCAGCCGCAAAGGCCGTTTCCGCGAAGTCCGGGAAGCCGTCCCTGGATATCTCGTGCGCAAGCATTGGCGGCAACTGGTGCATGCAAGGCATCTTCAAGTCGAACGGGGCCCAGGTCCTCTCCGATGACCGCAAGACCATCGGATTCGGTTCGGACGCGGCCGTCGACACCGTCACGAAGCTCGCACAACTGACGAAGGACGGCGTACTGCGCAATGCCGACAGCAGCGCCCAGTCCGAAGGCCTCGCGAAGGGCGACACCGCCTTCATCCTCACCACCTCGGCGCTGCAGGGATCATTCATGTCGGCCGCCACGAAGGGTAGCTGGCAGCTCAAGGCCGCCGGCATGCCCTCCTTCGGAAGCAAACCAGCCGTGCCCACAAACTCGGGATCGGCCTTGTTCGTCCTGTCGCAGGATCCCGCGAAGCAGCGCGCCGGCTGGGAATTGATCAAGTTCATGACCAGCGACCACGCCTACGAGCAGATCTCCACCAAGATCGGCTACCTGCCGCTGCGCACCTCGCTGACTGCTCCGGGCGGATCGCTCTATGACTGGGCCCAGAAGAACCCGCTCCTGGCTCCGAACCTCGCCCAGCTTGACCGCCTGCAGCCGTGGGTTTCCTACCCGGGAAACAGTTATGTGCAAATCGACGACATCCTGGGCAAAGCCGTGGAGAACGTCGTCTACTACGGCAAGGACCCGAAAGCCACCATGGCCGACGCCCAGAAGCGAGCCCAGGACCTGATCCCCTAAAGCTCCCCGATCCATTTTCCTGCCCCATCCGGAAGGACACCAGCTGTGACAACCACTGCCGAGGACGCCGTCTTCGGAACCCGCAACCGCCCCTACCCCGTGGAGGGCACCTACAACTTCCGGAGCACGTCCGGCTATCCCGCCGCCGCGGCGGGCGATGCCGCCGTCGTGCGGACCATCCGTGACGGGAAGCTGTACCGCTCGGACGCGCTACACGGACTGACCGACGCCGGACGCCGCCAATTCTCCGAGCTCGGCATCCGCCTGGTCATCGACCTGCGTGACCGCACCGAGTTGGAGAAGTCGCCCAGCAAACTCGCCGGACTCGGCGTCGACACCAGGCACAACCCGATTTTCGAAGAAGGTAACGTCCCGGGTACTGCGGAGATCACCACCCTGCTGGACATCTACCGGCTCATGGTCCGTAGCCACGCGCAGCGCCTTGCCGACGCCGTCCGCCTCATTGCCGACTCCGGGACGGAACCCGTACTGGTCCACTGCACCGCGGGCAAGGACCGCACCGGCGTCGTCATTGCCCTGGCCCTCCTGGCAGCAGGAGTGGACCGCGAACAGGTGATCCTGGACTACGTAGCCAGCGAGGAGAACCTGCGCGGCGAATGGAGCGAGGCCATGATGGCCGCCGCCTCCCGCCATCCGGGCCTTGCGGGCATCGGCGGGGAACTTCGGGAAATCATCTCCGCGAGCCCCGCCACCGTCCTGGAAACCACGTTGGACCTCGTCGACCAAACCTACGGCAGCGCCGCCGGCCTGCTCCGGGCGCACGATTTCAGCGACGCCGACCTCGAACGGCTCCGGGACATCCTGACCACCAGCTCCACCCGCTAAGAACCGCCGCTACCCACTGCAGATAACTACAAGGAGACAAGACCATGAGCACTGAACTCCAGCACCCCGCCCCCGAGCACTTCATCCTGCACATCAGCGACACCCACTTCGTGGCCGACAACGACCTCCTGCACGGCAGCGTGGACAGCGACGAGAACCTCCGCCAACTGTTCCGCGACTTCGTCAAGGCCCAGGTCAAGCCCGAAGCACTGGTGTTCACCGGCGACCTCGCCGACACCGGCCGTCCCGACGCCTACGTCCGCCTCCGCAACATCGTGGAGCCCGTCGCCGAGGAACTCGGCGCCAGGATCATCTGGGTCATGGGCAACCACGACGCCCGTACCGCCTTCCGCTCGGGCCTCCTCGACTCCGACGCCGGCGAGGAATCCGTGGACATGGTCCACGACGTCAACGGCCTGCGCATCATCGCCATGGACTCCACGGTTCCGGGCAAGCACCACGGTGAAATTTCCGACGAGCAGCTCGCCTGGCTATCCGATGTCCTCGCTACCCCGGCCCCGCACGGCACCCTCATCGCCCTGCACCACCCGCCCGTCCCCAGCCCGCTGGAGATGATGGCCATGTTCGAACTCCGCGAGCAGAGCCGCTTCGAGAAGGTCATCGAAGGCACCGACGTCCGTGGCATCCTGGCGGGCCACCTGCACTACTCCACCTTCAGCACCTTCGGCGGCGCTCCCGTCACGGTTGCTTCGGCCACGTGCTACACGCAGGACCTGAACGTCGCTCCGAAGTCCATGCGCGGCCAGAACGGAGCACAAGCGTTCAACCTGATCCACCTCTACCAGGACAAGATGCTCAGCTCCGTCGTGCCGATCGGCGAGTTCTCCACGGTGTACTCCGTCACGGCTGAGCAGATGGCCGCTTTCGAGAAGATGACCCTCGAAGAGGCCACCGCGGCGATGACCGCACCCGGCGAGGAGTCCGACGGCGAGCCCTCCGACACTGGCGAACCCGCCGACGGCGAGCTCGCCGAAAGCGTTCGCTAACCAGCCACAGCACCGGAAGGAAACCGCAAGCATGTTCATCGAGACCGCCGGGCCGGCAACGGGCGTTGCCCCTGCCGGCCTGGCGGGGCTCCCGGTCAATCGGCGTCCCAAGCGCCGCGCCGTGAGCCCCTACCTCTACATCCTGCCCGCCGTGGTCCTGCTTCTCGTCTGGACCTACTGGCCGCTGGGACAGACCGTCAACCTCTCCTTCAACGACTGGAACCTGATCCCCACCAAGCCCAAGCAATACGTTGACGTACAGAAATACGCGAAGGTCCTGAGCCTGCCCGAACTGCACCAAGCATTGCTCAACACCGGCGTGTACATCCTGGCGTTCCTGGGTATTTCGGTTGCCTTGCCGCTCGTGTTCGCGCTGCTCTCGCGCAAGGTCCAGGGCAAGGCCCGCACGGCATACCAGGCCCTGATCTTCGTTCCCTTCCTGATCACACCCGTGGCCAGCAGTGCCGTTTGGCGATGGCTGTTCGCACCGGAAGGCGGAACGATTCCCGCGATCGCCGCCGCCTTGGGCGCGCCGATGGGCAACGTGTTCCGGAATCCCGACAGCTCGATGATGGCGGTGATCGTGATCGTGGGGTGGCAGATGCTCGGCTTCGGCGTGCTGGTGGTTTCGGCCGGGCTGGCGGGCATCAGTCCGGACTATGCAGCAGCCGCGTCGATCGACGGCGCGAGCGGCAGGCAGATCACGTGGCGGATCATCATCCCTTTGCTTTCGCCGAGCCTGGTGTTCCTCTCGCTCATGACCATCCTGCTGTCCGCGCAGTGGACATATCCCATCATCGACCTCGTGACACAGGGCGGCCCCGGCAACTCGTCCACCAACATTTACTACCTGCTCTACCAGTTCGGCTTCAGGAACTTCGACGCCGGCCTGTCCTCCGCCGCGGGCACGCTCTTCTTCCTCGGATTCGGGCTGATTGCCCTGGTCTTCGTGGAACTCTCGGAGCGACTCAGCTTTTACGACAACTAGAAAGAACCACCATGGCCTTCATCACCATCGCCCCGCCGGCCCAGCCTGGTTCCTCGGATGTTGCCCTTTCAGCGCCGACCAAAGTTTCAGGGCCGTTCTCCTCGTTACGGTCAGTACCCAGCCACATTCTCCTCATCGCCTTGGCGATCGTCTCGATCTTCCCCATCTACTGGATGTTCGTCACGGCTTTCCGGCCGCCGTCGGACGCCCTGTCCACGAACCCGCTGCCGGGACCGCTGAGCCTGGAGAATTTCCAGTACGTCCTGAAGACCATCCCGATCGCAGGCATGCTTGCGAACACCTTCGGCATGGCGCTGGCGTTGGCCGTGTCCCAATTGCTCGTGGCGATCCTGGCGTCCTACGGCTTCGCGCGTTGGGACTTTGTCGGAAAGAAGGCCTTGTACCTGTTGTTTGTGGGGTCGTGGCTGGTGCCTTTCCAGGTCACGATGATTCCCAACTACTTGCTCGTGTCCCAGATGGGCCTGCTCAACACCATCACCGGCGTCGTCATTCCGCAGTTGTGTTCGGCATTCGCGGTGATGATGCTGCGCCAGCACCTCGAAGCCTTCCCGAAGGACCTCCTCGATGCCGGCCAGATGGACGGACGGTCGTCCTGGCGGACCCTGTGGGAAGTGGTGGTCCCGAACCTCCGCCCGGCACTTGCGGCCCTTGGCATCATGCTGTTCATCAGCGCCTGGAACGAATACTTGTGGCCATCACTGATCATGCAGAAGTCCGACGCCCTCATCCAGGTGGGCATCCGCGGCTTCCTGGGCGCCGAAGGCAACAACTGGGGCGCCATCATGGCAGCGTCCTCGCTCGCGTGCCTGCCGATCTTCCTGATCTACATCTTCCTGCAGCGATACGTGGTGGATGCCTTCGTCCGCTCGGGGTTGAAGTAACCCGCCGAACGCTCGCTCAGATATGCGCCGTTCCCGCCGACGCGCGCTCACATATAGGGCAAATTTCGGAATCCCTCGCTCACTAGAGGTGAGCGAGGGATTCGAAAAACGGCCACAAAGGTGAGCGCGCGTCTTGGCGGCAGCAACGTGACGCCTCCCCAACTGCTCCAGGGCTGAGGAAATCGGCCTAGGAGAACTCCTTCAGCGCCTCGGTGAGCAGGCTCCCCGGAGAACCCAGCCGAACATGGACGCCGTTGGAGGCCACCAGCTTCCCGGCAACCACGACGGCGGTGACGTCGCTCGCGGTCGCGCTGAACGCGAACTGTTGCGGCATGGAACCGGCTGTCCGCGCCGAGTCCGGGGCCACGGCCATGAGGTCGCACACCGCACCTACCTCCAGTGCCGACGCTATGGGTGTGGCCATGGAAGCTGTTGCACCGATGGTGGCGGCGCGCAGCAGTTCCTGGGGTGAGAACCTGCCCCGTTGGCCGGAGCCGAGTCGTTCTCCGTGTTCCAAGGTGCGCATTTCAATCCAGGGATCGATCACCGCGTGCTGGTCCGTTCCCAGCGCGATGGTCGCTCCGGCGTCGGACAATTCGCGTGCCGGCCCGATGCCATCGGCAAGATCGGCCTCAGTGCTCGGACACATCACCACGGTGGCTCCCGCGTCCCCGAGGAGCTGAACGTCGTCCGGCGTCAGGTGGGTCGCGTGGACGGCGGAGAGCCGCCGGGACAGCAGGCCGTGCCGGGCAAGAAGCCCAGCGGGGGTGACACCGTAGGCCTGCAGGCAGGCATCGTTCTCGGCCGGTTGTTCGCTGAGGTGGATGTGGAGCGGGATGTCCGCAGGCAGTTGCCGCGCGACGGTCTTGAGCGCTTCTTCGGGCACTCCGCGGACGGAATGCAGGGCTGCCCCCACGCCCACCATGTCCGCCGGGAAGCCCTGCGCTACCTCGGCGCGCAGTGAGCCGAGCCGGTCCAGCCAGGCTTGGGCATCGGCGTCGCCGAACCGTGCCTGTTCCGGGCTGAGCGGCGTCCCGATGCCTCCCGCGAGGTACAGGGTGTCCAGCAATGTCAGTCGGATCCCGGCCGCAACGGCTGCCCTTGCCAACGCCAGTTCCATCGCGTGCCGTTCCGGGTACGGCGTTCCGTCGGGCTGGTGGTGCACGTAGTGGAACTCGGCCACGCTGCTGAAACCCGAGACCACCATTTCGGCGAAGACCGCCGTGGCGAGCTTCTCGTATTTCTCCGGTGTCAGTTCCGCAGCGCTCCTGTACATTTGCTCCCGCCAAACCCAGAAGTCGCCGCGCCCGTCATGGGTCCGTCCACGCAGGATCCGGTGAAAAGCATGCGAATGGGCGTTTGCCGCCGCGGGGAAGACCACACCGTTCAATATCCGGTCACCCGTTTCGGGCCCGACGCCGGTCAAGATCCCGGAGATGCGGCCCTCGAGCACTTCCAGCCGCACACCGGCGGCGACAACCGCACCGCCGTCGCTGCCGCCGTCGACGTTTACCAAGGCGGTTTCGCACCAGAACCCGCTCACAAGAGTCCCTCCAGAACGTCGGCGAGGGCGACGGCGCCGGCTGAGGCGTCCTCGTCAGCCACGTATTCTTCCGGGGAATGGGAGATTCCGCTCGGGTTGCGCACGAAAAGCATCGCCGAGGGGACATGTCCAGCCAAGACTCCGGCGTCGTGCCCGGCGCCGGTCGCGAGCACGGGCGCTCCCGGCAGGAGCTCGCCGATGCGTCGGCTCAGCTCGGGATCGAAGTGCACGGTGTCGCTGTAGGACTCCTCGGTGAGGCTAACGGTGCATCCCTCGCCCGCCGCGATTTCCCGGGCTGCGCGGTAAATGGATTCGATCAGGTGTGCGGTCACGGCGTCGTCGGGATGCCGGGCGTCGAGCCAGAGATCGACGCGCGAGGCAATCACGTTGGTGCCGCCGGGAACCGGGGTCAAGCGCCCCACGGTGGCCCGCGCATCCGGCTGCCTCGCCGCCGTGTCGCGGACGGCAACGACGATCTGCGCGGCCGCAACCATCGGGTCGGCGCGGTCGGTCATGAGGGTCGTCCCGGCGTGGTTGCCTTGGCCGCTGACGCTCAGTTTCCAGCGGCCATGGCCCAGGATGGAGCTTCCGACGGCGATGGCCGGCCCGCCTTGGCCCAGTCCCTTTCCCTGTTCCACATGCAGTTCAACGAAGTCGCCGATTCGCGCCATGGCCTCCGGATCGGGTCCGACGTGCCGGGGATCCAGGCCGTTGCTTCGGGCGACGTCGGCGAAAGTGTTGCCGTCGACGTCGCGCAGGTTCAGCGCCTTCTCGATGTCGATGGCGCCAGTCAATAGTCGCGAACCCAGGCAGGCCACCCCAAAGCGGGATCCTTCCTCTTCCGGGAAGACGGTGATGGCCAGGGATCGCCCAGGCTCAAGACCGCGGGAAACGAGGACATCGACGGCGGCGAGTGCGGACGCGACGCCAAGCGGCCCATCAAAGGCCCCTCCTCCCGGGACGGAATCGAGGTGGCTTCCTGTGACGAGCGCGCCGTCCCGGGGCTTTCCCCACCAGGCCCAGATGATGCCGTTGCGGTCGGTCTCGACCTCGAGGCCGCGGTGCTGGGCTTGTTCGATGAACCAGTGCCTGAGGTCGAGCTCGGGCGTCGAGTAGACGGCCCTCGAGTATCCCCCGCGCGCCGCATCGCGGCCCACGTCCTTGATTGAGTCAAGGAGCTGATTGACGGTATTCACGTGTTCCTCCGATTATGTCTGCCACCAAGTAAAAACCAGATGCCACCCCATGACAAGGGTTCCGACACAGAACCGCGACAATTAACGGGCCCGAACACCACCGATATGCCCTGGCGCCACAGAATGTCTCAAATCCCGGAGTCTCAGACAATTTCCAGAAATCTATTGCCACCCGATGAAAGTTAATTTTTACTTAGTGGCAAGACATGGTGATTCAGACCACTTGAAAGCAGGCCAAGCAGTGGCAGCAGATTCCTCCACACGGACGGTCGAAAGGGCTTTGGCCCTCCTGAGCGCGGTCTGCACCGATGGCTCCATCAGCCTGAGCGACGCCGCACGTGTTGTTGACTTGTCGGCCAGCACCGCACTCCGTCTCCTCCGCACCTTGGAAGGCAGCGGATTCGTGAAGCGGGATCCGGGTGGAAACTTCCGTCCCGGCGCCAGCGTGATCCAGTTGGGAGCCCTCGCGTTGGGACAGGAGTCCCTCGTATCGCTCTGCACGCTGCACATGAAGCGGTTGGTGGCTGAAACGGGCGAGTCCTGCTATTTGAGTATTCCCGGTCCTGGGGAAACCGGTATCTACATTGCCATCGTCGAAGGTACGCACTCTGTCCGGCACACCAGTTGGGTCGGCAGGAGCATTCCGTTGGAAGGATCCGCCGCCGGGAAGGTCCTGACTGGCGGGCAGAACGGCCGCGGCTTCGCCATCGTGCGAAGCGGCGTAGAAGACGACATCACGGCCGTCGCCGCACCCATCGTGATCGGCGGTCGCACCGTGGCAGCCCTCAGCATCGTCGCACCGAGCTACCGCTTGGGCGAAGCGAAGGCGCAGACATTTGGCGAGGAACTGGCGAGGGTGGCGGACAACATCCTCGTGGAACCATCCGGAGACCATGAAGTGCCCCAGGAAGGCATGAAACAGAAATAGTCACGTTTGAAAATGTCACCAAGGCGTACCCTGATCAACCGCCCCATCGAACCCACCAGCGGTACCATCTACCTCGATGACCAGCCGACGTCGACCATGGACGCGGCCTTGCTGCGCAGTCACCGAGATGGCCGGGGTGCTGCGGCCTCGTGGAAGGCAGCGGTGACCCGGCGAGGATCCAGGATCCCTGTTGCTTCCCGAATTCGGGAACTAAGCATGCTTAGCTATGGACTGCCGACCACGACCGGCGTACCTTAGTTTCCAAACACCGCACTGGGGAGGTGGAGTGTTTGGCCAGGTCTCTGGGGCGCCGTGGCATTTATGTGTTACGCCCCCTGCTATTCGCCGCTTTCGGCGCATTGGCATGGTTGCTGTGGATCGCCGGTCCTTCGCAAGCCACCGACGCCATGCCGGGGATCCCGGCTGTCCCGGCGCCTTCGATTTCCCTCCCTCCGGTTCCCCTTGCCGATCCCCTGGGACGGCTCGTCAACCAGGACCCCTCCGGGGTTGCAGTCCCGAGTCAATTGGCCACAGTTCCTGGGGCCGTGGTCCGTCAGCTAACAGACCACGCCGTGACGCCGGTGGTCGGGGTCGTCCATGGCGTGCAGCGCGTGGTCACCAAGACGCTCAAGGAACTCGCGGCGTTGCCGGAGGGTCCTTCCGTGCCGGAATTGCCGCGGGTGCCCGTAATACTGCGGAATACAGGACCAAGTGTTCCTGCTGTCCCCGCTGCTCCCCCGCGTGCTGGACCCGGCGCGGCGCTCACTGGCCCCTCCACGCTTGTCCATACGAACCCCGTTCCACCTGCCGTCCAGGCCGGCTCAGGAGCGAGCACAAGGACTTCCGGATTCCCGGACGGTGTCGTCTTCGCTCCCCCTGCTGTATTCGCGCCGTCGGATGTGTCTACGGTTCCGGGCGGAGCTCCGCCTGACGCGCCGGCTCCCGCGGCTGCGTCGCCGCATGAGGCCGGATCGATGTCGGGCCCGGAGGGCGGTTCCACTTTTGGCGCGGCAGATCTGCCCGAACAACGTGGACTCGCGCCCCCGCCCGGCCACTGTCCGATACCCGACCCCAGGCAAACGCCTTCAACCGAACCTGCATTCGATCCTGGATCTTCCCCCGACTGACCAGGCCGCTCCTGCCCTTTTGGCAGGCACGACCAACTGCGCCACCAGCGCAGGACACGTCTAGTCAGGAGAAGACCATGCAGGACAATAACCGACTGATAGGTAATTGGCCCGACCCCATGAGTAAAGGAGGCATATAGGTACAAGCGAACATCGCGACAGGCGCTCAGCGCCAAGGGAACAACGACGCCGGCCGTACAGTCAGTCTGACTGCACGGCCGGCGTCGTGATATTGAAAAGTAGCCTGGGTCCCTTTAGAACAGGCCGCCCACCACAGCCTGGGTGAGCTGGTGGAAGATGTCGGTGCGGGCGGGGATGTCGCTCTCGTCCTGGCCCTTGGTGTAGACCACGAAGGCATAGCTCTTGGTCCCGTTGGTGAGGATGCTGGCATCGTGGAGTTCGTCGTCGAGCAGTCCATATTTGTGGAAAACGGTGATTCCGGCCGGCACTGCGGCGGGGATCAGTGATTCGTAGTTGGTGTTCTGCATATAGGACAACAACTGCGCCGTGTCCTGCTGGTTCAGGAGCTTCCCGTCGTAGAGACCAGCCATGATACTGGCCATCTCGGCGGGGGTCAGGGTGTTGTTCTCCGGGTCGTAGTTGATCCCGATTGACGTGGCGTAGGCCTGCAACTGTGGGTGACCGATGGTGTCCATGATCAACGACCATGAGTCGTTATCGCTGTCCTGGATCATTTCCTTGATTTGGAAGCCCGAGGTGTAGTCCCCCAAAGGATCGTCGAGCGACGCTGCGCCTGTTTCGACGAGGTGGTAGTAGGCAATCGCTGACAGCACCTTGGCTGTGCTTGCTGCCTCGAACGGATCCTGGACCCCGTATTGGTGCGTCGAACCATCGGACAGATCAATCAGGGCCACGCCGATCTGGTACCCATTGTTGGCGTCGATGATCGCATTGATTTGCCCATCAAGCGCGGGCGTCACAGTTCCTGCCGCCGTCGGGGCCGGTGCTGCGGCTGCCGTCGGGGCCGGCGCAGCGGCTACCGGGGCAGGAGCCGAAGCCGCCGCCGTAGGGCTAGCCGCCGTCGTCGTCGGGGCAGCCGCGGCCAGGTCACCCGGGGGTGCCGTCGGGGCCGAAACGAAATCGGAAGCGGGGCGGGCGTGCGCAGCTGAGTAGACCGTGGCCGTCAGGGTCAGAGCCAGAATGGCGGCGCAGGCTGTCAGCAAGGCCGATCGACGCCGGCGAGGGCTCCACTGGTTCCACCGGCTTCTCTTTCGTCCGGACCCTTGGCCGGGACGACGGGGCTCTTGCTCTTCCATAATGATGCAACCGTAGCTACTGCAGCTATGTGGGAGCTATGAAAACCCTGTCCGTCAGCCGCGTGTCACCTGGGTGAATATCAAGCGTCGCGGATTGGTGAGCCCAATACAGTGAACCGCGTGCCACCCATCTCTCCGGACAGCAGCGGCATTGCCTCGGCTATCGCGGCCCGGACACTGTCCAACTCCAGCGACCCTCGGTGCGCTTCTGCCGATTCCCACAGTTCGCAGACAAACACCGTGTCCGGCGCTTCGTCATTGATGCCCACCTCGTAGAGAAGGCAACCCGCGCCCCGGAGTTCAGGTTTCGGTGTCAGCAGGATGGACACGACGGCGTCGCGCTGGCCGGGTTTCGTGCCGAGACTGCCCACGTTTGCAAAGGTCATGCGCCTATTGTGCTTCATTCCGCCGACGTTATTGAGGAATCGCGTATCGGCGGACAAAGTTGCCGAGGATCTTCATCGGTTCGGTCGCCGTGACCTTCCGGGCGTCCGCCATCAGCTGTTCAGCAGCCTCGGGCGGGAAATATCCGGCGTGGCGATAGGTGTCGATCCGGGTGACGAGCCCCTCGGCGTCCAGCTCCGGATGGAATTGCGTGGCGTAAAGATTGCTCTTGATGCGGAACATCTGCACCGGGCAGGCGGCCGAACCGGCCAGCAACACCGCGTGTCCCGGCAGGACCGTGCAGGCTTCCTTATGGCCCGTAAAGGCGACAAAGCGCTCGGACATGCCTTGGAGGAGGGGGTCCTGGAGGCCCTCCGCCGTGAGCTTGATGGTTACCCCTCCAAGCCCTTCACCGTAGGTGCGGTCAATCACCGCGCCCTGGTGAAGGCCCAGGGTTCCGACCCCATAGCAGGCCCCCAGAAAGGGAAAGTCGGAGGCCACAATCGTGTCCAGCAGGTGAGCGAGTTCCTTCTCCACCCGTTTCTGGACCGGACTCTTGTGTTCCGGAGGGTCGCTCGAAGTGAACGGACTGCCGCCCACGATCACGCCGGAGTAGTCGGAGAGCTCAAGCGGGGGAAGTGGCGCCGCTTCCATCCGGATGCGTTGCAGCTGCTTGGGAGCGAGCCCTCCAAAACGGAGATACGCCTGGTACTCTTCCTCGGCGGCGGCGTCTTCGGCACGAGATGCGAGCAGGAGAAACGGCTTCACAGGCTAAGTGTGCACGCGGTGGCCCTGGCGCGCCAGCGTCCGGCTGAAACATCCCTTTGGAGGCGGTGAGCCGCCGTTCACGTGGAAGAAATGTCCGGCATTCCGGCCGGATGGGAGGATTTCACCTCCTTCGGCCTTGGATTCCGCGGAATCACCGGCATCCCGCACGTCCGCTCCGGGTGACCCGGCGTCCCTGCGGAGACGGAGTTAACATTCCCGAAACACGCCTGTCATGCGTTCTTCACGCCTAGACAAGTTATGTAACGTGCCCGCAATTTTTCCTCGCATTGCTTGAAACACGGAACCGGAAATATTGGGCAGGGGAAGAACGGGACCACGCTGCAACGGTCCTCCTACGGCATTCCGATCAGAAGGGAAGCGCACGTGAATATCACTGCGGAAAACGTTTGGGTGATGGTGTCGGCGGCACTTGCACTGCTCATGACTCCGGCACTCGGCCTCTTCTACAGTGGCATGACCCGGGCCAAGGCCTCCCTCAACATGATCATGATGAGCTTCATCTCCGCGGGCATCGTAGGCGCCGTCTGGATCCTGTGGGGCTACTCAATGATCAGCGGCAAGAGTGTCCTGGGCATTTTCGGCAATCCGTTCAGCAGCTTCGGCTCGGCAGACCTGGTCGGTTCCACCGATCTCATCAAGCTTGGTTTCAGCGCTACTTTCGCCATCGTCACCGTGGCCCTGATCAGCGGCGCTATCGCCGATCGTGCCAAATTCACCTCCTGGGTCGTTTTCGTCCCGATCTGGATCACCCTGGTCTACTGCCCTTTGGCCTTCATGGTCTGGGGCGGCGGCCTCCTGAGCCCCGGCGGAGCCATCAGTTCGGTCTTCGGTCAGGTGATCGACTTCGCCGGCGGCACAGTGGTGGAGATCAGCTCCGGAGCTGCCGCGTTTGTCCTGGCCCTGATCCTGGGCAAGCGCCACGGCTTTGGAAAAGATCCGAACCACCGCCCGCACAACCTCCCCTTCATCATGCTTGGCGCCGGCCTCCTCTGGTTCGGCTGGTTCGGTTTCAATGCCGGTGCGGCCACGACGTCGGCGCAGGCCGGCTTGATCTGGGTCAACACCCTGGTTGCCCCGGCCGGGGCCATGCTCAGCTGGTTGCTCACCGAGAAAATCCGGCATGGCCACCCCACATCTTTGGGTGCGGCTTCCGGCGTCGTTGCCGGCCTTGTGGCCATTACTCCGGCTTGTGCCAACGTGGCTCCTGCTGCGGCCCTCGGCCTGGGTTTGCTGGCAGGCGCCGCCTGCGCCGTGTTTGTCGACTTGAAACACAAGTTCGGCTTCGATGACTCCCTCGACGTCGTAGGCGTCCACCTTGGGGGCGGCCTTGTGGGCACGCTCGCGCTCGGATTCATCGCCTTGCCGGTGAACGGCAAGGGTGGAGGACTGTTCTACGGCGGCGGACTCCAGCAGCTCGTGGCGCAGATCGTCGCCATCCTTGTCACCCTCGCGGTGTCCGGAATCATGACGGCAATCATCGGCCTTGTCATCCACAAGACCATAGGATTCCGCGTCAGCCACGAGGCGGAGCTCGCCGGAGTGGACCTGTCCGAGCATGCCGAGACCGCCTACGAGTTCGGCGGCATGGCCCGGAGCCACTTCAACGCGCTCCCGCACGTCAACATCCCGGTGGCCGCTGCCGCCGCTTCGTCCTCCGCCGCCGTTCCCGCCGTCGAGCTCCAGCGCGAAAAGCAAGCCGACCCCGCTTAGCTGGGGCGGCCGTTTCCGCAGCCGCGAGGGACGCGTACGCTCAGTTTGTGGACATCGTCGATTTCCTCTCGGACCGTCTGAGTGAGGACGAAGCTGCGGCGCGGAAACTCCTCGGCGACCGTTCCGTCTCCGAGGCGGGCAAATGGTACGAGCGACGTCTTCTCCTGGAATGCGAATCAAAGAGAAGGCTGCTCGGCATCGTGGAATCCGCTCGGCAGGCGGCCCTGGCCACGATGGTTCGCGGCACGCTTGGTGATACGCCGCAGTGGATTCCGGAATCGATCGAATGGACCACGAAATCGTTGAATGCCCTTGCGCTTCCCTATTCCGACCATCCGGACTTCGAGCCGGAATGGCTGGCGGGGACGTAGCTGGCGGGCCTACCGCTCCTCCGCGAGCCGAGACACTCGACTTGCCACAACGCGCTGCCGCCGCCAACGCATTGGCCCTGTCAGCTTCCGGGAAGGTCAAATTGGGGGACCTACGGTTCACACCCCGCTTCATCAGTTCAGTTCACTGATGATTTCACTGACGGTTCCCTGTGAGTCGGGCCAACGTGTCTGACGGCTAGCCAAATTCACACACGACAGAGGGCGGTCACCGGCATCGGTGGCCGCCCTCTGCAGTTTCATTTGCAGGGCGTTCCTGTCAGTGCATCGTCCCGAAATTGGTGTTGTACCGGTACATGAACGCGGCCATCGCATCCCGGTTGACGGCGAGATACGGACGGTAGGTTTTGCTTCCGTCGGACTCGGTCCATCCCGTACTGATGCCGCTGTTTGCGAGCCAGGTGATCTGCTTGTAGAACGGATTGTCAGTGGCGACGTCAGTGAATGGCGACGTCGCCGGTGCCGTGAAGGCCGGGCTACCCGCGAGGCGGTACATGAAAGCGGCCATGGCGTCGCGGTTGACCGAAAGATACGGACGGTAGGTTTTGCTTCCGTCGGACTCGGTCCATCCCGTACTGATGCCGTTGATCGCAAGCCAGGTGATCTGCTTGTAGAACGGATTGTTCGTGGCGACGTCAGTGAATGGCGACGTCGCCGGCGGGGTGAACGCCGGGCTGCCCATCAGGCGGTACATGAAGGCAGCCATTGCGTCCCGAGCTACCGCCGTCAGGGGGTTGAAGTTCCTCGACCCGTCGGACGCGGTCCACCCGGTGGAGATGCCACGGGAACCAAGCCAGTTGATTTCGGACGTGAACGGGTCCCCGGAAATGTCCGAGAAGATGGGGCCCGGGTTGGTGGCGAAGTCGGTCAGCTGGGTGAGGGTGCCGTTGAAGACGTCCTGGTCGCCGGGAAAAACGCCTGTATCGGAGTTCTGCCACAAGGTGTAGTCCGGCCAGCCGGCCGGCAGCGGTCCGGCGTCAGTCGAGAAATAGGAAATATGCAGGGGGTGGTTTCCGAAACCCGCCGCATTGCCGGTGCACGTTGTCCACCAGTCAGTGGTGGTGTAAATGGCAGGCAGGCGCCCGGTCTTGGACAGGATGGTCGTGGCGAAATCGGAGATCCAATTCACCATGTCCCCTTGGCTCAATCCGTAGCAAGTACTTCCATACGGGTTGTATTCGATGTCCAAGAGGGCAGGAAGGGTCTTCCCGTCCGGGGTCCAGGCTGCGCCGCTCTGCAGAAAGTAGTTGGCCTGGTCCGCTCCTGAGGACGCGTCGGGAAGCGCGAAGTGGTAGGCGCCGTGCAAGAGTCCGGCGTTTGCGGATCCGGCATATTGGCTGGCGAAGTACGGGTTGGCGTAACCGGTGCCCTCGCTGGCCTTGACGTAGGCGAACTTGGCGCCATTTGCGGCCGCGGTGGGCCAGTCCACATTGCCTTGGTGGCTGCTGACATCCATCCCCGGCACCCCGGACGCCACCGAAGCAGGCGCTACGGCCTGGGCAGACATCCGCATTGGCGCAGCGGTCTCATGACTGCGGACCGTTGAACCCATCGCATGGTCATTCGAGGTACTTGACGTCGCGGACGGAGAGGGTGACGGTGAAGTCGTCGTGGGTGCCGCGGAAGCCGCGCCGGCGCCGGGGGCGGCGAGGACGATGCCCGCTATGAGCAGGGCCACGTACCCGGCGATGCCTTTCCGGATACGGGGTCGAACAAGTTTCGGCCGCCTGGGAGCGCGCAGGATCGACGCGTTCATGTGAATTTCCTTCCGTTTTGGCAACGGAAGAGACCCGCGCCTGCAAACAACGCCCGCAGGAGCGGACGTCACGGACATTACCAGCTCTAGTCAAGACAGATGACAAACAGGCGGCATCAAACCCGGCCGCGAAAAGAGCGGGGGCACTTCCCCTGTCAAAGAATTAATCCAGAATCTATTCTATTGATGAACCGGTACACATACGGTCCATCAGGCCGCCGGCACGTCCCGGGAAGCCCATCCCGCTCCGGGGGCCGTCTCTCTGAGGAGGCGTCCATGTCCACTCCCGATGTGCCGACCCGGGGGCCCGCAAGGCCCGGTCCCTATATTGCGGCCGGAATCCTGCTGGCCGTCGCCATTCTGGTTCCGCTGTTCGTCCCCGCGTACTCGATTGATCAACCGCGGCTCGCCGGCATGCCGTTCTTCTACTGGTACCAAATGCTCTGGGTCCCTATCACCGCGGGCATGGTGGGCATCTCCTATCGCTTGGTCACCAAGGAGGACCGTCGGCGCCGAGAAGCAGTGCGAGGCGGACGAGGCGCACGCACCGAGGAGCAGGAACAATGAGCGCGCTCACTGTCCCGCTGGCGACCACAGCGGACCGGCCCGTCAACGGCGTCGCGCTCACCGTCGTCGTCGTCCTCTTCATCCTCGTGGCGGTGCTGGGCTTCTTCGCCGCGCGCTGGCGCGCGGGCAAGGAAACGGGCCTGCACAGCCTCGATGAGTGGGGCCTTGGCGGCCGCGGGTTCGGAACGTGGGTCACGTGGTTCCTCCTTGGCGGGGACCTCTACACGGCCTACACGTTTGTGGCAGTCCCGGCGGCAATGTGGGCCACCGGCGCCGTGAGCGGCTTCTTCGCCGTGCCGTACACGATCGTGCTCTACCCGATCGTGTTCCTTTTGATGAGCCGTTTGTGGTCGGTCTCGCACCGGCATGGGTTCGTCACACCGGCTGACTTCGTGGGCGGGCGCTATGACAGCAGAGCGTTGACGGTTGCGGTGGCCCTCACGGGGATTGTCGCGACCATGCCCTACATCGCGTTGCAATTGGTTGGCATCAAGGCGGTGCTCACCGTGCTGGGCCTTGGCAGTGCGCAGAATGTGCTGCTGACCGACTTGCCCCTCATCATCGCCTTCGTGGTCCTGGCCGCCTACACCTACACCTCGGGCCTGCGGGCGCCGGCGCTTATCGCCGTCGTGAAGGATCTGCTGATCTACCTCGCGGTCATCGTTGCCGTGATCTACCTGCCAATCAAGTTCGGGGGCTGGGACAACATCTTCGGTGCAGCCCAGACGAAACTCGACGCCCTCAGCCCGGCCACAGGCAAGCCGGCGGGTGTCTTCATCCCGGGTGCCGCCAGCTATTCCGCGTACTGGACGCTGGCCCTTGGCTCGGCCATGGCGCTGTTCATGTACCCGCACTCGGTCACCGGAGTCCTGGCGACCAAGAGCAGGAACACGATCCGCAAGAACGCGGCGGTCCTTCCGCTGTATTCGCTGCTGCTGGGATTCCTTGCCCTCCTGGGGTACGCGGCCATTTCCGCGGGCACCAAGCCGATTGACCTGAACGGTGCCGTCAATCCGCAACTGGTGGTTCCGCAACTGTTCCTGGACAACTTCCCGGCATGGTTTGCCGGTATTGCCCTGGCGGCCATCGCCATCGGCGCGTTGGTCCCGGCCGCCATCATGTCGATCGCTGCCGCCAACCTGTTCACCCGCAATATCTACCGGGACTTGATACGGCCCGACGCCGACCCGCGGCAAGAAGCGAAGGTCTCCAAGATCGCCTCGCTCGTGGTGAAGTTCGGGGCGCTGATCTTCGTGATCGCGATGGACCAGTCGGCGGCCATCAATATGCAGCTCCTCGGCGGCATCTGGATCCTGCAGACCTTCCCGGCGATCGTGGCAGGGCTCTACACCCGCTGGTTCCACCGCTGGGCCCTCTTCGCGGGCTGGGTGGCCGGGATTGCCTACGGCACCGTCGCGGCGTACAACGTGGTCAACCCCGTGACGAAGGCGAACTTCGGCGGCTCCATCGCTGCCATCCCCGGCACCAACGTGCAGGTCTACATCGCCGTCGTGGCATTCGCGATCAACCTCATTATTGCTGCCGTCCTGTCCCTGGTCTTCCGGGCGATGAAGCTCCCCGACGGCAAGGACATCACCCGGAATTCGGACTACGGAGCTGACGAGGACGACCCCAAAGTTGCCCAACTCCAGCGCGAATACCCGCTGGGCGAAACGGGAGGCCCTGCGTTCTGACTGGATGGCACTACCAATACACGGCCGGGCGGGTTTGTGCGTGCCTAAGCGGCCGGCACGTCCTGTCCGTGGCGCGCGCGAAACAGGTCCCCGAAATAGTGCGCAGCCATGACGGGCGGGTCTCCGTTCAAAGGCGTTCCTGGCAGGGGCGGGGCTGTTGATCGGTAGTGGTGTCCGGTGGGGGTGCGGATGTCGAGGACGTGCCGTGTCCCGGGGCTGGTTGTTGCTGTCCG